>JABEVE010000001.1 GCA_013044035.1 Burkholderiales bacterium
GCGGTTTCGAAATCGCGGATTTCCCCGATCATCACCACGTCCGGGTCTTGCCGCAGGATGGCGCGCAGGGCGCGGGCGAAGGTCAGGTCGATGCGCGGATTCACCTGCGTCTGGCCGATGCCGTGCAGGTCGTATTCCACTGGGTCTTCCACCGTCATGATGTTGGTGGTGGTGGCGTCGAGCCGTGCCAGCGTGGAATACAGCGTGGTGGTCTTGCCGCTGCCGGTGGGGCCGGTGACGAGGATCAACCCGTGTGGATGATGCACCAGCGCGTCGAACTGCTGCAGCATGTCGGGCGACATGCCCACGGCGCGCAAGTCCAGCTTGGCGGCCGATTTGTCGAGCAGGCGCATGACGGCGCGCTCACCATGGGCGCAGGGCAGGGTGGAGACGCGCACGTCCAGCGCCCGGCCTCCGATGCGCAGCGAAATGCGGCCGTCCTGCGGCAGGCGTTTTTCGGCAATGTCGAGCTGGGCCAGGATCTTGACCCGCGAAATCAGCGCGCCATGCAAGGCCTTGTTCGGCCGCACCACGTCGCGCAGGGCGCCGTCCACCCGGAAACGCACCACAGAGGCCAATTCATACGGCTCGATGTGGATGTCGCTGGCGCCGTCGCGCGCGGCCTGGGTGAATAACACGTTGAGCATGCGGATGATGGGGGCGTCGTCGGCCGCCTCCAGCAGGTCCTCCACCGCCGGCAGATCTTGCATCAGGCGGGACAGGTCGACGTCGCCTTCCACCTCGCTCACAACCTCGGCGGCGCTGCCGTCGCGCGCGGCGTAGGCAGTGCCGATGCGCTCCTGCAGTTCGGTGGCCGTGACGCGCTGAAGAGACTGCACGGTGTGGGTGCGTTGCACTTCGGCGAGGCCGGCGGCGCGTGTGGTCTCGCTCACCCAGAGCTTGAGCAGGGCGCCATCCTGTTCGGCCAGTAGCGACTGGTCGCGGCAGAAGGCATAAGGCAGCGGGTAGCGCAGCGACATCGCGGCAAGCTCAGGGCTTGGGTTTGGCCGGGGTCACTGCTGCCGGTGCGACGGTTGATGTGACGGTATTGTCCAGCAACACCAACAGACGCCGACCCCGGACTTCGGTCTTGTAGCTGGCGACCTTGCGCAGGCTCAGCACCACACGCGAGCGGCCTTGCGCTTCCATCACGTTCGCATTGCGCAGATTGCCCTGCTCGAAGCTCACCACATTGCGTCCGAGACCGGAAACGACCCCTGGAAAGTCGAGCACGATGCTCGGCGGTTGCTCCATGGTGAATCCGGGCGGCGCGCTCAGCAGCGGCTGGGCGAACTCCAGTTGCACGACCGTCTGGCCGCCGTGCTCGCTGGCCTGCACGCCTTGCAACACATTGCCCTGCTGTTCCACGTTGGGCGAGGGGCTGGGCAGAGGCGCGGCCGGCACAAGCGCCGTCGCGGCACTGGCCGCCGGGTTGTTGCTCGTTGCTGCGGCAGGCGCCACGTTCGGGAGCGTGATGGTCGGCAGGATCGGGCCCGGGAGATTCGGCATGCCAAACTGCGAGGGCAATTGGCTGTTGCTCTGCAAGTTCTGCATGTTGTCGTAGCGTCGCTGGCTGATGCTGTTGCCCTCATTCTCGGTGCGCACGATGATGGGCCGCAGGAACACCATCAGATCGGTTTTTTGCATCGTGCGCGAGTTCGAGCGAAACAGCGCACCGAGGCCGGGAATGTCACCCAGGCCGGGGATCTTGCTGTTGTTCTCACTGACGTTGTCCTGCATCAGGCCGCCGAGCACGATGGTCTGGCCGTCGTTCACCAGCACCGCCGTCTGGATGGAGCGCTTGTTGGTGATGATGCCGGCCGAGTTGCTGGTGCTGGCGATGCTCGACACCTCCTGGTACACATCCATCTTGATGGTGTTGCCAGCGGTGATTTGCGGTCGCACCTTGAGCGTCAGGCCCACGTCCTTGCGCTCCACCGTCTGGAACGGGGTGACGGTGGCGGTGGCGCCGGTCTGCGCGTACTGGCCGGTGATGAAGGGCACGTTCTGGCCGACGACGATCTTCGCGTCCTCGTTGTCCAGGGTCATCAAATTCGGAGCCGAAAGGATGTTGGCGCCGTCGTGGGTCTGCAGGAAATTGGCCAGCAGGCCCAGCGTCGCCAGACCGGCCACGTTGTGCAGCAGGCCGATGTTCAGACCGTTGGGGATGGCAAGCGCGCCGCTGGCGATGGCCTGCCCAGCAGCCGTGCCGCCGGCCGAGAGGCCCGCCTGCAGGTTGATGATGTTGCTGCCGCCAGTGCCGAAATTGCTGCCGCTGTAAATGGCATTCTGGTTACCCGCGCTACCAGCGAGCGCCTGCCACTGGATGCCCAGTTGCGCCGCCTTGTTGGCGTCGACTTCGGCGATCAGCGCCTCCACGTACACCTGGGCGCGGCGCACGTCGAGCTTCTGGATGACGCCGCGCAACTGCTGGTAGACGGGCTGCGGCGCGTTGATGATGAGCGCGTTCAGCGCCGTATCGGCATAGACCGATCCTCCCTCGGGCAGGGCGATGGACTCGCTGCCGGCGCGTGGAGCGAAATCCGGCGCCTGGCCCAGACCGGGACTGGTTGCACCGCTGCTGAAGCTGCTGACGCTGTTCATCCCCTGCTGCGAGTTCACCATATTGCCTTGGGCGATGGGCTGTCCCTGGCGTGCGTTCTGCCCGGTGTTGGTGCCCAGGCCGTTATTGGCCAGCACGCCGCGCAGGGTGCGCGCCAGGTCGGCAGCATTGGCGTTGTGCAGGTAGACAACGTGAATGTTGTCGGTATCGTCAGGGCGATCGAGCTTGGCCACCATCTGCTCGATCTGCACCAGTTGGGCTCCGTTGGCGGCGCGAATGATGAGGGCGTTGCTGCTGGTTTCGGGCAGCACCACGGCACGCATGCCGTTGGCTCCGGTGACCGCGCCGGCCGGCGCGCCTGGGGCGCCCGGGGTCGTGGCTGCCTGCATGTCGATAAGTTTTTGCAGCGTTGCCGCCAGCTCCGTGGCCACGGCGTACTTCAGCGGCACCACGTCCACATCGCTGCCAGTAGGCACGTCCAGCCCGGCGATGATGCGGGCGAGGCGCTTGAGGTTGTCGGCGTAATCGGTGATGACCAGGGCGTTGCTGCCGGGGTCGACATTGATGGTGTTGTTCGGCGAGATCAGCGGCCGCAGCACCGCCAGCAGATTGCTCGCCGCCTGATTGCGAAGCTGGAAGATCTGCGTCACCACCTGATCGCCCTTGCCAGGAATTGCCGTCAGGCGGTTGCCCACGCCCACCGGCGTGGTCTGCAGCCGCGCGTCGGCCTCGGGCACGACCTTGAACACGCCGTCATGTTCCACCACTGCATAGCCGGCCAGGCGCAACTGCGTCAGCAGCGCCAGATAGACCTGCTGCGGCGGCACCGGCTTTTCGAACTGCAGCGTGATCTGCCCCTTCACCCGCGGGTCGACGATGAAGTTGCGCCCGGTGGCCGCGGCCACCGCCTGCACGGCGCTGGCAATATCGGCATTCACCAGGTTGATGGTCATCGGCGCATTCGGCCGGGCGCGGGCATCGCCCTCGCCGGGTGCAGCCCAGGCCGATGGCGGCAGCAAACCGACAAGCGCCAGCGCCAACAGCAGGGCCGAGGAGGTGCGGCGCGCGCCGAGGCGCGACGGTTCGACGGAGGGCGATGCTGAAGATGCGGCGCGCTGCTCACTCATATCGGCTTGATGTCAACGTTGTCCTGCTGCTGGCCGTGGCCCGGTTTCGAATTCGCGAATCACAAACTGATGCGCACATGATCGCCTTGCCTCTGGCCCAGCAGGCTGAGCAGGTTGGCCAGGGCCTGCTCCTGCCCCGCGCCGGCACGTGCCGTGCCGTCGAACTGCAAGCGCTGACCATTCCACACGCCGCGGCCGTCCAGGATCAGGGGGCCGGTGCGCGTGGACAGGACAATGCCGGCATTCGCGCCGTCGCCATTGATGCGCAGCATATAGCTTCCCAGCGGCGCCACGGTACTGAGCCGCGAGCGCATATCGTCCGCATGCACCTGAATCTGCCCGTTCAGACGCAATCTGCCCGCGATCGATTCTAGGCGCGCCTGTTGCAGCGACAACACAATGCGGCCCTGCAAAGCCAGGGTGTTCCACGGCGTCCCCAGGCCTGCCAGCAGATCGGCTGGTAGCCGCGCCTGCCATGCCGACGCGTCGGCTGCGGTTGCGGCTGCGGCGGGTGGCGATGCCGGCATCGGGGTCGCAATGTCTTGCGGCGCGGCTTGCAACTGCTGCACGCTCCAGCTGCCGATGCCCAACTGCACACGCAGCCGCAGCGGCGCTTCGGCCAGAGCCGGCCAATGCAGCACCAGATCCACGCGGCCGTGCCACAGTCCCGCCAAACCGAGGCGCCAGCGCACCCTGCCCGGCACGAGCGTCGCCCCACGGCTTTGCGCGCCGCCGCTCAGCACCACCTGCGCCGAGCCGTCATGCCAGGTGCCCTGCGCCTGAGCCAGCAGCAAGCGCTGCTGGCTCAGGCGCGCCGCAGGGCCTGCCAGCCAACTCGCCGGCGCGAAGAGCACCAAGGCGAACAGCAGGCCGAGCAGCGCCGCCAGCCACAGGGGCCAGCGCGCGCCGGCAACAGGTTGGGAGCGACGGGCCATGCGTTCAGGTCGAGGATGCGGATGATGGATGCGCCATGATGCGGCGAGGCAGCGCGAAGCTGTGTTGGGTGCCGGTGCGCAAAGCCGGGATCAACGCGCCATCGATGGATGAAGCGCTGGCGCCGCTCCACCGGCGTTGACCCTGGAATGCACCGGGACGAAACACGGCGTCATGGCGCTGAGGAGCCGCCCGCGGCTTGCTGTTGCGCCAACTGGATGCGTCCCGCCAGCAGGCCGTCGCCACTGCGCCGCAGTTGCGCCTGTGCCACGGTTGCGCCCCAGTCGCGCCGCGCCGCCTGGGCGATGCCCAGCAAGGTCTGTGGTTTCAGGCGCTTGACGTCCAGGGTGATGCCACCGGGCAGCACCGTCACCTCAGCGTCGGCCTGGGCGTCGTGGGCATGCAGCCAGTCGCGCACGTCGCTGCGCACGTCACTGCTCGTCACCGTCGCGGCCGGGGCGGCGGCCAGTTGCGCCAGTTCCCGCGCCTGATCCTGCGCCGTGATCAATGTGGATCGCAGCCGCGCGATGTCTGCCGGAGCAGTGCGCAGAGTGTGCAGCGCCGGACGCAGCAGCACCAGCCAGACCAGGGCCAGGCCCACCAGGGCAGCCGCCAGACTCACCAGTCGGCGCTCGCGCAGCGACAGCACTGCCCAGCGGGCACGCAAGGCCGCGACCAGCCCGGGCAGCATGGAGGAGGGCTGGGGAACGCTGGCCATCAGCTGCTCGCCCCCGCGCCGCCGATGCTGCCGCTGGCGATGCCGCCTGGCGTACCGCCGGCATTGCCGGATCCGCTGCCGGACGTGCCGACAGTGAGGGTGTCGCCCGTGGCGGCGCAGGGCAGTTGCAGCAGGTTGCAGCGCGCTTGCGCCGCGTCCGCCTGCTCGCCAGGCAGGCCGAGCTGCAGCCGACCCGGGGCATAGTCCAACGTGCGGACGAGGGCGGTTTTCTCCGGCAGGACCTGTGACGCTGCACCCATCAGCGCCTCCAAGCTGGAGCTGGTGGGTTTGCCGGCGCGCAGGCGCGCGTTGTCGAGCGCGCGCTGCATTTGCAGCCGGGCGTCGAGTACCGCGGGGGTGCCCGGCAGGGCCTCGCTCACCACGGTTTGAACCTGGGTCTGCAACTGGTTGCGGGTGCTGCGCAGCTTCATCGCCACCAGGTTGATGCCGACGATCTGCACCAGCAGCAGCACGCCGACGAGCATGGTGACGCGACGCCATGCCGGGGTGCGCAACTGCTTGGCCAATCCGGCCATGCCGCGTTGCATGGCTGCTTGCGGGGCCAGCTCGAACTGGCGCAGATTCCAGGCTGACTGCGCGGCGCGCGCCAGCACATCCGCATGGGTGACGGGCGTGATGTCGGCTGCTGGGCCGAACCAACGGGCGGCCAGATCGCGCAAGTCCGGGTCGACCAGCACGCGTGTGGGCCGCGCGGTGAGCAATTCGGGCCTGGGCAAGGCCTCGTGGGCAGGGTCTGCAGGGGTCGCGCCGGCGCCTGCATCGAGCGGCAGATGCAGCCAAGCGGCCTCACCATCGGCGTCACGCCAGAGCAGTCGCAGCCCGCTCGGAAGGGCGCTGAGCCAGGCTTCGGCAGGGGCTAGCAACACGGGCTCGGGCACCACGGCGGCGGGTTCACGTCCGGCCACGGCGAGGGCTTGCAAGGCCGCGGCCAGTGGCGCGCGCTCGCAGGCGCAGGCCAGGCGCACGCTGCCGTCGGCTTCGCGCGGGCCAGCCGCGAGATGCACGCCGACCGGGTCGTGCAGCAGGCGCTCTTCCAGTGCCCCGGCCAAGGCGGCTTGCAGTCGCTGGGGTGGCATCGCCGGGAGGTTCAGTGCCAGCAGGGTGAGCTGCTCGGCGGGCAGCACGGCCAGCACACGCTGTGCCCGCGGCAGCAGCGCAGGCTGGGCATGGCCGTTGTCGGTCGCCAGACCGTTGGCGTTCAGCAAGGTGTAGTCCAGCGCGGTGGATTTGCCACCGACGCTGGCTGCGCTGCCCTGATGCAAGCGAACGACGAGCGTGCTCATGCGGGGGGCTTGGCGCCAAGCGTGTCGAGAAAGGCTCTCATGCTGAACGATTGTAGGGATGCGGGTGCCGTCAGGACGCTGGCGCCGCCGCAAGCCAGGGCGGCACGCGCTGCATGCGCAGCACCAGGGTGACGAGGCCGACGCGCTGGATGAGCGCACGTTCGGCGTACTCGAAGTGGTCGATCCGCACCCGCGCGGTGGCGTCGAAAAAGCCGCTGGACACGCCCACCAGTGCGGGGTTGATGTCCAACTGGCCCTGATGGCCCAAGGCGGTGGTGATGTCGCCGGTGCTGCGGAAATAATTCTGTTTGCGCGCCTGTACCAGACGCGCGGCGGCATCGGCCGAGATGTTCAGCACTGCCGCCAGCACGGTGGCGCCAGCCGTGTTGGCGTTCACCGGCGTCGGCGTGGGCAGCAGGGTCACGTCGGGAAGCAGAGCCGGCAGCGCCTGGGCCACGGCGGGCGACAAGCGCGCCAGGTCCTGCAATTGCTGCACTGGCAGCACGCTGGTTTGCGCGGTGTAGGCGCCGGGCGCTGGCTGCGATGCTGCACCGCCTGGCGCCGCGGCCGCGGCCGTGGCCAGCAGTGCAGCGGCCACGCCATTGGCCAGGGTTTGCGCAACATCCTGGCTCACGCCGAGGGTGGCGCACAGGCGCTGCAGCACGGCCAAGGCGTTCGGGTCGATGCGCCCGCCGGGCGCCAGATCGGCCAGGTTGAAGCGGCTTTGCGCGTCGGTGATGTGGCCTTCCAGCCAGGCATCGGGAAGGCTGCCGACGCTTTGCCCGCGTGCGGCGAGAAACGTGGACAGGCGCGATTCGGCCAGCGGCACGGCCCAGGGCTCGCTCAGGTCGTCGACGCTGGAGTTGCGTGCGTCTTCGCGCAAGATGAGCCGTGCCCAGTCCACCGTGCCACGCAAGATCCAGCGTGCCTGAGTCGCCTGCTTCGCCGTCTGCTCGCGGCTGATGGCGCCCCATTGCCGCCAGAACATGCCCGACACCATCACCGCGGCCAGCGCGGCAATCAGCAGCGCGGTGATCAGCGCGGCCCCGCGGCTGCGCTCGGCGCGCGGCGTGCGAAGCGTCGCGATTTTGCGCAGTTGCAGGCTCACTGCCGGTTCTCCAGCAGGAATTCGCGCATGATGGTGCCCTGCAGTTCGGGTGCAGCGCTTTGCAAGGTGAGCCGCAAGGCGGCTGGGGTGCGCAGCGACGCGAACGCGGGGTTGTTGCTGGCGGCGCTGTTGGCCGAGGTGTAGGGGTTGGACCAGCTGCCGCTTTGCTGCAGGATGCCGATGCTGGCGTAGCGGTACACCAGCACGCGCATGTCGGTGATATCTGGCAAGGCTTCGATGGCGCTGCCTTGCGGGCTTTGCATCGCCGCCAGCAGCGCGCCGCGGGAGGCGCTCGGGGCGCTGGCCCAGCGCAGCCATCGACCGCCACGCAGACCCCAGCGCGCCACTTGCAGCCAACCTGCGTCGGGCGGCAGGCTGGCGCCGGGCCACGCGCGTATGTCCCCGCCCATTGCCTGCGGCGCGCGGCGCACGATGAGCAGGTCGCCATTGCCGGCCAGGCTCACCGCCGGCAGATCAGCGCCTTCGTCGGTGGCGGCGGCGAGGTCGTCGGCCATTTGACGCATGGCCAGCGACAGACGTTCGGCCGCGTGCATGCGGGTTCGTGCGGCGTCACGCCCCTGCGCCACGCTGTCGAGCCCGCGCCAGCCCAGTCCCGCCATCACCGCCAAGATCAGCGCGGCCACCAGCAGCTCGATCAGGGTGAATCCGGCGTTGCGGCGCGGGGCCACAGGTGGCGCGTGGTGCATCACAAATCGCCAATGATGGTGACCACATTCCACGCCGCCCAGCCGGAGGCGTCCAGCACTTGCACATCGACACGGCGGAAGTTGGGGTTGGGCGTGGGCTGCACGTCCACGCTCAAGGTGAAGCTCGCGTTGGCCTCGGTGCAGCGGCTCTGGCTTTGGCCGGTGGGCAGGAAGATGCGGCTCAGGCGCTGGTCGATGAGGAAATTCTCGGCACATTGCTGTGCCAGAACCGCTTGGTGGTAGCGCTCCGCGTTGTCCTGCAATCCGCCGGACGCGCGCATCGCGGCAAGCAGGGCGATGGCCACCACGGCGAGCGCCACCAGCACTTCGAGCAGGGTGAAGCCGCGGGACGACGAGCACAGGGGACGCATTCGCAGCATGGCGGGCGTCGCGGGTCAGCGCTGACTGCGCACGGCGAAAGGCGCCAATCCGTCGCTGGCGATGGTGACGACGCGACCATCGCCCCGCAGTGTGATCTGCAGCGGCGGCGAGACCGGCTCCGTGCCGAATACCAGCCAGTTGGGCGCGGCCCCGAGTCCGGCGGCGCCGCCGCTGGCCCGCACCGCCACCGGTCCGGCCTGCACCGTGGCATGGATGCCGCGCGGCTGGTAGTTGGCGGCCAGGGCAGCCTCACCGTTCAGCCACTGCCAGCGCCGCGTCGTGAGTGGGGCATCGTCCAGTGGAACCCAGCCGCGGGGCGAGGGTTGCAGGAAGGCGTAGCCGGCAGGGCCCGGTGCCCAGGCCAGCGGCTCGCCACGCGCCGCCGCCTGTTCGCGTGCGGCGTTCAGCAGGGCGGCCAGGCGCTCGGCTTCGCGCTCCATGTTCTCCTGCCCGCTTTGTGGCAAGGCCATGGCGACGAGCCCGGTCAGCAAAGCCATCACCAGCAGGACGACGAGCAACTCCACCAAGGTGAACCCGCGCGATGCATGTGCCGGTGCGCGCGTTGCCGCACATGGCGCCGTGGCCCGATCCGTGGCCTGCGGCCTTCGCGCCAGCGCAGGGCCGAACGGCGTTGTCATGCAGGCCTCGTCGCCGTGCAGGCGTCGCAACCCTGCTTGTCGTGCACGCGGCGCGCGGGCAGGCACGAACTGATCCCCCGGGCGCGGCGGCTGCTGCGGCTCAGCAGCCCGGGGGTTCACGCTACTGCCAACTGCCGATGTCGGCATTGGCGCCTTCGCCTCCGGGCTTGCCGTCAGCGCCGTAACTGAACACGTCGACCGCGCCTTTGACACCGGGGTTGAGATATTGGTAGGGGCGTCCCCAAGGGTCGGTCGGCAACTTGTCCAGGTAAGGTTTCCAGTTGGTGGGGACAGGTGGCGTCGAAGGTTTGACCACCAGCGCCTGCAAGCCCTGCTCCTGCGTCGGGTAGTTGCCGTTGTCGAGCTTGTAGAGCTTGAGGGCCTGCATGATGGTGGCGATGTCGGTCCGGGCAGCGGTCTCGCGCGCCTGGTCGGTGCGGCCCAGGATGTTGGGCACGATGAGCGCAGCCAGCACACCCATGATGACCAGCACCACCATCAACTCGATCAGCGTGAAGCCTCGGCCGTGGCGGCGCGAGCGAGACGCGAGTCGATCCGCGTTCGCCAGGGGTTTGAAAAATGGGGAAACGACAATCATGCGGAGGCGTCCATGGTGGGCCGTCGGGGCCGGCCCGGAGGTTGGTGCACAAGCCGGCACGGGCGGTGGGTTAGCCATGCAGGCATCGGGGTGAGTCGCAGACGACTTGCCTGTCTTCACCGGACGGCCATAATAGTGGCCTCATGTTCAAGTTCTCTCGTCTATCGCCTGCTGCCGGCATGGTTGCCGACGGGCTCCCCACGTCCTCGCTGCGCGCGGCCTGGCTGGTTTCCATGTTGCTGGCATTCACCTGCGCGGCCAGCATCGGCTACTGGGCCTTGCAACTGCTGGCGCACCCGGCATCGGTACCCGGCGACGCCCAGGCCGTGGGCCGGCTGGATACCGACACCCTCGTGGCCGCGGCGCCGCGGTTGTTTGGGACCACCGCACCTCTGCCCGACAAGGTGCCGGCGGCACCGGCTCGCTACCGGCTTTGGGGAGTCATCGGCGGCGGTCATGACGCCGGCGCGGCGCTCATCGGCGTGGATGGCAAGCCGCCGCAGGCGGTGGCGGTAGGTGCGCCGGTTGCGCCCGGTGTGCGCCTCGACTCCACCACTTATGGCCACGCGGTTCTGCTCCAGAACGGGGTGCAGGTGAACCTCAAGCTCCAGCCCCAGGGGGGCAGCCCCACGCTGCCGGGCGTCGGCGCCCCGCCAGGCTACGTCCCGCCGCAGATCGGCAGTGTGCCTGCGGTGCCTATGCCTGCCCCCGGCGCCGTCAGCAGCTTCACGCCCAATTTCGCCCCGAGCATCCCGCCGCGGCCTTAGAGGTTGGTTCCATGCATCTCGACGACATGTTGTTCGGGCTCAAACGGTGGGGCCTTGCAGGCCTGGTGTTTCCTGTTGTCCTGCTCAGCGGCTGTGCAAATTTCGGCGCACTGCGCACGACCGTGGTGACCCCTCACCCGGCGCCCCAGGTCCTGGTTGGCGCCAAGGTGCTGGTTCGGGCGTCTGCCGCGAATGAGGCCAGCGCGCACGCCTACGAATTCCAGAGCGCCGTGGTCGATGCGATGGCGCGTGCGGGCATGGTGCCCCTGCTCAATCAGCGAGCACCTTACACCGCGAGCTACGACTACCGGATCCAGGCTGATCTCGCGGGCCCGTACGGCCCATCCGGATGGGTGGCACCGATGATGCTGCCCAACAGCGGCTTGTCGTTCACCGGTGGTTTTGGATATGTCAGCGATTTTGACGACGATGATGGCGATGACGACGATGACGGTTTCGGCGGCTGGATGCCACCGCCCATTTGGTATGTCCGCAGCCTCACGCTGGACATTCGCGATACGGCCACCGGCGCGCTGGTGTGGAGTTCGCACGCGTCGATCGGCGGCTACGAGCGTGGACTGGCGTCTGTCGCCGTGCCGCTGGCACAAGCCGCGCTGCAAGGCTTTCCCCATGCATCGGGGCGTCACAAGTTGCTGGTGATGCCCCGCGCAGGCTGAGCTCGCGGGGACCGCGGCCGCTCAGGACAGGAACAATTGCGTCACCGGATTATCGGTTTCTTCGGTGTGCTGGTAGCCGAGTTGCTGCAGAAAATGACTGAATGCCCGTTTGTCGCTCGGTGGAACCTGGATGCCGACCAGGACTTGAGCACTGTCGCCGCCTTGGTTGCGGTAGTGAAACAGGCTGATGTTCCAGTTGGGTGAAAGGCTGTCGAGGAAGCGCAGCAGTGCGCCTGGACGCTCGGGGAAGTCGAAGCGCACCAGCCGCTCATGTTCGGCCATGTTGCGGCCTGTTGCGGTGCGCGGCGCGGGGCCGCCCACCAGATGGCGCAGATGGACCTTGGCCAACTCGTTGTCGCTCAGATCGAGCGCACCATAGCCGGCACGCTCGAAAATCTGCGCCATTTTTTGCGCATCGGCACGGCCATTCACGGCCAGGCCGACGAACACATGGGCGGCCTCCGGTCCTTTGATGCGGTAGGTGAATTCGGTCACATTGCGGCTACCCACCAGCCCGCAGAGACGGCGAAAACTGCCCGGCTGCTCTGGGATGGTCACGGCGTACAAGGCTTCGCGCGCTTCGCCCACCTCTGCGCGCTCGGAGACGAACCGCAGTCGGTCGAAGTTCATGTTGGCGCCACAGGTGATGGCCACCAGGGTTTCGCCCTTGAGTTTGTGCGCAGTGGCGTACTGCTTCAGCGCCGCCACCGACATCGCGCCGGACGGTTCCAGCACGCTGCGGGTGTCCTCGAACACATCTTTGAGCGCAGCGCACACTTCGTCGGTGCTGACGACAACAAAGTCGTCCACCAGGTCGCGTACCAGGCGGAAGGTTTCCTCGCCAACCCGCTTGACCGCCGTGCCATCGGCGAACAACCCCACTTCGTTCAACTCCACGCGCTTGCCGGCCCTCACGCTTTGCAGCATCGCATCCGAATCAGGGGTTTGCACGCCAATGATCTTGATCTCCGGCCGCACAGCTTTGATATAAGCGGCCACACCGGAAATCAGTCCGCCTCCACCGATGGCGCAGAACACGGCATGGATCGGAGCCTGGTGCTGACGCAAGATTTCCATCGCGATCGTGCCTTGGCCAGCGATCACGTCGGGGTCGTCGAACGGGTGCACGAAGGCCAGTCCCTGCGCGGCCTGCAGCGTGAGCGCGTGGGCGTAGGCATCGCTGTAGCTCTCGCCTTGGAGCACCACGTCCACATTGCTGCCACCGAAAGCGCGCACGGCATCAATTTTCACCTTGGGGGTGGTCGATGGCATGACGATGACCGCACGACAGCCGAGTTTGTGGGCCGACAACGCCACGCCTTGCGCATGGTTGCCGGCCGAGGCGCAGATCACACCGCGTTTGCGCTCGTCTTCGCTCAGACCCGCCATTTTGTTGTAGGCGCCCCGCAGCTTGAAGCTGAACACCGGCTGCTGATCTTCGCGCTTGAACAGCACTTTGTTGTGCATCCGGCGGCTCAGATTGCGCGCGGGCTCCAGCGCGGTTTCCTGCGCCACGTCGTACACCCGGGCGGTGAGAATGCGCTGCAGATAATCGGTATGCTTCTTGGTCACGGCCGGCCTGAAAAAGAGGGCAATCGGCCATTGTAGGAATGGCCGCCGCGGCGTCACGTGATTGTGGCGCTCTGCGTGTGACAGGCAAAAAAAACCCAGGCAACAAGCCTGGGTTGGAATCCACCTATGGAGGAGGGTGGAGGAGACAAGGGGCGTTGACCCGAATCGATCAACTTGTGAACATATTAGGGCAAACGCTGCTGCGTTGCAAAACCCTTGGCTCGACTCTGGTATTTTAGAAAATCAGCATCTAATGATATACATACATTAATAAAATCAATATCTTGCCGATAAAGTTTGACCGAGACAAGGCTTTTGTCCGGGTTAATCTCGCCGGCATGGGTTGAAGATCTGTGAGTTTGCCGCATTGCAACAATACAGGGTCTGGCCGACAACGGCAGTCCAGACCGAGACCACACTTGAGGAGTTCGAACGACGATGGAATGCACAGTGCAATGGGCCGGCAATGACGGCATGGCTTTGATCGCCACCACCGGCAGCGGGCATATTCTGGTGATGGATGGTGCCCCGGCCGCGCAGGCCGGCGAACCCGGTGGTCATAACCTCGCACCGCGCCCCATGGAAACCGTGCTCGCCGGCACGGGCGGCTGCTCGGCCTATGACGTGGTCTACATTCTGAAAAAGGGTCGGCAGGACGTGCGGGGCTGCAGTGTCAAGCTCCAGGCGGAGCGCGCCGCCTCCGACCCCAAGGTGTTCACCCGCATCCATCTGCATTTCACCGTCAGCGGCAAGGGGCTGGCGACATCGGTGGTGGAGCGGGCAGTGCACCTCTCGCACGAAAAGTACTGCTCGGCCACCGCCATGCTGGCGAAAACGGCGACCATCACGAGCAGCGTGGAGATCGTGGAAGTCGGCTGAAATTCGGTGTTGGCGCGACAGCGCTCAGCAGTCGCCGCTGCTCCGGTTCGTGGTCGCCCGCCAATCTCCAGTGGGCTCGATGTTCGTGAGATTCAGGGCGTATCCGTGACGCCCAGGACCGATAGCGGGATGGCTTGCAGCATGCCGGCGCTGGTGCCGTTGAAATAGGTGCCGCCCACCACCACGCCGCTCTGCGGGCCGTAGCCGCCCTGGTGTGCGTTGTCGGTGTGCAGCACCGCGCCGCTGGCGCGGTCGAGCGTGAAGATGTCACCCGACGCCGTGGCCTGGATCAGCACCTTGCCCAAGACCACCGGGGCGCCTTTCATGCCGACCTTCAGCGGCTGCTGCCACGCGATTCTGCCGGTTTGCGCATCGAGTGCATACTCGGTATGCGTCACCGGGCTGCCGGTGTACACCATGCCGTTGACCACGGTGGGCACGGCGTCCTTGTTGCGCGGCGGCGTTTTGCCCGCGCCCAGCTCGCGGCTCCAGACGATCTTGCCGGTCTTCACATCAATGGCGAGTTCTTCCGACGCCGACTCCTTCGTGGCTTGCTGCGCGCTGGTGCGGGTTTCGATCTGGCCAATGGCCAGGCCACTGCCGTCCATCGCCCAGGTGCCGTCGCCAGCGCTGCTGGAGAACACCAGCGGCGGAGCCACCGTCCACAGTAGCTTGCCGGTCGTGGCGTCCAAACCGTAGATTTTGCTTGGATGGGTGCCGCCCATCACCAGCACGCCACGATCCGGGTCGAGTGTGGCCGACGACATGCTGACGAAGGATTGGATGGGCGTCTTCCACGCCAGCCTGCCGGTGGCGGCGTCGAGCGCGTAGGCATGGCCGTCGCCATTGCCGAACAGCAGCTTGCCCTGGAACAGTACCGGCGTCGGCATGTCCTCGCCCTTGGTTTTGTAGACCCAGACTTCCTGCCCGGTTCGGGCGTCGAGCGCATAGATCGCCGACACGCCATTGCCGCGGATCACCGGCGCATCAGCCACCCCGAACTGTTTGGCGTGGCTGTAGGCGAACACCGAATTGCCGGCGCCGATGAACACCAGCGGGCGGCCATCAATGTCGGCCGCGATTGGGGTGGTCATGAGCTGGTTGTAGGCGTTGAAACTCCACGCCAGCTTGCCACGATGGGCATCGACGGCGTAGATGTAGCCGTTGTCATTCGTGGCATAGACCATGCCGTTCACCACCGCGACACCGATGGGAAAGCCCACCAGATCGCGAATGATGGTGGGGTTGAGCACCTTGGCCTTTCCCGCATCGGCTGCTCCGGGCACCTGATAGGTCCACGCCACCGCCGGAAAATTCGACGACACCACGGCGTTGTGGCCGGGATTGAGGGCGTACATCGGCCATTGCACCGGTGTGTCGGCGCTCGTGACTGTCTGTGCGCTCGCTGCCGCACAAACCGCGCTGAGGGCCGCACCAATGGCAAGCTGTCGTAAGTGCAGTCGCACTGGGCGTGAAGGGGCTGGGGTGTGTTTCAAGGCTATCTCCTCCTGATGGGGCGGCTCATTTGATGTACTGATACCCGGCCAGTTGCAACTCGGGAATGGTGCCCACCACGCCCGGCGTGAGCACGGCGCCGGGAATGAGGTGGTTGGTGAACTCGGCCGCCATCTGCGGGTGGCTGAGCTTGTCGGGGTTGATGCCCTTCTTGTGCAGCATGCGTGTGAGCTCCCACACCTCGTTGTGGCACGCAAGAAACATCGCACCGCGACGTTGCAGCACCGTGACGCTGTTGTCGGCCGGAGAAAACACGCCTTCCGGCGCCTCGTCGTCACTGGGCTTGTCGCCCGCAGCCTTCGGCTGGGCGATGAACACATTGCACTTGAACTTGTCCTTGAGCATTTTGGCGAAACCGTACTTGGACCAGATGGCATCGTCGTACAGCGCCAGATGAGCCGTGCCATGGGTGGCTGAGACGGCGAGAAAATCCGGGTGCTTCCACGTCCAGATTTGCGCATTCATGGCGTTGCGCATCAAGTTCAACCAAGGGCTCGCCAAGTCAGTGTTGTCTGGGTGGACCGATGTCGCCGAGCACCTTGCCGTTGATGGTCTGCCCGTAAAGGCTGAACTTGCTGTCGTGGAACTTGGCGCGGGTGGCGGCGACCGACCCCTGCCAGCGCGGGTCTTGCGGGCGTTCCTGCGCGTCCATGAAATACGCCACGTCCCAGGCCTGCTGCGGTGTCAGGATGTAGCTCTGGCCGTAGGGCATGTTGGCGTGAATGAATGCGGCGGCGTTCTTGATGCTGCCCATGCCAGCGCCCCAGTTGAACGACTTGGCGCCCCACAAGGGAGGGAATACGGTCTGTCCGTCCACATAGCGGCCCTCGCCGTTGGCGTTGTGGCAGATGGCGCAGCGCGCTTCATACACCGCTTTGCCGCGCACATAGTTGGGCGCCATGGCGGGTGCGGCCAACTTGGGATAGCCGCGCCCGGCCACCGGCTCATCCGTGGGCAGGCCCTTGGACAGCCAGTAGGCATAAGCCTGCAGCGCCACCAGAGTCTTGCTGCCCAGTGGCGGCGGCTTGCCGTTTTCGCTGAAGTGAAAACAGCCTTGCAGGCGTTCCTCAAAGGTGTTGACCTTCCTGTTTTTGCTGCGGTAGGCGGGGTAGCTGACGTAGGCCGCCCACATCGGTGCCGAGCCGGCCATACGCCCGGCGTCGGTGTGGCAGTTGACGCAACTCAGGGTGTTGCCGATGTACCTGCCTGCGTACTTGGGGGTGTCGAGAAAAATGTCGCGGCCGAGCTTGATCGCCTTGCCGAAAGCGTCGCTCGGGATGGCGCTTTCCGGCGGCGGCTGAAAGGTGGCGCCAGTGCCCACGGACGCGTTGATGGCTGACTTCGGCATGGCGGCGTCGACGGCGGCGGCTTGCGTGGCTGTGCTGCAGGCAAGGGCGGCGGCCAGCAGGCAAAGCATCGCCGCGACAAGGTGTGGCGGGCGATGGGCCTGCGGGGTGCAGCGTGCGTGAGTCATGGGCGATCTCCGCGTGAGGAGGGTGGCGGAACAAGGGGAGTCTGGGCAGTCGGGACGAATTGCCTCAATGGCGCTGCGCGGAGGCATGGCGTGGTGTGGAAGCGGGCGGCTTTTGTGCGGCCAGCCAGGCCGCCACCGCCTGCGTGTCGGCATCCGTCAGGCGCAGCGCGATGGTGTGCATCAGGTCTTGCGGATCGTTGTGCCGGCTGCCATCCTTCCAGGCCTTGATCTGAGCTTCGATATAGCCCGCAGACTGGCCGATGAGTGGTGGAAAACTCGGCGCCACCCCGACGCCGCCCGGTCCGTGGCAACGAAAGCACGAGGCGATGCCCGCGGCCCAGTCGCCGCGCTCTGCGAGGCGCTGGCCCAGCTCGGCCTGCGCCACTGCAGGCATGGGTCCGTAGGCTGCCACGGGCGGTTTCAGGCTGCTGTAGTCATGTGCCAGTGCGATGATCTGGCCGTCACTCAAGGCCTTGGCCATGGGCGCCATCAGGCTGTTGGCCCGGGTGCCCTGGGCAAAGCTTTGAAGTTGCGCGGCGATGTAGTCGGCCGGCAACCCGGCCAGACGCGGGTAGCCTGCTGCGCTGTTGCCCTCGCCTTTGGCGCCATGGCAGGCGATGCAGGTGGTCATGGCAGGCACCGCGCTGCCGGCAGCCGTTGCCGCTTCGGCGCTGCCGGCCGTGACGATGGCTGCGAGCGGCACCGACAACGCGCAGACCATGGCAAGGCGCAACACTCTGCTCGCTTGGCCCGCATGCAGCGGTTGGCATGACGCGGGCTTGCAAGTGGCGGATTGGGTTTTCATGGATCGGCTCCTGCACTTCAGGGCGACACAGGGACAGCTTGGATCTGCGTCCGGGCGCCGCGGTGTTGGCAAAATTGTGCGGCACCGGCCTGAGGCTGCCACGGTTGGTATGGGCAAGGCCACGCCAAAGGCCGAAGCTGGCAACGACTGCAGCGTAGAGCCATCAGACGGCCAGGTCGAACGCAACATTTGCGTGGTAGTCATCGATTTTTCTCATATGTGTCGCGCGTGCTCGCCCATGGTTTGCGACAATGCGAGCATTCTTAGATCTCACCATGCAAGTCGCCACCGATTCCATCCACGCGCTCGTCACCGACCTCGGCGTGCGCGCCCGCGCCGCGTCGCGTGCCATGGCACGCGCTTCCACCGCAGCGAAGGACAAGGCCTTGCTGTCGCTCGGTGCGCTGATCGGCGAGCACGCAGCCGCCTTGCAGGCGGCCAACGCGCAGGACTTGAACGCCGCGCGTCAGGCGGGCTTGGACGCCGCCTTTGTCGACCGCCTGACCTTGAGCGACAAGGTCGTGGCGCAAATGGCCGCGAGCTGCGAACAGGTTGCCGCGCTGCCCGATCCCATCGGCGAGATGACGGATCTGCGCCGCCGCCCCAGCGGCATCACCGTGGGCCGCATGCGCGTGCCGCTCGGCGTATTCGGCATGATTTACGAGAGCCGCCCCAACGTCACCATCGAGGCTGCCACGCTCGCCATCAAGTCGGGCAATGCCGTCATCCTGCGCGGCGGCTCCGAAGCCATCCACAGCAACCGCGCGCTGGCCGCATTGGTCGCGCTGGCGCTGGTGGATGCTGACCTTCCCGCGGACGCGGTGCAACTCGTGCCCACCACCGACCGCGCCGCCGTGGGCGCATTGATCACCATGCCGCAATATGTGGACGTCATCATCCCGCGCGGCGGCAAGGGGCTGATCGAGCGCATCAGCGCCGAAGCCCGCGTGCCCGTGATCAAACACCTGGACGGCAACTGCCATGTGTATGTGGACGACGAGGTCGATCTCGACATGGCCGTGCGCGTCACCGACAACGCCAAGACCCAGCGCTATAGCCCCTGCAACGCGGCCGAATCGCTGCTGGTGGCGCGGGCTTCGGCCGCGGTGTTTTTGCCGCGCATCGGCGCCGTGTTCGCGCAAAAAAGTGTGGAAATGCGCTGCTGTGCCGACAGCCGCGCCATGTTGCAGAGCGTGCCCGGCGCCGCGCCGTTGCTGCGCGACGCCACCGAGGGCGACTGGGGCACCGAGTACCTCGCACCCATCATCTCCATCAAGCTGGTGCCAGACGTGGACGCGGCGATTGCCCACATCAACCGCTACGGCTCGCAGCACACCGACACCATCCTGACCTCAAATCACGCACACGCCATGCGTTTTGTGCGCGAGGTCGATTCCGCCACGGTGATGATCAACGCCTCCACCCGCTTTTCCGACGGCTTCGAATTCGGCCTGGGTGCGGAAATCGGCATTTCCACCGACAAGTTTCATGCGCGTGGGCCCGTCGGACTGGAAGGCCTCACCAGCCAGAAATGGATGGTGCTGGGTGACGGCCAAATTCGGCTTTGAACCTTGCGAGCCCCAGCGCCGCGCGCTCTGAGCACCATGACACCCCAGCATCTCACCGGCATCCTGACTTTGCCCACCCTGCTGCGCATCACCGCGGCCATCGGCATGGGCGTCGGCGTGGTCAACGCTGCCATCGCCGTCGGCATCTACTGGCGCGAGCTCGGTGCCGGCCAGGTTCTCGGGCTGTTTCTCGGCGCGGTGCTGTTCAATGCCCTGGCCCTGATGTTCGCCACCCTCGTGGGCTACTGGCCATACCGCGCGCTTGCACGGCGCAGGCGCGGGGGCTTGCATCGCGTCAGCCTGCGCCCGCTTGCGTCCTGAAGAGTCGACCGAGCCAGCCCACGCTTTCCTCACACCTGCCAACATCCCAAGGCGGAACCACCCGGCAACAGTGCCGCACCTTGCTGCCCTCTGGAGAGCCAAGCATGAATCCCCGCGACCGCCTCAAACTTCTCGGCGCCGGCCTGGCCGGACTCGGTGTCACCGGCCGGGCCCAGGCCCAGAGCCAGGGCCCGGTGATGGCCAAGGCCATTTCCGATGAGCCCTGGAAGGTGGCCATGCAAATGAGCGACAGTCTGGAGCAGGCCTACGAGGGCTTGATCAACATCCAGAACGTGTTGCAGCTTGACCCCAAGATGCGTTTCGTCGTCGTGGGCTACGGCAAGGCCATTTATTTTTTGCTCAACGGTACCAAGACCCCGCAGGGCGCGTTGTTCGAAGGGCTGATCGGCGACCTCGCCAACCAGGGCGTGCAGTTCAGGGCCTGCAACAACACCATGACTTTTCTCAACATCCCGAAGGAGCGTCTGGTGCTGGAAGCCACCATCGTGCCGGCCGGGGTGTACGAGCTGGTCAAGCTGCAGTCCGAGGGCTGGTACTACATCAAGCCTTGATGACGCAGCTTGTCGTCTGCGCTCCCTCGCGTTTCCAGACGAGCTCCCAGCAAGAGGGCAAATCGCCATCGCGGTGTCTGGGCTGCTTTGCCTGCCACTCCCTGGCTGCCGACCCATCCCGAACAACTGACCGTTGACGATCAACATCGGTGGGAGCGAGGCCAGCACGGATTTCCGTCGAACGGGTGTTACGCCTGGTTGCGTTTCATGGCAAATGCTTGCATCATCGCCGCAGGCTCTGCCTGACGCTTTTGTCCTCGGTTGTCTGAGCCAGCACGTTCGATGGCTCCAATCCGCCGCTGTCCCACACCACGACGCCCATGTGAATTGAGGAACCTTGCCATGACATCCACGCCCACCCCTGCGCGCCGCAAGGTGCTGCTGGCTTCGGCCGCAGCCAGTGCTGCAGTGTTTTCAACCAGCGCTCGCGCCGCCGGGCGGGCGGATGCGGATGGTCCAGTCAAGGTGGTCTATCACATCACCCAGGGTGATGCGCAGGCCTCGCGCTGCCTGGGTAACGTGCGCAACCATCTATCCGCGGACCCCACCGCCAAGATCACGGTGGTGGGCAATGGCGCCGGCATCGACTTCATGCTCAACGGCGCGGTGGATGCCAAGGGTGCTGAGTATGCCGGCCTGGTCGGCGGCCTGGCTGCCCAGGGCGTGTCGTTCCGCGTCTGCAACAACACGCTCACCAATCGCAAGATTGCCAAGGATCGCGTGTTGCTCGACGCCACCATCGTCCCATCCGGCGTGTCCGAAGCGACCAATCTGCAATACCACGAGGGCTACGCCTATATCTGCCCTTGAGGGTGTCATCGTGCGCACGAGCAGTCCTCCTGGTTGTGGTTGACGCCATGCTTGCGGCGCTGCATCATCGCGCCGCGTGAACATCACCATCGAAACCACCGCCACCACGCGGCCGGCAGCGCGCTCGCCAACAGCCGCACGGCGCCCCCTTCATCTTGACCTTCGAGCCGCGGCGGATTTGCTCGGTTGCGTCATGGCGGGGCAATCCCTCGCTTCGGCTCTGCCCCGGCTCGCCATCGCCGGGCGTTGGGGCGCGGCTGAGCGCGGAGCGGCACAGGCCATCAGCTTCGAGGTTTTGCGTGGCCTGGGCCGGGCGCAGGCCTTGCTCGCCGCACTGCACCCCAAGCGCATCAAGCCACCCGAACTCGAACAACTGCTTCTCGTGGCCATCGCACTGCTCAGCGTCCCCGGTGGAGTGCATGGCAACGCGTCGAGTTCCTCGACCCTTTATCCTGAACACACCTTGATCAACCAGGCGGTGCAGGCCTGTGCCCTGAGGCCCAAGACCCGGCATGGGCGCGGCCTCGTCAATGCGTTGTTGCGCCGTTTGCAAGCCGAGCGTGAAAACCTGCTGCAAACCGTGCTGCGGGCAGATCTTGCGCGTTACAACCATCCGGAGTGGTGGGTGCAACGCATGCGCGCCGCCTACCCGCAGGAGTGGGCCAACTTGCTGGACCTTGTCGCCCAGCGCCCGGCCATGACCCTGCGCGTGAATGCTCGCTGGGGCGACCGCAACGCCTACCTCGCCTTGCTGCGGACGCAGGGTATGCATGCCACCGCGCCCGACACTCCGGGACTGGACCAGGCGCTGATCCTGCACGGGCCCGTGCCGGTGCAGGCCCTGCCGCTGTTCGAGGCTGGCGCCGTGAGCGTGCAAGATGCGTCCGCCCAGTTCGCTGCCAGCCTGCTCGATGCCCATAACGGCATGCGCGTGCTCGACGCCTGCGCCGCGCCAGGCGGGAAAACGGCGCATATCCTGGAGCGCGCCGATTGTGAGCTGCTGGCGCTGGATCACGATGCCTCGCGCGCCGAGCGCATTGGCAGTGCGCTTGCGCGCCTGCGACTGCCTCAGGCGCGGATCGTGACAGCCAACGCCGCAGAAACGGCCTCATGGTGGGATGGCCGCGCGTTCGACCGCATCTTGCTGGACGCGCCTTGCAGCGCCTCGGGCATCGTGCGCCGCCACCCCGACATCCGCTGGCTGCGCCAGGATGGCGACATTTCCGCACTGGCCATGCAGCAAGCAGCGTTGTTGGAGGCGCTCTGGCCGCTTTTGGCCCCTGGCGGAAGGCTGCTTTACGCCACCTGTTCGGTGTTTCCCGAAGAGGGTGGCGAGCAAGCCGCAGCCTTCCTGCGGCGGCATGACGATGCGCTAGCATTGGCTGCGCCAGGACAAATCCTTCCGAGTCGTTCCCCAGAACGCGATGGGTTTTACTACGCTTTGTTTGCCAAGCGCACCGAACACTGAAGCCGCCCCTCTCGCATGAGCCGACCGCAGGCACCTGACCCCATTCGCCGCCGCGGACTCATCGCTCTGGGGGCGGCCTTGACCGCGATCCTCTGGGCAGCGCCCACCCGGGCGGCCACGGTCGACGCCCAGCCCTTGACCCTGGATCAAGAGGCGGACGGTCTCTACGTCAGCGCCACCCTGGTGTTTGCCCTGCCGCGTGCGCTGGAAGATGCGCTGCACCGTGGCATCCCACTGTACTTCCTCACCCGCATCGAGGTGGTGCGCGCGCGCTGGTGGTGGTTCGACGAAAAGCTCGGCAGCGTCCAAGTTCTGACCCGGCTCGCCTACCAGCCGCTGCTGGAGAAATACCGCGTGTCCACCGGGGCGCTGCAAAAGAACTACAACAGCCTGGACGAGGCTCTCAGCCAGGTGCAGCACGCGCTGCATCTCAAAGTGGTTGATGCCAAGGACCTCGTGGTCGGGCAGAGCTACAGCGTGTACGCCAGTTTCGAGCTCGATTTGTCACAGTTGCCGCGCCCGTTTCAGATCAACGTCAGTTCCCAGGCCGACTGGCAACTGCAAGCCGATTTTCCTCGCGCCAACTTCACATGGAAACCACCACCGTCAACCGCATCACCCGGGTAGCCGCCTGGGCAGCGCTGGCATCGGGCCTGCCGCTGGTGGTGTTCCTGGTGTTCCTGCTGGCGGTGTCCACCAAGAACACGCAGGCCATCAATCCCTATTTTGGCGTGCTGTACTGGATCAACATCGCCGTGGCAGGCCTGCTGTTGCTGCTGATCGTCGGCCTGGCCTCACGCTTGTTGTGGCGGCTGCGCCAGCGGCGTTTCGGCAGCCGTCTGCTGTTCAAGCTGGCCACGGTGTTCGTGCTCGTGGGCGTGTTGCCGGGGGCGGTGATTTATGTCGTCTCCTACCAGTTCGTCGCGCGCAGCATTGAGACCTGGTTTGATGTCAAGGTCGAGCGCGCGCTCGATTCGGGCCTCAACCTAGGCCGCACCACGCTCGACGTCATGCTGGCCGACCTGCAGGCCAAGGGTCGTAACGTCGCCAGCCAGGTCATTGATGCCCACGGCGCAGTCTCTGCCGTGGAACTGGAGCAGTTGTTGCAGCAGCTCGGCGTCGCGCAGGCCACGGTGTTCGACAGCAATGGCAACGTCCTGGCCACTGCAGGTGGCAATCCATTCGCCCTGGTGCCGGATCTGCCAGGCAATGAATCCATGCGCCAGCTGCGACTCATGGGCCAACTCTCCAGCGTCGAGGGTGGTGACGACGGAATCGCCGGCGAGAACCAGAATCTCAAGCTGCGCGTGGTTGTGCCACTGCCTGCGCGCAGCTTGTTGCTGCCGGGGCACCAGCGCTATCTCATGCTGGTACAGAACGTGCCATCGGCCATCTCTCGCAGCGCACTCGAGGTCCAGCGCGCTTACGCCGAATATCAGGAGCGTGCACTCGGCCGCGAGGGTCTGCGCCGCATGTACATCTCGACCCTCACCCTTACCTTGTTTCTCGCCGTGTTCGCCGCAGTGCTGATGGCCGTGTTGCTCGGCAATCAACTGGCACGCCCGCTGCTGCTGTTGGCCGACGGCATGAAAGCCGTGGCCGGAGGCGACCTGCGGCCGCGTCCTGAGTTGCGGTCGGCCGACGAACTCGGCACGCTCACGCGCTCGTTCAATGACATGACCGCACAGTTGGCCGAGGCCCGGCAACAAGCTGAAACCAGCCGACACGCACTCGAAGCTTCGCGGGCTTATTTGCAAAGCGTGCTCGACAATCTCTCGGCCGGAGTGCTGGTGCTGGGTGATGGCTTGCGCCTGACGCTGGCCAACCCCAGTGCCACTCGCGTGTTGCGCTTGCCATTGCAGGGGGCCATTGGCCAGACCATCGACAGCGTGGAGAGTCTCAAGCCCTTCGCCGCTGCCATCGATGCGGCCTTCCAGGAGCTTGCTGGCAGCGGCGGCGCCGACCACTGGCTTAAACAGATCGACTACACCCCGCAGGGCAGTGAGACCGCGCTGACGTTGCTGGTGCGCGGCGCCCGACTGGCCCTGCCCGGTCAGGCAGCCGCGGTGGTGGTGTTCGACGACATCAGCGAACTCATTTCGGCGCAGCGCTCGCTTGCATGGGGCGAGGTGGCGCGGCGTTTGGCCCATGAAATCAAGAATCCGCTCACGCCCATCCAACTCTCAGCAGAGCGCCTGCAGATGAAGCTGCAGAGCAAACTCGCCGGCGCCGACCGCGACATGCTCGGCCGCGCCACCAACACCATCGTCAACCAGGTCACGGCCATGCGCCGCATGGTCGACGAGTTCCGCGACTACGCCCGCACACCGACCACCGAACTCGCACCGATGGACCTCAACGCGCTCGTAGGCGATGTGCTCAATCTCTACAGCGGCATGATTGCGCGCGACGGCGAGGAAGCCCCCCTGGTGCGTGCCGAATTGGCCCACGAGTTGCCTTGCATCGAGGGTGATGCCACCCAGATGCGCCAGGTCATTCACAACTTGCTGCAAAATGCACTTGACGCCGTCGCCGGGCAAGGGCATCGCGAGGTTTGCATTCGCACGGAGACCTTCCGTTCTGCTAACAGCGGAGCCCAGCGGGTGAGGCTTTCCGTGGTCGACAGCGGCCCGGGATTCAGCGAAAAAATCATCGCTCGTGCCTTCGAGCCCTATGTCACCACCAAGGCGCGCGGAACCGGACTCGGCCTGGCGGTGGTGAAGAAAATTGCCGAGGAACACCACGCGCGGGTCGAGGTGCAGAATTTGCCCACGTCAACCCAAGCGCATGGCGCGCGTGTATCTCTTATATTTCCCGCTGTGACATGTCCAGCGCCCGCAAGCGCTGCATGATGGCAAACCCGGAACACTCAGCGTATGGCAAGCATCTTGGTGGTGGACGACGAAATCGGCATCCGCGATTTATTGTCCGAGATTTTGAGTGACGAAGGCCACGCGGTCGAGGCCGCCGAAAACGCCCAACAGGCTCGCGAGATGCGCCTGCGACACCAGCCCGATCTGGTGCTGCTCGACATCTGGATGCCCGACACCGATGGTGTCACCCTGCTCAAAGAATGGGCCAGCGCAGGCCAACTCACCATGCCCGTCATCATGATGTCGGGGCACGGCACCATCGACAATGCCGTGGAAGCTACCCGCATCGGTGCCATGGCCTTTCTCGAAAAACCCATCGCCCTGCAGAAACTGCTGCGCGCTGTGGAGCAAGGCCTGAGCAAGACGGCACCCAAAGCCCAACAGGATGTCGCATTGAGCGCGCTGGTCCCCAGCCCGCCCGAGCCTCCGCCCCTCATCGCAGAACAATCGTTCACCCTCGACCGACCGCTGCGCGAGGCGCGCGACGACTTCGAGCGGGCCTATTTCGAATTCCACCTGGCCCGCGAGGGCGGCAGCATGACCCGCGTCGCCGACAAGACCGGCCTCGAGCGCACCCATCTTTATCGCAAGCTCAAACAACTGGGCGTCGACTGGGGGCGCACGGGACGCAAGAACCAGGGCGCCAATCTTTCACCGCCCGTTGATGACGGCCGGTCGGAGTGATTGAGGTCCGGTCCACCAAGTCTTGATTTGTTATGATCACCGGCTTTGTTTGCAGCAGTTTTGCCAACAGCATGTCATTCCAAGCCTGTGCCCCGCGCCCAGCGCTCGTATCCAGTTTTCGGCCAGGTAGCTCAGTCGGTAGAGCAGCGGATTGAAAATCCGCGTGTCGGCGGTTCGATTCCGTCCCTGGCCACCAATAAAATCAACAACTTAGCCCGGAATTCCCCTCCGGGCTTTTTGTTGCCCGGAGATCATGTAGCCACCATGTGGCTTTTGTACGGGAATGGCCGGGCGTGCGTTCACCTGCCGATGCACTACCGGCGGCGCTGCAAAAGCTCGGCCAGCTTCGCCCGCACCTCGTATGCGTCCAGCAAACCCATCTTGACACCTGACGCGAAGGTCAGATGCTTGGTGCGGGGGTGTGGGTTTTGGCCCAGTTGTGCGGCAGCAATTCGCCCAAGCGGCTGTAGGGCCAGGTTGGAAGCTTCGTCAGC
>JABEVE010000007.1 GCA_013044035.1 Burkholderiales bacterium
CCTTGGTAGCTTCGCAAGCGCCTGGAGACGGTACGCGACCAATGATGTCACCGTCGGCGGGGTTCGTGACCCACCGATATTGGGGCGGGTTAACCCATGGCCACACATCATCGACACTCGCCTGCAGAAGCGTCTGATCATGCAATGCTCGGAGCAGGAGGCCACGCGCCAATTGCATCAAGATCTCACGCCTTGCCGAAGGTCAGTTTGAGGAGGCGCTGATCGTGAATGTCCGCGGCTCAAAATTGAAGAAATGTGGTGTCTTGAATGGGTTGCATCGTCATCTTCTGGCCAACGATGGGGAACGCGGTTTTTGAAGGAAGCGATGTCGACCCGGTCAGACAGAGCGCCTGCCGATTCAGCGGAGCTTGTGGATCTTCGGTGAGTTTGGCGAAGTGAACGATAGTTGGAAGCGGCATTGATGGCCGCGGCCACTTCATTCAATTGGCGGTATTGGTGATATTGTCCCGATCCGGTCCCCGAGCAAGGTTGACTCGCATCAAACAAAGTCTGGTTTTATGGTGCGCAGCAACATCAACGATCGGGCCATGGGCCGGGCGGTCATGGGCTGAACGTGACATTGCGCCATCGACGGCAAGAGACCGCGCGTCGATCGTGCAAAAGACAAGTCAGCCATGCATTGGCGATCGCCATGCTGCGCTCTGGCGACCGTCGAATGATGGGCTGGGTTGGCCGTCAGGGTACCAACCGCCTGCGCCCCAGAAGGGGGGCCGGAATGGGGACGTCAATGCTCGAGCCTTTGCGCCTCAGCTATCAGCGCATCGACTTCGCGGTCATAGAAGGACCAGAAGCACTCGCGGTGCGCTTTGCTGGTGCGGGCGTTGTGCATGGCCTGCTGGGCATGGCGCAACAGCTCCGGCGCGTCGACGTTGTCATCGGGGAACACCGTGATGCCGATGCTCAGCGGACATTGCCACAGCACCGTATCCGACAGCGCGTAGGGCAGGTTCAAGTCCGTCTGCAGGCGCTCAAGCAGGGGCGCGACGGCCTCGATGCGGTAAATATCTTCGAGCACCACGGCAAAGCGGTCGCCTTCGAGTCGCACCACAAGATCGGTCTTGCGCAGTGCATTGCGCAGCCGGTCGGCAAGCTGCTGCAGCACGGCATCGCCCACCGCGTTGCCCTGCGCCGCGGTCAGGGCGCTGTAGTCATCGAATTCCAGCAATCCCACCAAGACCTTGCTGCCATGCCGACGCGCGCGAGCCAGGGCGCTGGGCAGCATTTCCTGGAGTACATCGCCGTTGAGCGAGCCGGTCAGGGCGTCGCGCAACGGGCTGCGCTCAAGCTGGCGTCGCACGCGTTCGGCCGCCTGTCGATAGCCTTCCATCTGCCAGGCCTCGTCGCGGCGCAAGCGCTTGTACAAGGCGCCCATGAGTGGGCGGCGTTGAGCCAGCGACAGATCGGCGGCAAACGTCTCGAACTCGGCGGCAAACAGCGACGATGTGGTCATGATCCACATGGGTGGCAGACCCCAGCGGTAGTACAACGCCCCGATCTCCACCATGCGGTGCTGCAGTTGCTGCGTGTACTCCGAGGCCAGCAGTTCGCGGTAATGATCGGTCTGCATGCTTGCCAGCTCGAGGCGCTGATCCTTGCTGAGCCCAGCCAATGCACCCTCGTCGTCGGCCTGCGCTTGGATTTGCTCAGCAAAGGTCCTCGCAAACGCGTCCAGCCTGCTGAGCAATTGTGGCGCGCCCGCCACCAAGGCCTGCACTTCATCGGCAGTGAGTTGCAGGAACTCCATCAGAATTTGCATCGCTTACCTCGACAGTGAGAGTTTCGCTGAGTGGTGGGCATGCTGCCGAGGGTCCAGAATTCTGATGGAAATGTCGGGCGCTGGCGCTGCAAGACATCAATCGAATGACTGGACTCAGTCTGGCCGAAATGCGAGGTCACCGTCATCCATGCCATCCAAGAAATAAGCAAATGTGTGAATTTGGCCACACCCGGTGAACCTGGCGCGATTCGAGCGTTCCGCTTGTGAATCCGCGCGCCACGTCAAGCGCCTTGCGCTCTGAACGCGCTTGTGCGGACATCGCACTCCGCGACAGTGGGTCGCTTGGGTGGCAAGCTCATTCCTCCTCGAAAACGTTCGCTTCACGGCGTTCGATTCTCCTTCACGCGTGCCACAAGCCATTGCAAAAGCTTGTGCGAAGCATTGGCAACGTCCGTACCCGCTTTAATTTGTGGGCCGTCCAGGCGGCAGCTTCGGTGTCTTGCCATCCCTGTTCCATGAATAGAAGTGTGGTCTGTGCATGATCAAGCGACAGGGTCTGCGCCAAGCGGCGGGAGTGCATCACCGCCCAGTGGTTCGCCAGTGCCCCAAGAAGAGTGTGAATCGTGCCTGGCACCGCCGGCATCCGGAACTGGCGGATCCAATCCGGAACAGCGTCCGCGGGCATGGGATGCGCCAGCGCATAACCTTGGCCCTTGGTGGCGCCCAGTACCATCGCCGCTTCGACCATGCCGACGTCTGCCAACCCTTCGACCACCACCGTTCGATTCAGGTCCTGCCCCGTCTCGATGAGTGTGGAGATCAGACCAACGGTCTCCAGGGGCGAGAGGCGCCATTCGCTGAGCAGATCCTTGTCGATCTTGACCACATCGAAAGGCAAGGCAGACAGACGCTTGAGGCTGGAGTAACCGGCGCCGAGATCGTCCATCGCCAGTTTGGCACCAAGACGCACGAGTCGGTCGATGGCCTCGACCTGGGTCTGCTGATCGATCAACTCGGTCTCCAATACGGCGCTTGCCACCCAGTTTGTCGATCCACGGTTTCACCATGACGAGGCGCTATTCATCGTGGCCGGTGCTCGCGCAACCAACTGACAAACACGCCTTGCCCGTGATCCTCGGCGCGTGAGCCGGGTTGACACCGCTCGACATCACACTGCAGCAGGCGGCCGACACCCGTGGCGAGTCTTCGCTCCAGGGTCACCGGCTCACCCGGTTGCAGTGCGAAATCAGTCTTGATCACGAGACGGCCAGGGCCCGAGTCTCCCACCACGGTGGCGGGCACCCCCGAAGAATCCGTGCTCGACTTGACGTGCAGGCCCAAGTGCAGCCGCGCAGACCTGGCCTTGAAGGTGCCGCGGCTGTCCAGACGCAGGCCTTCAATCTTTTGCAACAAATCCTGCAAGCGAGGGTCGTCCCAATCGACGTCCACCAAGCTGCTCGTGGGGTCCTTGAAAGGGTGGGTCATGGCGAGTGGATGGTCATGCGACCGGAAGGGTCAGCGCGAAGGACTCGCGGGATCCGCGTCGGACGGTCGTCAGGTCGTGCCCCGCCAGTGGCGGCGTGACACTGAACAGAAGGTCGGGTGGTCGAGAGCCTTGAGGTTCTTCTCCAAGGTGCAACGATCCAGATCCGTCGAGTAAACCCACGCCGCGGACAATGCGTGTTATCGAACCCGTCCGATCGGTTTGCAGCCAGGTTCCGTTGCGGCTGGTGTCGAAGATCGTGTAATACCCATGACGCCAGGCAATGACCACGTGTTGGTGAGAGATGACAGCGGAATGGAGAACCACGTCGGCGCGCCGGTCTCTGCCGATGCGGATGGGGCGCCCTGGCGCGAGTGTCAGGTTCACACGCCCGTCAGGACTGCGCAGCTTGAGCCACAGGGGGGAGGCAACGCGGGGTGTTCCTGGTGCCTGCGCGTTCGCGACCATCCAGGCCCGACGCACGCCTTCCGGTTCAGACGCGGTGGCAGGTTGCAGTTGGCTGACGAACGTCTCGGGCAGTCGCGCGACGACAGCCTCGTCGAGCAGAGTCTGTCCATCGTTCGCACCTGTAGCCAAAGAGACCGCACGAAGCAGGGCCTCCCCCTCATAGGACGGTGGGCGACAAAGAACCGCCCCACAACTCAGTCCAATATCCAGAGCGAGCCGCAAATGCTCATTGAGATTTCGACACCATTGATCCAGATGCGCACGCATGGTCCTTGCGGCGCGCATGGCCTGCTCGGCTTGCTCGAATAAGACGAGCAGGGATGTGGAATCGAGGTGGACGACCAATCCGGATGCCGAGGCCGCGCTGTGCGCAAGGCGGTTGACGGTGCGATCCATGAAGTCGATCGCCTTTGTTTCCCCCATGAGCACGAACAGCGCATGCGTGGCCGGGATCTGCGCACTCAGCGCCACCAGCTCAGGGACCGGACGCAGGCCGCGCCATTTTTCGAACATGGGTCAGCTCCTACCGTGACGTCGCGGCAAGGAAGCTGGAAGTCAGATCGGAGGGTGCGAGCGTGCTGATCCAGCACGCCGTTGCGACGTCATCGGGACGGCGCCCCGGGTGCGCGCATTCCAGGACATACAGCCCGTCGGGCACGTCGGATGCTCCGGGGATCGATTCGATCCAATAGGACGTCCCAGTGCACAGTGCCTCGGCTGTGGCCACCCTGATGCGGCCCTGCTCGTCTTGGCCAACTTGCATGACCACGCGATCCTGCTCAGGGCGCTTGGCATCAATGAGCACCAGGGTCCGGGGTCGAAACCAACCACGAGGATCCTGCATCATTGCGTCAATCTCGCCAAGCCAGCCGTTGGTTGGCGGACTTGGCGAGATTGATGGCGCGGGATTCTCGGCGTCAATCCTTGGTTTGATCGGGTTCATCAGGGGAGTGATCTTCACGTGTCACACGAAGCCTAGGCCCGTGGGCTGTGCAAAATCCATGATTTCGCGCAAACAAGCCAGAGGCGGCAGACGAAAATTGGGCAAAGTGTGAAATTGTTCACGCGCGGAGGCGCCGTCCGGCCAGCCAATTGACTCGGCTGTCAGCAGGTCAGTCGTGTCGACCCTTGGCGCCAACGAAAAATTGATCGGCCTGTTGCCAACGATCGGCACGAGGGGGCCGCATCTGCAACGACTTCAACCTCACAGGCTGGGCTCGACCCCTGTTCTTGCGTGCGATCAGTCCAACGACACTGACCGCGTTTCCAGCTGCACAGCCCGAATCCTGCGGCCCATGATGACCACCGATCCGCATCCCTGGGTTTCCAATCCGCCATGGCTCGATCTGCCCTTGCCATTTCCAAGGCGGTTCGCAGGTCGGCGCCTATGGTGTTGTTGGCACCGGCCCCGTCCGATGTGCCTCGGCATTGGCTATCGGTCGTGTCGTGAAGGTTTAAACGCTAGGATTTCCGCGACGCGCTTCTGCTCTGGAGCTTGCCGTCAGTGACGCGTGTTCAGCAATGATCCGAGGACCCGCTGCACCGCGAGCAGTGCCGCGTCAATCTCTTCGGACGTGGTGTGGCGTCCAAGCGAAAACCGCACCGCACAACGTGCATGCTGGGGGCTCTCGCCTTGAGCCAGCAGCACATGGGACGGCAGGTCCCTGCCACTGCAGCAAGCCGAGCCCGATGCGGCGATCACCCCTGTGCGCTCCAACGCACGCAGCACGCGCCCGGCCTTGAGTTCTCCAAAACGCACCAAGCTCGTATTGGGCAGGCGCTGTGTGGCGCAGCCATAGATCGTCAGTGGCGCATTCAGTTGCGTCGAGCACTGTTTCAGACCTGATTCGAAACGCTCGCGCAGTGCGGTCATGCGATCGACGTCAGCGGCCAAGTCGAGCGCCGCACCCTCGGCAGCAGCGGCGAATCCCGCGATTCCCGGCAGGTTTTCGGTGCCGCCTCGCCGCCCGCGCTCCTGGTTTCCTGCCAGCAGCCCTGGCCAGTCCAGCCCCTTGCGCACCACGAGCGCTCCCACCCCCTTCGGGCCGTTGAACTTGTGCGCCGACACCGACCATAGATCCGCTGCGCTAACGGCAAAACGTTGCACGCTCTTGCCCACGACTTGCGTGGCGTCGACGTGCAGCAGCGCACCTTGCGCGTGGGCGATCTCGGCCAGTTCCGCCACAGGCATGAGTACCCCCGTTTCATTGTTGGCGCCCATCACACTGACCAGCGCCACGTCCGTGTCGATCAACGCATGCGCGGCCTGCAGATCGAGGCGGCCTTCACCGTCCACGGGGATCAGATCGACCGGGCATCCGCTGTCGCGCACACGCGCGGCCAACGCCATCATGGATGGATGTTCAACGGCGGACAGCACCAGCCTGTGGCGCCCGCAATGGGCCCCGCGGCGGCGCGCATTGCAGGCACCGAGCACGGCCATGTGATTGGCCTCCGTGGCGCCGCTGGTGAATACGAGTTCAGTGGGGCCGCAACCGAGAAAACGTGCAATCCGAGTCCGCGCGTCGGCCAGCACGCGCCGTGCCGCCTGGCCCGGGCCGTGAGCGGACGAGGGATTGGCCCAGACGCGTTCGAGCACATCGCGCATTTCCTGAAGGGCTTCGGCTGCCACGGGGGTGGTTGCGTTGTGGTCAAGATAGATCATGGGCATCATGCGTTTGGCACCTGGCCGATCCCCGGGCGCTTGGGCAACTCTGGCAGGTGCAGGACGCGCAAAGCGCGGCGGTGCCTGGCATGTTCGCGCGTGCGAACGCCGCCCGTCGCTCGTCGAGTGGCGGTGCACAAGAACCTGAACGCGAGGCAGCCCAGAATTGAATCATTCGCCGAGTTGTCCGCCAGGGCATCAGGCGTCACCATGTGGCCCTTCCTTCTGGACTTGTGCCACGAACCAATCCAGCAGTTTGCGGGCCGTGTCGAGGTCGCCGGGATTGGAGTGGACCTGGGCGTGCCACTGGGCGGCGGGGCTGGTGTGGAGGCCGCGCCTGCGTAAGAAGTCCGCCACCGGGTGGGGTGCCAACGACTGTCCCTGCGCTTCGCCGCGCATCCGGAGCCAGGAATAGGCCAAGGCGCCCAGATAGGTCCGAATCCTGAACGGGTCTGCTGACGCTTGGATGGAGGCACGCCATGTCACGACTTGATCCGGCGGCATCGGTTTGGCCAAGCCAAAGCCCTGCCCATATTGCGCACCCAGGAGTAACGCCGCTTCGATCATTCCGGCATCCTCCAAGCCTTCGACGACCACATCCCGGCGAAGATCACGCCCCATCTGGATGATCGTGACCATCAGGCCCAAGGTTTCGAGGGGGTTGTCGCGGATGCGCATGAGAAGTCCTTGATCGATCTTGATGGTGTCGAACGGCACGCTCGTCAGCCGCAGCAAGCTGCTGTAGCCGGAACCCAGATCATCCATGGCGAGTTCGCAACCC
>JABEVE010000034.1 GCA_013044035.1 Burkholderiales bacterium
CTGCCCGGCGCGTTGCTGTGCGCCAGTTCGTCAACCAGAAGCACCGTGGGGTGGCGTTGCAGCGCGGCAGTGAGGTCGAATTCGCGCAGGGTGCGCCGGTCGTGGCGGACCTCGCGCAACGCCAGATGGTCCATGCCTTCCAGTAGCCGCGCAGTGTCGGCGCGGCCATGGGTCTCGACGATGCCGATGCACACGTCCACCCCCTGTTCGCGCAGCCGGCGCGCGGCCATGAGCATGGCGTAGGTCTTGCCGACACCGGGCGAGGCGCCGAAAAAGACCTTGAGCTTGCCGCGATGCGCCTGGGCATCGTCCTGCTGGACTTGGGCCAGCAGCGCATCGGGTGAAGGGCGGATGTCGGGATCGGTCAAGGTGTTGGGGTCAATCGACGCGCTGCGGTGCCGCGCCGTCGAGGGCCAAGTTCAATTCCAGCACATTCACCCGTGGCGTGCCGAACAGCCCGAGCCAGCGGTGGCGGGCGTATCGCGCGATCAGCGCCTGCACCTGCGCCAGCGGTACATGCCGTGCCCGGGCCACGCGCGCGGCCTGGTATTCGGCGCCAGCCAGGGAGATTTGCGGGTCCAGTCCGCTCGCGGAAGCAGTGACGAGGTCCACCGGCACCGCGGCGGTGTTGCCGGGGTCGGCCGCGCGCAGGGAGGCGATGCGGGCCTTCACCGCATCGATCAGGGCCGGGTTGGTCGGCCCCAGATTGGAGCCACCAGAGGCCAGCGCGTTGTCGGGATAGGTGCTGGTGGCCGAGGGGCGGCTCCAGAAATAGCCGGGCGCGGTGAAGTTCTGGCCGATCAGCACCGAACCGATGGGGCGGCCATGCACCGCGAGCACCGAGCCGTCGGCCTGCCAGGGAAACAACACCTGGGTCAGGCCGGTGACGACCAGCGGGTAGAGCAGGCCGGTGACCAGGGTGAACAGCAAAAGCAGGCTGATGGCGGGGCGCAGGGTGGATTTCATGGCGTGTGGCTTGGATGCGGCGTTCAGGCTTGCGTGCCGGAGGCTCAAGACAAGCCCAGCACGGTCAGCAGCATGTCGATGAGCTTGATGCCGATGAAGGGCGCGACGATGCCGCCCAAGCCGTAGATCAGCAGGTTGCGGCGCAGCAGCACGGCGGCGCCCAGCGGGCGATAGCGCACGCCCTTGAGCGCCAGCGGGATGAGGGCGACGATGATGAGGGCGTTGAAAATCACCGCCGCGAGAATCGCCGAGTCGGGCGAGGTCAGGTGCATGACGTTGAGCGCGCCGAGCTGCGGATAGGTGGCGACGAAGGCCGCCGGGATGATGGCGAAGTACTTGGCGATGTCGTTGGCAATGCTGAAGGTGGTCAGCGCGCCGCGCGTCATCAGCATCTGCTTGCCGATCTCCACCACCTCGATCAGCTTGGTGGGGTTGGAGTCCAGATCCACCATATTGCCGGCTTCCTTCGCCGCCTGCGTGCCGCTGTGCATGGCCACGGCCACGTCGGCCTGCGCCAGCGCCGGCGCGTCGTTGGTGCCGTCGCCGGTCATGGCCACCAGCCGGCCCTCGGCCTGGGTCCTGCGAATGAGGTCGAGCTTGTTCTCCGGTGTGGCCTCGGCGAGGAAGTCGTCCACCCCCGCCTCGGCGGCGATGGCAGCGGCGGTGAGGCGGTTGTCGCCGGTGATCATCACCGTGCGAATGCCCATGCGGCGTAACTGGGCGAAACGCTCTTTGATGCCGCTCTTGACGATGTCCTTCAGCTCCACCACGCCGAGCACGCGGGCGTGGCCGGCGGCTTCGGCGCGGACCTGCTCGGCCACCACCAGCGGCGTGCTGCCGCGCCGCGCCACCTCGTCGACCTGGTGCACGACGGCGGCGGGCCAGTCGCCGCTCCAGGTGCGCGCCGAGGTACCCGAAGTGATTCTTACTCCCTCGGGAGGGCTGGCGCGTGGCGGCTGGTCCGGGGATGCCAGCGCATCGGTGCACCAGCGCTTGATCGCATCGGCCGAGCCTTTGCGGATGCTGCGTCCGGGCAGGTCCACCCCGCTCATGCGGGTGTGCGCCGAGAATGCCACGAAGCTGGCCTGCGGGTCGGTCGTGGGCTCGCCCGGCGTGCCGTTCTGCCGCGCCAGCGCCACGATGCTGCGGCCCTCGGGGGTCTCGTCCGCCAGCGAGGCCAGGCGCGCCGCGTCGGCCAGCTCGAGCACGCTCACACCCGGCGCGGGCAGGAAGGCGCTGGCCTGGCGGTTGCCCAGGGTGATGGTGCCGGTCTTGTCCAGCAGCAGCACGTCGACGTCGCCCGCGGCCTCGATGGCGCGGCCGGATGTGGCCACGACATTGGCCAGCAGCATGCGCCCCATGCCGGCGACGCCGATGGCCGAGAGCAGAGCGCCGATGGTGGTGGGGATGAGGCAGACCAGCAGCGCCACCAGCACCGTGAGCGTGACCGGAGCGCCGGTGTGGCTGGCGTTCACGGCGTCGATGGAAAACGGCAGCAGCGTCACCGTCACCAGCAGGAACACCAGGGTCAGCGCCACCAGCAGAATGGTCAGCGCGATCTCGTTCGGGGTCTTGCGCCGCCTGGCGCCTTCCACCAGGCCGATCATGCGGTCGAGAAAGGACTCGCCGGGGTCGGCACTGCAGCGCACCACGATCCAGTCCGACAGCACCTTGGTGCCGCCGGTCACGGCCGAGAAATCGCCGCCGGACTCGCGGATCACCGGGGCCGACTCGCCGGTGATGGCGCTCTCGTCCACCGAGGCCATGCCCTCGACCACCTCGCCGTCGCAGGGCAGCAGGTCGCCGGCTTCCACCAGCACCACGTCGCCGCGCCGCAGGCTTTCGCCGGGCACCTGCGTCCAGGCGGCGCTGGGGCGCGGCGCGGCCAGCTTCTTGGCCAGCACGGTTTTCTTCATGCCGCGCAGCGAAGCGGCCTGGGCCCGCGCCCGCCCTTCGGCCAGGGCTTCGGCGAAGTTGGCGAACAGCACCGTGAACCACAGCCACAGCGTCACGGTGCCGATGAACCAGGCCGGCGCTTCGCCATGGCCAGCCAGCGCCTGCACCCACAGCGCGCTGGTGAACAGGCTGCCCACATACACCACGAACATCACCGGGTTGCGCCATTGCAGCCGCGGGTCGAGCTTGGCGAACGACTCCAGCAGCGCCGTGCGCACCAGCGCGGGGTCGAGCAAGGGTAGGGACTTGCGTGTCATGCCGTTCTCACGTCCAGAGCTGCAATTGCTCGACGATGGGGCCCAGCCCCCATGCCGGGAAAAAGTTCAGTGCCCCCACCAGCAGCAGCACCCCAATAAGCAGGCTGATGAACAGCGGGCCATGGGTGGGCAGCGTGCCCCCGCCTGCGGGAATGCGCTTTTTCGCCGCCAGCGAGCCGGCCAGCGCCAGCGTCGGCACCATCACCCCAAAGCGTCCGAGCAGCATGGCCACGCCCAGCCAGCCGTTGTAGAACGGCGTGTTGGCCGACAGGCCGGCGAAGGCGCTGCCGTTGTTGTTGGCAGCCGAGGTGAAGGCGTAGAAGATTTCCGAAAAACCATGCGCGCCCGGGTTGGCCAGACCCGCCAGCCCCGCCGGCACCACCACCGCCAGGGCGGTGCCGAGCAGCACCAGCGCCGGCATCAGCAGCACGGCGATGGACACCATCTTCATGTCGAAGGCCTCGACCTTCTTGCCGACATATTCCGGCGTGCGGCCGATCATCAGGCCGCCGACGAACACCGCCACCAGGGCGAATACCAGCATGCCGGCGAGGCCCGAGCCAACGCCGCCGAACACCACCTCGCCAAGCTGCATCAGCACCATCGGCACCAGTCCGCCGAGGGGCGTGAACGAGTCGATCATGGCGTTCACCGCGCCGCAGGATGTGGTGGTCGTCACCGCGTCGAACAGCGCCGAGGCGGCGATGCCGAAGCGCGTTTCCTTGCCTTCCATATTGCCGCCGGACTGCAGCACACCGTGGGCCTGGTTCACCCCCAGCGCGGCAATGGCCGGGTTGCCCTGCTGCTCGGCCGCGGCCAGACCGGTGACGGCCACCGCGAACACCAGCACCATGGCCGCCAGCAGCGCCCAGCCCTGGCGCGTGTCGCCCACCGCCAGGCCGAAGGTGTAGACCAGCGCGGCGGGAATGAGCAGCACCGCAACCATCTCCAGAAAATCGCTCAGCGCGTTCGGGTTTTCGTACGGATGGGCCGAGTTGGCGTTGAAAAAGCCGCCGCCATTGGTGCCCAGTTGCTTGATCGCTTCCTGCGAGGCCACCGGCCCCATCGGCAGGGTTTGCTGCGCCACCGTCACCGTCTGCCGCACCGCCTGGCCGGCGGCGTCGTTCACCGGCTTCCCGGCGGTGTCGAGCTTGGATGCCGTGTAACTTGTCGCCTGCAGCGTGGTGACCGGCATGTCGGCGGCAAAGTTCTGGATCACGCCCTGGCTCACCAGCGCCACGGCCAGCAACAGCGACAGCGGCAGCAGGGCATAGGCGGTGATGCGATAGAGGTCCACCCAGAAGTTGCCGATGTCGTGTGTGGAATGCCGCGCGAAGCCGCGGATCAGCGCGAAGGCCACGGCAATGCCCGAGGCCGCCGAGAGAAAGTTCTGCACCGCCAGCCCCAGCATCTGCGTGAGGTTGCTCATGCTGGACTCACCAGCGTAGCCCTGCCAATTCGTGTTGGTGACGAAGCTGATGGCGGTGTTGAAGCTGGAGTCGGGACTGACCGCGCCGAACTGCTGCGGGTTGAGTGGCAGCCAGCCCTGCAGACGTTGCAGCGCGTACAGCAGCAGCGTGCCCAGCAGGCTGAACACGATCAGCGCCACGGCGTAGGCGCGCCAACTCATCTCGGCCCGGCGCACGCCACACAGCCGCAGCAGGCCATCCTCCAGCCGCGCCAGTGGTCCCCAGGCCGGGCGGCCGTCCATGATCCAGCCGAAAAAACGTCCGAGCGGGCGCGCCGCGCCCACCACCACCGCCAGCAGCGCAGCCAGCAGCGCGAAGAATTCGGGAGTCATCCAAAATCCTCCGCGCGAAACAGCGCAACCAGCAGGTACAGCAGCAGGGCCAGCGCGCCCAGGCCGCCAATCCAATAGAAGGTGTTCACATCAATTCCTTGACAGCAGACGGTCGCAAAGCCACACCAGACCGAGCATGGCGGCGTAGAGCGCAAGGATCAGGGCCATCCAGAATTCATCCATGGTGTTGGTCGTGTGAGCGCCTCCACCAGTCCCCAAGCGGCCCCACGATGTGGGCAAGCACACGCGGCGCAGGTTCTTGTGTTTCGGCATGTCGAAAGCGTAGGCAGGCGCGCGTAAACCGGGTGTAAAAAGAAGGGCTGGTGGCATCAACGCGTTGTCGATGCGCAGTCGCTCATCAGATGGGGCTGCGTCATCGGCACCGGGCGCGTGCAAAACCCAGAGCCGCAAAGGTCGAAACCACGCGCACCTGAAGTGTCTCGCAAAGCCCCCTAAACTCAAGCGAATCAAGGTGGCAATGCAATGCCCCGTCCCGCACGACACAGACCGATCGGCTGCCAAGCTCCAAAGCCTCCCAACCCTGCATGAAACCCACGACCGACTCCACCCCCGTGACCCAGACCGAGGCCGAAGCCGCCATCCGCACGCTGCTGCGCTGGGCTGGCGACGATCCGGCGCGCGAAGGCCTGCGCGACACCCCCGGGCGCGTGGCCAAGGCCTACAAGGAGTGGTTCGCCGGCTATGCGCAGGATCCCACGGCCTACCTGGCACGCACCTTCGAGGAGGTGGCCGGCTATGACGAGATCATCGTTCTGCGCAACATCGAGTTCGAGAGCCACTGCGAGCACCACATGGCGCCCATCATCGGCCGCGCGCATGTGGGCTACCTGCCGAGAAACCGGGTCGTCGGCATCAGCAAATTGGCACGGGTCGTCGACGCCTATGCCAAGCGCCTGCAGGTGCAGGAGAAGATGACGGCGCAAATCGCCCAGTGCATCCACGACACGCTGCAGCCCATCGGCGTGGGCGTGGTGATCGAGGCCAGCCACGAATGCATGACCACCCGCGGCGTGCACAAGCGCGGCGTCAGCATGGTCACCAGCACCCTGCTCGGCAGCTTCCGCGAAGACCACCGCACGCGCGACGAGTTCATGCGGCTGATGCGGGGGTGAACGGGTTCCTTACCCGGCGCTGAACACGAACATCGCCTCCGAGGCCCTGAGGTTGGGCCAGGCATGGACTTCGCGGCCGGCGTGCACGCCGAAGGTCTCGCGCACGCGCAGGCCGCATGTGGCGGCGAGGCCGGCGAAGTCGGCGTGGGTGGCGACGCGCAGATTGGGGGTGTCGTACCACTGGTAGGGCAACTCGTCCGTCACGGGCAGGCGGCCGCGGGCGACGCGCAGGCGGATGCGCCAGTAGGCGAAGTTGGCGAAGCTGACGATGCCGCTGCGGCCGACGCGGGCGGCCTCGCGCAGCGCGCCCTCGGTGTGCCGCAGGTTGGGCAGCGAGTCGATCAGCAGCACGACGTCGAAGCTGGCGTCGGCGAACATGGTGAGGCCCTGCTCCAGGTCGAGTTGCAGCACGTCCACGTCGCGGCGGGCGCAGGCCACCAGCTTGTCGGGGTCGATCTCCACGCCCTGCACCGAGCAGCCGCGCGCATCGCGCAAATGGGCAAGCAGGGCGCCGTCGCCGCACCCGAGGTCGAGCACGCGGCTGCCGCGCGGCACGCGCGCGGCGATGATGGCGTGCCGCGGGTCGTGCGTGACGCGGCGCGGTTGGGGTGCGGCGGGCGTCATCGCGCGTCCTCCAGCTTCAGGTCGTGGGCGATGCGGTCGAAGTAGGCGCGCACCATGTCGTGGTAATGCGGCTCGTCCATGAGGAAGGCGTCATGGCCGTGAGGCGACTCGATTTCGGCATAGCTCACCTCGCGGCGGTTGGCCAGGAGCGCGCGCACGATCTCGCGCGAGCGCTCGGGGGCGAAACGCCAGTCGGTGGTGAAGCTGGCCAGCAGGAAACGCGCGGTGGCAGGGGTGAGCGCGGCGGTGAGGTCGCCGCCATGGGCTGCGGCAGGGTCGAAATAGTCCAGCGCGCGGGTCAGCAGCAGATAGGTGTTGGCGTCGAACACGCCGCTGAATTTTTCACCCTGGTGGCGCAGATAGCTTTCAATCTGGAAGTCCACGTCGAAGCCGTAGCCGAGTTCGCTGTTGCGCAGGTTGCGGCCGAACTTGCTGGCCATGGCGTCGTCGCTCAGATAGGTGATATGGCCCACCATGCGCGCCATCGCCAGTCCCTGGCGCGGCACCACGCCGTGGGCGTAGAAGTCGCCGCCATGGAAATCCGGGTCGGTGATGATGGCGCGCCGCGCCACCTCGTTGAAGGCGATGTTCTGCGCCGACAGATTCGGCGCGGTGGCGATGGCGACGCAATGCGCCACCCGCTGCGGGTGGCGGATGGCCCAGCACAGCGCCTGCATGCCGCCGAGGCTGCCGCCCATCACGGCGGCAAGGCGCCGGATGCCGAGGCGGTCGAGCACGCGCGCTTGCGCGTCCACCCAGTCTTCCACCGTCACCACCGGGAAGCGGCTGCCCCAGGGTTGGCCGGTTGCGGGATCGATGCTCATCGGCCCGGTGGAGCCGAAACAGGAGCCGGGGTTGTTGATGCCGACGACGAAGTAGCGCTCGGTGTCCACCGGTTTGCCCGGGCCCACCATGTTGTCCCACCAGCCGCGGGTTTTCGCGTCGCCGCCATAGGTGCCGGCGACATGGTGGCTGGCGTTCAGGGCGTGGCACACCAACACCGCGTTGCTGCTGTCGGCGTTGGGTCGGCCGTAGGTTTCCACCACCAGTTCGTAGGCAGGCAGCGAGGCGCCGCTTTGCAGCGGCAAGGGCGCCTCGAACGCCATGCGGCTGGGCGTCTGGTCGCCAAGGTCGGAGATAGGGGCCATGCGCGTATCCATGAAAAAACCGGCGGTTTCGGCGGCAGGGGATGCAGCGAAAACGGGCCGGTGGAGCGCGCTGTTTTAGCTGCATTTGTTAAGCGCCCGCAAGCTCAGAGCAAATCGGCGCGTTGAAGAAAGTATAAGCCGCGGTCTGGCGGCTTGCCGGTTGCGCACAGGACCCATGGGGGTTGGCCCCGACCCGCAGGTTTCACCTTGCAACATCTGTCACGCCCACGCGCCTAGGCAGGGGCGGAGCATGGCCGGAGAATGTTTGCAGGTTGGGATTCGTCAGATCCCTATCCGACACGATTCAGCGCGTCCGCCACGGCCAAGGCCCTGCGTCGAATCCGCCATTCCAGGAGATGCCATGAAGCCACCATTCCACCGCATCACCCCGGCCGTCCTGCGCGCTGCCTTGCTGGTTTGCGCTGGGATTGCGGGGACGAGCTACGCCGCCGTGCCGCCCAAGGCGGGCCCCATGACCGTGAAGCCCGCCACCTCGATGGCGCAGGCGGTGCAGGACGGCGCGAAGATCTTCGCGCAGGACAGCTTCGGCACGACGCAGACCTGGGTGCCCGAGGGAGCCTTTGGCACCCACCTCATGAGTTGCGCTGCCTGCCATACCGGCGGCGGCGTGCCCGAGGGCATCATGCCCAGCGGCGCCCACATCCCCAGCCTCATCGGTTCGGCCTCCAACTATCCCAAGTTCAAGGCCAAGAAGCACGCCGTCTACACCCTGGAGCGACAGATCGTGCATTGCGTGCGCGCCGGCATCATGGGCAAGCCGCCAGGCTACAACAGCCCCGAGATGATCGACCTGGTGGTCTATCTCACCGCCTTGTCCAAGGGCGCGACCATGGGCCATCAGATGCCGGCCGTGACACATTGACCCACGGCTGCGCGCGGCCAGTTGGCGCGTTGCCGCACCGGCTGGCGCCGTAGCAACCGTTGCTGGCGACGGGCCCTGCCTCGCCGCCGCCGAGCGGCGCCACGCCCTGCTGCGCAACCCTTCAAGGCGCCCTGCCCACGCCTGCAGCCGGCTGCTGCCTCCAGTGCAGGGCACGGTTTGATGCCAACTGCGACGCGGATCAGGTTTGACGATGCGCGGACTCCGCGCCCTCGAGATCGACGCCCAAACCCAACCCTGGATCGATCAAAGTCCGCCTGGACCTTTTCTGTGGATCGACCCCACGGGTGACCCATCGGGATACCGCCAAGCCAGAGCGATCTCTGCCGGCAGCCTGCGCATCAGCGCCGGGATGACTTTCATCCTGCCGGAAAGCTCCGGATTGCCCCTTCAGCGCCGCGCTGTGGCAGCGCCCTGGCGGGCTTCCCTCCGTGCCACATGGATAGCCACAGACACGTCATGGGTTTTCTGCCTGCGAGCAGAAATTACGGGTATACCCTATGATGCACTGCAACAATTTCTGGAGATTCTCCATGAACGCTTCGCTTGCCAAACCTGTCCTGGGCTCCACGCCTCGTGGCGCAACCCCATCCTTTCTGCAACTTGTGCTGGAGTCCGTACGGCTGCGCGTCACGCACATGATCATGCGCCGTGACGCACGTCGGCTGCTCGAGCGTGCCGAACGCTACACGAGCACGCAACCGGGCTTCGCTGAAGACCTGCGTGCTGCTGCCCTCGCCCACCTCCGCTGAGCCCCGCAAAAGGGGCAGCCACCGGGTGGCGACCCATGGATCGGCGTAGCCTGAACTGACGCCGCCGGTGGCCTGCCGATCACGCCTGATCCTCGCGCAGCCAGCGCGTGAGGATGGCGACAACCAGATCGTGATCATCGCGCTGCGGCAGCCCGGAGACGGTGACCGCGCCCCAGAGCAGCCCGCTGCGGCTGCGCAGTGCAAAACTGCCGCCATGCGACGCATAGTCGCGTGGCGGCAGTCCCATTTTGTCCTGCAGTGTGCTGCCCTCGAGGCTCAAGGCTAGGCCGGCAGCGTACGAACTCCGCGCCAGCAACTCGACGGTGTTGCGCTTGCGCCGCGCCCAGTCGGCGTTGGCAGGCGTGGCTCCGGCCATCGATACGAAGAACACGGTGTTCCCGCCGAGGCGCACCTCGATGACCAGTCCGGCGCCGCGCTCGAGCGCGGCCTCGCGCAGCAGCGAGCCCAGGCGCCAGGCAGCGTCCGCGCCGACTGGCTCGCACATCAGTGCAGCCTCCTGGGCTGCAACCCGTTCCAATTCCTGTTTGACGTCCACGCCAGACCTCGCCATCGCCCGTCGGTTGGGCACGTTGATCTCCGTATTGTGCCGGGCCCACAGCAGCAGGCGGTGTGAGCCCGGGACTGCATCAAGACGTCAATCCCCTCACGAGCGCTTCGGACCGGTTGAGGACTCGCTGGCTGACGCACCATGCAGGCGCGCCAATGCTTCGGCTTGGTGCGAACGGCCCCGCGCAGTGCGCGCCATTGGCGGCCTGACACGGGAATCACGGCGGATTGCGCTGGCATATTTCATGCTTTAACTTGCTCAGGAGGCGCGCTGCAGGCGCGCACTGAGGCGGGCTAGGGTTCCGGTCGCATGCGTTGTTCCGTGCGATGTCTGGTCCGAGAGCTTGCGGCTTTGCATATGCAGAGTTCCACGGAGGGATAAAAGCCCGGGAGGACGTCCAATGCGGCGCGCCTCCCCCTTTTTCCCTGAAACCTGGAGCCTGCCATGACCCTGTTGCAAACCCTGTTGCGCAAAGTTCTGCCTGCCGCTGGCTTATTGACGCTGGCCTTGCACCCGATTCCCTCGTTTGCCCAAGTGACCTTGGGCGTGTCCGACTGGCCGGGCTGGGTGGCCTGGTATGTGGCGGAGAAAGAGGGCTACTTCAAAAAATACGGTGCTGACGTCAAACTGGTCTGGTTTCCGGACTACATGACCTCGGTCAACGCCTTGTCGGCCGGACAGATCGACGCCAATTGCCAGGCCTTGATCGACACGCTCTCTCCGGTGGAGAAAAAGGTGCCGGCGAAGGTGATTCTGGTCACCGACAACTCGGCCGGCAATGACGCGCTGATGGTGAGCAACGGCATCAAGACCTACCCCGAACTCAAGGGCAAGACGGTGGGTGTGGAAATCGGCTCGATCGAACATTACCTCGCCGCCACCGCGCTGAAGATGCACGGCATGGGCGAGAAGGACGTGAACTTCGTCAATATGTCCACCGGAGACGCGGCGGCGGCGCTCATCGCCGGCAAGGTATCGGCCGCCGGCGTGTGGAACCCCTGGATTCAGCGCATCCAGCAACACAAGGCTGGCCATCCGCTGTTCACCAGCAAGTCGGCACCCGGCCTGATTCCCGACGTGGTGTATGCCCGCGACGCTGCACTGGCCGCACACCAGAAGGATTTCGTGGGCATGACCAAGGCCTGGTTCGCAGCGGTGAAGTTCATCGACGCCAACCCGATGAAAGCGGCCGAGATCATGGCGCCGCACGTCGGGCTCAAGCCGCAGGAATACGCCCTCAGTCTGGCCGGCACCAAGCTGTTCGGCGCCAAGCTCAACCTGGCGGCGATGAGCAAGAGCACGGCGCCGGAGTCGCTGTATGTGAGCACCGCGGCCACTGGTGACTTTCTCGTCAGCCAGAAGGCCATCACCGCAACTCCCGATCCGGCCAGCTTCATCGACGTCGGCATCGTCAAAGCCGCGATGAAGCCGTGAACTCGACAGTCGCCAACCTGCGCCTCGGCCTGGCTGGAACTCGCAAGGCCGTGGCCCTGCTGCCACCACCCCACGCGAGGGTGGCGACGTGCTGGACCGACGCGGGATTTGCAAGCCAGGCCGACACGAGGCGGACGGGACGCACAGCGCCACTGGAGCCGGAGCCACGACGATGAGCGCACAACCCCTGAACGCCAGCAGCACCCTGCAGCTTGCCAAGTCGCCAACACCACGAACACCACGCAAGAATGGGCGGTGGAAGGATGGTCTGCGCATCCGCGCGGCCATCCCCAACTGGGTCTACGTCGCCCTGTCCGTCAGCGGATTTCTGCTGCCGCTCATCGTCTGGCAAGTGGTGGCCGCAAGCGGCTGGGTGGGTTCGCTGTTCCTGCCGTCGCCGCTGGACGTGGTGCACAGCTTCAGTGACTGGCTGCACAACGGCCTGTCGGACGATACCTTCATCAGCATCTACCGCGTGGTCATGGGCTTCGTGCTCGCCGCCATCATCGGAGTGCCGCTGGGCCTTTACATCGGCGCCTACAAATGGTTCGAGGCGCTGCTGCAGCCGGTCAACGACTTCGTGCGCTACATGCCGGCCTCGGCCTTCATCCCGCTGGTACTGCTGTGGGTGGGCATCGGCGAAGGCTCGAAGATCGCCATCATTGTCATCGGCGTGATCTTCCAGATCATCGTCATGGTGGCCGACGCGGTGCGACGGGTTCCCGAGAACTACCTCGAAGTGGCCTACACCCTGGGCGCCACACAGGGCGAGGTGCTGAGCCTGGTGATCTGGCGCGGCATCCTGCCCGAACTGCTGGACATCCTGCGCATCAACATGGGCTGGGCCTGGACCTATCTGGTGGTGGCCGAGATGGTGGCGGCCAACAGCGGTCTGGGCTTCCAGATCCTGCAGAGCCAGCGTTTTCTCAACACGCCCAAGATCTTTGTCGGCATTTTCATCATCGGCCTCATCGGCCTGCTGTTCGATCTGGCATTCCGCTGGGCCTACCGCCTGGCTTTTCCCTGGAAGCGCGTTTGAGGCGCCGAGACCATGACGCAATCCGAGGTGCAGTTCGAAACAGTGAGCAAGAGCTTTGCACGCCGCAACGGGCCCCCGCTGCTGGTGCTCGATCGTGTGTCCCTGCGCGTCGCACCGGGTGAGTTCCTGGTCCTGGTCGGCGCATCGGGTTGCGGCAAATCCACCCTGCTGCGCATCCTCGCCGGGCTGGAGAGTCACGACGGCGGCAACGTCATCCTGGACGGCCAGCCCATCCACGGCCCAGGCTGTGACCGCGCCATGGTGTTCCAGCATTACAGCCTCTACCCCTGGCTGACCGTGAAGGACAACATTCGCTTCAGCCGCCAACTGCGGGTGGTGCGCGACAACCTCACCAGCAACGACGTGGAGGTGGCCTCGGGCCGTTCCGACGCCTTGCTCCAGCTCATGGGCCTGGCGCACGCCGCCGGTTACTACCCCAACCAGCTCTCGGGCGGCATGCAGCAGCGCGTGGCCATCGCCCGCGCGCTGATGAACCGCCCCAAGCTGCTGCTGATGGACGAGCCGTTCGGTGCGCTCGATGCGCAGACGCGCGAGGTGATGCACGACCTCATCCGCCATGTGCACCAGTTGGAGAGCACAACCATCGTCTTCGTCACCCACGACGTGGACGAGGCGCTCTACCTGGGCGACCGCGTGGTGGTCATGGCGCCGCGTCCCGGGCGCATCGACAGCGGGGTCGACGTGCCCTTCGGCCGCCGGCGCGATCAGGATCTGAAGAGCACGCCACAGTTCCTCGCCCTCAAGCGCCAGATCCTGCAGCGCATTCGCGAGACCTCGGGCATGAAGACTGACCTCGAACAACTGGAACAGCTCAGCAAGCATCTCGCATCCGCGGCCGGGAGCACAGTCATGAGCACCGCACAAGGCGATCTCGCATGACGCAGAGCGTCAACCCAGTTCCCCCGGACACCCTGCTGTGGGAGGACGTGCTGCCCGGCGGCTGCCACTGGTCCGGGCTGATGCGGCGCGGCACCGCGCTGCGCCTCACCGACACCGGCGGACGCGCCAACCTCGCGGCCCTGTTCTACCGTGCCGACGACAAGCTCGAGCGCTACAACATGCCCGACACACTCAAGGCCCAGCACACCGCCATGCTCACGCGCGGCCATGCGCTGTATTCCGACATGGGCCGAGTGATGTGCTCCATCACCGCCGACACCTGCGGCTGGCACGATCCGCTCGGCGGGCTGTCCACCGACGCCGGCATCCTGGCGCGTTACGGCGAGGCCAGCTACCAGAGCCACCGCAACGCCATGCACCGCAGTGCGGAAGATGGCTTGCTGATCGAGCTCGGCAAGTACGGCCTGGGGCGCCAGGACCTCGTGCCCAACGTCAACTTGTTCAGCAAGGTCGCGGCCGACGACGACGGGCGGCTGCACTTCGACGCCGCCCACGGCCGCGCCGGCGCGTGGCTCGACCTGCGCTTCGACATGGACGTGCTGGCCGTGTTCTCCGCCGCGCCGCATCCCATGGACGCGCGACCCGGCTACGCCCCCAGCGATGTGGTGCTCACCGCCTGGCGCTGCGGAGTTGCCGATGCCGGCGACGTCTGCCGCAACGCCTGCGCCGAAAACCAGCGTGGCTTCTACCGCTCCGACCTGCTGGTTCGCTGAACCCGACTTCCCGACACCGATCCGCCATGTCATCCTTCCATCTCGTCGAAAGTCCGCTCGACCCCGGCACCGCCGTCTATGACCACGTGCTTCCCGCTGGCGAGGGCTGGCTGCACCCCATGCAGGCCGGCCAGACCTTGCGCATCCTGGACCTGGAGGGCAACCAGGCCGTGGACACACTGTTCTACAACGCGCACGACTTCACCGAGCGCTACAGCGTCACCGAGACCCTCAAGCAGCAGGGCGCCATCTACCTCACCGCGGGCAGCCAGCTGATGTCCAGCCACGGCCGCGAAATGCTGACCATCACCGCCGACACCTGCGGCCGCCACGACACCCTGGGCGGCGCCTGCGCAGCCGAGAGCAACGCCGTGCGCTACGCGCTTGACAAGCGGCCGATGCACTCCTGCCGCGACACCTTCCTCAAGTGCCTGTGGCAGTACGACGGCGGAATGACCAAGCGCGACATCACCTGCAACATCAACTTCTTCATGAACGTGCCGGTCACTTCCGAGGGTAGCCTGGAGTTCGCCGATGGCGTGTCGGCACCGGGCAAGTACGTGGAGATGCGCGCCGCGATGGACGTGCTGTGCCTCATCTCCAACTGCCCGCAGCTCAACAACCCCTGCAATGCCTACAACCCCACGCCCGTTCGCCTGCTGATCTGGAATTGACGCAGCGCTTCCAACCGCCCGCCGGGACGGCCCGGCCGGGACAAGCCGGATCCTGCGGGACGACCCGCCGCAGCCCTAGGATGAAACCACTCCCAAACCCCATCCACGCATTGCCCCCAGGGGTTCCAGCGCCTTTCGGGCGGACGGCGGGCACTGAGATGTTCGACACCGTCCTCATCGCCAACCGCGGCGCCATCGCCTGCCGCATCATCCGCACCCTCAGGCGCATGGGCATTCGCGCCGTGGCCGTGTATTCCGAGGCCGACCGCGACAGCGTCCACGTGCGCATGGCCGACGCCGCCGTGTGCATCGGCCCGGCCCCTGCGGCACTGAGCTATCTGCGCGCCGAGGCCATGCTGGAGGCGGCACGGCAGACTGGCGCCCAGGCCATTCATCCCGGCTATGGCTTCCTGTCGGAGAACCCTGATTTCGCCGAGGCCTGCGAGGCCGCCGGCATGGCTTTCATCGGCCCCACGCCGGCGCAGATGCGCGCCTTCGGCCTCAAGCACACCGCGCGCGAACTGGCGCGGCAGAACGGCGTGCCGCTGCTGCCGGGCAGCGGGCTGCTGGCCGACGCCGGCCATGCGCTGGCCGAGGCGCGGCGCATTGGTTTTCCGGTGATGCTCAAGAGCACGGCGGGCGGCGGCGGCATCGGCATGCAACTGATCTGGAGCGAAGACCAGCTGCAGGAGGCCTATGCCCGGGTCGAGCGTCTGGCGCGCGCGAACTTCAAGGATGCCGGCATCTACGTGGAAAAGTACGTGCAGGCGGCGCGGCATATCGAGGTGCAGGTGTTCGGCGACGGCGCCGGGCATGTGGTGCACCTCGGCGAACGCGACTGCTCGGTGCAGCGGCGCAACCAGAAGGTGATCGAGGAGACCCCGGCGCCCCATCTGCCCGACACGGTGCGCCAGGCCCTGTGCGACACCGCGCTGCGGCTCATGCGCAGCGTGAACTACCGCAACGCCGGGACGGTGGAGTACGTGCTCGACGCCGACACCGGCGCGTTCTACTTCCTCGAGGTCAACACGCGCCTGCAGGTCGAGCACGGCGTGAGCGAGGAAGTCGCAGGCGTCGACCTGGTGGCGTGGATGGTGCGCCAGGCCGCGGGCGAGTCGCCCAGCGCCGGCTACATGCACGCGCCGCGCGGCCACAGCATTCAGGTGCGCCTGTACGCCGAAGACCCGTCGAAGAACTTCCAGCCCGCCACCGGCCTGCTCACCGAGGTGGTATTCCCGCCCGATGTGCGGGTGGAAACCTGGGTCGAGCCCGGTAGCGAGGTCGGCGCCTTCTACGATCCCATGCTGGCCAAGCTCATCGTGCACGGCGCCGACCGCACCGACGCGCTAGCCCGACTACAGGCGGCGCTGGCCGCCACCCGGCTGTACGGCTTCGAGACCAATCTCGGCTACCTGCGCCAGATCGCGGCCGACGCCGCATTCGCCCAGGGCCGCCAGACCACGCGCTACCTCACCGGTCTGGCCTACCACGCGCGTACCGTGGACGTGCTGGAGCCCGGTGTGCAGACCAGTCTGCAGGACTGGCCCGGCCGCCTGGGCCACTGGGATGTGGGCGTGCCGCCGTCGGGGCCGATGGACGCGCTGGCCCACCGCGCCGCCAACCGCCTGCTGCACAACCTGGCCGATGCCGTGACGCTGGAGATCACCCTCGCCGGGCCGACCCTGCGCTTCAACGCCGACACCGTCATCGCCCTCGCGGGCGCGGAGCTGGACGCCAGGCTCGACGGCGAACCCCTGGCGGCCTGGCGCAGCCATGCGGTGCGTGCCGGGCAGGTGCTCAAGCTGGGCGGCGTGCGCGGCGGCGGTTGCCGTGCCTACCTTGCCGTGGCCGGCGGCTTCGACGCGCCGTTGTATCTCGGCAGCCGCGCCACCTTCACGCTGGGGCAGTTCGGCGGCCATGCCGGGCGCACCCTGCGCGCCGGCGACGTGCTGCACATGGGCCGCAATCCACAGGCCACCGCTGGCGCGGAGGTGGCAGCGCCTGCGCGGCCCGCCTATGCCGCCCAATGGGAGATCGCCGTGCGATACGGCCCGCACGGCGCGCCGGATTTTTTCACCGACGACGACGTGGCCATGCTGTTCGCCACCTCCTGGGAGGTGCACTACAACTCCAACCGCACCGGCGTGCGCCTCATCGGCCCCAAGCCGCAATGGGCGCGCAGCGATGGCGGTGAAGCCGGACTGCATCCCTCCAACATCCACGACAACGCTTACGCCGTGGGCAGCATCGACTTCACCGGCGACATGCCCATCCTGCTCGGCCCCGACGGCCCCAGCCTGGGCGGCTTCGTCTGCCCGGGGGTGATCGTCGCCGCCGACTTGTGGAAGATGGGCCAGCTGCGCCCCGGCAACACGGTGCGCTTCGTGCCCGTGAGCCTGGACGAGGCCGCCCGGCTGGAAGCCGCGCAGGACGTCGCGCTGCGAAGCCTGCACGCGCCCGACTGTTCACCGCTCGACCCGCCGCTGGTGGCCGCGCCGGCGCTGGAATCGCCCGTGGTCGCGCAGCGCGGCGCGCAGGACGGGCATCCCGTGGGCGTGGCCTACCGCGTGGCCGGCGACAAGAACCTGCTGGTCGAATACGGCCCGCTGGTGCTCGACCTCGAGCTGCGCTTTCGCGTGCATGCGCTGATGCAGTGGATCGCCGCATCCGGCCTGCCGGGCATCGTCGATCTCACGCCGGGCATCCGCTCGCTGCAGATCCATTACGACAACCGCCGCCTGCCGCTCCGCACGCTGCTCGACGCGCTGCGCCAGGCCGAGGACGCGCTGCCGAGCGCCGAGGCCATGGAGCTGCCCACGCGCATCGTGAATCTGCCGCTGAGCTGGGACGACCCGGCCACGCGCCTGGCCATCGAGAAGTACATGGCCGGCGTGCGCAAGGACGCGCCGTGGTGCCCGAGCAATATCGAGTTCATCCGCCGCATCAACGGGCTGGAGTCGGTGGATGACGTGCTGCGCATCGTGTTCGAGGCCAGCTACCTCGTGCTGGGCCTGGGCGACGTCTACCTGGGCGCGCCGGTGGCCACGCCGCTGGACCCGCGCCACCGCCTGGTCACCACCAAGTACAACCCGGCGCGCACCTGGACACCGGAAAACGCGGTGGGCATTGGCGGCGCGTATCTGTGCGTCTACGGCATGGAAGGGCCGGGCGGCTACCAGTTCGTCGGCCGCACGCTGCAGATGTGGAACCGCTGGCGCCAGACACCGGTGTTCACCGACGGCCAGCCCTGGCTGCTGCGCTTTTTCGACCAGATCCGCTTCTTTCCGGTGAGCACCAAGGAGCTGGCCACGATCCGCGCCGACTTCCTGCACGGGCGCTACCAGCTCGACATCCGCGAGGACCGCTTCAGCCTGGCCGACTATCGCCGTTTCCTCAACGACAACGCCGCGAGCATCGCCACCTTCCGCACCCGCCAGCGCCAGGCCTTCGCCGAGGAGCGCGAGCGCTGGGAACACAGCGGCCAGGCCGACTGGGCCAGCGACGCCAGCGTGACTGAAGCCGCCAGCGACAGCGAGCTCGACCTCGCGCCGGGCAGCCGCCTGGTGGCCAGTCACGTTGCCGGCAGTGTGTGGAAGGTGCTGGTCGAGCCCACGCAAAGCGTGAAGGCCGGCGACGTGCTGTGCATCCTGGAGTCGATGAAGATGGAGATCAGCGTGGCCGCGCCAGGCGACGGCGTGGTGACGCGGCTGCTGTGCCGTGAGGGCGGCGCGGTGAGCGCCGGCCAGAATCTGTTGGTGTTGACGGAGACCTGAATGTCCACGAGCCTGACCATCCCCGCGTTGCTGGACGCCTACCGCGCCGGCATCCTCACGCCCACGACTGTGGTGGAGGAACTGCTGGCGCGCAACGCGCGCTACCCGGACCACGCCATCTGGATCACCCCGCCCGAGCGCGAGCGTCTGCTGGCGCGCGCCCGCGAGCTGGAGGCGCGCGGCATGGAGGGCCTGCCGCTGTTCGGCGTGCCGTTCGCGATCAAGGACAACATCGACCTGGCTGGCGTGCCCACCACCTGCGCCTGCCCGGCCTATGCCTACACCCCGGCGCAATCGGCCACCGTGGTGCAGAAGCTGCTGGACGCCGGCGCCATCGCCGTGGGCAAGACCAATCTCGACCAATTCGCCACCGGGCTCAACGGCACCCGCTCGCCGTTTGGTGCCTGCCGCAACGCCTTCAATCCCGACTACATCTCCGGCGGCTCCAGCGCCGGTTCTGCGGTGGCCGTGGCGCTGGGGCTGGCCAGCTTCTCGCTCGGCACCGACACCGCCGGCTCGGGCCGCGTGCCGGCAGCGTTCAACAACCTCATCGGCCTCAAGCCCACCTGCGGCCTGCTGTCCACCCATGGCGTGGTGCCCGCCTGCCGCTCGCTGGACGTGGTGTCCATCTTCGCCTTATCGGCCGGTGATGCGCAGCAGGTGTTCAGCGTGGCGCTGGGCGAGGACGCGGCCGACCCGTACTCGCGGCCCGCGCAACCTCACGGTTTCGATTTCGGCGCCGCGCCGCACTTTCGCTTCGGCGTGCCGGCGCGCAAGGATCTGCAGTTCTTCGGCGACACCGCGTCCGCGCAACTGTTCGACGCCGCCGTGGCGCGGCTGCAATCCTTGGGCGGCGAAGCGGTGGAGCTGGACTTCACCCCCTTCGTCGACACCGCGCATCTGCTCTACGGCGGCCCCTGGGTGGCCGAGCGCTACCAGGCCATCCGCGCCTTCGTCGACGCCCAGCCCGAGGCCCTGTTTCCGGTGACGCGCGAGATCACCCTGGGCGGCGCCAAGCCGCTGGCCGCCGACGCTTTCGCCGCGCAATACCGGCTGCGCGAACTCAAGCGCATCTGCGACCGCGTCTGGGCGGACGTGGACTGCGTGATCACGCCGACCGCGGGCACCATCCACACCCGGGCGCAGATGCTGGCCGAGCCCATCGCGCGCAACACCGACCTCGGCCTGTACACCAACTTCATGAACCTGCTGGACTACGCCGCCATCGCGGTACCCGCCGGTTTTCGTGGCGACGGGCTGCCTTTCGGCGTCACGCTGTTCGCACCGGCGCACCAGGACGTGCCGTTGCTGCATCTCGCGGCACGCTGGCAGCGCAGCGTCGACAGGCCGTGCGGCGCGGCGGAAACCACGCCGGCCGAGCAGCCCCAGGACGCGCCGTCCGCCGTGCCCAGTGGCCAGGTGCGCGTTGCGGTGGTGGGCGCGCATCTCAACGGCCTGCCGCTGAACGGACAACTCACGTCACGCGGCGGCCGCCTGGTGGCCGAAACCCGCACCGCGCCGGACTACAAGTTTTATGCGCTTCCCGACGGCAAGCGCCCGGGCCTGGTCCGCGTGTCCAACGGCGGCGCGTCCATGGCCTGCGAGGTGTGGGAACTTCCCGTCAGTGCCTTCGGCTCCTTCGTCGCCGGCATCCCCGCGCCGCTGGGCATCAGCCGCCTGCAGCTCGAGGACGGCAGCACGGTGAGCGGCTTCATCTGCGAAGGCATCGGCATCGAAGGCGCGCGGGACATCACGGCGTTCGGCGGGTGGCGGGCCTACCTGGCGGCTGCGGGCTGAGGCCGGTTCGCATGCAGGTCCCGTCAGCTAAGGGACCTGGGGCATCGTTGTAGCCGGCAAGCCGTGCATCTCCGCCTCAACGCGCCGCCATGTAACGGGCTCGCAAGGGTTTGAGCGCAAACAGTGCGAGCAATGCCGCGGCCGTGTCCAAACCGATCATCATGCTGAAAACCGGCACCCAGCTTGCAGTGGCTTGGTGCACCAGCGCGGCGATCGGGCCGCCGAGGACCGAGCCGACACCCTGGGCCATGTAGAGGAAGCCGTAATTCGTGGTGGCGTGACGGGTGCCAAAGGTGTCCGTCAGGGTCGAGGGGAACAGGGAGAAAATTTCTCCCCAGCCCAAAAAGACCACGCCCGACAGCAACACGAACCACAACGGATCGCTGCGCAGGCCGAGCCAGGCGAACATGGCCATCGCTTCCAGCCCAAAGGCAAGGGCCATGGTGTTTTCGCGGCCAATGCGGTCCGACACCCAGCCGAAAAAAGGGCGCATCAACCCATTGGTGAATCGATCGATGGTCAGGGCCAGCGGCAGCGCAGCCATGCCCCAGACCAGGACGCTGGCCACGCCGAAATCCTTGGCGAATGCGCCCATCTGCGAAATCACCATGAGCCCCGAGGTGGACATCATGGTCATCATCGCGAACATCAGCCAGAACACGGGTGTCTTCAGCATGGCGCCGGGCCCGACACCAGCCGACTTTTGCGCGGACTGGCCCGACAACAGGGCCGTGTAGCCGGGAGGCCGCTTGATCCCTTGCGCAGCAATGAGGCCGACGACACCGATGATGGCGCCAAACAGGGTAAGGGTCTGGGCGTAGCCGACCGAGGCCAGACTGGAGGCGATCGGCAAGGTCGTGAGAATGGCGCCGAAGCCATAGCCCGCGGCAACCATGCCGACAGCAAAACCACGGCGCTGCGGAAACCAGCGGACCATCAGCCCGACCACGCCGACATAGACGATGCCGGTGCCCAGCCCACCCAGCAGCCCATAGGTGAGATACAGGTGAGCCATGCTGTGCGCATGGGCCGACAAAACCCAGCTCAGTCCGGTGAGCAAGGCGCCCAGAGACAGCAGCAATCTGGGGCCGAACCGATCGACCAGAAATCCCTGGAACGGGGAGAAGAAGGTTTGCAGCACGATGAGCATGGAGAACGTCACCTGGAGTTGGGCCAGGCTGCCACCAACCTGTCCCAACAGCGGCCTGGTGAAGAGCGCCCAGACATACTGAGGACTGGAAATGGCCATCATGCACAACACCCCCAGTGCAAGTTGAATCCAACGGCCTTTCAATTCCGTGCCGGATGTGGCCACGGTTTGTTGCGAACTGGCAATTGCGGACATGGATTTTTCCTTGAATAGAGTGAACACCAATGGACTCTCGCGCAAGCGATGGCTCTGGCGTTCAGCGTTGCGGGGTTCTGCGGAAGGCCGCCATCAATGCGCTGCGCGCACGGGGCGCAGGGGCAGGGCAGCTCTCGGGCCAGTCGCTTCGTGTGGCAGCCGCAAGCTTGGCCATCCCGTCAAACGTCAATCAGCCGTGGGCGAACCCCCGCCCTGCTCGTGCCGAATGAGTCACGCAAAGTCCATGCCACTTTTCAACCCAGGGTTGGAGCAACAAAGGCCCATGGGCCGCCTGGAACGGGTGCCTGAATCGACCGCACGCGGTGAACCGGTGCAGGACGCACGGACGCGGGGCGTTCAGTGCACGCCCCTGGGGCGAGGCCTGCGCGGCGTGATCGGCGACGTGTCGTTTCGACCCACGGAGGAGTTTTCTGGAACCGATACGGCGAGTCACCGGCACGGTTTCCCGCCACTCGCCCGACAGGATGCCGACCGGACATCCTCAAGCAGGCGACGCACGCGAGACGCGCCAAACCCTTGATTTTTGGTCTTGGCCCGTCTCGATTCGGTGCCCTCTGAAACGGAACCGATCAATACGTGATCACGATCGACCCATTGCCTCCGGGGCCGCGCATGCCCCCGTTGGTGCCGACGGTGCAGGTACTGCCGCTCGGACCCACGCTGCCGCCCGCGCCGGCACCGCCTTGCAGACCATTTCCGCCACCGCCGCCGCCATAGCCACCACCGCCGCCGGCGCCGAAGATCTGCGCCAAACTTGACGAGGAAAGGGATAGGCCACCTTCCCCACCCAACCC
>JABEVE010000035.1 GCA_013044035.1 Burkholderiales bacterium
AAGTTGCTCCAGTGTTTGCTTCCTTGCGTTTTCCTTTTCCATCATCAATGGATCAAAAAACTTGCTGAAAGTTCATATTTTATTGGGCCTTATCTATAGTGGCTGAGTTGTGCGGTGCCCAATGTGCCGGCATGGGATCGGCGAGGGATCGTGAACCCAGCAGCGTGGCGTGGAAGAACACCACGCGTGGGTTGGCATCGAGCATTTGCTGCACGCGCGCCGGGTGCATTTGCGCCCAGGCGCGGATGATCTGCATGGTGACGGTGCCGCGCAGCTCGCCCTGCTCCAACAGCCAGCGGCCCACCGATTTGTAAGGCCAGCCGTTGTCGCCGGCGTAGCTCAGGCGCAGCATGCGCCCATCCGGCAGATCAACCAGGCCCGAGCCTTGAACCTGGAGGAACAGCGCGTCCACTGGGCTTTCCAGCCATGCCACCACCTTGCGGCCGAGCACAGCCTGGGCCTGCGGGTCCGCGTTGATCTGCGCGCGGCTCCAGTACGGCAGCACCTCCTTGCGTCCATCCGTCCATGCCAGCCGGCCACGGGTGACGCCATCGGCCGCATCGGGCCGGGGAACCAGGTCAGCCGGCAGGCCGTAGATGGGCACGACATAAGGCCAGCCCGGCGTGAGCGAGCCTTTGAGCACCGGCTCGTAATAGCCGGTGACCAGCCCGCTGTCCTGACCGGCCGGACCCTGCGCCTCCCAGGGCTGGAACCACTGCTCGAAAAAGCGGCGCTGCACTGTCGTGTCGCTGGCTGGCACCTGGGCGGACGCGGCACAAGCCGCCGCCAGTTGCGGCACCGGGGCGCGGCAATCGCGCAGCCAGGCGGCCCAGACGTCGGCGAAGTCGTCCCCCTGCCAGCCCGGCAACTCGCCGAAGCTGGCGGCTTGCAGGCGCAGACCGGGGCTGGTGAGCGGAGCCGCCGCGTTTGGCGACAGGGTTGTCGGCGGCATCGGAATGACTGGGACTTGCGGCGCGGGGGAAACCGGCGCGACCGACGGCGGCGAGGCGCAGCTCGCCAGCAGCAAGGCCGCGAGCGCAGGCCACGGCAGGCGCGCGAGCACCCGGCCCGGGCGGGTGCTCGCGCGGTGCTTGGCGGGGCGGCAGGAGTCGACGGTCAAGCCGCGCATCAGACGCACTCGGAACGGGTGGCGGGGGTTGTGCGTGGCGGCCAGACGAACGACATCGGACGATGCCGCAATTGCCGGCGCAGCGCGGTGTTCAGTAGGCGGCGGTCTTGCGCACTGATGCTGCGCGAGCGCAGCGCCAGGCGGAAAGCGAGGTAGAAACTGGTCACCACATTGAGCACGCCATTGGCCGCGACCCCCGCCACCGACCACCAGAACCAGCCATGGTGCAGCACGTCCAAACCCAGCGTGGCGATGGATGCGCCCATGAGCCCTGCGGACAGGGTGACGTGGCGCACCTGCAAGTCGATGCCGAACCCGGCGAGCAGCGCCGGCACCAGGCCCAGCAGGAAGCCGAGGGCGACATTGCCGGCCACGACGCTGATCTTGCGGCGCCACCATGCCGCCCAGCGCGTGGCGCGCTCCGGGCCGAGCACGGCGCGGATCCGTGGATTCCAGTGAATGGCGCTGTCGAGCCGGTGCAGCACGAAGGCGTTTTCAGCCCAACCGGCAATGATGCTGGAGGCGAACAGCAACACACCGGTGAACACGGCGAACAGCGGCGTGGGCCCGAGCAGGGAAAGCGAGCGGATCTCATGCTCGGCCTGCACCGGGTCCAGCAACGGCTGTCCGCTGAACCAGGCCATGCCGAGGCCGAGCACCATGGCCGTGGGGAACACCAGCGCGACGTTGCCAAGAATGCCCGCCGCCTGCGAACGGATGAGGGCGGCGACCTCGCCGACGAAACCTTCCACCGCGTCGCTGTTGGACAGATCGGCGAGCTTGTCGGCCATGGCGGGCGCGGTCATGGCCGGCTGCTTGGTGGCGATGGTCCAGTGCAGCAAGGCGACGAGGACGAAGCTTGTCGCGTAATTCAGGCCGACCCAGAAGCCGGCGGGAAAGAGCGGCAAATGCAGGCCGAGGATGCCGAGCTTGCCCCATGTGGTGAAGCCCATCACCAGACCGCCACCAGCCGCGGCCCACAGCATGCCGGCGTATTCGCGGCCGTTGCGTGTGATGTACTGTTCGCCGGTTTCGGCATGGCGCTCGGCGATCTTGCGCGACAGCAACGAGAAGTTGCGCGCCAACAGGGCGCGAATGCTGCGGCGCTCGCGGCAGATACGCGCGAAATCGGCGAGCATGCGAGCGTGTTCGCGCTCCACATCAGGCCCGAGCAGGCAGGCCAGCAAGGTTTCCACCCGCGCGATGCGGCGGCCGAGTTGCCAGGCGTCGAACACGATGGCGACCGACACCCCGTGGTCCTCCAGGTGCTCGGGCACGGTGCGCACGGCCTGGGCGCAGGCGTCCAGCAAGGTCCGGAAATAGGTCAGCGCCTGCAGCAAGGTGACCTTGTCGTGGGGCACCTCCTGGGCTTCGGGCGCGGCGAATGGGCCGATGCGCGTGGTCGCGCCGGCTCCGGCTTCGGCGGCAGCCAGCAACTGCGGTTGCAAGGCCTCCCAGGCGTTCGCCAACTGGCGAAACGGGGTGACGATGTCTTGCACCGCGTGGCTTGCGGCGCGCATGCGCCGGCGCAGTTGCGGCGCGAAGCCCGCGGCGCGAATCTGGCTGACGCTGTAGGTGATGGCCTCGACGATTTCGCCGCGCCAATGCTGGCCGATGTCGGGCAGCGCGGGAGCACCTTGTGCGAGCGCCGGTGCGCGCGCGGATGGCGCTTCGCCGGCCTCGTCCAGGGTCGCGGCTTCGGCGATCAGGTCCACGGCATCCAGGCCGGCCGGCTGCGTCTGCGGCTGCACGAACAGCGCGGTCAGTCGCTGCAGCAGGGCATGAGGCAGAGCTTGCAGCCAGGCCGCGTCGTCCGGCGCGTCGAACATCAGGCTGAACAGCGCTGCCAGATCGTTGGTGTCAGGCGTCGCCGGCAGCAGCTTGACGCGCAGGCGCTCGGCGAATTCGGACCAGAAAGCCGGGCGTGGGGTGAAGCCGAAATCGGCCAGCAAGGCGGTGGCGTCGTTGTGCAGCACGAACCGCTGCAGCACCGCGGAGACATCGGTCCGCGTGGCTGGGTCGGTGTCCAGCATGTCGAGCAGGGCCTGGACCCGCCAGACGGCGGCAGGTTGCGTCGCCAGTTGCTCCGCGGACAGCCATGGCAGCAGCAGAAGGGGTTGCGGGCCGCCGCGCACCCAGTCGAGCAGGGTGATGAGCCAGAGGTGACGCTCGGGTCGGCTGGCGACAAGTTGCGACTGAACCTGACGCAGCAGAGCCCGGAGTTGGTCCTGGGCGCTGCGACCGGGGCTGGCTGCCATGCCGCGTTGCGAATTCAGTGCAAGGTCACGCCAGGTGGCATGAGGACGAATTCGGGGATCGGCGCGTCGAACCGGGTACCGTCCTCGGCGACACAGAAATAACTGCCACGCATGCTCCCGGCAGCGGTGTTCAGCCGCGTCCAGCTGGTGTACTCGAAGGTCTCGCCCGGCTTGAGCAAGGGCTGGTGGCCGACAACTCCCAAGCCCTGCACTTCATCCACATGGCCGGCACCGTCCATGATGATCCAGTGGCGGGCGATGAGCTGGGCGGCGACGCTGCCGGAGTTGCGGATGCTCACGCTGTAGCTGTAGGACCAGACGCCTTGTTTCGGGTCGGATTGGTCAGCCAGAAATTCGGGCTTCACCGTCACTGAAAATTGATAAGGATCCATGGTGCTGACGATTGTAGACAGCCGGGCTGTCGGCGAAATTCTGGGGCTTTTACAATCGGCGGCGATGAAAACCTACCGTATTGCCCCCAGTATTCTCTCGGCGGATTTCGCCCGTCTGGGCGAAGAAGTGCGCAACGTCATCAGCGCCGGCGCCGATTTCATCCATTTCGACGTGATGGATAACCATTATGTTCCCAACCTGACCATCGGCCCGCTGGTGGCCGAAGCCATCAAGCCCCATTGCAGGCGCGCCGACGGCACGCCGGTCACGCTCGATGTGCACCTCATGGTCGAGCCGGTGGATGCCTTGGCGCAGATGTTCGTCAAGGCGGGGGCCGACATCGTCTCGTTCCACCCGGAAGCCAGCAAGCATGTCGACCGCACCCTGCAGCTGATCCGCGACGGCGGCGCCAAGGCCGGGCTGGTCTTCAACCCGGCCACGTCGCCGGATGTGCTCGACTACCTCTTGGACAAGGTCGACCTCGTGCTGCTGATGAGCGTGAACCCCGGTTTCGGTGGCCAGAGTTTCATCGCCAGTTCGCTCGACAAAGCCCGCGTGGTGCGCGCCAAGCTCGACGCGTACCAGGCCAAGACGGGGCGCGAGGTGCTGCTCGAAATCGACGGCGGCATCAAGCCCGACAACATCGCTGCCGCGGCTGCCGCGGGAGTGGACACCTTCGTCGCCGGCAGCGCCATTTTCGGCAAGCCCGACTACAAGGCGGTGATCGACGCCATGCGCGTCAACCTCGCGGCAGTGACGGCATGAGCAGCGCTGTCGACAGGGCCGGTGTTTCGGTGCATGGCGTGGCCATCCGCGCCGCCATCGTCGACCTCGACGGCACCCAGGTCGACACCCTGGGCGACTTCCATGCCACGCTCAACCGCATGCTGCCCGAGTTCAATCTGCCCGAAGTCACGCGGGAACAGGTGGAAGTGCGCATCGGCAAGGGATCGGAATACCTGGTGGCGCAAAACCTGCGCATTTTCCTGAGTGACGCGCAGGCTGACGTTATCTACCCGCAGGCCATCGAGCGCTACCAGCACCATTACGCCGAGGTCAACGGCACGCACTCCAACGCCTTCCCCGGCATCGTCGAGGGCCTGCAGCGCCTGGCCGACACCGGCCTCATTCTGGCCTGCATCACCAACAAGCCCACGGCCTATGCGCGCGAGCTGCTGCGCATCAAGGGCTTGCTGCATTTTTTCGTGGCGGTCAACGGCGGCGACGCCTTCCCGCGGAAAAAGCCCGACCCCATGCCGTTGGTCGAAACCTGTAGGCAGATCGGTATCGCACCCGCCCACACGCTGATGGTGGGTGACTCACAGAACGATGCCATCGCTGCAGCCGGCGCCGGCTGCCCCGTGGTGCTGGCCACCTACGGCTACAACCACGGCGAACCCATCCGCGCCACCCCCGCCGCGGCCTATTTCGACCGGCTCGACCAGTTGCCGTTGCAGTTGCCGGCCTGATGGCCTTGTGCGGTCGCGCGCTGCTCAGAATGACAGGGCGTAATCGATGCTCAACGGAGCATGGTCGGAGAAGCGTTCGGCGGTGTAGATGGATTCGCTTCCGCGCTGCGCCAGCCGCGCCACGCCGGGCGTGGCCAGGTGGTAGTCGATGCGCCATCCCACGTTCTTGGCCCGCGCCTGGCCGCGGTTGCTCCACCAGGTGTATTGCTCGGGCAGCGGGTTGAGGGCGCGGAACACATCGACCCAGCCCAGATCGTCGAGCACATGGGTCATCCAGGCGCGCTCCTCGGGCAGAAAACCGCTGTTCTTGAGATTACCTTTCCAGTTTTTCAGGTCGATTTCCTTATGGGCGATGTTCACGTCGCCGCACAAAATGACTTCTCCCTGGGCGTGCAGCGCCTTCATGTGTTCCTCGAATTCGGCGAGGAAGCGATACTTCGCCCGCTGCCGCTCCTCAGAACTGGAGCCTGATGGGAAATAGACCGAGACCAGCGCCAGGCGCATGCCGCCCGGCAGACGGTAACGCGCTTCCACATAGCGGCCCTCGGCGTCGAACTCGGCGCTGCCGAAGCCGATGCGCAGGTCATCGGGCGCATGCCGGAAATACAACCCGACGCCGCTGTAGCCCGGCTTTTGCGCGTGGTGAAAGGCGCCCTGCAGCCCGCCGAGCGCGCGCAATTCGGGCGTCATGTCGGACTCCAGCGCTTTGAGCTCCTGCACGCACAGCCAGTCGGGGCAGGCCTGGCGCCGTAGCCAGGCGTCCACCCCCTTGCTGCTGGCGGAGCGGATGCCGTTGAGATTCAGGGACGTGACGCGCAAGGGGCTCGGGTTCATGCGGACAATTGTAAAAAGCATGCTGCCCTAGACTCCGGTCGTGACGTTTCTGTGCACCATGGGCGTGCCGGTTGCGTTTGACCCGCATGGCGTGGCGCGCACACCGTTCGGCAGCGCACACCATGCGCAGGCTTGATTGACAGATGAGGTGAGTCTTCGATGCGATTCCGCAGTGCCCTCTGGCTCCTCCTGGCCACAGCCATGTTGCCGACACCGGCTTGGGCGGAGATCTTCGTCTGCCGCACCCCCAGCGGTGTGATGGTCACGACCGACCATCTCAGCACCGACTGTCTGCGCTACGGCGGCAAGGAGCTCAACCCCGACGGCAGCGTGCGTCGCCTCATCCTCACACCGCAGCAGCAGGTCGAGCAGGACGCGCAAGCTCGCCAGCAACGCGAGGTGCAGCAGCAGCAACGCCGCAAACAGCGCGAGCAGCGGGCCTTGTTGACGCGCTTTCCCGACCGCGCCGCCTTTGACCAGTCCCAGCGCAACGACCTGCAAACGCCGCAGTCGCTCATCGTCTCGGCACGGCAGCGTCTGCAGCGCCTGGCCGACAGTCTCAAATCGCTGAAACAAGAAGCCTTGTTCTACCCGGATGGCAACTACCCGCAGGAGTTGCGCAACAAGTTCGAGGAAAACAAGCTGCTCACCCGGCAGGAACTGAGCCTCATTGCCGGACAGGAGCGCGACATGGCGCACATTCGTGCCCAGTACGCCGAGTTGCTGCCGCAGCTCAAGCCGCTGTGGTCGCGCCAGGCGTCGGATCAGGCGGAGAGTTCCAGCACGCCCTGATGCACCAAGCCGCTGTGCCCGACAGCGACATCAGCTCTGCACCAGCCGTTTCGACTTGGCGATGGACAGCAAGATACCGGTCCCCAACATGAGCGTGACCAACGCGGTACCGCCGTAGCTGACGAATGGCAGCGGCACGCCGACCACCGGCAGGATTCCCGACACCATGCCCATGTTGACGAAGGCGTAGGTGAAGAAAATCATGGTGATGGACCCGGCCAGCAGACGCGAAAACAGCGTGGGCGCGGCGGCGGCGATCATCAGCCCGCGCACGATGAAAAACAGGTAGGCCAGCAGCAGCGCCACGTTGCCGGCCAGGCCCCATTCCTCGGCCAGCACGGCAAAGACGAAATCGGTGTGCGACTCGGGCACGAAGTTCAGGTGCGCCTGGGTGCCATGCAGATAGCCCTGGCCCCAGACTCCGCCCGAGCCGATGGCGATCATCGATTGCAGGATGTTGAACCCGGTGCCCAGCGGGTCGGCCTGCGGGTCGAGCAGCATGAGCACGCGCTGGCGCTGGTAGTCATGCATGAAGTGCCACAGCACCGGCGCGGCGCCCGCTGCGCCAAGCGCCAACAGCGCCAGCACGCGCCATGACAGTCCGGCGAAAAAGATGACGAAAAATCCGGTCGACAGCACCAGCATGGCGGTGCCGAGGTCGGGCTGCTTCATGATGAGTCCGACGGGGATGGCGAGCAGCAGCCCGGCGAATGCATAGTCCCTCAAACGGATGAAGCCCTCGCGTTTCTGAAAGTACCACGCCAGCATCAGCGGCATGGCGATTTTCATGATTTCCGACGGCTGGATCACCACGCCGACGTTGAGCCAGCGCCGCGCGCCCTTGCGCACCAGGCCGAACATGGCGGTGGCGATCAGCAGTGTGACGCCAAAGGTGTAGAGCGGCACGGCGATCTGCATCAAGCGCTGGGGCGGAACCTGGGCGACGACGAACAGCACGACGAAGGCCACGGCCAGATTGCGCAATTGGTCGGCGAAGCTGATGTTCTGGCCCTGCAGCGCGGAAAACAACACGACGCAGCCGATGGCCACCAGTGTAAGCAGCCCGGTGAGCAAAGGACCGTCGAAACCTGTGATGTAAGGCCGCAGCCGGCGCCACAAGGGGGGGCGATTGAAGACGGTGTTCATCGGGGCATTCCTCGCTGCAGGGCCATGGCCTGTCCGCGCTTGGGGCAGCAGGGGCTTGGCTTGGCGCCCCCGAACGCTTTGATGGCCCAGCGGACGGTGCTCACAGGCGTGTTCCCTCATCGGCATCGGGGTTGTCATGACGCGCCCCGAAGCGCGTGAAGAGGGGCCCCGGCTGGCAGCGTGGACGCGGATAGCGTCCGTCGCAGGGTGCGTCGAACGCGGTGTGTTGGGTGTGGGCGGCAGGGGATGCCGCTGGCGGTGACGCGGATGACGTGGCCGCTGCGGGCCAGGGCTGGATCGCATCCTCCTGAGTCTGGGTTGAGGGCGGGGATGCGGGAGCGCGGGCCGGCTTCGGCCCCGGGCGACCAGGCACGCCTGGCGATGGTTTTGTAGACCGTGCCGCCGGCATCGCCGACGGCATGCCAGTGACGCCAGCGCTCGCGCCCGCCGCGGCAGAGGCCGCGGCTGTCGACCCCTGGGGTTTGGCGCCAGGCACCGCAGGCACGCCGTTCTTGCCACCGGCAAACTGGAACTGCACCGGTTTCGGCTTGGCGCCGGAAATCTGTTCGATCTCAGCCTCTGTGGGATACAGCCCCAGCAAGTGATAGTCCACCAGCTTGCGTGCGATGGGCGCTGCGGCTTCCGCCCCCCAGCCGGCGTGCTCCACGATCAGCGCCACGCACACCGTGGGGTTTTCCGCCGGGGCGTAGACGATGTAGAGCGCGTGGTCCAGCAGATGCCGCGACAGATCATTGGCGTTGTACTTCTGGTTCTGCGCCACGGTGAACACCTGCGCCGTGCCGGTCTTGCCGGCGCTGGTGTACGGGGCATCCTTGAAGACGGCATAACCCGTGCCGTCTTTTTCGGCGTTGACGCCCACCATGCCATCGTGCACCACTTGCCACATCGCATCCGGCGCGTTGATGCGCTCGGCTACCTCCACCGGAGTGCGCGCGAAGCGCCGCGATTTCATGTCCTCCACCAGCTTCACCACGCGCGGCTTCAGGCGCGTGCCGTGATTGGCCATCGTCGCCAGGGCATTGGCCATCTGCATCGGGGTGAAGCTGTTGTAGCCCTGGCCGATGCCCAGGCTGATGGTTTCCCCCGGGAACCAGCGCTGCTGTGCCGGCAATTTGTAAGCATGGCGCTTCCAGGCCTTCGACGGCAGGATGCCCCGGGCCTCATCGGGCAGGTCGACGCCGGTGTGCCGGCCAAAGCCGAACTTGCGGGTGTAGTCGTGCATGCCATCAACCCCCCAGTCGTTCGCCACCATGTAGAAATACACGTCGCACGACACCGCCAGGGCTTTGTGCATGTCCACGCGGCCATGTCCGCCGGGCTTGTCGTCGCGAAAGCGGTGGTCGCCCAGCATGAAATAGCCCGGGTCGTTCAGCACATAGTTCGGCGTGCGGATGCCCAGGGTGAGCGCCCCCAACGCCAGATAGGGTTTGTAGGTGGAGCCTGGTGGAAACGTGCCGCGCAGCACGCGGTTGAGCAGGGGTTTGCGCGGGTCGGTGTTGAGAGCGTTCCAACTCTCGGGGTCGATGCCTTCGACGAACAGATTGGGGTCGTAGGTGGGCATGGACACGAAGCTCAGCACTTCGCCGTTGCGCGGGTCCATCACCACGCAGGCGCCGGTGCGCTGGCCGTACAGGTCTTCAGCCAGTTTCTGCAAGCGGATGTCGAGCGACAACACCAGCGTGCTTCCCGGCACCGCTGGAAAGCTGTGCAGCTTGCGCACCGGCTTGCCCACGGCATTGACCTCAACTTCATCGAAGCCGGTCACGCCATGCAGTTGCTCCTCGTATTGCAACTCCACCCCGGTCTTGCCGATGTGGTCGGTGCCCTGGTAATTGGCCGCGTCGTCGCCTTCGGCAATCCGGGCCTGCTCGGCAGGACCGATGCGGCCGATGTAGCCGATGGCATGGCTGGCCAACGTCCCCAGCGGGTAACTGCGGAACAGTCGCGCACGCACATCCACGCCGGGAAAGCGAAAGCGCTGCGCGACGAAGCGCGCCACCTCGGTGTCGGTGAGCTTGTTGCGAATGGGCGTGGGCTCGAAGCTGCGGCTCATGCCCAGCAGGTTGCGAAAGCGGCGCTCCTCGAACGCGGAAATGGGCAGGATGGAGCGCAGCGCCGCAATCGTGGCGTCGAGTCCACGCGTTTTGCTCGGCGTGATTTCCAGGGTGTAGGCGGCGAAATTGTTGGCCAGCAAAATGCCGTTGCGGTCGAGAATGAGCCCGCGAGTGGGCACCAGCGGCACGATGGCAATGCGGTTGTCCTGTGCCTGCAGCGAGTACTGCCTGTGGCGGATGACCTGCAGCCACAGCCAGCGGCCGACGAGCAGCGCAAAGCTGAGCACCACCACCAGCGTGGCGATGAGCAGCCGGCGACGAAAGCGCGACAACTCGCGCTCGACGTTCTTCAGTTCAGCCATGGCGCATGGCTCGTGGGGCAAAACGCACGCAACTCGCTGCACCCTCCAGAACGGGAAAGTCCAGATTCACCCGAGTTGGTGCCGCAAGTCGCACCGAAGTTCGTTTGCTTGGAGTCATGGCGATCGAGCAAGCGCGTCAGCCTCCGGTTTTCTCACCGGCCGGGGAGTGCGCCGGGGGGCTGCTGGATGCGCTCATAGAGGCCTGTTCTGGTCGGTGTCCGGTGCGCGCCGCTGGGGCGCCAGCAGCAACCAGCTCACCACCGGCCACAAGGCGGCCTGCAAGACCGGGGCGAGGAAAAATGCCCAGCCTGGAAACGAGGCGCCGGCCATCATGCGCACGACGAACTGCAGCACCTGCGCCGCGACGAACAGCGGCAGCACCTGCAGGGCTTGCTGCGGCAGGGAAAACCACTGCAGGCGGCGGTGCAGCGCCACGGCAAAAAATGCCAGCAAGGTGTAGGCCAAGGCGTGCTGACCCAGCAGCGCGCCTTGCTGCACATCCACCAGCAAGCCCAGGGCGAAGCCGGCACCGATGCCGACGCGGCGCGGCTGGTGCACGGCCCAGAACACCAGCACCAGCGCCAGACTGTCCGGCAGCCACGGCAGCCGACCCAGCGGCAGGAAATCCACCAGCAAGGCGGCCAGCAAGCTGCCCCAGATGAACCAGGGCCGCACCGCCAGCAGCAGCACTTCACCGCGGCCGGTGCCGTCGGTGCTCGTGATGCCGGATGGGCGTTTGAGGAACGGGCCGATCGACATGGACGCTGGCGCCAATCTCAGGGGCGCGCGGCGGCGCCGCGGCGGGTTTTGGCGGTTTCGGCCGCTGGCGCCAGCGCCAGCGGGGCCAGCGGTTTGAGCACCAGCACGTGACGGCCACCGTTGACATGCGCCAGCGGCGCGCACAGCACGCGGGCGAAGGCAGCGTCGGGCCGGCGCTGCACGTCAATGACGCGCGCCACCGCCAGGCCTGCGGGGTAGATGCCGTCGAGCCCGCTGGTGACGAGGATGTCGCCCACGCGCACGGTGGTGTCGGCGGCCTGCCAGCGCAGCTCCAGTCCGCCCCGGGTGGCGTCGGCGTCGCCCGCCAGCACGCCGCGCTCGCCGTCGCGCGCGACTTCCACCGGCACATCGGAATCGCGGTCGGTCACGAGTGTGACCTGGGCGCCGAGCGGATCGACCTGCGTGACCTGGCCAAGCAGCCCGGTCTCATCCATCACCGGCGAGCCCAGCTCGATGCCTGCCAGGCTGCCGCGGTCGATGAACAGCTTGCGCGAGAACGGGTCGCTGGCCTGCGCCACGATCTCCGCCGCCGTGGTTCGCATCGGCACGTTGCGCTGCAATTTCAGCAGGGCCCGCAGACTGGCGTTTTCAGCCTGCAGCTGGCTGGCGAGTTCCGCTTTGAGTGCCAGTTGCACATTCGCCTTGCGTTGAGCCTGGGCATCGCGTTGTGCGGTCTGTAACGACTCGAAATGCACGGCCACCGCGCCCAGCGCCAGCACCGGCGCGCGCGCGACCTGAACCACGGGCTCGATGGCGGTGGCGATGACCTGGCGCAGCGGCGTGACGAGGTGCCAGCGCGCATCCATCGCCATCAGCAACAACGACAGCGCGGCATAGAACGCCAGGCGCGTGATCGCGGATGGTCCCTGCCGGAAGAATGGCGGCGGGGTGCGCTCCAGGGTTTGATAGGCCATGGCAGGAGAGTTGCCGGTTCAGCGGGCGGCGAGGCAGCGGATTGGGCGGCGCAAGCGGGCACGAGCCCTAGGCGACGGGCGTGTGAAGCCGGCGGCGTTACCCGGCCGCCGGCTTCACTCCGAGGTGAAGATGGTGCCGAACCTGTCCATGCGCTCCAGCGCCAGGCCGCAACCGCGCGCCACGCAGGTCAGTGGATCTTCCGCCACCAGGACGGGCAGGCCGGTTTCCTCGGCCAGCAGGCGGTCGAGGTCGCGCAGCAGGGCGCCGCCGCCGGTGAGCATCATGCCGCGTTCGGCGATGTCGGCGCCGAGTTCGGGCGGGGTTTGCTCCAGCGCGTTCTTCACCGCCGAGACGATCTGGTTCAGCGGGTCGGTCAGGGCTTCGAGAATTTCGTTGCTGGAAATGGTGAAGCTGCGCGGCACACCTTCGCTCAGGTTGCGGCCTTTGACTTCCATTTCCTTGACTTCCGAGCCGGGGAAGGCCGAGCCGATTTCCTTCTTGATGGCCTCGGCCGTCGGCTCGCCGATCAGCATGCCGTAGTTGCGGCGGATGTAGTTGAGGATGGCCTCGTCGAACTTGTCGCCGCCCACCCGCACACTGCCCTTGTAAACCATGCCGCCGAGCGAAATGACGCCGACTTCGGTGGTGCCGCCGCCGATGTCCACCACCATCGAGCCGCTGGCCTCGCTCACCGGCAGGCCCGAGCCGATGGCTGCGGCCATCGGCTCCTCGATCAGGTAGACCTCGCTGGCGCCTGCCCCGAGCGCGGACTCGCGGATGGCGCGGCGCTCGACCTGGGTGGAGCCGCAGGGCACGCAGATGATGATGCGTGGCGACGGCTTGAACAGCGTGGTCTCGTGCACCATCTTGATGAACTGCTTGAGCATCTGCTCAGTCACGGTGAAGTCGGCAATCACCCCGTCCTTCATCGGCCGGATGGCCTCGATATTGCCCGGCACACGCCCCAGCATGGCCTTGGCCTCCCGTCCCACGGCTTGAATGGTTTTCTTGCCATTGGGACCGCCTTCGTGACGGATGGCGACCACCGAGGGCTCGTCGAGCACGATGCCCTTGCTGCGCACGTAGATGAGGGTGTTGGCCGTACCGAGATCGATGGCCAGATCGGTGGAGAAATACCGACGAAAAAGTCCGAACATGGCGGTTGAGTTGTTGGGTGTGTTTGAAAAAAACAACAAAAAAGCTGGCGTGGCGCAGGATTTTTGCCGTGAGGAATCACGCCATGTTAACGGATGCAGCCCCGTAGAATGTTCGTTTTCCGGCTGCACGGAGCCCGGCAGCAACGCCTTGCGGCTCAACATTCGCCACCGGTTCCACGCCAAACCCGCCGCGTCCCTTCGCCATGCCCCTGCAACCCAGCGACATTGACCGCATCGCCACGCTCGCCCGACTGCGTCTGAGCAGCGCGGAGCAAACGTCGATGCTGGCCCAGATCAACGACTTTTTCGCCATCGTCGAGCGCATGCGCGCGGTGGACACCAGCGGTGTCGAGCCACTGGCGCATCCGTTGTCCGCGGCCATGGAATTGCCGTTGCGCCTGCGCGACGACCTGCCGATGCAGCCCGACATTCTTGCCACCGTGCTGGCCAACGCCCCGGCGGCGCAGGACGACCTGTTCATCGTGCCGCGGGTGCTGGAATGAGCCGGACCCGCATGGATATCGCCAGCGCCAGCCTGCGCGAGCAGGCTGGCGCATTGGCCGCCACCACATTATCCAGCGTCGAGCTGGTGCAGGAGCAGTTGCGCCGCATCGATGCCCAAGCCCGGCTTGGCGCTTTTCTGCATGTCGCCGCCGAGCCTGCCTTGGCGCAAGCCCGTGCTGCCGATGCCGCGCGTGCGGGCGGCGACCAGCGCACCCTGCTGGGGCTGCCCATCGCCCACAAAGATGTGTTCGTCACACGCGGCATGCCGTCCACTGCCGGCAGCAAGATGCTGGCCGGCTATCTCAGCCCGTTCGACGCCACCGTGGTGCAACGCCTGGAGGCCTGCGGCATGGTGACGCTCGGCAAGACCAATATGGACGAGTTCGCGATGGGCTCCTCCAACGAAAACTCGGCTTACGGCGCGGTCAGCAACCCCTGGGACCCTGCCGCCATACCCGGCGGCTCCTCCGGTGGTTCAGCCGCTGCGGTGGCCGCGCGCCTCGTGGCTGCGGCCACTGGCACCGACACCGGCGGCTCCATCCGCCAGCCCGCGGCGATGTGCGGTGTCACCGGCATCAAGCCCACCTACGGCCTGTGCTCACGCTTCGGGATGATCGCCTTCGCCTCCAGCCTCGACCAGGCCGGGCCACTGGCGCAGACCGCCTGGGACTGCGCCGCGCTGTTGGAGCAGATGGCGGGCTTCGACCCGGCCGACGCCACCAGCGTGCAGCGCGAGATTCCCCGCTACACCGAGGCGCTGGACGCGCCCCTGGCGGGCGCGGATGCGGCGCGGCCGCTGGCGGGCTTGCGCATCGGCCTGCCGCGCGAGTGGTTCGCCGACGGCCTGGCGGGCGAAGTCGAGCAGGCCGTGCGCGCCGCGCTGACCGAGTTCGAGCGGCTGGGTGCCACGTTGCTGGACATCGCTCTGCCGCGCACCGAACTGGCCATTCCGGCTTACTACATCGTCGCTCCGGCCGAGGCGTCGAGCAACCTCTCGCGCTTCGACGGCGTGCGTTATGGCCATCGTGCCGAGAACTGTCGTGACCTCGCCGAGATGTACGCGGCCAGCCGCGCCGAAGGGTTCGGCCCCGAGGTCAAGCGCCGCATCCTGATGGGCACCTATGTGCTGTCACACGGCTATTACGACGCGTACTACCTTCAGGCGCAAAAAATCCGCCGCCTGATTGCCGACGACTTCCTCGTCGCGTTCCGGCAATGCGATCTGATCGCCGGGCCCGTGTCGCCCACCGTGGCCTGGAACCTCGGCGAAAAAGCAGACCCGCTGGCCAACTACCTGGCCGACATCTATACCCTGCCCGCCAGCCTTGCCGGCCTGCCGGGCATGAGCATCCCGGCAGGCTTCGGCCAGGGCGCGCATGCCCGGCGCCCGGTCGGCCTGCAGCTCATCGGGCCGCACTTCGGCGAACAACGCCTGCTGCACGCCGCGCACCAATTCCAGCGCGCCACCGATTGGCATGTCCGCGCCCCGCAACTCTGAGTGCCTGAGCCCATCACCATGTCCAGCAACCCTGCCAGCTCCTGGGAAATCGTCATCGGTCTGGAAACGCATGTGCAGTTGTCCACGGCGTCGAAAATGTTTTCCACCGCGCCCACCGCGTTCGGCGCCGCGCCCAACACCCAGGCCAGCGTCGTCGACCTGGCGCTACCTGGCGCTCTGCCGGTGGCGAATCGTGCTGCGGTGGAACGCGCCATCCGCCTGGGTTTGGCCATCCACGCAAGCATCGCGCCGGTGTCGGTGTTCGCGCGCAAGAACTACTTCTACCCTGATCTTCCCAAGGGCTACCAGATCAGCCAGTTCGAGATTCCGGTGGTGCAGGGCGGGGTCGTGCCCTTCCTGTTCCAGGGCGAGCTGCGCAGCGTGCAACTCACCCGCGCGCATCTGGAGGAAGACGCCGGCAAGTCCATCCACGGGCTGGCCTTCGAAGGCGGCGTCGCCACCGGCATCGACCTCAACCGCGCCGGCACGCCGCTGCTCGAAGTCGTGACCGAGCCGGTGATGCGCAGCGCCGCCGAGGCCGCCGCTTACGCCCGCGCGCTGCATGCGCTGGTGATGTGGCTGGACATTGGCGACGGCAATCTGCAGGAGGGTTCGTTCCGCTGCGACGCCAACGTCTCGGTGCGGCGCCCAGGTGGCGCGTTGGGCACGCGCTGCGAGATCAAGAACCTCAACAGCTTCCGCTTTCTCGAACGCGCCATCACCTACGAGGCGCAGCGCCAGATCGAGCTGCTCGAGGACGGCGGCACGGTGCGCCAGGAAACCCGCCTGTTCGACCCCGACCGCGGCGAGACCCGCACCATGCGCACCAAGGAAGATTCGCACGACTACCGCTACTTCCCCGACCCCGACCTGCCGCCGCTGGTCATTGCCCCCGCGTGGATCGAGCAAGTGCGCGCCAGTCTGCCCGAGCTGCCGGGGCAGATGGCCGAGCGCTTCATGCGCGACCACGCCCTGCCCGCGGAGGACGCGGCCTACCTCACCCAAAGCCGCGCCCATGCCGCGTACTTCGAGGCCTGCCTGCATGCGATGGGGGGCCGCAACGATGACTCGCATGCAGCCAAGCTGGCGGCCAACTGGATCATGGGCGAACTCGCGGCGTATCTGAACCGCGCCGAGCTGGAGCTGGACGCCGTGCCCGTGAGCGCGGCGCAACTCGGCCAGCTCATCACCCGCCTGCAGGACGGCACGCTCAGCAGCAAGACCGCACGCGAGGTGTTCGCTGCACTGTGGGGCGGCGAGGATGGCACGCCGGGTGCTGTGGACGCGATCATCGAAGCCCGCGGTCTGCGCCAGGTGAATGACACCGGCGCGATCGCCGCAGCGGTCGCCGCCGTGCTCGCGGCCAACCCGAGGAACGTCGAGGAATACCGCGCCGGCAAGTCCAAGGCGCTCAACGCCCTGGTTGGCCAGGTGATGAAGGCCAGCGGCGGCCGCGCCAACCCGCAGCAAGTGGGCGAAGCGCTGCGCGCGGCGCTGGATGCGACGCCCCCATCGTCCCCATCGTCCCCGTCCCCATCGGCCTGAAGCCGTGTTCCGGTCACGGCACCCGTTGCTCCAACCACGAGGCGCTCCCCATGCCCCCAGCCTGCACGCTACGCCCCGTCGTGAGTGACGACTACGCTCAGTGGAAGCTGCTCTGGGATGGCTACAACGCGTTTTATGGCCGCACCGGGCCGACGGCGCTGCCGCCGGACATGACCGCGACCACCTGGGCGCGCTTTCTCGACCCAGCCGAGCCCATGCACGCCGTGGTTGTCGAGCGCGACGGCCAATTGCTCGGCCTGGTGCACTTCCTGTTTCACCGCAGCACCACGCTGATGGCGCCGACTTGTTACTTGCAAGACCTCTACACCCAGGAAGAGACGCGCGGCCAGGGAGTCGGCCGCGCCCTCATCCAGGCGGTGTACGAACGCGCAGCGGCGGCAGGCTCGCAGCGTGTGTATTGGCTCACGCACGAGACCAACCACGTCGCCATGCGGCTCTACGATCAGGTTGCCGAGAAGTCCGGGTTCGTGGTGTATCGCAAGGTGCTCTAGCGGCCGGCGGCACAATGCGCCCATGCTTGACAACGTGACCGCTTCCTTGCGCCAGGCCGTGGCGCAGCAGGTGCGCCAACTGGCCGGCGACAGCCGCGCCGCGCTGGACTTCACCCAGCCGGCCGGAGACCCCGGCTGGTTCGGCCCCGACGCGGTGGCCTGGCGCGTGCATGCCGATTTTGTCGCCATGATGACTGGCGGCATCGGCGCGCTACTGCTGCAGGCACTGCACCCGTTGGCGCTGGCCGCTGTGTGGGACCACTCCGATTTCCGCGATGACTTGCGCGGCCGGCTGCATCGCACCGCGCTGTTCATCGCCACCACCACCTACGGTCCCTGCGCTGCGGCGCAGGATGCGGTGGAGCGCGTGCGTGCCATCCATGCCAAGGTGCGCGGCGTCGCGCCGGATGGCCGCAGCTACTCGGCCGACGACCCGCATCTGCTCAGCTTCATCCACGTCGCCGAGGTCTACAGCTTCGTCACCGCGTACGACTGGCTGATGCCGGCGCGCTCCGCCGGTTCGCGCACAACCGGGCCAGCGGCATTGTCGCTGCACGAGCGCGATGCCTATGTCGCCGAGATGGCGCGCGTACCGCTGGCCCTCGGCGCCACCGAGGTACCTCATGACTGGGCCGGTCTGCTGGCGCAACTGGAGAGCTATCGGCCCGAACTCGAAGGCGGCCCCCGCCCGCAAGCCATTTTGCGCATGCTCCGCAGCATGTCGCGCCAGCCGCCTGGCCAGTCCGCGGCCGAGAGTGCGATGCGCCGACTGCAGACTGCGCTGGGCGGGCGGCTCAGTGCCGTGCCACTGCATCTGATGATGACCGCCGCCACCGCGCTGCTGCCGCCCTGGGCGCAACCGCTCTACGCCCTGCCGGCACCGCACCCGCTGCAGCTCGCTCCCACCCGTGCCGCACTGCGCAGCGCGGTGCCGTTGATGCGCTGGGCGCTGCGCGACGGCGTGGCAGCGCAGGCACGCCAGCGCCTTCAGGCACCAGCGTGCGCCTGAGCACGGACGCTCCAACGGCAACCCGACAACGCAGCCACGCCAGTATGCATGGGGGTGTATATGTGACTTGATGCGTCGCAATGCATCGGCGAAATTGCTCGGTTCCATCGAAACTATTTGTTGGACTCGTTTCCAATTTTCTGGAGAATGCGCACACATTCATCAATGAGGAAATAGCGATGGAGCGATGGAACAAGCTGTGGCGACTTGGGGTTGGCGCGGCTGTGCTGGGCTTGTGTGGATGGGCGCAAGCAGGGGTGTTGCCCGGCCCGCTGGTGACGCCGCAATGGCTCCATGCCCATGCCAAGGATGTGCAGGTCGTCGATCTTCGCGACAACCTCAATACCTTGTCGGACGACCCGAAGTTCACCACGGTGAATGGCAGGAAGGTGCTCGATGTGGTGGGCGGCCACATCGAAGACGCGCTGTCGGTCAACTTCTGGGGGCTGCGGCACAAGCGGGACATCGACGGCAAGAGCGTGGACTTTCTGCTGCCCACGGCCGAGGAATTCCAGGCCAGCATGCAAGCCGTGCAATTGCAGCAGGACAAACCCATCGTCATCGCCCCCACGGGCGACGATGCGACCTCGCTGCAGGAAGCCGCGTTTTTCGCCTGGGAACTGCAACTGTTTGGCGTTCCGGCCGAGCAGATTGCGGTGCTCGACGGCGGCACGCATGCGTGGATCGCCGCCGGCTACCCGGTGGACACTGATGCCATTGCCCCCATGACCTCCAGCGCATGGAAGGCCAAAGCGCCCAACCCCGAACTCCTGGCCACCATTGCGCAAGTGCAGGCGGCGCAGCGTGCGCATCAGCCGCTGCTGGATGCCCGGCCGTTGGCGCAGTTTGCCGGGCTTGAGCGCACGCCCGTGGTGCCGGTGTTCGGGCGTCTGGCCGGTTCGCGCGCGTTGCCGGCGGAACTGCTGTATCGCCAGGCGGCCGACGGCTCTTGGCACTTCCTCACGTCTGCGCAGTACAAGACGGTGTTCGCGCTCGACGGCGTAGCGCGCCCGCAGCGTGGCATCCTCTATTGCAACACCGGCCAATACGCCGCTGGCGCCTGGTTCGTGCTCGACCGCATCATGGGCATCAAGGGATTGCGTGAATACCCCGGCGGCATGAACGAGTGGGTGCAGCGCGGCCTGCCGGTCGTCCAATTCTGAGCCGCGCCGGGGCGATCGAGGCCGAGATCCCCAACCGCTCCGGCCGCCGCAGCTTGCAACACGCATCGGACCCCTGGCGTGCCGTGACCAACAGGGGCCCAACCCACCCGTTCACGAGGAGACCATCATGAACACATATCGCTGCACGCGCATGTTGCGCCACGCACTTCTGGCGCTGACTCTGGCCCTGGGCGGCATGGGTCTGGCCCAAGCCGCCAATCCGTCGATGCTGAAAGATTTCAACTTCGACAAGCCGACATTCATCCATGACCTGCCCTTTGCCCAATACAAGCTGGTGCTGCAGGTCGACGAGGACAATCCGGCCCTGTGGAACCTCACACTCAACAATGCGCAAAACGTGCTCGACCACTTCGGCCAGGAGAAAGTGCGCATCATCATCGTCGCCTTCGGTCCGGGGCTGAAGATGTTCCTGAAAGACAGCCCAGTGGGTGATCGCATCGCTGCCCAGAATGCCGAGGGCATCGAGTTCGATGCCTGCCACAACACCATGGAGGCGATGGCGAAAAAGATCGGTCACATGCCGGTCCTGGTGCCGGACGCCGTGATCGTGCCGGCCGGCGTGGTGCGCATCATGCAACTCGAAAAGGCCGGCTTCGCCTACATCAGGCCCTGAGTCAGATCCTGAAGCGTCGCCCGACGCGGTCACGCTTCAAGCCGCGCCCAGCGCCTCCAGGGCGTCGTCGAATGCCGCGATGAGGTGATCGGCGTCGGCCGCGGTGTGCGCCGGGCAGGCCAGCACCATGTTGTGGAAGGGCGTGAGCAGCACACCGCGATTGAGCAGCGCAAGTTGCAGCGCCGCTTCCAGCGCGTCGCGAAAAGCGGCGCGAGCCTCGCTGCCGTTGCGCGGCCGCTGTGGCACGAACTGGCATTCGCAACGCGCGCCAATGCGGGTCACGCACCAGGGCAGTCCACGCTTGGCAATGACCGCTTCCAGGCCATCGGCCACGCGCTGCGCGGTGACGAACATGCGGGCATAGGCGGCGTCGGTCATCACCTCGGCAAGCATCGCGCGCATCAGGCGCAAGGTGAGCAAACCGGCCGATAGCGTGGTGCCGATCCCGGAATGCCCCGGAACCGCCGCGCCCTTGGCCTGCTGCATGCGCGCGCCTACTTCGGCGCTGAAGCCATAGGCCGCACCCGGTGTGCCGCCGGCGATCGGTTTGCCCAGAACCAGGATATCGGGCTGCAGGCCACAGGCGCGGGCGTAACCCCCGGGGCCGCAGGAGATGGTGTGGGTTTCGTCCAGCACGAGCAGCGCACCGTGGCGACGTGTGAGGGTGCGCACGCCCTCGATGAAGCCGGGGTCGGGCAACACCATGCCGATGTTCGTGAGCACCGGCTCGGTCATGACACAGGCCACGTCGCCCGCGGCCAGCGCGGCTTCGAGTGCGGGCAGATCGTTGAACTCGACCACGCGGGTGAAGGTGGCGGGATCGTGCACCTGGCCCAGCAGGCTGGGCCGGGTGCGGGTGCTGCCATCAGCCGCGAGATCGACGAACACATCGTCCACCGTGCCGTGATAGCAGCCGTTGAACACGACGATGTGCCGGCGCCGGGTGATGGCACGCGCCCAGCGCAGCACGAAGCGGTTGGCGTCGCTCGCTGTGGCCGTGAACTGCCACATCGGCAGGCCGAAGCGCTGCTCCAGCAGCGCGGCCACATCCAGCGCCACGCTGGACGGCAGCATGGTGGTGGCACCGTCGCCGCCAAACTCGGCCAACGCCCGCACCACCGGCTCCGGACTATGGCCGAACATCGCGCCGGTATCACCGAGGCAGAAGTCGATGAGCTCATGGCCGTCCACATCCCACAGGCGCGCTCCCACAGCCCGGTCAACGAACAGCGGCACGGGCGAAGGCGCGTCGGCCATCCAGTGCATCGGCACGCCGAACAGGAAATGACGCGCAGCCTGCGCATGCAGCGCGCGCGACTGCGGATGGTTGGCGAGGAAACGGGCCGATTCAGCCGCGAAAAAGCGCGCGATGCGTTCGCGAGGCAGGTCAGACATGAGGTCGGTGCTCGGAGCGGCGAGGGTGTTCATGCGAGGGTTGACAGGTTGGTGGCGAGCAATCGGAGCGAACGGGCACCGCCGTGTGCATGCACGCGCGCCGCGAAGTGGCCCCGCTTCCATTCCCGGAAATGGCCCCTTAGATTCGCCAGAATCTGACCTATTCTCCAGTCCGCTTTGTGTGCAGTCAATGTGTCTTTCCATCCGCGTGCCGGTGTGCCCGGGCGCATTCGCAGCTTCAGCAGAAATCATCATGGCGCAACACGGCTTCGCCTTCCTCGCGCAACAGCGCTTCCTCGGCGCCGCCCCGGTTTCGGGCGGTGACGTCACCCCGTTCGGCGTGGCCGGGGTGGCCTGGGACGGAGCCACCACCAACCGCCCCGGCGCCCGCTTCGGCCCGGCCGCCATCCGCCAGGCCAGCGCCATGCTGTGCGACGCGACCCATCCCTTGTTCGATCTCGACTTCCCTGCAGGCGCGCAGGGTGACGCGACATTCCCGGCGGCGTACCTGCAAGACCACGGTGACCTGCACCTGCCCAACACCAGCCTGATGGGCCTGCGCGCGGCGCTGGAGCCGCAGGCCGAAGCGCTGATGCGCAGCCAGCACATGCTGTGGCTGGGCGGCGATCACTCCATCACCCTGTCGCTGTTGCGCGCGGCGCGCAAGCTGCATGGGCAGCCGCTGGCCGTACTGCATTTCGACGCCCACTGCGACACCTGGGCCGACCATTTCGGTGAGCCTTCCGGCCATGGCACCTGGGTCTACGAGGCCGTGCAGGAAAAGCTCGTCGTGCCCCAGGGTTTCGTGCAGGTGGGCATCCGATCGGCGGCGGAGCGCGAGGCGCGGGAGTACGTCAACGCCATCGGCGGGCGCGTGGTCACAGCTCGCGCATTGCGCGGCCTCGACGGCGCGGCGCAACTCGCCGGTGTGGTGCGCGACATCGCCCAGGGCCTGCAGGCAGCCGCGGCACCGGTGTATCTGACGCTGGACATCGACTGTCTCGACCCCGCCTTCGCCCCCGGAACCGGCACGCCCGAACCCGGCGGCCTGAGCACCAGCCAGGTGCTCACCCTGCTCGAAGAGCTGTGTGTCATGCCCTTGCCCTTCGTCGGCATGGACTGCGTCGAAGTGGCGCCGCCTTACGACCACGCCGAACTCACCTCGAACGCCGCCGCCGTGTGCGTCTGGACCTATCTTTGTGCACGTCTGGCTGCCGTCGGGCATGCCGGGGCGGCAGCCAAATCATGATGCGCCTGCAGCGACAGTCTCAGGCCCTGGTCGAGCAGTCCTACTACCAGGCCACGGCCCATGCCGCGCCCAGCCATGCGCCACTGGAGGGAGTCGCGCGGGCGGATGTGTGCATCGTCGGCGCCGGGCTGGCGGGCTTGTCGGCCGCGCTGGAATTGGCGCGGCGCGGCATGAAGGTCGTTGTGCTCGAGGCCATGCGCGTCGGCTGGGGCGCGTCCGGCCGCAACGGTGGCCAGGCCCTGGCCGGCTACGCCAGCGAGATGAAGCCGTTCGAGCAGCAACTCGGCCAGACCGCGGCGCATGACGCCTGGGAGATGTCGCTCGAAGCCCTGCGTTTGATGCAGACGCGCATCACCCAATACGCCATCGACTGCGACTGGACAGCGGGTGCACTCACCGTTGCCGTCACATCCAAAAAGGCCCGCGCGCTGCAGCATTGGGTGGAGCACATGCAAGCCCGTTACGGCGCGCACCACCTCGAATGGCTGGACGCCGCCGCCACCCGTGAACTGCTCGACACCCGGCGCTACTGCGCCGGGGTGATGGACCCGCTCGGCGGCCACCTGCATCCGCTCAACTACACCCTGGGCCTGGCGCGTGCCGCCGCTGCGGCTGGAGCCATCCTTCACGAGGGCAGCGAGGTTCTCGCGATCGAGTCTGGCAAGGTTGGAGTCGTGGCTCACACACAGGATCCGATCCGGTTCCCGGCTACGACACGCGCCAGCGGGCTTGCGCGAGTGCGCACCGCCCATGGCGAGGTGCATTGCGACCACATCCTGCTTGCCGGGAACACCCAGCTCGGCGCTGTGGCGCCTCAACTCGCGCGCCGCATCATGCCCGTGGGCACCTACATCATCGCCACCGCGCCGCTGGGGCGCGAGCGCGCTCAGGGGCTCATCCGCAACCGCGCCTGCGTCAGCGACAACCAGTTCGTGCTCGACTATTACCGTCTTGCGGCCGACGACCGATTGTTGTTCGGCGGCCGCGTGAGCTACTCCACCGTGTCGCCGCGTGACCTCGCCGCCACCATGCGCCAGGGCATGCTGCGGGTGTTCCCGCAACTGGCCGACGTCGGCGTCACCCACGCCTGGGGCGGTTTCGTCGACATCACCATGAACCGCGCTCCCGACTTCGGCCGGATTGCGCCCGACATCACGTACCTGCAAGGCTTCTCGGGTCACGGTCTGGCGCTCACCGGGTTGGCCGGGCAGTTGGCCGCCGAAGCCATCGCCGGCCAGGCTGAGCGCTTCGACCTTTTCACCCGTTTGCATCACCGCCCCTTCCCCGGTGGCGATCTGCTGCGCACCCCGGCGCTGGTGCTGGGCATGCTGTGGTACCGGTTGCGCGAATTGTTGTAGCCGCAGCGCTGTGACGGGCTTGCAGGTTCGGGCGCCGGCTTGCCAGGGCGTGACATGCCCCATGCCGGCTGTCGGCGTCGATCCGCCGCTGCTGGCACGGCGGTGCGGTGATGCGACGCGCAGCGCTAGGAAACGGCATGGAGGGATCCTCAACAGGAGGGCCCTTCGGGTGTGTGTCCGGGTGTGTCCTTGTGCATGCCTATTCTCATCAATTTTGTTCAAGGTGTCCTGCCTGAAGCACCAATAATCTCCGGCCCACTCGACTCTCATGGGTCCACGATGTGTCAGGAATGCGTCAGAAACATGGATGCATTACATTTAGTAGCAACTATGCTTGATTTCCTGTCTTCCGGTTTGTTGGGCGCGGACATAGCATCGCCAAGCCGAATGGCATCAAACAAAGTCGATCGCGACAAGGAGACTGCAATGCACGATGAGAACAAGACTGGCGGTGATTTCGATCGCCGTGATTTTTTGAAAATCACCGGAGCGGCTGGGCTGGCTGCAGTGCTCGCCAGGCCGCAACCCACATGGGCCGCGAGCGAGGCGCCGATCAAGATCGGGATGGTCGACCCCATCACCAGCACGTTTGCTGCGCTGGGGCACAGCGAGATCAAGGGTGCCAAATTCGCCGAAGCCGAGATCAACAAGGCCGGTGGCATCATGGGGCGTCCGCTGCAGGTGCTGGTGGAAGACAGCGCCGGCAACCCCGGCACGGCGGTGGACAAGTCCTCGCGCTTGGTGAGCCAGGACAAGGTCGACTTCCTCATGGGCACGGTGAACTCGGCGGCTTCGCTGGCGGTGTCGCAGTTCGCGGCGCAGCACAACAAGCTGTTCCTGTGCACCGGCGGCCACGTCGACAGCCTGACCGGCAAGGAGTGCAAGAGCACCACGTTCCGCACCTGCTCGACGACCTGGATGCTGACCGCCGGAGACTTCGAGGCCATCTCCTCGAAGTTCGGCAAGAAGTGGTACTTCCTCACCACCGATTACGCCTTCGGCCAGTCGGAACAGGCCGACTACACCACCCAACTGAAAAAAGTGGGTGGCACCGTGGTGGGCGGCGCGCTGGCGCCGGTGGGAACCACGGACTTCTCCTCTTTCCTGATCGACGTGAAGGCCAAGGCGCCCCAGGTTCTGTGCCTGCTGCTGGCCGGTAACGACCAGGTCAATGCGATGAAACAGATCGCGCAGTTCGGCATCAACAAGGACATTGCCGTGGCGGGCGCGCTGATCGAACTGGAGCAACTGCAGTCGTTGCCGGAAACCGCGCGCTACGGCTGGTGGACCATGGAGTGGTACTGGAACCAGCCCAAGACCCCCCATGTCGCTGACTTCGTCAAGCGCTTCGCCGCGGCCAACAAGGGCGAGTACCCCACGGCCCGCGTCTGGTTCGGCTACGCCTCGACCTATGCCTTGAAGCTGGCCACGGAGAAGGCCAAGTCGACAGAAACGGCCAAGGTCGTCAAAGCCATGGAGGGACTGATGCTGCCGCCGGAAATCGCGCTGCAGCCGGGCAACGTGTTCTACCGCCCGCAGGACCATCAGCTCATGCTCGGGATGTTCCCGGGCCATGTGAACCCGACCGGGAAATACCCCAGCTTGTTCGATGTCACGGAAATCGTCCCGGGCGAGAAAATCGCGCTGCCTCCTTCCGAGACGGGATGCGTGTTGCCCCGCGCCTGAGTACGCTCCAACCCGCTGCCACTGCGCCGTCCGGTGCAGTGGCTTTTGTGCATCTGACATCTGACGGATCGGAGGCATCTCCTTGAACATCGTCCTCATCTTCAACCTGTTCAACGGCTTGATCACGGGTGCGTTCTACGCACTCCTGGCTCTCGGCCTGGCCCTCATCCTGGGGCTGAACAACACCATCAACTTCGCTCAAGGCGCCTTCATGGCGCTGGCGGCCTATTTCGCCTACACCCTGGCGCCCACGGTCGGGTTCTGGGGTGCGTTGTTGATCGCGCCCGTGCTGGCCGGGGTGTTGGGTTTGGTGGTGGAGGTCTTCCTGATCCGCCGTCTCTACAAACGCGACCCGCTCTACTCCCTGCTGCTGACCTTCGGTCTGGCGATGATCATGCAAGACATGATCCGCACCATCTGGGGCGCCACAGGCGTGCCGCTGCTCATTCCTGAATCACTCGGCCACCCGCTGAGCCAGACCTACTTTTTTCTGACCGGTTACCGCCTGTTCGTCGTCGCCGTGGCGCTGGTGGGAACGGGTGCGCTGTTCGCCGTGCTGCGTTTCACCCGCCTGGGCATCCGCATCCGGGCCGGGAACGCCGATCTGGAAACGGTCTCGGCGCTGGGTGTGAACATCTACCTGCTGCGCACCGCCAACTTCGTCATCGGCATCATCTTCGCCGGGGTTGCCGGCATCCTGGCTGCAGGCCAGCTCGGGCTGGATCCGACCATGGGGGACAGCCTGCTGATGCCGGCCTTCGTCGCCATTGTCGTCGGCGGTGTCGGCTCGCTGCTTGGCTCACTCATGGGTGGCCTGCTGATTGGGGTTGCGTCTGGTGTGACGACCGCCTTTTTCCCGTCCGCCAGCGAGGCGGTGATCTACCTCATCATGGGCCTGATGCTCGTGGTGCGGCCACGCGGCTTGATGGGCCAGGAGGGATTGCTGGAATGAAGGACGACATGACTTCCACATTGGCGGCACCGCCCGCCCCAGCCGCGCAAGCGCGCCCGGCCATGCGCCGCAACGCACATGTGGGCACTTTGCTGCTCGCGGCGCTGCTGCTCACCGCGCCCGCCTGGCTGCCTTATGTCGGCGGCTACGACGACATCGCTTCACGGGTGCTCATCTACGCCCTGGCGGCCATGGGACTGAACCTGCTGCTCGGCTTCACCGGCGGCTTGTCGTTCGGCCATGCCGCCTACTTCGGTCTGGGCGCCTACGGGGTGGGTCTGATGCTCAAGTACGTCACGCACAACGTGCCGCTGGCGCTGCTGTGCGGGACCCTGCTCGGCGGCCTGGTGGCCACGGTGCTGGCCCCCATTGCGGTACGGCGCAAGGGCATCTATTTCGCCATGATCACCATCGCCATCGGCCAGTTGTTCTACTTCATCGCCATCCGTTGGCAAACCATGACGGGCGGCTACGACGGGCTCACCGGGTTTTCGCGTCACGCCATTCCCATCCTGCCCGGGGTGAGTTGGACGCTGGGCTCGACCGGCTTTTACTACCTCGTGCTGCTGTGCTTCGGCGTCGGCGCGGCGGTGCTGTGGGTTGTGCTGAACTCGCCGCTCGGCCACATCTTTGTCGCCATTCGCGAGAACCAGAAGCGCCTCACCTTCCTCGGTGTGCGGGTGCAGCGCTACGCCGCGCTGTCTTTCGCCATCTCGGGTTTCATCGTTGCCCTGGCGGGTGGGCTCAACGCCCTGCTCGACAACTTCACCTCGCCCAACAGCCTGAACTACACCTTGTCGGGCGATCTGGTGGTGATTGCCGTGCTCGGCGGCATGCGCAACTTCTGGGGGCCGTTCGTCGGCGCCGCCATTTTCGTGCTGGTGCGCGACTATGCCAGCAATGTGACGAACAACTGGATGTCGGTCATCGGCCTCATCTTCATTCTTTCGGTGCTGTTCTTCCCGCTCGGCATCATGGGTTTCCTGCAGCGCAAGAAGGTGGAGAAATGAGCTTATTGGAGTTGCAATCCGTCTCGCGTCGCTTCGGTGCGCTGCAGGCGCTGAGCGAGATCTCGCTGACGGTCCAACAGGGCGAGTTGCGTGCAGTCATCGGTCCCAACGGCGCCGGGAAGACCACGTTGTTCAATCTCATCAGCGGCTTCTTTCCGCCCAGCGGCGGCAGCATCCTGTTCGATGGCAAGCCCATCACCAAGGTCAATCCGGCGTCGCTGGTCCAGCAGGGCATCATCCGCACCTTCCAGATCACCGAGATCTTTCTCTCGCTGTCGGTGCTGGAGAACCTGCGTATCGCCGCTGAAGTCGCCATGGGTGTGAGTCACCGACCGTGGATGACGCGTGCCCTGCGTACGCGCATCGACGAGCGTGTGCAGGAGTTGATGCATGTCGTCGGCATCGGGTCCAAGGCCGATCGCATCGCCGGCGAACTCTCGCATGGCGACCAGCGCGTGGTCGAGATCGGCATCGCCTTGTCGCGCAGCCCCAAGCTGTTGCTGCTGGACGAGCCCACCGCCGGCATGGGCGACGAGGAGACGCAGAACATGACCGCCCTGATCCGGCGCCTGAACAAGGAACAGGGCATCACCACCCTGTTCGTCGAACACGACATGGAAATCGTCTTCGGCATCGCCGACCGCATCACCGTGCTCGACAACGGCACCATGCTGGCCGAGGGCAATGCCCACGAGATCGCCAACAACCCGGCGGTGCAGGCCGCCTATCTGGGGCAGGCGGCATGAAGGCAGACAAGCGCTTCAATTCGGAAGCAGTCACAGGCGTCGCAGGGAGGGGCCACACATGAACAAGGTGCTGGAGGTGGACGCGATCCACACCTATTACGGCAAGAGCCACATCCTCAAAGGCGTTTCGCTGCATGTCGGCGAGGGCGAGCTCGTTGCCCTGCTCGGGCGCAACGGCGCCGGCAAGTCGACCACGCTGCGCTCCATCATGGGGCTGACCCCGCCGCGCCAGGGCCATGTCCGGCTGTTCGGTCAGGACGTGACTGGCGCTTCACCGTCGCGCGTTGCCACCATGGGCGCGGGTTATGTGCCGGAGGGACGCAAGATTTTCGGCCACCTCACGGTGCATGAGAATCTGCTGGTGGCGCGTGAAACCAAGGGGCCGTGGACCCTCGATACTGTCTACAAACTGTTCCCGCGTCTGCACGAACGCCGCACCAGCAAGGGCGGACGGCTATCCGGCGGCGAGCAGGAAATGCTGGCCATCGCCCGCGCTCTGCTGCTCAACCCCAAGCTGCTGATTCTCGACGAGCCATCACAAGGCCTGGCGCCCATCATCGTGCAGGAAGTCATGCGCACCGTGGCACGCATGAAAAGCGAGGGCATCTCGGTGCTGCTGGTCGAACAGAACGCCTTTCTTGCGCTCCAACTGGCCGACCGCGCCTATGTTCTTGGCGAAGGCGAGATTCTCTACGACGGCGATGCGGCCGCTCTGGCTGCCGACACCGAGCGCATGGAACAACTGGCCGGTGTGGCACACGCCGGCTGAGCGTGAAGCCTCCGGTGGGTCTGCGGCCCCTGACCGCAGATTCGGTGGCCTGAAGCTGCGTGGAGCAAGGCGCCAGGCCCCCTGCTCCACGCGGCGCGGAAGGCCCCGAACCCTGGTTGCATCTATTCGATTGCGCGGGTAATGTCCTCGATGGTCTTTTTGGCGTCGCCGAAGACCATCATGGTTTTATCGAGGTAGAACAGGTCATTATCCAGGCCGG
>JABEVE010000036.1 GCA_013044035.1 Burkholderiales bacterium
CCGGCCTGGATAATGACCTGTTCTACCTCGATAAAACCATGATGGTCTTCGGCGACGCCAAAAAGACCATCGAGGACATTACCCGCGCAATCGAATAGACAGCGTCGTCTTGCCCATATCGAGTCGCCTCCGGGCGGCTTTTTTCATTTTTAGAAATATCGATTATTATGTGAGCATTGCGTATGAAAATTCTTGTTCGTTTTGTCCACACCCAAGGAGGTTCTGATGTCGTCTTATAAAGATTTGCTCTCCCAGATTGAAACCCTCAAGCAGCAGGCTGAATCGCAGCGCAAGTCGGAAATCTCCCATGTCGTTGCAGATATTCGCAGTAAAATGCAGGAATACGGTATCAGTCTGTCGGATCTGGGAGCTACAGGGCGTGGTTCGCGCAGCAAGGGCACGACTGTCGCGGCCAAATACCGCAACCCCAAGACTGGCGACACCTGGACCGGACGCGGCAAGATGCCAAAATGGTTGCAAGCTGAAGTGGGCATGGGCAAGCGCAAGGATGATTTCCTGATTGCTTGAGATCGGTGGCCATACCGTGGCGACAAACTTCAGCCGTTGATGGTCAGGCTTGCGTCGGTGTCGCTACGCTATGCGCCGCGCCGTTGCTCAGTGCAACGGTGCGGCATGTGCCCCCACCATGTGCCCCCAGAGTGCGTTGATCGGGGGGGCTCAGTTGAGTTGAGCCTGCTGTGCAATGGTTGAGCCTGCCGTGCAATGCGGCGGTTGTTGCGATGCATCCACTTGGTGTCACGATTTCAGTGGACACGCCTGCACCGATACTGATCCCCGGCAATATTCAATCTGTATTGCTAATTCCATTCGAGTGAGGCTGCGCTCAAGGTTTCATACGTCGCATCGCATAGACGTGCGGCGCTGATCAGCCGGATATCGATGGGCGCTGATCGATGATGAGTTTGCCGTCATCGGGCAGCGTTGCCGGTTTGAGCCATTGCACTTGTGCACGCAGTTTGGTGCATTCGCGCGCGCTGCTTTGAATCGCCTGTTCGAGCGCATGACTGGGTTGTTCGCATTCGCATTGCAAGGTCATTTGATCTTCACCTGCGTGCTGCGAAACTTGCAAGCGCGCACGCAGAATCTGCGCATGCCGTTTCACAATATCCTGGACCTGATGCGGATGGACAAAAAGGCCGCGCACCTTGGTAGCCTGATCGGCACGCCCGAGCCAACCGCGCAAGCGCAATTGGGTTCGGCCACAGGGATCGGCTTGCGTGCGAGACGCTGGCACGATGGCGGACAAGTCTCCCGTGCCGAAACGCAGCAGCGGGTAAGCAGAATTGAGCACGGTGACGACCACTTCTCCAACCTCGCCATCGGCTACCGCGCGGTCGTCGGCATCCAGGATGTCGACCCAGACATGTTCGTCGAGCACCAGACCGTCTTGCGCGTGCGTTTCGTAGGCGATCAGTCCGACGTCGGCTGTCGCATAACACTGCCTGACGTCGATCCCGGCTTTGACGAAGCGTGCCCGCAGGTCGGGGGTGACAGCCTCGCCTGAGACCAACGCGCGGCGCAATTGAGGTAGCGCCATGCCCATGGCCGCCGCCTTGTCGATCAGGATGCCGAGGAAGGACGGCGTGCCGCAATAAGCGTCCGTTCGCATCGCATGCAGCGCCAGCACCTGCTGCTCGGTCTGGCCGATGCCAGCCGGGAACACCGTGCATCCCAGCGCCAGGGCGCCTGCTTCGAGCATCGCCGCGGCGGGGGTGAAGTGGTAGGAAAAGCTGTTGTGCAGCAGGTCGCCTCGGCGCAGGCCTGCAGCGTGCAGCGCGCGCGCCATACGCCAGTAATCAGGGGCCGCGCCCTGGGGTTCGTACAACGGCCCCGGCGAGCAGAACACCCGTAAAGCCGCCGCAGCGCCCGTCGGTCGTTCCGTGCCCCAGCCAACCGTGGCATGCCCGCCGAACACATCGCCACCCTGCGCGAGATGGTCGCGTTGCGATTGCAGCAACTGAGCTTTGCGCAACACCGGAAGTTGCGCCAGCGCTTCGGGGCTGTTCAAGTTGTCGGGATCGATGCCGTGCAGGCGTTTGCCCCAGGCCGGGGCGTGCATTTTGGCGTGCGCCACAATGCGCGGCAGCATGGACCAGAAGTCTGCGGCTCGCGCCTGTGGACTGCGTGTTTCCAGTGTGTCGTAAGGCACTGCATGCCTGGCGTTGAAACTGGCGTCGGGATGGTCCATCTGCATGGGGAATGGATGCGGTTGAACGGGGTTGAGTGCGGGCGCGTGGCGAAGCATTGGCGCGCAATCGGTGTCGGGGCAGATGCAAAGTCACGACCCATGCAGCGTGCGCCGCCTAACTCAACCAGCGTTTGCGTCGGCGGTAGCTGCGCACGTCGCGGAAGGATCGCTTGTCCTTGTCGGAAAGGCCGAGGTAGAACTCGCGAACGTCGCCGTTCTCGGCCAGGGCCGAGGCCGTGCCGTCAAGCACGACGCGACCGTTCTCCAGGATGTAGCCGTGGTCGGCGTAGCGCAAGGCCATCCGTGTGTTCTGCTCAGCCAGCACGAAGGTCGTGCCCTCGTGCCGATTGAGTTCGCGCACGATGCCGAAAACCTCATCCACGACTTGTGGCGCCAGTCCCATCGACGGCTCATCCAGCAGAATCAGCTTCGGGCTGGCCATGAGCGCGCGACCGATCGCGCACATCTGCTGTTCCCCGCCGGAGGTGTAAGCCGCTTGCGTGCGTCGGCGGGTTTTGAGTCGCGGGAAAAAGGCATAGACCTTCTCCAGCGAGTTTTGAATGGCGACCCGGCCGTCGCGCCGGGTGTAGGCGCCGGCCAGAAGGTTGTCCTCGACGCTCAGATGGGCGAAGCAATGCCGGCCCTCCATCACTTGCACCACGCCACGCTGGACCAGCGCCGCGGCATCGTCCTGGTCGATGCGCTGGCCGTCGAAGTGGATGCTGCCTTGGGTGACCTGCCCACGTTCGGCGCGCAGCAGGCAGGAGATGGCGCGCAAGGTGGTGGTTTTCCCTGCACCGTTGCCGCCCAGCAGGGCGACGATGCGCCCTGCGGGCACGCTCAGTGACACGCCTTTGAGCACCAGGATGACGTGGTTGTAGATGACTTCGATCCCGTTGACCTGCAATAAGGCGGCCTGCGCGGCCAGGGGCTGTGGTGTGCCGGTGAGAGTCGGTGTCATGGCAGACTGGAAAACGTGGAAGCCGGCAGGAGCCGATGTTGAGACACGACTGAAGCGGCTGCCGGGGCCTGTCTCGGCAGCCGCTGCGTCCTGTCGACAAGTGGCCTGTTCAGGCCTGGCAGGGTTGGTGTGTTCAGGCGCCCGAAGCTTCCCTGGCGCAGTCGCGCGGTGTGAGGTCGCGCTCCTTCGCGTACTTGGCCGCCGCCTGCCGCACCATCGGTTTGATGATCTGCATGTCGGCGTCGTACCACTCGGGCGACATCACCCACTTGGCGCCATCCCAGGTCTGCACACGTGCCCAGCTCGAACCCAGGTGGTTCTCGCAGGTGGTGCGCAGGGTGCGCAACTGGCCATCCACGCCCAGGCGCTTGAGCGCGGCTTCGTTCAGGTCGAGGTTTTCCAGGCCCCAGCGCACCTGCTCACCGCTCATGGGCTTCTTGCCGTACTGCTCCTGCGCGCGGCGCACGCCCTCGACCGCGAGAATGGCCGAGTACACGCCACGGTTGTAGAGCACCTGACCCACCAGGTCGCGCGGACCCGTGCCCAGGTTTTTGTCATACACCTGCTTGAGGATGTCTTGTTGCACCCGGCCGATGCCGGAGCCGTATTGCATCGCCAGCGCGCGGTAGCCCTTGGCGTCGGTACCGACGTCTTTCACGTCAGGCTCGGCTCCCGACCACCACACGCCGTACATATGGTCCAGCGGGTAGGCGGTGGCAATGGCCTCCTTCAAGGCCGTCGAGTTCATCACTCCCCAGCCCCACAGCAGCACATAGTTCGGGCGGTCGCGGCGCACCTGCAGCCAGGTGGCTTTCTGCTCCACGCCGGGCGCGGTCACCGGCAACTTGTCCAGCGTGAAGCCGTGCATCTTGGCACGCTCTTCGAGCATCGCGATGGGCTCTTTGCCATAGGGCGAGTCGTGATAGACGAGAGCGATTTTCTTCCCTTTGAGCTTCGCCGCGCCGCCTTCGCGCTTGATGATGTCCTGCATGATGATGTCGGCCGCCGTCCAATAACTGCCCAGCAGCGGGTAGTTCCACTTGAACACCGCGCCATCCTGCGACTCGGAGCGGCCGTAACCAGCGGTGATCAGCGGGATCTTGTCTTTCGGCGCCTTTTCCGTCAGGGCGAATGTCACGCCGGTGGACAGCGGCTGAAACACCGAAGCGCCCGTCGGGCCCTTGCCCTTGAGGCGCTCGTAGCATTCCACGCCCCGATCGGTGGCGTAGCCGGTTTCGCACTCCTCGAACGTGATCTTCACGCCGTTGATCCCGCCGTCGCGGGCGTTAAGCATCTTCAGATAGTCCACATAGCCATTGGCCCATGGCACACCGTTAGGGCCGTAGGGGCCGGTGCGGTAGACCAGCACCGGAAAAAATTGCTCGGCTGGCGCCGCCTGTACCGAGGGTGTGAGCAGCGCGCCAGTCAGAGCCAGGGCCAGTGCTGCAGCACGCAGGGAAGGATGAAATGTCATGGTGTCTCCTTGGTGGTGTGGGTGAAAAATGAACCGGTGTCAGGCGGGGTTGGGCAAGGGCCACCTCGACCCGTGCTCAATGCGGGAACGGCCAGACGCGTAGTTTGTTTTTGGCCGTGATCCAGAGCCGTGCCAGGCCATGTGGCTCGACGATCAGAAAGAACACGATCAGCGCGCCGAACACCATCAGTTCGAGGTGCGACACCAGGCTGGTCGAGAGTTGCAGCCCGACCATGGCCGGCAGTCGGTTCAGGGCGATGGGCAGCAGCACGATGAAGGCGGCGCCGAAAAAACTGCCCATGACCGAGCCCAGGCCGCCGATGATGATCATGAACAGCAGCTTGAAGGACATGTCGATGTTGAACGCCGCCGGCTCCCATGAACCCAGGTGGACAAAGGCCCATAGCGCGCCCGCAATGCCGGCGATGAAGCTGCTGACGCCAAAGGCCGAGAGCTTCGCGCGCACCGGCGAGATGCCGATGACGCTGGCTGCGACGTCCATGTCACGCGTGGCCATCCACTCGCGCCCCTTGCGCGCACGCACCAGATTTTTCACGGCCAGCGCGACGATGCACAGCAGGGTCAGACACAGCAGGTATTTGCGCACCGGTCCTTCAATCGCCAGTCCGAAAACATCAAGGCGTGGCGCCGTGACCGAGCCCGAGGCCGAGCTTTTGGTCAGCCACGCCACATGCGAGAAAACCCAGTCGGCCAGGAACTGTGCCGCCAGTGTCGCCACCGCCAGGTACAAACCGCGGATGCGCAGGCTGGGCAGGCCGAACAGCATGCCCACGGCGGCGGCGATCAGCCCGGCGAGCAGCAGTGCCAGCAACAGGGGCATGCCGGGGAGGCGCGCCATGAGGTTGTAGGCGGCGTAGGCGCCGACGGCCATGAAAGCGCCAGTGCCCAGCGAGATCTGGCCGCAGTAGCCCACCAGCACGTTCAGTCCGAGCGCAGCCAGCGCCAGGATGAGAAAGGGGATGAGCAGGGCGCGCAGCAAATAGTCCGAGCCCCAGGCCGGCACCAGCACGAACGTCGCAAGCAGCATGGCGATGACGAACAGCCGGTCTTGCAGGATGGGGAAGAGCTGCACATCGGCGGCGTAGCTGGTCTTGAACTGGCCGTTTTCGCGGTAGAACATGGCTTGCCTTCCTCAGACGCGATCGATGATGCGTTCGCCAAACAGTCCCTGCGGCCGCAGCAGCAGAAAACCCAGCGCCAGCAGATAGGCGAACCAACTCTCGATGCCGCCACCCAGCATCGGGCCGAGGTAGACCTCGGCCAGTTTTTCACCGAGGCCGACGATCAGCCCGCCGACGATGGCTCCTGGCACCGAGGTGAGACCGCCGAGAATGACCACCGGCAGGCCTTTGAGGGCGATGAGCGAGAGCGAGAACTGCACGCCCAGCTTGGAGCCCCAGATCATGCCCGTGACCAGCGCCACCAAGCCGGCGATGGACCAGACGATGAGCCACATGCGCGACAGCGGAATGCCGATCGATTGCGCCGCCTGGTGGTCGTCTGCCACCGCCCGCAGGGCGCGGCCGACATCGGATTTCTGGAAAAACAGGGTCAGCAGAGCCACCAGCATGGCGGCTGCCAACGTGGCGATCAGATCTTCGCGGCTCAGCAGGAGACCGCCCGGGATCAGCCCGCTCAGGACCACCGTGGGCTGTTTGGGCAGGCCCAGGTCGATGCGGTAGATGTCGTCGCCCCACACCAACTGCCCCAGGCCTTCGAGAAAGTAGGCAATGCCCAGTGTGGCCATCAGCAGGGCCACGCCGCTTTGGTTGACCAGATGGCGCAGCACCAGGCGTTCGATCAGCCAGGCCAAGACCACCATCAGGCCGAAGGCCAGCAGAAACGCCAGTGGCCAAGGCATGTGGACCTGCAGCCGCGCCATGGTCAGCGCGGCGAACAGCACCATCGCCCCCTGGGCAAAATTGAATACGCCACTGGCTTTGTAGATGAGCACGAAGCCGAGGGCGATGAGGGCGTAGAGCACCCCGGCCATCAGTCCAGCGATCAGGGTTTCCAGCAAAAATCCCATTTTGATGGGCTCCGGTCGATGCGTGGATCAGGCAGCGTCGCTGCCGAGGTAGGCGCGCACGACCTCAGGGTCGGTGCGCACGGCGTCGGGCGTGCCATCGGCAATGAGGCGGCCGTAGTCCAGTACAACGACGCGGTCGGACAGGTCCATCACCACCCCCATGTCGTGCTCGATCAGCACGAGAGTGGTGCCGAACTCCTCGCGGACGTCGAGGATGAAGCGGCACATGTCCTCCTTTTCCTCCTGGTTCATGCCGGCCATGGGCTCGTCGAGCAGCAGCAGCTTGGGCTGCATCGCCAGCGCCCGTCCCAGGTCCACCCGCTTTTGCAGGCCATAGGGCAGGCTGCCGGCGGGCTGCTTGCGCCAGGCCTGGATTTCAAGGAAATCGATCAGGTGTTCGACCATCTCCCGCTGTGCGACTTCTTCACGCAGCGCGGGCCCCAGGCGCAACGCTTGCGCCAGCAGCCCGCAGCGCATGTGCAGGCTGCGCCCAGCCATGATGTTGTCGAGCACGCTCATGCCCGAAAACAGCGCCAGGTTCTGGAATGTGCGTGCGATACCCCAACGCGCTGCCAGGGCTGGATGCATGCGGGCAGGGCTGCGGCCGTCGAAGCGCATGCTTCCCCGCTGTGGCTGGTAGACGCCTCCGACCACGTTGAGCAGCGAACTCTTGCCCGCGCCGTTAGGCCCGATGATGGCGCGGATCTCACCACGCCGCACATCGAATCCCACGCCTTGCAGCGCCTTGATGCCGCCGAATGCCAGGTGGATGTCCAGGAGTTCGAGCAGCACGTCGTCGCAAGGCTCCGCCGCAATGACCTGCGGCTCGACCGTCTTGGCATGGAACGGCTCGTTGGCATCGGACAGGCGCATGGTCTGATTCATCGGCGGGATTCCCGGGCAGCGTTTCAGGCCGCCTGGTGCAGCGCGGGTTGAACCTTGGTGCCGACCAGTTGCAAGTCGGCCTGGACCGAGCCGGTGCGGCCGTCGTCGAAGCGCACTTGCACTTGGGTGCGCTGGCTTTGCCGGGCAGGGTCGTAGAGCGCATCCACCAGTTCGGCGTATTTTTGGGCGACAAAGTGTCTGCGCACCTTGCGTGTGCGCGTGAGTTCCTCGTCGTCCGGATCCAGCTCCTTGTGCAGCACGACGAAGCGGTGCACCTGTACGGCCGCCGTGCGCGCGTCGGCGGCGAGATCGGTGTTTACCTGCGCCACACAATCCGCCAGTAGTGCCAGCACCTCGGGTTTGGCGGCAAGGTCGGCGTAGCCGCTGTAGGGCAGGGCGCGCTTCTCGGCCCAGTTGCCAACGGCCGCGAAATCGATGTTCAGCAACGCCACCACATGTTCGCGCTCCGCGCCGAAGGCCACCGCTTCCTTGATCGACGGGTAGAACTTGAGTTTGTTCTCGATCAGCTTGGGCGCGAACAGGGTGCCGTCGGCCAGTCGCGATACGTCATTGACACGATCGATGATGCGCAGCTGTCCGTCGGGTTCGATCCACCCGGCGTCGCCCGTGTGGTACCAGCCGTCGGCGTCGAGCACCTCCGCGGTGGCCTCGGGATTGCGGTAGTACTCGCGTAGCAACCCCGCGCTGCGCAACACGATCTCGCCGCTCTCGCTCACACGCAATTCCACGCCTGGCGCAGGCAGGCCGACGCTGTCACTGCGTGCGCCGCCGTCGGGCTGCATGCAGACGAACACCGCAGTTTCGGTGGAGCCGTAAAGCTGCTTGAGGTTGATGCCGATGCCGCGGTAGAAACGAAACAGCTCGGGGCCGATGGCCTCCCCCGCGGTGTAGGCCACGCGCACCCGGCTCAGGCCCAGTCTGTTGCGCAGCGGTGCCAGGATCAGCGCCTTGGCCAGGGGCAGCAGCAGGCGGTCGCGCAGTGCTGGGTGACCGCCTGCGTCGCGTTCAGCCTGTGCCCGTTCGGCCAGCGTGATGCTGGCGCGGTAGAGCCAGCGTTTGAAGCCTGCGGCGTCGTCCATGCGCACCTGCAGGTCGGTGAGCAGAGCCTCGAACACGCGCGGCGGAGCGAAGTAATACGTCGGGCCGATCTCGCCAAGATCGATGGCGACGGTGGATGGCGACTCCGGGCAGTTCACCGTGTAGCCGCAGACCAGATGCTGGGCGTAGGAAAAGATGTTCTGTCCGATCCACGCCGCCGGCAGGTAAGCCAGGACGTCCTCGCGCGCGGTGAGCCGGTCGAAGGCGGCGCCGGCGCGGGCCCGGTCGATCAGGCTGGCGTGGGTATGAACCACACCTTTAGGGAGGCCCGTGGTGCCGGACGTGAAGAACAGTGCCGCCACGTCATGCGGCTGTCCTTGTGCCACCGCCTGCTCGAACAATTCGGGTTGCAAAGCCTGGTGGTGTCGACCCAGCGCCTCGACCTCGTCCAGGCTGCGCAGTCCTGGTGCCGTGTTGTGGCGCAGGCCTCGCGGGTCGTGGAACACAATATGCTCCAGCAACGGAAGCGCCTCGCGCACGCTCAGCAGTTTGTCCACCTGTTCCTGGTTTTCAACCACGGCAAAGCGCATGGCCGTCAGTTCCAGGGGATGGGCCAGTTCCGTGGCGACAGCGTCTTGATAGAGCGCGGATGGAATGGCGCCGAGGCTTTGCGCCGCCAGCATGACCGCATACAAGCGTGGCCGGTTTTCGCCGATGATGGCCACATGCTCGCCGCGCTGCAGACCCAGCGCCGCCAAGCCATAGGCCAGATGGCGCACCCAGTCCAGCGCTTGCACCCAAGTGGTGCACTGCCAGACGCCGAGGTTCTTTTCGCGCCAGGCCACGCCGCTGGGCTGCAGCCTGGCATGCTGCAGCAGCAACCACGGAAAGGTCGATGTGTTCTCGGATCGATCTGCTGACCACTCGTCCATGTCTTCTCTTGACCCCTGCGCTTTGTAAATCGCAGGTCGGTATTAGCCCGCAATCGTCATGCCTCACCCTTCAACTCGTCGTTTTGGTGGGTTTGTTTGAAGCGTTTACATTTTGTCATGGAGTTTAGGTCGGAATTTGGCGCATATTTGTCTTCAAAACGACAATCAAGTGCCATGAAGCCTAGGGATTACACCGAATTCATCCAATCCTGCCTCTGGATGGCCAAGTTGCAGGACAGCGAGCGCCTGCGTGTGCACCACGATTTGCGCGTGCAGGTGTTCGAACCCGGTGCTCCTATCTGCCAACTCGGTCAAAGCGCCGAGCATTGGGTGGGCGTCCTCAGCGGCCTGGTCAAGGTGTCTTCGGTCTCCCTTTCGGGCAAGACCATCACCTACACGGGCGTGGCGCCGGGGGGCTGGTTCGGCGAGGGCACGCTGCTCAAGCGCGACGTCTGGAAGTACGACGTGATCGCCCTGCGCAAAAGTCGCATCGGCCTGTTGCCGGCAGAGACCTTTTTTTGGCTGTTCGATCGCAGTCTGGCGTTCAACCACACCATCGTCAACCAACTCAACGAGCGCCTGGGCCAGTTCATCGGGCAGTTGCAGATCGACCGGCTTTCCGGCTCGGACGAGCGTGTGGCGCACACCCTGGCCGCCATGTTCCACCCGGTGCTGTATCCAGGTGTGGGGCAGTTGCTGCGTGTGACGCAGGAGGAACTGGGCTATCTCTGCGGACTGTCACGTCAGCGCGTGAATCAGGCCCTGCAGCGCCTCTCCAGCCTCGGCCTGCTGCGGCTGCGCTATGGTGGCATCGAGGTTCCTGACGCCTCCCGGCTGCGGGCCTTCGAGTCTTCCCACATTGAGGTTCCGGAGGCGGCGCTTGACCAGCAGCGCGTGACGCAGCACGAAGCTGGTTGAGACTGCTTGGCGTTGCGGGCAGTCCTGGTGCCGTTATGCGTCTGGCTGACGCTGCAGAACGATGCCGATTTCAAAGACTCCCATCGGGTGGGGGACGTGGGCGTAGGGCGGTGCCGGCCAGTCCCAGCGCGACGCGGGAAACAGCGCACGCATGGCGTGCATGTCGCAGTGATACGGCGGCCCGTGGATCAGACCCTGGGCAGCGTCATCCCGGAGCGCTTGCATGAACAGCGCGAAGAGCCTGCCTTGCGGTCGGAGCCAGGCATGCAACCGCCCGGCATACTGCGCCCAGTCATCAGGATGCAGCGCGCATAAACAGGTTTGCTCGTAAATAGCATCGAAAAGGCCTTGATCAGGCATCCATTCGCGCACATCAGCCTGCAAAATGTTCGCATATAGACCTGCTGCGCTAAGGCGCGCAGCGGCCCGTTCAACCGCGGCAGGGGCGTAATCCAGCGCCGTGACTTCGAATCCTGCAGCGGCCAGCGCAAGGATTTCGTACCCATGGCCACAGCCTGGGACCAGAATGCGGCAGGGTTTCAGGGTGCCGTTTTCCAGCCACGTCAGCAGTTGCTGGCTGGCTGAACCGCGGTCCCAGGGCGTGGTGTTTTGTTCGAACAAGCGCTGCCAGAATGGGCGGTCGGGGCCTGCCATGGCAAGAGTCTCCGGTGTGGATTGGGCGGGAAAGGGGCAAACCTGGACGTCGTCATCGTAGGTTCTCGTCTGAAATCCGGGCCGGGGCGCAGCAGATTCAACAACTTCTAGGCTGCAGGGTGGGGCGTTGGCAGGCCACCAACGGCATTCATGCAGTCTCAATAGAATGCAAGGCTGCCCTCGGGACAACCCCGATATCCGACATCCACAACGCATGAGCCTATTGCCCAAGCAACCGCTGGTCGAGTTCGACGCCGTCGAATTCGGCTACGACGTGCGCCAGGTGCTCACGCAGGTTTCGCTGCGGGTCATGCCGGGCGAGGTGGTCGCGGTCATGGGCGCCTCAGGTGGTGGCAAGACCACGACCCTGCGCTTGATCGGCGGCCAGATTCGGGCGACGGCCGGGAGGGTGTACTTCGACGGACGGGACGTGGGCGCGATGCGGCATGCCGAGTTGTATGCCGCGCGCCGGCGTATGGGCATGTTGTTCCAGATGGGAGCGTTGTTCACCGACCAGACCGTGTTCGAAAACGTGGCTTTCGCGCTGCGCGAACACACTCCACTGCCCGAAAGCATGATTCGGGATCTGGTGCTGATGAAACTCAATGCCGTCGGTCTGCGCGGCGCCCGTGACCTCTATCCGGCCCAGCTCTCCGGTGGCATGGCGCGGCGCGTGGCCTTGGCGCGCGCCATCGCGCTCGACCCTGCCCTGGTGATGTACGACGAGCCGTTTGCCGGGCTCGACCCCATATCGCTGGGCATTTCCGCCCGACTGATCCGTACCCTGAACGACGCCCTGGGACTCACCAGCATCGTCGTCTCGCACGACGTGGATGAAACCTTCGCCATCGCTGATCGCGTGTTCATTCTGGGCAACGGCACCCTCATTGCCGACGGTACGCCGGCAGAATTGCGCGCCAGCGCCGATCCGCTGGTCCACCAGTTCGTGCGTGGCGAACCCGACGGGCCAGTCAGTTTCCACTACCCGGCCGCGCCTCTGCAGGCAGACTTTCTCCGCACACAGGCGGAGCGGCCATGAACGTCGTCCTCGGTTTCCTCGCGTCCATCGGCTCCGGTACCCGTCGACTGCTGGCCAACCTCGGCTACGGCTTGCGTTTGTTCCTGCGGCTGTTGACGCTGCTGCCCGGCGCATTGCGTCGCCCACAGCTCATTGCCCAACAAGTGTTCTTCCTCGGCAACTACTCGCTCTCCATCATCGCCGTGTCGGGCTTGTTCGTCGGCTTCGTGCTCGGGCTTCAGGGCTACTACACCCTGTCCCGCTACGGCGCAGCCAACTCGCTCGGCCTGCTGGTGGCGCTCAGCCTGGTGCGCGAACTCGGCCCTGTGGTCACGGCCTTGCTGTTCGCCGGGCGCGCCGGAACATCGCTGACAGCTGAAATCGGGCTGATGAAGGCGGGTGAGCAAATTTCGGCGATGGAAATGATGGCAGTCGACCCGATTGCGCGCATCCTGGCGCCGCGTTTCGTGGGTGGCCTCATCACCATGCCCTTCCTGGCCGCCGTGTTTAGTGCCGTGGGCATCGTCGGTGGCTATGTCGTCGGCGTGCTGATGATCGGCGTGGATTCCGGCGCCTTCTGGTCGCAGATGCAAGGCGGCGTCGACGTGTTCAAGGACGTTGGCAACGGCGTCGTCAAGAGCCTGGTGTTCGGCGTGGCCGTCACCTTCGTTGCGCTTTACCAAGGCTGGCGCGCCCAGCCTACGCCCGAAGGCGTCTCACGCGCCACCACCCGCACGGTGGTGGTGGCATCGCTGGCCGTCCTGGGGCTGGATTTCATATTGACGGCGCTGATGTTCAGCACCTGAACGAAGAGGCTCGGTGCCGCCCGTGCAATGCGCGGCGCCGAGCGACAAGGAGCAGGCATGGAAAGCAAGAAAATCGACGTCTGGGTAGGGCTGTTCGTGCTGATCGGCGCGGCGGCCCTGCTGTTTCTGGCGCTGAAGGCCGGCAATTTGCTGAGCCTGAATTTCGGCCCGACCTACGACGTCACCGCCCAGTTCGACAATATTGGCGGTCTCAAGTCCGGTGCTCCGGTGAAAAGCGCCGGCGTGGTGGTCGGCCGCGTCGCCGGCATCCAGTTCAACAACCAGACATTTCAGGCCAAGGTCACGTTGGCGCTGGATCAGCGTTATCAGTTTCCCACCGATACGTCGGCCAAGATTCTCACTTCGGGCCTGCTCGGCGATCAGTACCTGAGTCTTGACCCTGGCGCATCCTCGAAGAACCTCCAAAACGGCGGTGTGATTCAAAACACCCAATCGGCCGTGGTTCTGGAGAATCTGATTGGCCAGTTCCTCTACAACAAGGCTGCATCGAGCAACAGCGGCTCGAGCAACGCGGCCGCAAAGTAAACCTATGGAACGCATCTTGATCTCAGACTTGCCGGCACAAGCCGCCCGGACGACAGCAGAGAGTCGGCTCCGGTGTTCCGCCATTGGTCTTGCGTTGGTCGCGAGCCTTGTGGCCGGGTGCGCCAGCAATAACCCGCAAGACCCGATGGAGCCGTACAACCGAGCGATGTTCAAGATCAACCAGAACGTCGACAAAGCCGTGCTCAAGCCGGTGGCCACGGGCTACAAGGACGTGGTGCCGACCCCTGTGCGCAAGGGTGTGACCAATTTCTTCGGCAATCTCGGCGATGTCTGGTCGATGGCCAACGACTTCGCCCAGGGCCATGTCGTGGAGGGGTTGAATGGGTTCATGCGCGTGGGCGTCAACACCGTGTTCGGCGTGTTCGGCGTGCTCGACATTTCCTCGGAGATGGGCTTGTACAAGCAGCCGAACGATTTTGGCCTCACACTGGCACGCTACGGCATCGACTCTGGCCCCTACTTCGTCATGCCGCTGCTGGGCCCCAGCACCATCCGCGATGCTGCCGGTACCGGGGTGGGGATTTATTACGCGCCATTCAACTACACCACCAACAACGCGGCAGTGCGCAACTCGGCGACCGTCCTGCAACTCGTCAATACACGCGCCAATTTGTTGAGCACCACGGCTTTGCTGGAACAAATCGCGCTCGATCCCTATGTTTTCACCCGCGATGCGTATCTGCAGCAGCGCAGGTCGCAAGTCAAGGCCGTGCGTAGCGAAGGCATGCTGTCTCCGGGGCCTCTGGATTCGGGCGGCGGCGATGCAGATGCAGACGCTGTCGGCCAAGACAGCAACGCCATGGACAGCGGTGCTCGAGCCGAGCCCGCATCAAGCTCTGCAGCCAGTCCCGCCATGCCCCTCAGCGAGACACTCTCATCCAGAGCGGTGCCCTCGAATTCGCCCGCGGCAAGCCCGGCTGCTTCGGCCGCGCGTCCCTGACTCTGTCATCAGTCGCGCTCCTTGCCCGTTAAGGTAGGAGCCGAACACTTTGGAGAACTCCATGTTCCGAACTTTCAAGACCACTTTGTTGCTTCCCGTCCTGGCCCTCGGCTTGATGGCCGCCTCGCCAGCTGCGCGCGCAGACACACCCGCCCCCCCGGTGCAGGTCATCCAGAAGCTGACGGATTCCGTCATGGACGCAGTCAACAACGACCCGGCGCTGAAGTCCGGCGACCCCCAGAAGGTCATGCAGTTGGTCGAGACCAAGGTCCTGCCGTTCGTTGATTTCCAGCATATGACGGCCTCTGCCGTAGGCCGCTACTGGCGTCAAGCCACCCCAACGCAACAAAAGGAACTGCAGCAGCAGTTCAAGCTCCTGCTCATTCACACCTACTCGGGTGCGGTGAGCCAGATTAAGAATCAAAAAGTGGAGTACCTGCCCTTTCGCGCCGCACCGAATGCGACCAACGTCGTGGTTCGCACCCGAGTGCTCAACAACGGCGAGCCCATCCAGCTTGACTACCGTCTGGTGCAAACGGACCACGACTGGAAGATCGCCGACGTCAATGTCATGGGCATCTGGTTGGTGGACAACTACCGTGGCGTGTTTGCCCAGGAAATCGGCCAAAAAGGTGTTGAAGGCCTGATTCAGACCCTCACGACACGCAATAAAGAACTGGCCCAGGCCGGTGGCGCCAAGGGTTGAAGAAATGGCGCGGTTTGCTCTTCCCGCCAGTGTGACGGTCGCCAATGCCGGCATGGCGGTGCGGCAGGCACTTGGCGAGCTTGGCGCCGAGCCCGCCGCGCCGTCGTGGGAGGTTGATGCCGCAGCGCTGAGCGATTTCGACTCCGCCTGCCTGGCCCTGCTTCTGGAGCTGCGCAGGCAGGCAGGTGATCGCGTGCTGCGTGTGCGCTCGGCGCCGTCGCGTTTGGTCCATCTGGCCACGGCCTACGGCTTGGATTTCGCCCTTGGCGAAATCGTCGCAGATCCAACCAGGCCTGAGCAACATTCTTGAACCCCTTCGTGGCCGGTGGTGCCCAGCACCCTGGCCGATTGTTGCATGAGCGTTTCCACATCCCCAGCAGTCCGATTCGAGGCCATCGTCAAACGCTATGGCGGCCGCGCCGTGGTCGATGGTGTCGATCTCGACATCGACCCGGGCGAATTCTTTGCTCTTCTCGGTGCGAATGGTGCGGGCAAAACCACGCTCATCAGCATGTTGGCCGGGCTGACGCGCGCCACCAGCGGTCGTGTTCGGGTGCTTGGGCGCGATGTCGCCATCGACCCCATCGCCACCCGCCGTCTGCTCGGCGTCGTGCCACAGGAATTGGTGTTCGATCCTTTTTTTACCGTGCGTGAAACCTTGCGACTGCAGTCCGGCTACTTCGGCCTGGGCAAGAACGACGCCTGGATCGACGAATTGCTCCACCACCTCGGCCTCGCATCCCAGGCCGAACAAAACACCCGCACCCTGTCCGGCGGCATGAAGCGCCGCGTCATGGTGGCACAGGCGCTGGTGCACAAGCCGCCGGTCATCGTGCTCGACGAACCGACCGCGGGGGTGGACGTGGAACTGCGGCAAAGCCTGTGGGCGTTCATCACCGGCTTGAACCGCCTGGGCCACACCGTATTGCTGACCACTCACTATCTGGAGGAGGCCCAGGCCCTGTGCAGCCGCATCGGCATGCTCAAGCTTGGCCGTCTCGTGGCGCTGGACTCCACCCATGCCTTGCTGGCGCGCTTTGCCTCGACGCAAATGCTGTTTCGCGTTGCCACCGGCGTTTTGCCGGCGGAGCTTGCCGCGCGCTGCAAGCCGGAAGGGCGCCGCATCGTCTGCGTGGTGCGCGATGCGGCCGAGGTCGAGCACATCCTCGCCGTGCTGCGCGCTGCAAGCTGCGTGGTGGACGAGCTGGAAGTTCGCCGTGCCGACCTCGAAGACGCGTTCATGCAAGTCATGAATGGCAGCGACCATGCGGCTGAAGACCTCAGGCAAGCCGCATGACCGGCCTGTCCACCCTGTTTCGCAAGGAGTTGCTGCGCTTCTGGAAAGTCAGCCTGCAGACCGTGGCCGCCCCTGTGCTCAGCAGCCTGCTCTACCTGCTGATCTTCTCGCACGCCATGACGTCACACATCAAGGTTTTCGGCAGCGTGCCCTACCCCGCGTTTCTCATTCCCGGCCTGGCGATGATGAGCGTGCTGCAAAACGCGTTCGCCAACACCTCCTCGTCGCTGATCCAGTCCAAGATCACGGGCAATCTGGTCTTCGTGCTGCTGTCGCCACTCAAGTCCTGGGAACTGCTCGCCGCCTATGTCGGCGCCTCGGTGGTTCGCGGTCTGAGCGTCGGTCTCGGGCTGACCCTGGTGGCGCTGTGGTTCGTGCCATTGGAGTACCACCATCCTCTGTGGATTCTGGTGTTCGCCATACTTGGCGCGTCGATGCTGGCGTCACTCGGAATCGTTGCCGGCATCTGGGCCGAGAAGTTCGATCAGATGGCGGCGTTCCAGAATTTCATCATCGTGCCGGCCACGTTTTTGTCGGGCGTGTTCTATTCGGTGAAAAGCTTGCCGCCGTTCTGGACGGCGGTATCGCACTTCAACCCGTTTTTCTACCTGGTTGACGGATTCCGCTACGGTTTTTTTGGCATCTCCGACATCTCGCCCTGGATCTGCCTGATCGCCGCCCTGATCGGAAACGCCGTCTGCGGCGGGCTGGCCTGGTCCTGGTTGCATCGCGGCTATAAATTGCGCAACTGAGCTTCGCCTCGGCACTCGACGGGATTTTGCGTTTTCATCCACCATCATGGCCCTGCCCACCCCCGAATATCTGCGCGAGTTGATCGCCACCGGTCTGAATTGCATCCATGTGGAGGTGCAGGGTGACGGCCAGCATTTCTATGCCACCATCGTCAGTCCCGCCTTCACCGGAAAGTCGCGCCTGGCGCGACATCGCTTGGTTTACGCCGCCCTGGGAGATCACATGCGCGCAGAAATCCATGCACTGTCCATGCGCACCGTCGCACCTGGCGAGCCCATGCCTGACTAGAACGCAGAACGCCTCCAGGGCGCGCCAGGGCGGCGCCTAGAATCCGCAAGTCAATCTCCGGTACGGCCGGATCACATCATTCCCCATGGACAAACTTCGCATTCAGGGCGAGCGCCCGCTGCATGGCGACGTGCAGATCAGTGGCGCGAAAAACGCGGCGCTGCCGCTGATGGCGGCCAGCCTGCTCACCGATCAACCCGTGGTGTTGACCAACGCTCCCGAGCTGATGGACGTGCGCACCCTCGGGCATTTGCTCACCGGCATGGGCGCACAAGTGGCGCAAGAAGGCGCCAGCATCCGCCTGCAGGCCGACGCCATCACCGCCTGCGTCGCGCCCTACGAGCGGGTGAAAACCATGCGCGCCAGCGTGCTGGTGCTGGGGCCGCTGGTGGCGCGCTTCGGTCAAGCCCGCGTCAGCTTGCCCGGAGGCTGCGCCATCGGCGCACGGCCGGTGGATCAGCACATCAAGGGCTTGCAGCAGCTCGGTGCCGAGGTGCATGTGGAGCATGGCGACATCGTCGCCAGCGTGCCGCGCGGGCGCCTGAAGGGCGCGCGCATCAGCACCGACATGATTACCGTCACCGGCACCGAGAACCTGATGATGGCCGCCTGCCTTGCCGAGGGTGAATCGGTCATCGAGAACGCTGCGCAGGAGCCCGAGGTGGCCGATCTGGCGGCGATGCTGCAGAAGATGGGCGCGCGCATCGACGGCGCTGGAACCTCGCGTGTTCGTATTCAGGGCGTCGACCGCCTGCACGGGGCCGAGCATGCCATCGTCCCCGACCGCATCGAGGCTGGCACGTTCCTCTGCGCGGCGGTGGCTACGCGTGGCGATGTCACGTTGCGCGGTTGTGTGCCCGAACATCTGGACAGCCTGCTCGATAAATTGCGCGAAGCCGGAGCCACGCTGACCAGCGGTGCTGACTGGATTCGCGTGCAGGCCGACGCCATGCCCGGCGGCCGCGCCCGCGCGGTGTCCGCACGCACCTCCGAATACCCCGGTTTCGCCACCGACATGCAAGCCCAGTTCATGGCCGTGAACTGCCTGGCGCAAGGTGCGGCACATCTGACGGAAACCATTTTCGAAAACCGTTTCATGCATGTGCAGGAACTGGTGCGCCTGGGCGCGACGATCGCCATCGAGGGCAATACCTGTGTGGTTCAGGGCGTCAAGCGCTTGTCGGGGGCCACCGTCATGGCCACCGATCTGCGTGCGTCTGCCGGGCTCGTGATTGCCGGGCTGGCAGCCGAAGGCGAAACCCTGGTGGAGCGCATCTATCACCTCGACCGCGGCTATGCCGGCATGGAGCACAAGCTCGCAGCGCTCGGTGCCAACATCGCGCGGGTGCGCTGAGCTGGCCCCAATCGACCTCGCCGCAGCCGACCTCGCCGATCACCCCGCATCCTGCGAGCTTCCACGCATTCGGTCATCTCTCCCCAATATGCTCACACTCGCGCTATCCAAAGGCCGTATCTTCGACGACACTCTGCCGCTGCTGGCACGAGCCGGCATTAGCGTGGTGGAGGATCCTGAAACCACGCGCAAACTCATTCTGCAGTCCAACCGGCCCGACCTGCGCGTGGTGCTGGTGCGAGCCAGCGATGTGCCCACCTATGTGCGCTATGGCGGCGCCGATTTGGGCGTGGCCGGGCTCGACGTGCTGCTCGAAGCCGACGCCACGCTCGGTGGCGATGGCCTGTACCGCCCGGTGGATCTCGGCATCGCCCGCTGCCGCCTCAGCGTCGCCACACCGCAGGGTTTCGATTACGCCCACGCCGTGCGCCAGGGTGCGCGCCTGCGCGTGGCCACCAAGTATGTGCATCTGGCGCGCGAACATTTCGCCGCCAAAGGGGTGCATGTCGATCTCGTCAAGCTATATGGCTCGATGGAACTCGCGCCCCTCATCGGCCTGGCCGACGCCATCGTCGACCTCGTCTCCAGCGGCGGCACGCTCAAGGCCAACGGCCTGATCGAGGTCGAAGCCATCATGGACATCTCCGCTCGACTCATCGTCAACCAGGCCGCGTTCAAGACCAAGACCGCCACACTCAAACCTTTGGTCGACAACCTGCGTGCCGCCGCAGCATCCAACGTATCCATACCTGCATGAACGCATCCGCTTCCGACTTGCTGTTGCGGCGTCTCGACACCGCGAGCCCTGACTTCGAGACGCAGTACGCCCAGCTCTTCGCCCGCATGGCTGAAGAGAATGCCGGGATCGACGCTCGTGCCGCCGACATCCTGGCCGACGTGCGCCAGCGCGGCGATGCTGCTGTGCTCGATTGCACGCGCCGTCTCGATCAGTTCGACGCGCCGAACATGGCCGCGCTCGAAATCTCGCAGGCTGAACTGCGCGCCGCGCTGATGCACATTCCCGCTGAGCAGCGCAGCGCCCTGGAACAAGCCGCTGAGCGTGTGCGCGACTACCACCAGCGCCAAATGCTGCAGGTTGGCCAAAGCTGGGAGTATGTCGATGCCGACGGTACGCTGCTGGGCCAGAAGGTCACGCCGCTGGAGCGAGTGGGCATCTACGTGCCGGGCGGCAAGGCGGCTTATCCATCATCGGTCCTGATGAACGCCATTCCCGCCCATGTTGCCGGCGTGCCGGAAATCATCATGGTCGTGCCCACACCGGGCGGCGAGCGCAATCCGCTGGTGCTGGCAGCAGCGGCCGTGGCCGGGGTTGGCCGGGCGTTCGCCATCGGCGGCGCGCAGGCGGTTGGCGCCCTGGCTTACGGAACGGCCACCGTACCCAAAGTGGACAAGATCACCGGTCCCGGCAATGCCTATGTGGCTGCGGCCAAGCGTCGCGTGTTCGGCGTCTGCGGCATCGACATGATTGCCGGGCCTTCGGAAATCCTGGTCATCGCCGATGGCACCACCCCGCCGGAATGGGTGGCGATGGATTTGTTTTCCCAGGCTGAGCATGACGAATTGGCGCAAAGCATTCTGCTATGCCCGGACGCGGCCTATCTCGATGCGGTCGCCGGCGAAATCCGCCGCCTGCTGCCACAGATGAGCCGCCGCGACATCATCGCCGCATCGCTATCGGGCCGCGGCGCTCTCATTCAGGTGCGCAACTTCGACGAGGCTTGCGAACTGGCCGACCGCATCGCTCCCGAGCACCTGGAAGTGTCGGCCGCAGCACCGCATGCCATTGCTGCACGGTTGCGCCATGCCGGCGCCATATTCCTCGGCGCCTACACCTCCGAGTCGCTCGGCGACTACTGCGCCGGTCCCAACCATGTGCTGCCCACCTCAGGCACGGCTCGTTTCTCCTCGCCGCTCGGGGTGTACGACTTCATCAAGCGCACCAGCATCATCGAGGTCAGCCATGCCGGCGCGCAGCGCCTGGGCCGCATTGCCTCCGTGCTCGCGCACGGCGAGCGACTGCAGGCGCATGCGCTGGCTGCCGAAATGCGCCTCGATCACGAGCGCAAGGGCTAGGGGCAACGAGGTCGCGAACCATGAGCCAATACTGGAGCGAAGTCGTGCACGGCCTCACGCCCTATGTGCCGGGCGAGCAACCGAAGATTGCAGGCCTGATCAAACTCAATACCAATGAGTGCCCCTATGGCCCGAGCATGCGCGTGCTGCAGGCTATCCGCGAAGCGGCAAGCGAGGATCTGCGGCTGTACCCCGATCCCGAGGCGCGGGCGCTGAAGGAGGCCATCGCCGCCCATCATGGCCTGCAGGCCGAGCAGGTGTTCGTCGGCAACGGCTCCGACGAAGTGCTGGCCCATGTGTTTCAGGCATTGCTCAAGCACGACGCACCGCTGCTCATGCCTGACATCAGTTACAGCTTTTATCCAGTCTATGCCCGGCTGTACGGCCTGGTCACGCGCCAGCTGCCTTTGCGCGAGAACTTCGGCATCGGCATCGACGACTATGTGCAAGCCGGGCGCGCCGGTCGTGCAGGCGGCATCATCATCCCCAACCCCAACGCGCCCACCGGCATGGCCCTGTCCCTGACCGATGTCGAGCGCCTGCTCGCAGGTTCGCGCAACATTGTGGTGGTGATCGACGAAGCCTATGTCGATTTTGGCGCGCAGACCGCAGCCACGCTGATCGACCGCTATCCCAACCTGCTGGTGGTGCGCACCTTGTCGAAGGCCCGCGCCTTGGCTGGCTTGCGCGTGGGGTATGCGCTCGGCCATGTCGATCTGATCCAGGCCCTGGTGCGGGTGAAAGACAGCTTCAATTCCTACCCTCTGGACCGGCTTGCGATTGCCGGCGGTGTGGCGGCGATGCAGGACGAAGCTTGGTTCGAGCGTACCCGCTCGCTTGTCATCGCCAGCCGCGACACGCTCGTTCGCGGCCTGGAGCAGCATGGCTTCGAGGTGCTGCCTTCTGCCGCCAATTTCGTCTTCGCGCGCCACCCGCGGCATGGTGGTGCGGAACTGGCCGCCAGACTGCGCGAACTGCGCATTCTGGTGCGCCATTTTCGCCAGCCCGAGCGCATCGCGCCTTTCCTGCGCATCACCGTCGGCACCGAGGCGCAATGCCAGGCCCTGCTGCAGGCGCTGGATGACCTGCAGCTGCCGGCCACCCGCGCTTCGGTAACATCGCAACATACCGCTTGATCGGCGGTTCCATGACAACCAACCCGGTTCTTCCAGCTTCCAAGCATGCGCACCGCCCAGGTCACTCGCCAAACCGCTGAAACCCGCATCAGCGTCGACCTCAATCTCGACGGCAGTGGTGTGTCCAAGCTTGCGACCGGCATCGGTTTTTTCGACCACATGCTCGACCAGATCGCGCGCCATGGCCTGGTCGATCTCAGCGTGCAGGCCGAGGGCGATCTGCACATCGACGGTCATCACACCGTGGAGGACGTTGGCATCACCATCGGCCAGGCGCTGGCCAAGGCCATCGGCGACAAGAAGGGCGTGCGCCGCTACGGCCACGCCTATGTGCCGCTGGACGAAGCGCTGTCGCGCGTGGTGATCGATTTTTCCGGTCGCCCGGGCCTGGAGTGGCATGTGCCCTTTACACGCGCCATGGTGGGCGAGTTCGATGTCGATCTTGCGCACGAATTTTTCCAGGGTCTGGTCAACCACGCCTTTGTCTCCTTGCATGTCGACAACCTGCGCGGCGAAAACGCGCATCACCAGTGCGAAACCGTGTTCAAGGCATTTGGCCGCGCACTGCGTGCGGCGGCTGAAATCGACCCGCGCATGGGCCAGACCGTTCCTTCGACCAAGGGCTCGCTGTGACCAAGTCCGCGGTGTGGATTCTCCGCGCCTGATTCGCCACGTCACACCACCGCTCCTTCCGACGTCCGCATGAAAACGGTCGCCATCGTCGATTACGGCATGGGCAATCTGCGCTCCGTGTCGCAAGCCGTGCAGCATGTCGCCAAGGGCCTGCCGTGGCAGGTGATCGTGACATCCGACGCGCAGTTGGTGCGCGATGCCGACCGCATCGTGCTGCCCGGTCAGGGCGCCATGCCGGACTGTATGCGTGAATTGCGCGATTCAGGCCTGCAGGCACCGGTGCTTGAAGCTGCCGGGGTGCAGGCGCGCAGTGGCAAGCCACTTTTTGGCGTCTGCGTTGGTATGCAGATGTTGCTCGATCGCAGCGAGGAAGGTCCGACACAAGGTCTGGGGCTGCTCGCCGGTGCAGTTTGCCGCTTTCAACTCGCTGGCCAGCATCAGCCCGATGGCAGTCGCTATAAAGTGCCGCACATGGGCTGGAACGCGGTGTATCCGGTGGCGCACGACGGCCGAATCCATCCTTTGTGGGCAGGCGTGGGCGATGGTGCAGCGTTCTACTTCGTCCATAGTTTCTACGCCCAGCCGACATCGGAGCGCAGTATCGCGGGCCGCTCAGAGTACGGTGTGACCTTTGCCAGCGCCATCGCGCGCGATGCGATTTTCGCCACCCAGTTCCACCCTGAAAAAAGCGCTGCGGCAGGCCTTGCGCTCTACCGCAATTTCCTCGACTGGAATCCCTGAGCCGCTTGCCCGGCAGGATGTCCCGAACCTGTTGTCGACCCGTCCCATGTTGCTGATTCCCGCGATCGATCTCAAGAACGGCCAGTGCGTTCGCCTGGAGCAAGGCGCAATGCAGGCCGCCACCGTGTTTTCCAACGAGCCGGCCGCCATGGCCCGGCATTGGGTGGAGCAGGGCGCGCAGCGCCTGCATCTGGTGGACCTCAACGGCGCCTTCGCCGGCAAGCCCGAAAACGAGCCGGCCATCCGCGCCATCCTGCACGAGGTCGGCGAGGACGTTCCCGTGCAACTCGGCGGTGGCATCCGCGATCTGGAAACCATCGAGCGCTACCTGGACGATGGCCTGAGCTACGTCATCATCGGGACCGCCGCGGTCAAGAACCCGGGCTTTTTGAAGGAGGCATGCAGCGCCTTCGGCGGCCACATCATCGTCGGCCTGGACGCACGCGACGGCAAGGTCGCTACCGATGGCTGGAGCAAGCTCACCGGCCATGAGGTGGTCGATCTGGCGCGCAAGTTCGAGGACTACGGCGTCGAGGGTGTGATCTACACCGACATCGGCCGCGACGGCATGCTCACAGGCCTGAACATCGACGCCACCGTGCGCCTGGCCGAGGCCCTGTCCATTCCGGTCATCGCCTCCGGCGGCCTGGCCGGCATGGCCGATGTCGAACGCCTCATCGCCGTGGAGAGCAGCGGGGTCGAGGGTGTGATTTGTGGCCGCGCCATCTACACCGGCGCGCTCGACTTCAAAACCGCACAGCGGCGCGTCGAGGCCGCGGCGGCTGGTTCGATCTGATCGCAGCAGATCCCAACGTCCGTCTCTTTCACGTTGTTCAAGTCCATGCTCTTCAAACGCATCATCCCCTGCATGGACGTGACCGGTGGCCGCGTGGTCAAGGGCGTGAACTTCGTCGGTCTGCGCGACGCCGGTGATCCGGTGCAGATTGCCGCGCGCTACAACGACCAGGGCGCCGACGAACTCACCTTCCTCGACATCACCGCCACGTCCGACGGCCGCGACCTGCTGCTGCACATGATCGAGGCGGTGGCGTCGCAGGTGTTCATTCCGCTCACGGTGGGCGGTGGCGTGCGCACGGTGGACGACGTGCGCCGTCTGCTCAACGCTGGCGCTGACAAGGTCAGCTTCAATTCGGCCGCAGTCGCCACCCCGCAGGTGATTGCCGACGCTGCCGCCAAATATGGGGCGCAATGCATTGTTGTCGCCATCGATGCCAAGCGCCGCGCCGGCGACGACTTCGCTGCCCGAGGCGTCGGTTGGGACGTCTACACCCATGGCGGTCGCCGTAACACCGGTCTTGACGCGATCGACTGGGCCTGCCGCATGGCCACAGCCGGGGCCGGAGAAATTCTGCTCACCAGCATGGACCGCGACGGCACCAAGGTCGGCTTCGATCTTGACCTGACCTGTGCCGTGGCCGACGCCGTCCCGGTGCCCGTCATCGCCTCGGGTGGCGTGGGCGGGCTGCAGGACCTCGCGAACGGCATCACCCTGGGGCATGCCGACGCCGTGCTGGCTGCGAGCATCTTCCACTACGGCCAGCACACCGTCGGCGAGGCCAAGCGATTCATGGCTGGCTTGGGTATCCCCATGCGTGTGGACGCATGATGAAGGCACAGGCCAACCCTGCAGCATGAGGTACAGCAAGCCATGGCGCTGCGCGATGACTACACTTCTGCCATGAATTGGCTCGACGAGATTTGCTGGGACGACAGCGGCCTGGTACCCGCCATTGCGCAGGAAGCGGGTAGCAAGGACATTCTCATGGTGGCCTGGATGAACCGACAGGCACTGCAACGCACGTTGGAGGTCGGCGAGGCGGTGTATTGGTCGCGCTCGCGCAAGCGCCTGTGGCACAAGGGTGAGGTTTCCGGCCATGTGCAGAAAGTTGAATCCATCCGGCTCGATTGCGATGGTGACGTAGTGCTGTTGACGGTACGCCAGCTCGGCCACGACCCCGGCATTGCCTGCCATACCGGACGCCATTCCTGTTTTTTCCGTGAGTTGCGCCACGGTGAATGGGTCACGCTTGATCCCGTGCTGAAAGATCCCGGGCTGATCTACACATGAAGCGATCTTCGCCAGCGCCCTACACGTCGAACTGCGATGTGCTCGACCGGCTCGCCGCCGTGATCGAAGACCGCAAACAGGCCGATCCAGCCTCCTCCTACGTGGCACGCCTTTTCGCCAAGGGCGACGATGCCATGCTCAAGAAGGTTGGCGAAGAAGCCACCGAATTCGTCCTCGCGGCCAAGGGCGGAGTGCGCCAGTCCATCGTCTATGAGGCGGCCGATTTATGGTTTCACAGCCTTGTGGCCTTGGCCCATTACGGTATTTCGCCACGAGAGGTCCTGGACGAATTGGCGCGGCGCGAAGGCCTGTCGGGTATCGAGGAATTCACGCGACGCACCGCGCCGCCACCGAAGTAGCCAAGCTTGACAGAAGCGCGTCGTGAGCGCCTCATGCAAGCTGCATCCAAATCCTGATTGACCTCGTACAGTTCATCAACATGCGCGATCCCGACTGCATTTTCTGCAAAATCATTGCCGGTACCATCCCGTCGAAAACCCTGTATGACGATGATGAGACGATGGCTTTTCATGACATCAACCCTGCCGCGCCGGTCCATTTTCTGCTGGTTCCCAAACGCCATATCGCCACGTTGGCGGCGGTGGAACCCGGTGACCAGGCCTTGCTCGGTAAAATGCTGGGACTGGTACCGCGACTGGCGGAGCAGCTAGGTTGTGGCGATGGTTTCAAAACCGTCATCAACACCGGACCCAATGGCGGGCAGGAGGTTTATCACCTGCATCTTCATGTTTTGGGCGGCCCCCGCCCCTGGAAACGCGCGACGATCTGAAAGTCGCTAAGGAGTATCGAAATGGGTTCATTGAGCATTTGGCATTGGCTGATCGTCCTGGTCATCGTGATGATGGTCTTCGGCACGAAGAAGCTGAAAAACATGGGTTCCGACCTGGGGTCAGCCGTCAAGGGTTTCAAGGACGGCATGCGCGACGGTGATGCCGCCGCCACCTCGGGCACGACAGCCGCCGACAAGCAGTTGGGTCCTCAGGCTGGCGCGGTGAAGAAAGACACCATCGACGTCGAGGCCAAGGAAAAATCTTGATCTGTGCGCGGCGGTGCCGGGCCGGCCATGTTGCCGGCTTTTTTATGCATCGGTACGGCAAAGACTGAGCAACAGCCATGTTCGATATCGGCATCTCGGAATTGGGCGTCATTGGCGTGGTCGCGCTGATCGTGCTCGGTCCTGAAAAACTGCCCAAAGTGGCGCGCACGGTGGGCAATCTGCTCGGCCGGGCGCAGCGCTACATGGCGGACGTCAAGTCCGAAGTGAACCGTCAAATGGAACTGGACGAGTTGCGCAGCATGAAGTCGACGGTCGAATCGGCCGCGCAGGATATCCACAGCACGATTTCCAAGAACATCGGTGATGTCGGCCAAGAATTCGACGCGGCCTGGAAAGAAGCCACCACAGGCCTGGAGGTCGGATCGCAAACGTCGCTCGACGGCCCCTCGATGAGCGACGGTCTGGGTTTCGAGCGTCACAAGCCCAAGCGTCTGAAAAAATCCACTGGCCAAGCCGTTCCGCTCTGGTATCGCCGCCAGGCCCGGGTGCGCAGTCACGCCCTGTCTGGCGCAGCCCGCGTGGCGCGCCACCGTCCCCGTTCCGGCCTCTGAGGCCCACATTCCTCCTCCGCCGCGCACGTGACTGATCCCAAGCCGTCCGATTCCCCGAATCCGGAAGCCGAGCAGCCCTTCGTGACCCATCTGGTCGAGTTGAGAGACAGGCTCATCCGCGCTGTGGCCGCTATCGGCATCGTCTTCGCCATTCTGGCCATCTATCCCGGCCCTTCGGGTCTGTTCGATCTGTTTGCCAAGCCGCTCATTGCGCATCTACCGCACGGCTCGGGCCTCATTGCCATCGGCGTCATCACCCCCTTCCTGGTGCCGCTCAAGCTGACCATGCTGACGGCGTTGATGATTGCCCTGCCCATCGTGCTGTATCAACTCTGGGCCTTCATCGCGCCCGGGCTGTACGCGCACGAAAAACGACTGGTCGTCCCCCTGGTGTTCATCAGCACCGTTCTTTTTTACCTGGGCGTGGCCTTCGCCTACTTCATCGTTCTGGGGCGATTGTTCACCTTCATCCAGGACGTGGCCCCCAAGGTGGTGACGGCCGCACCCGACATCGAGTCCTACCTGAGCTTCGTTCTCACCTTGTTCATGGCCTTCGGCACTGCGTTCGAGGTGCCGGTGGTGCTGATGCTGTTGGTGCGTTTCGGCATGCTCACCATTGAGCAGCTCAAGGCCTGGCGCAGTTACTTCATCGTCGTGGCTTTCATCATCGCCGCCGTCATCACCCCGCCAGACGTGTTTTCGCAAACCTCGCTGGCCGTTTCCATGATTTTGCTGTACGAGGTGGGCATCATCGGGTCGAGGGTGCTGGGTAAGTACGCGCGAGCGCCCGATGACGACGCCGATCAGCCCAAGGATGCGGACCCTCCGGCTTCTTGACCACTGATGCTGCTCAAAGGGCCGTGGCTCGGCGATCCGTTGCGCATGCCCCACAAGTGGCTCCGAGTCAGTTGGGGAAACGCCGTCAGCGGGCGCGGTTTTCACCCGACCTCCAGGGCGCGTCACTCTCAGCGTTTGCGCTGTCCTCATCGCGCAGCATGGCGGAGCCTTGCGGCCGGATGCCGATCTTGACCCGAAGTTGCTGCTCCTGGCCTTGGCGCAAGATGCGCACTGCGGCGGCGCTGCCAGGTTTGAGGGCGGCCACGGCATTGAGCAACTGGCCCGTGTTGTGCACTGCCTGCCCTGCAATGTCGATGACGACATCGCCAGCGCGCATCCCGGCGCGGTCAGCAGGCCCGTTGCGTAACACTGCGGCAACAATCACACCGTCGCTCAAGGGCAGGCTCAGGGCCTGGGCCAGTTGCGGGCTGATGTCCCGCGGTTCCATGCCAATCCAGCCTCGCACCACATGCCCGCTTTGAACGAGTTGCTGCAGCACGCTGCGCGCTGTGGACGCCGGCACGGCGAAACCGATGCCGAGCGAGCCCCCCGAGCGCGAGAAAATCGCGGTGTTGATGCCCAGCAGATTGCCGTTCACATCCACCAGCGCGCCCCCTGAATTGCCGGGATTGATGGCAGCATCCGTCTGGATGAAGTTCTCGAAGGTATTGATGCCCAGTTGCGTACGCCCAAGTGCGCTGACGATGCCCTGCGTCACCGTCTGCCCGACGCCGAAGGGGTAGCCAATGGCCAGCACCACATCACCGACACGCGCTTGGGTCTCGTCGCCGAAGGCCAGCGTGGGCAGATCGTGTAGCCTGATCTTGAGCACCGCCAAGTCGGTATCGGGGTCGCGGCCCACGACCTGAGCGGCGGCCTCCCGCCCGTCCGCCAGCTTGACTTCAATTTCCTCCGCACCCTCGATCACATGGTTGTTGGTCAACACATAACCCGCGGAACTGACGATCACTCCCGAGCCAAGCCCGACCGTGGGCATGCGCGTGCCGGAACCTCCAAAAATGCGCCCGGGCAGCGAACCCCGGCCCGGCTTGGGCGCGCGCGTCGTCGTCACGGAGACCACCGCCGGCATGGCCTTCTGCGCGGCGCCGCTGTAAGAGCCGGTCGCAGGCGCAGCGGTGGGCCCGGATGCTGCCGGCAGCAGTTGCAAGACCGCCGCTGGGCCTGAAATGCTGGCGCTGTGGTCGAGCCATTGCGGCGCCAGGACCCGCACTGCGAACACCACGCCCAGTGCGATCGTCGTCGCCTGAGCGAAAATCAACCAAAACCTGCGCATACCCGCCTTCCCTGATCATGATCCATCGTGAGCAATTAGCTGCCCATCTGCGCGATTTTCTGCGAACCGATAGCTTCGAGGATTATGGTCCAAACGGCTTGCAAGTCGAGGGCAGGGCGCATATCCGCCGTGTCGTCAGTGGCGTCACGGCCAGTCTCGCGCTGATCGAACGTGCTGTCAGCCAGGGAGCCGACGCCATCCTCGTGCATCACGGCTGGTTCTGGCGTGGCGAAGATCCGTGTGTGGTGGGTCAAAAGCACAAACGCCTAGCCGCGCTGATCGCGGCCGACATCAATTTGTTCGCCTACCACCTGCCGCTGGATGCGCATCACCAGGTGGGCAACAACGCCCAATTGGCGGCGGGCATGGGCTGGCAGCCCGATGGCCGTTTTGGCAAGCAGGACCTGGGCTGGCTGGGCTCGGCACCCGCGCAGGAAACGCTGGCCGATCTCGCCGCAGAACTCACACGCAAGCTCGAACGTGTGCCCGTGCTGGTGGGCGATCCCGCAGCGCGCGTCGGCCGTCTGGCTTGGTGCACTGGAGCAGCGCAGGGCTGGATCGACCAGGCCCATGCCGCAGGCGCACACACCTACATCAGCGGCGAGATTTCCGAGCCCACGGCGCACTTCGCCCGCGAGATGGGCATCGCCTACCTGGCCTGCGGCCACCACGCCACTGAACGCTACGGCGTGCAGGCGCTGGGTGAGCATCTGGCACGCAGTTTCGGCATCGAACACGTCTTCATCGACATCGACAATCCGGCATGAACCCGCCACGGCCCTTGGCCATCACCATGGGAGATGCGGCAGGCATCGGCCCGGAAATCATCATCAAGGCCTTCGCCGCCGAACAGGCGCAGGATTGCGTCGTGGTGGGCGATGCCCAAGTCATCGCTGCGGCCGCCGCCAGCGTTGCCATTCCTGGCGCCTTGGGATCGAGCGTGGCGCGTATCGAGCACATGGCGCAATGGCAAAGCCTGCCTCCCGGCGTGATTCCCGTGCTGCAGGCGCATGGTCTGGAGCCCGATTCACTGCGCGATCTCGTCGCCGGGCAAGTCGACGCACGAGCCGGCGCGGCAGCGCATGCTGCCATCGTCACCGCCGCGCATGCGGCGTTGCGTGGGGAGGTCGCCGCCGTGGTCACGGCGCCCATTCACAAGGAGGCCTTGCATGCGGCGGGTGTGCCTTTTCCAGGCCATACCGAGTTGCTGCAGCATCTGGCAGGTGGTGTGCCCGTGCGCATGATGCTGGCCAATGACGAACTGCGAACCGTGCTCGTCACCATCCACATGAGCGTTCGCGAGGCACTTGATGCCGTCACGTTCGAAGCCGTTCTCGAGACGCTGCGCATCACGCATCTCGCCGCCCAGCGCTGGGGTCAGCCGCATCCGCGCCTTGCCGTGGCCGGCCTTAACCCGCATGCGGGTGAAGGAGGTTTGTTCGGCGATGAAGAGATTCGCATTCTTGCACCCGCCATCAGGCAGGCGCGCGCCGAGGGCATCGATGCCAGCGGACCGCACGCTCCCGACACGGTGTTCATGCGCGCCCGCAATACCCCGGGGCACGCGGGTGAGTTCGACGTCGTGATCGCCATGCTGCACGACCATGGGCTGATTCCAGTGAAGTACCTGGGGCTCGATGCAGGCGTGAACGTCACCCTCGGCTTGCCCTTCGTGCGCACCAGCCCCGACCATGGCACGGCGTTCGACCTGGCAGGCCGTGGATGCGCCAATCCTGCCAGCCTGGTGAGTGCCCTGGCCATGGCGCGGCAACTCAGCCGCTTTGCCTAGGGCTTGTTTCAGCGCTTGAGCGCGTCGCGAATGTCTCGTAGCAGCACGATTTCCTCGGGATCGGCTGCGGGCGGTGCCGGGGGTTGAGCGCGCTTGAGCTTGCTGATGAGCCGGACCATCATGAAGATGATGAAGGCCAAGATCAGGAAGTTGATGGCGATGGTGATGAAGTCGCCATAGGCCAGGACGGGAACGTTCGCCTTTTTCAAGGCGGCAAGGGTCATCTCCGTTCCACCGGGAACTGCGCCCAGCGGAATAAAAAAGTTCGAGAAATCAATCTTGCCGATGATGGCTCCAACCACCGGCATGATGATGTCACCCACCAATGCCTCCACGATTTTCCCGAAGGCGCCACCGATGATCACGGCAACAGCCAGATCGATCACATTGCCTTTGACGGCAAACTCCTTGAAATCAGTCAGCAAGCTCATTGTGTCTCTCCCGTGGTTGATAGGCGAAGGGTGCCCGAATGTACCGCCCAGCGCTGGCGCTGGACACCTTTGTAAAGCGCGAGACGGGTTGCTACCTCGAATAGTTTGGCCGATTTCGTGAGATGATCAACCCATGCGACAGCGCATTATTGCGGCGCAACAAGGCCTTAATTGATAAAACGCAATCCTTAACCCTAAATCAGTGAGTTCTTATACAGGCTTTTCCTAATGCGAAATTCATCCTAGGGGACCAGAATTCCACCGCTTCACTACACCCTTGAAACGATGGATTCCCAACGCCGAATTTGGTTGATCGCAACAGGGGCTGCCACCTGCGTCGCGGGTGCAGCTACAACCGTGCCGTTTATTGAATCCATGGAACCCTCGGCCAAGGCCAGAGCCGAGGGCGGGCCCATCGAGGTGGACATCGGCCATTTGCGCCCTGCTGAAAAAATGACCGTGTTGTGGCGCGGGCAGCCGATCTGGTTCTTGCGCCGCACGCCGCAAATGCTGTCCTCGCTGAACGTGACTCAGTCTCTCGTGGCCGATCCGCTGTCTCTGCGCACCGCCTTCCCCACGCCGGTCTGGGCGCAAAACCAATGGCGCTCGATCAAGCCCGAGTATCTCGTTGTCGTGGGCATTTGCACGCATCTGGGCTGCTCCCCCGTAGACCGCTTCACTCCCGGACCGCAGCCCTCGCTGCCGAGCGACTGGCAAGGCGGCTTCCTGTGTCCTTGCCACGGTTCCGAATTCGACCTGGCCGCGCGCGTCTTCAAGAACATGCCCGCGCCTGACAACCTGGTGGTGCCGCCGTATCACTACATCAACAACCGAAAAATTCTTCTCGGCGAATACAAGGCCTGATGGCACAAACGGAGAGACGCATGGCTGAACAAACTTCGCCAGACGCCGGTGCACCTGTCGCTGCAACGCGTGGCGGTTTGCGGCAATGGATTGACGACCGGTTTCCATTCTCGGCCTTGTGGGCGGCTCATCTGAGCGAGTATTACGCGCCGAAGAATCTCAATTTCTGGTACTACTTCGGCTCGCTGGCCATCGCCGTGCTGGCGATTCAAATCGTCAGCGGCATCTTCCTGGTCATGCACTACAAGCCCGACGCCGCACTGGCGTTCGGCTCGGTCGAGTACATCATGCGCGACGTGCGCTGGGGCTGGCTCATCCGCTACATCCATTCCACCGGGGCGTCGGCTTTTTTCATCATCATCTACATGCACATGTTCCGCGGTCTGCTCTATGGCTCGTACCGCAAGCCGCGCGAACTGGTATGGATTTTCGGCTGCCTCATCTTCCTCTGCCTCATGGCTGAAGCCTTCTTCGGCTACCTCCTGCCCTGGGGGCAGATGTCGTTTTGGGGGGCGCAGGTCATCGTCAACCTTTTTTCCGCCATTCCTTTGATCGGTCCCGATCTCTCGCTGTGGATTCGTGGCGACTATGTCGTGAGCGATGCCACGCTCAACCGCTTCTTTGCCTTCCACGTCATTGCCATACCGCTGTTGCTCATCGGGTTGGTGGGGGCACACATCATTGCGCTGCATCAAGTGGGGTCCAACAATCCGGACGGTATCGAGATCAAGGCCAACAAGGATGCGCGCGGCAATCCACGCGATGGCATTCCCTTCCACCCCTATTTCACCGTGCACGACCTCTTCGGGTTGTCGGCCTTCCTCACCATCTTCAGTGCCGTGCTGTTCTTTGCACCGACCTTCGGAGGCTATTTCCTGGAGCACAACAACTTCATCCCGGCGGATCCGTTGAAAACCCCGCCGCACATCGCTCCGGTCTGGTACTTCACCCCCTTCTATTCCATGCTGAGGGCCACCACCACCGCCTCGGTCCACTTGTGGATGGCGGTGCTCACAGCCGCAGCGCTGTGGGGGGCATGGAGTCTTCGCCGTCGCATCGAACGCCTGGTGGTGTTGGCCGTAGGGATGGCTTTTTTGCTCTGGGCCATGGCCACGATGGATGCCAAGTTCTGGGGCGTGGTGGTGATGGGCGGGGCGGTCGTCTCGCTGTTTTTCTTGCCATGGCTGGACCATGCGCCGGTGAAGTCCATGCGCTACCGGCCGAAGTGGCATTTTTCGCTGTTGATCCTGTTTGCCCTGAACTTCATCGTGCTCGGCTACTTCGGCATCTCCGAGCCGTCGCCCGTGGGTTACTGGATTTCGGTTAGTTGCACGTTCATCTACTTCGGCTTCCTGTGGCTGATGCCCTGGTGGACCGGACTCGGCACGTGCAAGGCCGTGCCCGAGCGTCTCATCTACCACCCCCATTGAGCTCGATCATGGCCCATCCATTCCGCTGGCTCCTGCGTGTGGCGTTGGCCCTGGGGCTGAGTTGCAGCGCAGTGGCAGCGCAAGCAGCCTCAGAGCAAGCCAGCATTCCCCTGGAACACGCGTCCTACCGTGTGAATGACTTGCTGGCATTGCAAAATGGCGCCAAGCTCTTCGTCAACTATTGCTTAAACTGCCACAGCGCCAAGTACATGCGCTACGAGCGTTTGAGCAGCATTGGCTTGACCGCAGGCCAAGTGCAGGAATACCTGATGTTCAGCGAACCCAGACTTGGGGATGCCATGAAAGTCGCGATGACGCCCGCTCAAGCCGAGGCCTGGTTCGGCGCATCGCCGCCTGATTTGAGCGTGATCGAACGGGCACTGGCCTCCGATCGTGGTTCGGGTGCCGATTTCCTGTACACCTATCTGCTATCGTTTTACCGCGACTCCACGCGTCCCACCGGCTGGAACAACCTGGTGCTCCCCGGCGTTGCCATGCCCAACCCTCTCTGGCCCTTGCAGGGTGAGCGCGCCGCGAAGTTTGCGCTCACGAATGACCCAGCCTCCCCAGGTCTCCAACTCAAGCGGTTTGTCGATTACGAGCAGCTCACTCCTGGAAGTTTGAGTCCAACGCAGTATGATTCACAAGTTGCCGATCTCGTGGCCTATATGCAATGGATGGCCGAACCGGACCAACTCGAGCGCAAGCGACTCGGCGTTATCGTCTTGCTCTTTTTGGCCCTGTTCACCTTCATCACCTGGCGCCTCAAATCCGATTATTGGAAAGATGTGAGTTAGTTGAGCCAAGCACCTGCGGGTGCTTGGCAGCAGTGTCCATAGGTCCGACTTTCGGGGTCGGCTGTCGCGGGGGTGAGCATGCTCACTCCCTTCGCTTTTTCAGGAGTCGCCTCTCATGATGGTGCTTTATTCAGGCACGACCTGCCCATTCTCGCAGCGTTGCCGTTTTGTTCTGTTCGAAAAGGGCATGGATTTCGAAATTCGTGATGTCGATCTCTTCAACAAGCCTGAAGATGTGAACGTCATGAACCCCTACGGCCAGGTGCCCATTCTGGTCGAGCGTGACCTCATCCTGTACGAATCCAACATCATCAACGAGTACATCGACGAGCGTTTTCCACATCCTCAACTCATGCCCGGAGACCCAGTGGCGCGTGCCCGGGTGCGTTTGTTTCTGTTCAATTTCGAAAAGGAATTGTTCGTGCACGTCAGCACGCTCGAGTCGCGTGCCAGCAAAACCAATGAAAAGGCGATGGAAAAGGCCAGGACGGCGATTCGTGACCGCCTGACTCAACTGGCGCCCATCTTTACCAAGAACCGCTTCATGTTGGGTGATGACTTCTCCATGCTCGACGTGTCCATTGCGCCTCTGCTCTGGCGCCTGGACCACTACGGCATCGATCTGCCCAAATCAGCCGCACCGCTCTCCAAGTACGCTGAGCGCATTTTCCAGCGCCCTGCCTATATCGAGGCGCTCACGCCCTCGGAAAAGGTCATGCGCAAGTAAAGACGGTGTCAGGAAGAGTCATGACCACCCCGGCTGAACATCCAAATTCGACCAAGCCCTACTTGTTGCGTGCCCTTTACGAATGGTGCACCGACAACGGACTGACGCCCTATCTGGCTGTTCACGTGGACAGTCTGGTACGGGTGCCCCGCGAGCATGTCAAAAACGGTGAAATTGTGCTCAACATCAGTTTCGGCGCCACCACAGGCTTGAAGATCGGGCATGACGACGTGCGTTTCAAGGCACGCTTCGGCGGAGTCGCCCGCGACATCCTCGTGCCAGTGAGCCATATCACCGCGATCTACGCCCGCGAGAATGGTCAGGGCATGGCGTTTCCAGTGCCTGAGCCCGGTACAGGAGATTCTGCGGCCCCCGGCTCGGTCGAAGGCCAAGAGGCGCAGGCGCCAGAAGCAGGGTCGTCGAGCCATCTTCATGCCGTGCCCGACAGCATGCCATCGACCGCAGAAGTCCCAGAGCAATCTGCCCACTCGGTCGATACAGCCAAAGCCGAGGGAGAACCGCCGGTTGATCCTCCTCCGCGACCTTCCGGGGGGCATCTCAAGCGTGTGAAATGAGGGCTTGAGATCGCAACCTGAATCTCCCCGTTTCCCCAGCGGAAATCCCTGCCGCTTTAGCTCAGTTGGTAGAGCAATCGCCTTGTAAGCGATAGGTCGTCTGTTCGAGTCAGACAAGCGGCACCAGGAATCCTTCCAGATTGAACCTCGATCGTGCATTGGGTCCGGGTTTACGGGGGTAGACAAAGCAGCGTTCTTGTATCAGAATGTGACTGAGCTTTAGACAGCTCTTTCAGGGAGTGTGCAATTCACCCGGGCTCTGCCCGGGTGACCTGCCCCCTGCCAGCCATACCAAGCTGAAGTAGCAGGAGTCTGCCAACTCAGGAGAATGGCGGACATGAGGAAGAGCAAATTCACAGAGGAAC
>JABEVE010000037.1 GCA_013044035.1 Burkholderiales bacterium
CCTGGATGCGCATCGACAGCGAACGTTGACAAAAGCTCTCACCACCCCGGCCCTCCCCCTGGTGGTGAGGGAGCAGGAACTCCTCACCCAAGCGTGTGGGAAGCCGGGAGGGAAAACCTCGGAGACTCAGCATGAACCATTCCCTGAACGAACAACTGCAAGCCCGCCGCGCCGCCGCCACGCCGCGCGGCGTGGGCGTGATGGCCGGCTTCTACGCCGACCGCGCCGAGGGCGCCGAGCTGTGGGACGTCGAAGGCCGCCGCTACATCGACTTCGCCGGCGGCATCGCCGTGATGAATGTCGGCCACCGCCACCCCAAGATCGTCGCCGCGCTGCAGGAGCAATTGCATCGCTTCACCCACACCTGCTACCAGGTCGTGCCGTATGAGAGCTATGTGAGCCTGGCCGAAAAACTCAATGCCTTGACGCCCGGCAACCACGCGAAAAAAACCGCGCTGTTCTCCACCGGCGCCGAGGCGGTGGAGAACGCCGTCAAGATCGCCCGCGCCTACACCAAGCGCTCGGGGGTGATTGCCTTTGGCGGCGCCTTCCACGGCCGCAGCCTGTTCGCCGTCGCCCTCACCGGCAAGGTGCAGCCTTACAAGGCCGGCTTCGGCCCTTTCCCGCCCGAGATCTATCACGCCCCGTTCCCCTGCCATTGCGCCTCGCTGGCGGAAACCCAGAAGGCGGTGCAGCACTTGTTCAAGGCCGACATCGAACCCTCGCGCGTCGCCGCCATCATTTTCGAGCCGGTGCAGGGCGAGGGTGGCTTCAATGTGATCCAGGCGGCAGCCGTGAGCTGGCTGCGCCAGCTCTGCGATGAGCACGGCATCGTCCTCATCGCCGACGAGGTGCAAAGCGGATTCGGCCGCACCGGCAGGATGTTCGCGATGGAGCATTTCTACGAACAGACCGGCGTGCTGCCTGACCTGATGACCATCGCCAAATCCCTGGCTTCGGGCATGCCGCTGTCGGCAGTGACGGGACGTGCCGAAATCATGGACGCGCCTGCCCCCGGTGGTCTTGGCGGCACCTATGCGGGCAACCCGCTGGCCATCGCCGCAGCCCACGCCGTGATCGAGGTGATGGAGCAGGAACAACTTCCTGCGCGCGGCCAGAGGCTCGGCGACCAGCTCCAGGCGCGACTGACCAGCCTGCGCGGCCAGGTGCCTCGGATCAGCGACGTGCGCGGCCTGGGCGCGATGGTGGCGGTCGAATTCGCCGATCCGCAATCCGGCGCGCCCGATGCCGACATGACCAAACGGGTGCAGGCCGCGGCCCTCGAACGCGGACTCATCCTGCTGAGCTGTGGCGTGCATGCCAATGTGCTGCGCTTCCTGTTCCCGCTCACCATTCCCGACGCCCTGTTCGCCGAGGCACTGGACGCATTGCAAGCCGCCCTGCTGGCCGCGAGTCGCTGACCAGCGCGCAGCAACGTCTGCGTCGCGCCGACCCGGTGCGCCACCCGGCCCGACGCGGGGGCTCAGCCACCACCCAGCAGAGCATCCTCGGCCAGTGCCAGGGCTTCGGATGAGCCGGAGAGCACGATGGTGTCGCCGGCGGCCAGCACCAGGTCGGGTTCGGCCTGCAGCACATGGCCGTCGGCGCGGTGCACCTGCGCCACATGGGCGCCATGCAGGTTGAGCGCGGCCAGGCTGGAACCCACCGCCAGCGCCCCGGCGGGCAGCGTGAGAGGCTGCAGCCGGGCCTGTTGGCGCTGCTCCACCGTGCTGCCGGGGTCGTCGATGCCGTGGAAATAATCGCGCAGCAGGCCGTAGCGCTCGGCCCGCGCCGCGCGCAGCCGGGTGAGCACGCGCGGCAGCGGCACGCCGACCACGGCCATGGTCTGCGAGGCCAGCATCAGCGCGCCTTCCAGCACCTCGGGCACGACCTCGGTGGCGCCGGCGGCGCGAAGCTCGTCCAGGCCCGAGTCGTCGCGCGTGCGCACGATCACCGGCACCTGTGGCGCATGGGCGCGCACCAGTCGCAGCACGCGCAGCGCCGAGCGCTGGTCCACATAGGTGATGGCCACGGCGCTGGCGCGCGTGAGACCGGCGACCTGCAGGCTGGCCAGGCGCGCGGCGTCGCCGAAGACCACGTTGCGCCCGGTGGTGCGGGTCTTGGCGACGCGGTCGGGGTCGAGGTCGAGCGCGACATAGGGAATGGCTTCTTCCTGCAGCAACTGCGCCAGGTTCTGGCCGCAGCGGCCGTAGCCGCAGATGATGACATGGCGTTGGGTCTTGATGGTCTTGCGGGCGATGTCGGTGAGCTGCAGCGAAGCCAGCATCCATTCATTCGCCACCAGCTTGAGCACGATGGCATCGATGTGCTGCGCCAGAAAGGGTGCGGCCAGCATTGACAGCACCGCTGCCGCCAGCACCGGGCTCAACAACTCCGGAGGCAGCAGGCGATGCGATGCCGCCAGATTCAGCAGCACGATGCCGAACTCGCCGGCCGGAGCCAGCCACAGCGCGGTGCGCAGCGACAGCCCCGGCGGCGTGGCGCGCCGCAGCTCCACGGCGAACACCACGGCCGTCTTGGCCAGCAGCGGCAACAGCGCCAGCAGCAGCACCACCCACCATTGCGCCAGGACGAGGCGCCAGTCCAGCAGCATGCCGATGGTGATGAAAAACAGCCCGAGCAGCACGTCGCGGAACGGGCGGATGTCGGCCTCCACCTGGTGGCGGAATTCAGTTTCGGCAATCAGCATGCCGGCGAGAAAAGCCCCCAGCGCCAGCGACAGTCCGGCGAGCTGCGTCAACCAGGCCAGCCCCAGCGTGATGAGCAGCAGGTTGAGCATGAACAGCTCGTCCGACTTGCGCCGCACCACCAGCTTGAGCCAGGGCCGCAGCAGGCGCCCACCGGCCAGCAGAATCACGCCCAGCACCACCGCCGCCTTCAGCGCCGCCCAGCCCAGGGTCATGGGCAGATGGCTGCCGGATGTGGCCAGCGCCGGAATGATCACCAGCAGCGGCACCACAGCCAGGTCCTGGAACAGCAGCACGCCCATGATGTGCCGCCCATGTTCGGACTCCAGTTCCAGCCGGTCCGCCAGCAGTTTCACGACGATGGCGGTGGACGACATCGCCATGACCCCGCCCAGCACCACGCCATAGCTCAGCGGCCGCCCCCACCAGCCCGGCGCCAGCCAACCCAGCAGCACGCTGCCGACCACCACCAGGGCGATGGTGGCGCCCACCTGCGCCGCGCCCAGGCCGAACACCAGACTGCGCATGGCCTGAATCTTCGCCAGGCTGAACTCCAGGCCGATGGAAAACATCAGGAACACCACGCCGAATTCGGCCAGGTGTTGCGCTGTCGCAGGGTCGCCCGCCAGCGCCAGCGCGTTCGGCCCGATGACCACGCCCACCGCCAGATAACCCAGCATGGCTGGAAGCTGAAGATAGCGAAACAGCGCCACGCCGAGCACGGCGGCGACCAGGTAAAGCAGCGTGATTTCGAGACCGGTCATGCGTTGGGGGAAGACGTGCCCGCCCCGCTTGTGGATGGGGCCGCTCATGGGTGCCGTGTGGCAGCACCGCACCATGCGGCGCCAGTCATACGCGGTCACACGAGCATAAGGCATGCCTGCTTGAACCCCACTGTCACTGTAGACGGCAAGTCCTCGGGCCGTGTCGAGGCGTTGATGGCGTTGTCCAGCATGGGTGGCCGGGAGGAGGCCGGCTGCCCCTCCCGGCGCATCCCGCATGGCCGTTGGTGGGAGCAGATCTGATGCGCGGTCTTGCGCCGTCGCGCAGCGTTCATCCCGCCTCGGCGAACAGGCTCACCAGTTGCCGTCGCAGCCAGATGTTGGCGGCGTCGCCCTGCACGCGGCGGTGCCAGAACAAATGCGTGGTCAGGCGCGGCAGGCGGATCGGCGGGGTGAGCATCACCAGTCCGAAGGGCACTGCGGCGCGCTCGGCCAGTTTGCGCGGCACCGTCACGAGCACATCCGACTGGCTGACGATGTAGGGCACGGCGACGAAATGCGGCACGCTGGCGTGGGCGATGTTGTGCACCCCGGCGCGGGTCAGCGCCTGCGCGATCTGGCCGTAAGGGCTGGCCGGGTTGTCCACCAGCAGGTGGCGCGCCGCCTTGAACGCAGCCAGTGGAATGCGACCGGCGCCGAGTTGGCGCGCCAGCGGATGATGACGCCGCAGCAGGGTGACGTAGGGCTGGCTGAACAGGCGCCGCTGCAGCAGGCCGGGGGCCATGTCCTCGAACGCGCCGATGGCCAGGTCGATACGCCCGGCGGCCATAGCCTCGCTCAGGTTCTGCCCTCCAGCGCGAACACTGCCGATGCCAACTTCGGGCGCCATGCGGGCGCAATGCTCCAGCAGCGCCGGCATGAAATAGACCTCGCCCACATCCGTCAGCGCCAGGGTGAAGCGTTGGCTGCTGCTGGCGGCGTCGAAGTCGGTGGGCTGATCGAGCGCCGCAGCCAGACTCTGCAGCGCTTCGTCCAGCGGCACGGCCAGTCGCAACGCCAGTGGCGTGGCCTGCATGCCGCGTGGGCCGCGCACGAACAGGTCGTCATCGAACTGACGCCGCAGCCGCGCCAGCGCATTGCTCGTGGCCGGTTGCGACAGGCGCAGCGCCCGGGCCGCGGCCGAGACGCTGCCTCGCTGCAGGATTTCGCGCAGCACCAGCAGCAGGTTGAGGTCGAGATCGCGCAGTTGTCGCATGGCAGCCTTCCATTCACAGCGTGAATGATGATTATTGACCGAATCGGCAACGGAAATATCTACGATGTTGAAAGCCACGGGCGCTGCCGGCTTTTCCACGCGCGCGGGCTCGACCATTCCGGAGACCAGCATGCCAACCCCATCCGCCACGCACGACACCGCACAGGGCACCACTGTCACCAGGCATGTCGCCACGCAGCCCGCTGCCGACCCTGCAGCCAACCTCTGCGGTTTCGGCAACCACTTCGCCACCGAGGCCGAACCCGGCGCGCTGCCGCAGGGCCGCAACTCGCCGCAGCGCCCCCCCCTGGGCTTGTATGCCGAACAACTCTCGGGCACGGCCTTCACCGCGCCGCGCGCGGCCAACCGCCGCAGTTGGCTCTACCGCATTCGCCCCGCCGCCGTGCACGGCGACTTCACCTTGCTGCCGCCTTCGCGCTTGACGCATGCCTTCGGCACCGCGCCAACCCCGCCGACGCAGTTGCGCTGGGACGCCTTGCCGCTGCCCCCGCAGCCCACCGACTTCATCGATGGCCTCGTCACCTACGCCGGCAACGGCGGGCCAGATGCACAGAGCGGCGTCGCCATCCACCTCTACGCCGCCAATGCCGACATGCAGGGCCGGTTTTTCTACGACGCCGATGGCGAACTGCTCATCGTGCCGCAGCAAGGCCGCCTACGCCTCGACACCGAACTCGGCCGGCTCGACGTCGAGCCGCAGCAGATCGCCCTCATTCCGCGCGGCGTGCGCTTTCGCGTGGCCCTGCCCGACGGCATGGCACGCGGCTATGTCGCCGAGAACTTCGGCGCCTTCCTGCGCCTGCCCGAACTCGGCCCCATCGGCGCCAATGGCCTGGCCAATCCGCGCGACTTCATCACGCCCCATGCCGCCTACGAGGACGTGGACGGCAACTTCGAACTCGTCGCCAAATTCCAGGGCCGCTTGTGGCGCGCGCCCATCGACCACTCACCGCTGGACGTGGTGGCCTGGCATGGCAACCACGCCCCTTGCCACTACGACTTGCGGCGCTTCAACACCATCGGCTCCATCAGCTACGACCACCCCGACCCCAGCATCTTCACCGTGCTCACCTCGCCCAGCGACACCCCGGGCACGGCCAATCTGGACTTCGTCATCTTCCCGCCGCGCTGGCTGGTGGCCGAGAACACCTTTCGTCCGCCCTGGTTCCACCGCAATATCGCCAGCGAATTCATGGGCCTGATCCACGGCGTGTACGACGCCAAGGCCGAAGGCTTCGCCCCCGGCGGCGCCTCGCTGCACAACAGCATGAGCGCCCATGGCCCCGACGCCGAAACCTTCGAGCGCGCCTGCGCAGCAGACACCACCCGGCCGCACAAAGTGGCCGACACCATGGCCTTCATGTTCGAAACCCGCCAGGTCATCCACCCCACCCCCTGGGCGCTGCAAACTCCGCTGCTGCAACGCGGCTATGCGCAATGCTGGCAGGGGCTGCGCAAGCACTTCAAGCCGGGCGGGGTGTGAATCAGGCCGCCGGATCCGGTCGGCCCCGGCCCGGCGGCCGAGCAGCCCGGTGTGACGCGCTTTGCGCCATCATGCGTGCCCGATGGCCGTAACCCACTGGCAACGGTCACTGCGGGTGACGCCATCGCAGCACAAGTCAGCGCTCTCGCCGATCAACCGGAGATCGGGCGGCCAGGCCGCCGCGCAGGAACCCGCGAACTGGTCATCAGCCGCACGCCCTTTGTCGCGGTGTGGCGAGTCACAGGCGGGCGCATCGAGGTCTTGCGCCTGCTTCACGGCTCGCGACAATGGCCACGCGCATGACACCGTTCAACTTTTTGTCTCATTGCAGTCCCGGCCTGGACGCCGCTCCCCCTCTGGGAGACCACCAGGATGCGAGGAAAACGAAACAAAATGGCGCAAGGCGTCTCGCTTTTGAGCCTATCGGTACGGGACGTGCTCAAGAACAAGTGTGCGGTAGTTTGACGGTTTGTTTATACCTGTGTTTTCATGCAGATGATCGGCTGAGAACAAGCCTAGAAGCCACTTTGCAAGGAATGCAATGACCAGAATATCCCGCGCCGGCCAGTTTCTTTTGCAGAATTTGCCGTATACATTACGTTAGGCCGCACAACCTACTACATCTGCACCATGGCGTCGGATTTCAAGACAGTGGCCTTCATTGCGGACCAGACCGGCCTGGGCTCCCGCCTAGCCTCATCACGCCTGGCTCTATCGAAGCCCATGAGGCCCAACGTTAGAGCGCATCAAAGCCCTCCCGAAACGCTCAGCTTTCGTATGAAATTAGAAGCCCTTGTTCTCGTACTCTTACTGTCCTCTATGACGATGGCGAATGGCGCATGCGATAAGCAAGCCGATGAGTCGGCTTCGTACAGGAGGGCAGTGAAGCGGGTTGAAGCACTGCCGGAGTACAAGAAGTGGCGATCTTTCGTATCGGCAAGCCCAGGTGTCCATGCCGCGAGACTGCCGGCAGTTGATCGGCAGATAGCACTAGGTCATCACTGCTATTGGTCAATCTCCGAGTACTCCGATGAAGGCACGTACATGCATCGGTGGCAGACCTTCCTCGTCGACCAACACGGTGGGCGCATACTCGTTGAAGACCTTGAAGGCACGCCAGTCCCGCTTGCGACGTGGCGAGCCAAGCAAAGCAAAGACAACGCGAGGTAAGGCAAAGAATGCGCTCTAACCCTTGCATGCCGCTCGCCCACGGCGTAGAGTCAAACCGGATTCACCACAACATGGAGGCGCCATTGCCCATGACCGAGGGAGTTCTCTGATCCAACCACACGCTGCGGCGTGAAACCGCTCCCGCCCATGGGAGCAGAACCATCAGGCACCGTTCAGACCCTGCGTCTGCCGGTGCCTGAATTTTTGTGGCGAGGCGCCTCGCAAGCGCGAGCGCATCCTGGGTAGCCCTGGGAACTCAAGGCAAGCGGCTGGCCATCACCACGGTGCGCCAGCCGTTGTACTGTTGCCAGGCGGCGGTGACGCTGCCGGCGGCGTCCACGGCCAGGGCGGGGAAGCTGGCTTCCACGGTGGTGCGCGTGTCCGACAGCAGGGTTGCGGCGCTCCAGCGCGCGGTGCTCGGGTCGTAGCGCGCGGCCTGCACCTGCAGGCCGCGCGGGCCGTCCTGGTACCAGGCGGCGGTGACGTTGCCGGCAGCG
>JABEVE010000038.1 GCA_013044035.1 Burkholderiales bacterium
CCCACACCCCGCAATACCTACAGCCCGCCACCCACGACCAGCGTGCAGCCACCCGCCGTGCAGGTTCAGCCGCTGCAACCCACGCCCGGCATTGCTGTGCAGCCGCTGGCACCCGCGCCGGCGCCCTCGGCGCCGGCGGCGTCATCAGCCTATTCCGCCACCTATCCGGCAGCCTCGGCACCGGCCAGCCAGCCAGCGCCCGGCCTCGTCTATCCGCCTGCATCTCCAGCCTCCAACCCACCCAGCCAGGGCAGCGCAACCCAAGCCCCGGCCGCCCCGGTGTTCACGCCGCAGTCAGGCCCGCTACCGGCCAACGCCGTGCGCTACGTCTGCAACGACGGCACCTCGTTCGTCGCGACGTTCGGCGATGTCAGCGTCAATCTGTCCACCGCGCTCGGCACCGTCAAGCTCGAACAGACCGTTGCCGCCGACGGCGCGCGCTACAAGAACGGCGACTTGCAAGTCTGGTTCAAAGGCCGCCAGGCCACCGTCAACAACCTCACCCAGGCGGGCAGCACGACTTTGTGCGTGGAACAGCGGTGAAGCACCCCAGCCGCCCGTTGCCTTGCGCTGGGCGTGCGAAACCTCAGCGCTGGGGCCGTTCACGCCGTTTGCGCGCCCGCGTGACCACCGGCGCCGCTTTCATGGATGTGCGTTTTGCGGTTCGCCGCTCTGTGCCCAGCGCGCCGTGACAGGGCCGGAAGTTGGCCGCGGAGTGCGGTTCGCGGGTGTTGCAGGCCTGTTGTCGCGGGTCGATGTCCGTGGCTCTCTGGCTCGGGCTTCGAGCACCATGGTGCGGTAGCGCGCCACCATGCCGGCAAAGATCCAGAAGTTGGTCATGAGATTGCCATCGACAAACCGGCTGCCGTAAATGTTGACCAAGGCGATGGCGATCACGGCGAGCCACAGACCCAATCCGTAGATCGTGGAATCCTGGCTGTCGTCCAATTTGTCCACCGACCGCCCAAGGCGATACAGCCCAAGCATGAGCAACAGCATGGCGATGGGCGCCAGAATGCCGTCTTCCGTGGCGCACAGCACGTAGTAGTTGTTGGCATCCTCATGGGCATATGCCGGCGCGTAGGTTCCGATGTCGCGGTCGAAATGATTCAAGCCGATACCCCAGGGGTTGTGTTCGATCAGCTTTGCCGCGCCGCCCCAGATGATGAAGCGGCCATCGCTGCTGGCCGTGATTTGCTCGTTCAGTGAAGCAGCAGACTCGCCGGGCGGCGGGGCCTTGGTTTGCAGCGTCATGTCGATGCGCGTGATGGCGGCGTGCGGCAGCCAGAGGTTGTAGTTGAACAAGGCCACGACCACGACGGCCGCGAGCAACGCATTGCGGCGAAAGGCCAGAATCAGGGCCAGGGCCGCGAGGATGCCGTAGGACTGCCTGGAGTAGGTGAAGAAATTGACGAAGATACCGAAGGCCAGGCAGGCCAACGCGGCCCAGCGCACGGTGCGGCTCGAACGGTAGTAAAGCGCGGTGACTCCCATCAGGGTCAGGTAGATGGTGTAGAACGCCGAGGAACGGTTCGCATCGCTCGAGTTCCAGCTGAAAGGAGCCGCGACGCGGCGCGCGGCGTTGAAATTGAAGCCGTAATCCATGGCCTGGCGAAGGCCCAGGTAGGCGTCGAGAAAGGTCGTGAACAGGATGACGAGAAACAAAAATTTGATGGTTTTCGTATCCCGCACTGCGTGGTAGGCCAGGAAATAAAACAGCATGTAGAGGATGCAGTTCTTGAGCACCTGAAAATCGGCCAGCGTGGTCGAAGCGCCATGCAACTGACCCACCAGGAAGCCCCAGACCAGCACCACAAAAAAGAAGATGAATTCCTTTTTGAGTGGCGTCGGTGCCGGCGGCGTCTTCGGCGTCGCCTTGTAACCGATGACCAGGGCGACCAGGGCGATGAACAGCAGATTGGTGAGATTCAACCCCGTGACCGAAAAGTCCGGAACATGGGACTGATTCGGGATGTAGACAATCGCGGCAGCGAGTAACAACCTCAGTGACCGCGGCGTGGTTTGGATGGCAGTTTGGCTTTCGGTTTTCATCGTGGCCCATGGTGGCCCGCCGGGCGAACTTGAACGTGCGCGCAACGGGGTCAATGACGTACGGATCGGTCGGCGCGTGGGTTGAAATGCCGCCTCGCCCTCATCTCGTAGTTCAGGATCAGCCACAAAAGTTCGCTGAGCGGGACCACGATCCGCGCAAAGGGTGAGCCGGATGGCGCGCTGGGCGTCCCGCACGTCCCGTCCAACCCCATGAATCGAGGGTTTCAAGTCATACACCAGCGAATACGATGCTCACTCCAATTGCGAGAACTCGGCAGAGCCGCAAGTTCATCCTGGTTTCTGCCCACCTGACTGCGATGATCAAACCCCATCCAACCACGGTCTTGATGTATCACGCAGTCTCCGATGCAGACGATGGCTCCTCGCAAGCCGATGCGCACTACGCCGTCGGCCCGGCCCGGTTTCTGGAGCAGCTCCAGCTCGTCCGTGACGCCGGACAGCAACCCCGCAGCGTGCGCTCGCTGCTGCTGTCCCCGCAAGCATCCGCGGTTGCTTTCACCTTCGACGATGGCGATGTCAGCAATGCATGGGCAGCGCAGGCCCTGCACGACGCCGGTGGCTCGGGCGACTTTTTCGTCAATACACAAACCGTCGGCAAGGCTGGGCATCTGAGCTGGCAGGCCTTGCGCGACATGACTGCGGCGGGCATGTCGATCCAGTCGCACGCACACAGCCATCGTTACCTGGACGAACTCACCCCAGCCGAGGTCGAGCTGGAATTGCACACCTCCAAAGCCATGCTGGAGGACAAGCTCGGCTGCCCGGTAGATCTGTTCGCACCACCCGGCGGACGCATGCCGGCCGGCATGCACCTCACCACCAGGCGCCTGGGTTACAAGGCCATCTGCTCGTCGCGCGTCGCCCTGTGGCGGGACTTGCGGTTCGATGACATTCCCCGTCTGGCGGTGTTGCGAGGCACGACGCCGGTGCAATTTTCAAAATGGCTCACACAGGACAGCCTGGAACTGCTGCGCCAGCGGTTGCGCTATGGCGCCCTGACGTCCAGCAAGCGGCTGCTCGGCAAGACCAATTACGAACGCGTGCGACGCGGCCTGCTGCGTCTGGCCTCGGGCGGACGCTGATATGGTGGCATGGCTGCTCTGGGGCTGCATCGCGTTGCTGCTCTACACCTACTTCGGCTACCCAGCCCTTGCGGCATTGTGGGCGCGCCTGGCGCCATGGCCTGTGGCGGCATCGCTGCACTACCAGCCGAGGGTGGTGATGATCGTCGTGGCCCGCAATGAAGTGGCAGGCATTCAGGCCAAGATCGCAACCTGTCTGGCGCAGGATTACCCGCCAGACAGGTTGCGGGTGCTCATCGTCTCCGACGGCTCGACCGATGGCATGGACGATGTCGTGCGCGGTTTTGCCTCATCGCGTGTCGGCCTGCTCGCGTTCCCACTGACACGCGGCAAGGCCGCATGCCTGAACGACGCCATCGCCAGTTGCGATGAGGAGGTTCTGGTACTGACCGACGCGCGTCAGCGGCTCAGCCCCGAAGCGGTACGTTATCTGGCGTCCAATCTCGCCGATCCGCAAGTCGGCGCCGTCAGCGGCGAATTGGTCTTCGTCGCCGACGATGCCAACGCCTTTGCCAGCGGCGTCAGCGCGTATTGGCGCTATGAAAAATGCATCCGCCGCAGCCAAGCGGCCATCCACTCCGTGCCCGGCGCCACCGGGGCACTGTACGCGCTGCGCACAAGCTGTTTCCGGCCCATACCACCCGGCACGATTCTCGACGACGTGGCCATCCCCATGCAGACGGCCATGCAGGGCAGGCGTGTGGTGTTCGAAAGCCGCGCCCTGGCCTATGACACCCCCTCGACCGAGGCCCGGCAGGAACGCCGCCGCAAGGTGCGGACCCTGGCCGGCAATTTCCAGTTGCTGAGCCTCTATCCACAACTGCTGCTGCCCTGGCGCAACCCCATCTTCATCCAGTTCGTGTCTCACAAGCTGCTGCGACTGCTGGCGCCATGGGCCATGCTGTTAGCCCTGCTGAGCAATGTCGCGCTCGCCTTGCATTCCACGTTTTATGCCGTGCTGCTGGCTTTGCAGTTGGCGTTCTATGCGCTGCCGGCGCTCGGCGCACTGGTGCCGGCGTGCCGCAACGTCGGCCTGGTGAAATTGGCGGCAACCTTCATCGCCCTCAACGGCTACGCCATGCTCGGCTTTTTCGAATTTCTCACCAACCGAAACACCCACCTCTGGCGCGCCAGTCCGGCAACCTCGCCCGAACGCCCACGGGCTTGATTCCCGCAATAAGAAAGCGAGCACGGCGATGCGGGTGGTGTACTTCGTTTCCCTGTTTCCATGCTGGTCGGAGACGTTCATCGTGCGTGAAATCCGTGCCTTGATCGATCTCGGCACGGATGTGCACATCGTCTCGCTCAAGCCACCCCGTGAGGCCATGATGCAGTCCGACGCCGAGAAGCTGCTGGATCGGGTGATCTACCCACCCGGCAAGGCGCGCGCCTTGCTGCTGGCGGCAGCCGAACTCCTGCGCCACCCCTTGCGTTCCTTCACCGAACTGAAGCAAATCGCGCTCGGCTTACGACGGCAGCCGCAGGCCTTGGTCAAGACCCTGGTGACCTGGTGGCGCACCCTGGCGATGCTGCGACCCGTGCGTCGCTTGCAGCCCGACCACCTGCACGCCCACTGGGCAACCTACCCCTCGACGGCAGCCATGTTCGCCGCGGGCCGGCTGCGGCTTCCCTTCAGCTTCACCGCCCATGCGCACGACATATTCCTGGAAGACCAGTTACTGGCATCCAAACTGGCGCGCGCCAAGTTCAGCGTGACCATCTCCCAATACAACCGTACGTTTCTTGCCGACCGCGTCTCGCGTGCCCTGCTCGACCGTATGCGCGTGATTCATTGCGGGGTCTCCCCCCAGGACTATGCCTTTACGCCCCAGGACCGACAGCCTGGGCTGATCCTGGCCGTCGGCCGACTGGATCCGATCAAAGGCTTCGAGCATCTGATCGAGGCTTGCGGCCTGATGATGGCACGCGGCGTGGAGTTCACCTGCTGCATCATTGGCGAAGGCCCGCTGCGCGAATCGCTCGCGCGGCAAATCGCCAGGGCTGGATTGCAGCACAAGGTGCAACTCCTCGGGGCGCGCAAGCAGGAGGACGTGCGCGCCTTGCTGAGCCGAGCAGCGGTGTTCGCGCTCCCCTGCGTGATCACGCCCCAGGGTGACCGTGACGGCATACCCGTGGCGCTGATGGAGGCCATGGCCTGCGGCACGCCCGTCGTGTCCACTCGCGTCTCGGGCATTCCCGAACTGGTGACCGACGGGATCTGCGGCCTGCTGGCCGAACCCGGCGATGCGGCCGATCTGGCTCACTGCATCGAACATCAACTCCGCCACACGGCTGAAGTTCAAGCCCGCGTCCTGGAGGGACGGCACAAGGTCGTGACCGAATTCTCCATCGCCGCCGAGGCCGCCAAACTGCATGCCGCCATCGCCGCAGTCGGCATGCCAGGCAAGGTTTCCGCTCCCGTCGGTCATGGATAAAAGGATCCCCAATCGTCTGCAAGCGCACGCCCCAGGGGATTCGGGCGAGCAGCCGCGCAGAATTCGTGTGCTCATCGTCACTGACGAAATGGAGGTTGGCGGAACGCAGCGCCAGATCGTGCAGATGGTGCTGGGGCTCGACCGCTCGCGTTTCGAACCCACGGTTGTGTATTTCCGCAACCGCTCGTTTTTTGTCGATCAGCTCGAGCAGGCCGGCGTGCCCGTTGTTCTTGTCGCCAAACATGCGCGCATCGATCCAGGGTTCATCCTTCGTCTGCGCCAGACGGTGGCGGCAGGCGCGTTCGACGTGATGCATTGCTTCGCCCTCACCGGCGAACTGTGGGGCGCCGTGGTCCACGCCCTGCTCCCCGCCCGGCACAAACCCGTGCTGCTGAGTTCCATCCGCAACACCCACGACTGGGAGCGCCCGCTGCACCGTCACATCAAGCAATGGGTGATGCGCCGGTCATGGCAGGTCGTGGCCAATTCCGAGGCAGGCGCGCAAAGCGCGCGGCGCCGCATGCAGCTGCCGCCCGGGATCATCCGGGTGATTTACAACGGCGTGACGGTGCCCAAGCTCGCGCCCGAGTCCGGCGCCACCCTGCGCATTCAGCTTGGCATCGAGCCAAGCGCGCCCTTGATCCTATTCGTCGGTCGCCTGGTCGAACAAAAAGACGTCGCCACGCTGATGCGCGCCATGGCTCGGCTGCGGAGCCGCCATGCGCGACTGATCCTCGCCGGCGATGGCCCACTGCGACCGGCGCTTGAGCAACAAGCCGCACTGCTGGGGCTGGGCGAGCACGTGCACTTCCTGGGCCAGCGCGATGACGCCGCGGCACTGATGTCGGCCGCCAATCTGGTGGTTCTGCCCTCCCTGGTTGAGGGGCTGTCAAACGTCATCCTCGAGGGCATGATGTGCGCACGTCCAGTGATTGCATCGCGTACCGGGGGAAATGTCGAATTGGTCGAGCATGAGCGCACGGGCTTGCTGTTTCAAGTCGGCGACGCCGCCGCACTGGCCGACTGCCTCCAACGCCTCATCGACAACCCCGAGCAAGCCGTCGACCTGGGGCGTGCAGCACGCGACAAGGCGCTGCGTCGCTTCAGCCTGCCGGCCATGGTGGCCGCGTTTGCAACCCTCTACGAGGAGGCAGCAGCCTTGCGGTGCGCGCCTCGTCCCTGAACCCGTCATTCCCGTTCACCGCATCCGCCCATGTCTGCCCTCCTCGGCGATTTCCTGGTTCTCATCGGCCCCGAGCGGCCACCTGCCGGAATGGCCGATTTGTCCGACGAATCGCTCTGGCCACCTGCCGCCAGTGACTCCCCCGTGCGACAGGCCATGCCGGCGCCCCATGTGCATGTCTGGATGCGCGGTGACACCCGCGTCATGGGTCATGGCGCGGCTGGGGGATTGGGGCTCGCTTTGGAACCCTCACGCGGCAGCGCGCGAGCCGCAACGGTCGACCCGCGCGACGCGGTCATCGCCGCCTGGGTACGCGATGGCCGTTTCGCGCACCCGCATCTCAACGGTCGCTACTGCTATGTGCTGTGGTCAATCGACGGCAAGCGCGCACTGGCTTGCACCGATGCCTTCCGCACCTGCCCGGTGTTTCATGCGCAGGTCGGCGCCGGCCTGCTCGTCGCCAGCGACTTGCGACTCATCCTGCGCTCCGGTCTGCTGCCCCCCCGCATCTCGTTGCAAGCGGTGTACCAATACTTGAACTTCAGCTATGTGCCTGCGCCTTTGACCGTGATCGAAGGCGCGGCCAAGCTGCCTGCTGGAACCTGCCTGGAATGGAATGGTGCGCGGGTTCGACTGCACCGCCAATGGGATGCTCGCTATCCGGAAGACATGACGGCACCGCAGGCGCAACGCATTGAGCGGTTGCGCGAAACCATTCTGCATGTCGTGCGCGATTACCGCTGCGCCGACGCGCAGGGCTGGGGCACGTTTCTCAGCGGCGGGACCGACAGCTCCAGCATCTCGGGCATTCTGTCGCAAGCGCACGACGCCCCAGTGAACAGCTTTTCCATCGGCTTTCAGGAAGAGGGCTATGACGAGTTGCCTTACTCGCGCATCGCCAGTCAGCATTTCGGCTTGAAGGCGCACGAGTATCGCGTGAGCGAAGACGACGCCGTCGCCGCCCTGTCCAACCTGGTGCGCGCGTACGACGAGCCCTTTGGCAACTCCTCCGCCATTCCCACCTTCTACTGCACCACGCTGGCCGCGCAGCATGGCGTCACGCTGATGGTCGCTGGCGATGGCGGCGACGAAATCTTCGGCGGCAACGAGCGCTATCGCAAAGACCAGATCTTCCATCGCTTCCACGCCGCACCCCGAGCCGTGCGCGCACTGTGTCAATCCTTGGCTGGCGCGCTCAAGGGAGTGGACTCGCGCTTCGCCAACCGCATCAAGAATTTCGTTCACCGTGCCACGCTACCCAACCCCGACCGCTTCTACAGCGACGATGCTTTCGCCTCCAAACATTTCGAAGCGATGCTCAGCCCCGCGTTCCGCGCTGCCGTTCGAGCCGACGACGCGCTGCGTGTGCAGCGCGGCATCTACGCCGACGCTCAAGCGCATACCGAGCTGCATCGGCTGATGTATCTCGATCTGAAAATGACCATCGCCGACAACGATGTGGTCAAGGTGACGCGCGCCGCCAAGATGGCCGGCATGGAGGTGTCCTTCCCCTACCTGGACCGCCGCCTGGTCGATTTCACCGGCCGCCTGCCGGCTTCGGACAAGGTGCGCGGCCTGGACAAGCGCCATCTGTTCAAGCTTGCGATGAACGACATCCTGCCGAAAGCGATCCGCAAGAAAAAAAAGCAAGGATTCGGCTTGCCGACCAGCGTCTGGCTGCGGCGCGGCGGACGTTATGCAAAGCTGCTCACGGACATCGTGCTTTCCGACCGCGCGTCTGCCCGTGGTTACTTCAACCCCGACTTCATTCGCGGCTTGATCGAGCGCCACCAAAGCGGCGCCTGGGATCACGCCGCCGACCTTCACATGCTGGCCATGCTGGAGTTGTGGCATCGCGAGTACATCGACCCCATCGCCGCAGGCTCGACCACGGCTTCGGTGTCGCAGCCGCAAGCCGCGCCGCGGGCTGTGGCGGCCTGACCACGGACTGAGCCAGAAACCATGTGCGGAATAGCCGGACTCTACGGGCTGGGGGGCCGCCTGGACGTCGATCCAGCCGTGATCGACGCCATGTGCCAGCGCATCATTCATCGCGGGCCGGACGACCGGGGCGTGTTTCGCCACCCGATCGGCCATATCGGCATGCAGCGCCTGAGCATCATCGACCTCTCGTCCGGCCATCAACCGATTGCGAACGAAGACCGCACCGTCTGGATCGTGTTCAACGGCGAGATCTACAACTTTCGCGAGCTGCGTCAGCAGCTTCAAGGCGCCGGTCACGTCTTCACCACGCACACCGACACTGAATGCATCGTGCACGGCTACGAACAATGGGGCGAGGCGGTGTTCGAGCGCCTGCGCGGCATGTTCGCCGTGGCCCTTCTCGACCTGACGCAAAACAAGCTCGTGCTCGCGCGCGACCGCCTGGGCAAGAAGCCGCTCTACTACACCACCTTGGCCGACGGCACGCTGGCCTTTGGCTCCGAGCTCAAATGCCTGGCCGTGGTCCCGGGCTTTCGCGCCAAGGTTTCCTCTCAAGCGACACACGACTACTTCGCGCTGGGCTACGTGCCGGCGCCTGCCAGCATTTACGAGGGCGTCCACAAGCTCCCCCCCGCGCATGTGCTGGTTGCGCAGCAGGGCCAAGTCAGCTTGCGCCGCTATTGGCAACCGGTGTTCGGGCCGAAGTGGACCGAGGACGAACCCACCCTGCAGCGTCGCTTGCTGGAGCAACTCGAAGACGCGGTGCGCGTGCGCCTCGTCAGCGATGTGCCCTTCGGGGCTTTTCTGAGCGGCGGTCTCGATTCCAGCGTGGTCGCCGCACTGATGGCACGCAATATGGGCCAGCCCGTCAGGACGTTCTCCATCGGGTTTCGCGAAGAGCGCTTCAATGAACTTCCGGCAGCCCGCTCCGTGGCCCGGCACATTGGCGCTGAGCACACCGAACTCGTCGTCGAGGCCGACGCCATCGCCGCACTCGACGAACTCGTGTGGTATTTCGACGAGCCCTTCGGCGATTCTTCCGCCATCCCCACCTACCTCGTCGCCAAGCTCGCCGCGTCGCAGGTCAAGATGGTGCTGTCCGGCGACGGTGGCGACGAGCTGTTTGCCGGCTACCAGCGCTACGCCAAGTACCAGACGCTGCGAGCGCTGCGCCGCCATACCGCCGGCCTGGCGGCGCCCGTGGCACGCGCCGCGGCCGCCGTCGCACCAGGCGAACGCGGCATAAGGCTGGGCCGCATCGCGGCACGCCTGGGGCAGTCCTTCCCTGACGATTACCTCGCGGGCGTGGCGCTGGCCACGCGCGCCGACCTCGACGGCATCCTCGTACCCGAATTCCGCCGCGCCGACCCCTATGCCAGCATCCGCGGACACTTCACGCAAGCCGGTATTGCCGACCCGATGGAGAACGTCCTCGCAGGCGACATGGCCACCTATCTGAGCGACGACATTCTGGTCAAGGTCGATCGCATGACCATGGCGCACTCGCTCGAGGCTCGCGCCCCGCTGCTCGACCACGTGCTGCTCGAATTCGTCGCACGCCTGCCGTTCGACCTCAAATTGCGCGAAGGTCGCGGAAAGTACTTGTTCCGACAGGTGGCCGAGCAACTGCTGCCGGCCGATGTGCTGAACAAACCCAAGCAGGGCTTCGCCATCCCCATCGCACGATGGTTGCGCCACGAGCTGCGCGAGCGTTTGCAAGATACCCTCGCATCACGCCGGTTCATCGAGCGCGGCATCTTCAATGCCGGCGGCATCCAATGCCTGATACGCGAGCATCTGGCGCAGTCGCATGATCACAGCGAAAGGCTCTGGCTGATCCTGACTTACGAAACCTGGGCGCGGCGGTTTGTCGATCAACCAGCACCCCTGCACCATCCGCAGCAAGCAGCACAAGCTGCGTGAAACCATTTCGGGTCATATTCATGAAAACCATGATCGTCGATGAAAATCATTCAGTGACACCCAGATCGGTCCTGTATCTTCTCGCGTTCACGATTTTCTACATCCCGAATCAGAGCCGCATCCCTGATATCCCGGTGCCTGGCCTCAATATTACGAATCTGCTGTTTCTGACGCTGCTATTTTTAGTTTTTCGCAATTATCGCGAAGATGTCATCAAAACACCATTGAAAGGGAATTTCCTGTTTTATTTCAGTGTGCTTGCCTGGGGTTTGCTCATTGGACAGTTCTACGATGGTTCAACATTTTTGGCTGATTTGCAGGCATACAAGAACGTCACACTTTACATGCTGCTTTTTTTCATCGCCTACCATGGGATACGCGACATCAAGGCACTGAAGTTTCTTATTTTTGTGATTTTGTTCGTGGCTTTTTTCGACACCTACCTTGGATTGCGGCAGGCGATGGATTATGGTTTCAACTACAACGAATCACGCCGTGTCGCTGCTCCGTTCAGTTGGAATTCCACCGATGCCAATCGTTCAGCGGCCTTCTACGTCATCTACATGACCTTGATGGGCGTTACGGCATTCTTCTACCGCGACAGTCGGCTCATTCGATGGGTTGCCCTGGGCTGTCTTGCTTTCGGCATATTCGTCAATTTTTTTACTTACTCAAGGCAGTCCTATGGAATTTTCGCGGTTCTCGCCCTGATCCTGACGATGCGCCGCAATTTACTGCTCGGCTTGCTGATCGTTGTTGCATTGCTGAATTATCACGCCTGGTTACCGGGCTCGGTCATAGCCAGAATCGACATGACCGTTCAGGGAACTGGGTCGATGCCCGGAATCGTGAACAAACCTCTGAACCAGGAACTCGATCCGAGTACTGAAAGTCGGTTCGTCATATGGCAAGGTGCTGCACAAATGTTGGCGGATCACCCACTGGGGGTCGGCCTTGACCATTTTTCAAAATACATCGGGGAATATTCGCCTGAGCATGCGCACATGGATGCTCACAACTATTTCGTGCTGGCGACTGCAGAAAACGGCCCGTTGATGCCGCTGGCATTACTTGGCCTTTTATTTGGATTATTCAAGCTCGGCAGAAAGATCGAGAAAATCGATGACCGCACCGAATCCAAGGTCCTAGGTATCGGGCTTTGGCTCGGCACGATGGCAGTGGCCATGGTGAATTTCTACGGTAGTCGATTTGCCGATGGGAATCTGATGGCGAATTTCTGGATTTTCGCCGGGCTGGCGGCGCGCTATTTCGCCATCCGGACGCAACCAGCACAGTCGACCAGCGCGCAAATCATCGGCGAAGGGCTGACACGTCGCCGCACCAATCTGCCACGCTACCGACGGAGCGACAAGTTACTGAACGCCTGAGCGGGGCAAACCGCGCCGTTTCTCCAACGTTCTGCCCAGAAAGCGCCAGGTTTGCCCGGGTGCCTCATGCGCCCGAGGTTGGTTGTGGATGCAAGTCGACTCCAGGGCATTCAAAACGCCCCGATCGACCAACTCGCCCCGCGATTCTGTCCGAGCAGGTTGGTGACAAAGGCCGTGCCTGGTATCGCTGTGAAGGCTGACAGGTTCATGCCCTTGCCGATGAGCGGTGAACCGCTTTGTGGGATGGCGTTGTGGTAGTCGAACGGCGTGCTCACCGGGGTGTTTGGATAGCCAGGGTCGACCAGGGCCTGCAGATTGGTCAAGCCGGGGTTGGTAAACAGCCCCAGCGAGTCGTTGCCCGTTGCAGCCTGCCATTGCGCGAAAGTGTCCGTCGCCACGGTACTGTTGAAACCGATATTGAAGGTGTTGGCGGCATTGGGATTCCAATACGCGTTGTTGTTGACCGTAACGCCCGGATCGGCCCCGTTGCCCTGGTACCAGAGCACGTTTTGCGAATTCGCGCTCGTAGCGCTGGACCAGCCCACAATCAGGTTGTTGACCACGAAACTGTTGGTATTGGGGTTGGCGCCGCTCGGTGTGGTGTTGTTCCACAGGTACAACCCGATGCTGTAGGTACCCGGCGGTGTGCTCAGCGGCAGAATGATGGTGTTGTTGGCGATCAGCGTGTTCTTCAACCCATGCTGCAGATTGGTCGGGTTCTGCAGCATGGCATTGCCCTCCCAGGACTCGGCAATCCCGATGCGAAAGCCCACGATCAGGTTGTCGTAGATCTGGGTGTTGGCGAGATTGGCGGTACAGGGGTTGGCCCCGGACGAGCCGCATTCATCGCCGATGGAGATCCCGGCGTTGAACTTGTACATCGTGTTCCAGGGGTAGGTATTGGCGTTGTAGGGCTGGATCCAGGTGCTGGGATCGTAGCCACTGAAGTACACGACGTTGTTGCGGGCAATGTCGTTCGGCTGATTGTCGAAGTACATATTGGTCGACCAGTTGTCCATCGCCAGGTTCTGCTCAAACACGATGCTGCCGCTGTTGGTGCCGGGACTGCTGCCATAGCTGATGATGCCTTCGCCACCGTTTTGCACCACGATGTTTCCACGTGCCAGGCCTTGGTAGCCGCCCGTGAACACCAGTCCGCCACTCCAGCCGCCGCCGGAGGAGGCAAAGCCGTTGTTGCCGCGCGGCCAGTTGTGCATGGCGTTCATGTAAACAAGGTTGTAAAGCGCCTGGTTACCGGAGTTGGCGATGGTGGCATTGCCCATGAAATTGATGCCGCCCTTGGTGTTGAACTCGGACACACAGTTGCTCACAGTGATGTTGTTGCCGTAGCCCCAGATGCCGCCATTTCCGGAGCCGCGCGCGGTCAATCCGTTGAAGACAAGATTGGACACGCCGAACCAGTAGATGGGCGATGGGTTGCTGGCACTGGGGATGACAATGTCAGCGGTCGAGGGCGTCGCGTTGCCGAAATCCGCCGTCAGCGTGCCGCCGCTGTAAGCCCACAAGCCGGAACCGGATGTCACGGCTGCGGGGTTGGTGGGCGGTGGCGAGGACGTTGCGGTGTAGGAGGCGGCCAGCGCAGGTTTGAGCGCCGCGCCGTTGATCACCACGGCCATCGGTTGTTCACGCAGCCCCGAGGCCTGCCAGACCGAGCCGTTGACCTGGGACCACTTGGCCGGCACCGGCGAGGCGTCGATGACCACGGGCCCATCGCCGTAGGACCCGAAGGTGATGGGCTTGCCGGGCTGTCCGCCGGCGACATTGAGCACATTGAGGACCTGGTGGTAAACCCCGGCACGGATCAGTACGGTGTCGCCGGGTTGCACCACGGACACGGCCTTGGCGAAGGTCGCGAATGGTGTGGCTGCGGAGGTGCCGTTGTTGGCGTCGTTGCCGTTGGTGGCCACGTAGAAGTTATGGCAACCCGCTGCGCTGCATGGCGGCGTGGTCACGTTGCCCGGCTGCCAAACTTGAAAAGGCAGAGCGACGGACTTGTAGGACGAAGCGATGAAGGCTCCGGAGTTATAGGCTACCCCGGCGTCGATCTGCGCTGCAGGGGAAGACCCTCCGCCGCAACTGGCAAGCATGGCGATGGAACTGAATGCCAGGCTGGCCCAAAAAGGCCGAACCAGCTGGCTGAGAAAATTGACTCTGATCATGGTGAGCATCCGGCGCAAGTGGTGAAAAAAAGCTGACGAACACCGCGCACGACGCGAGGCATGACCTACATTCAGCTGCATACCCCCTTGGACCAAGGCTGCTTGGCATGATGTTGACGGCGAATTTCGCCAATCAATCTTGCCAACCAAACGGCCAGCGTTGCGGCCTTTTTGTGTTTCGCCAGAGCCGGGCCGTCACGATACAGCGAAGTGCACGAAACCTGCCCCAACGAAAAATTTTCGCGGATTCTACACGCATGCCGTGTTGCCCTCGATGAAGGCCGACTCGGCTTCACCCGGACTAAAACGCTCCGATATTCCAGGCCGCCCCACGTGGCCAGCCCGCAAAATCCGTAGACAAACCGTTGTTCAACGGTATGCCTTTGCCAATCAGTGGCGAGCGTGGCTTCAGCGCGAGGGCAGTGTAGGGGTAGGGGGTTCCGCCGCTTGGCTGCAGACGCGCCAAGTCGACCAAGGCCGGGTCGGAGAAGATGCTTTGATGATCGTTGTCTGTCTGCGCTTGCCATTGGGCCAGGTCGAGTTTGCGCACGATCATGCTGCCGGTCCACAAGACAGCGGCGTTGCCTGGGTTGTAGTAAGCGTTGTGGTCAATCGTCACGCCAGGGTCCGCACCATGGCCGAGGTACCAGACAGCGGGTTGGTCGTGCGCGAAGGTCACGACCAGGTTGTTGACGATGCGGCTGTCGCGGTTGGCCGCCCCGTTGTCACGCAGGAATATGCCGGCCGAATAGGTGTTGGGCGGAGTCGCCAGCATCGACACAATGGTGTTGTTGGCAATCAGGGTGTTCTTCAGGCCGTGAGGGTTGGCCAAGCGTCCTTCTGCATACTCGGCAATACCAACCCTGAAGCCGACAATCAGGTTGTTGAGAATCTGGGTGTCGGCAAGCTTTGCGGCACATGGGGTGTAGCCCGATGAGTTGCATTCATCCCCGATGGAAATACCGGCGTTCATTTTGAACAGATTGCTCCACGGATAGCCGCTTTGAGGCGGCCGAGCCCAAGACGCGGTGTTGTAGCCGCTAAAGTACACCGCATTGTTGCGCACGCTATCGCCTGGCTGATTGTCGACATAGACATTGGCTGACCAGTTGTCCATCACCAGATTGCGTTCGAACACCGTATGGCCGGACGGAAATTTCGGCCAACTGCCGTAAGCAATCAGGCCCTCGCCACCGTTCTGCACCACCACATTTCCCAGGGCCAGGCCCCTCTGCGTGGCGGAGAACACCAAGCCACCGCTCCAACCCCCGCCTGCGGCGGCAAAGCCATTGTTGCCGCGCGGCCAGTTGTGCATGGCATTCATGTAGACCAGGTTGTACAGGGCTTGGTTGTGCGCATTGGCAATCTCGCCATTGCCCATGAAATTGATCCCGGCCTTGGTGTTGAATGCAGAGACGCAGTGGCTCACGGTGATGCCGTTGCCGTAGCCCCAGATTCCGCCTGCTCCAGAACTCCTGGCGGTTAAACCATTGAACACCAGGTTCGATACGCCGTACCAATAGATCGCACTGGGGTTGGCTTGCGAAACGACGTCGACTTGCGCGGTATCCGGTTTGCGGGAGCCCAGATCGACCGTCAGAGTCTGTCCGTCGTAAGCCCAGGTGTGGCTTCCTGGAGTGATCGACGTGGCATCGTTGTGCGGCGCGGGTTTGAGTGCCCGATCATCAACAACCACAGCCATAGGTTGTTGCCCCTTGCTGCAACCCTCGATGCGGCATGGCAACGGCAGTGCTTGCCCATCGAGGGTTTTCGAGACTTGGGCGGCATAAATGCCCGGACGTACCCGAACCCATGCTGATGGCGCAATCAGCGGTGCCGCATCGATCACCACGGGCCCATCGCCAGAAGCGCCGAAGGTGATCGGTCTGCCGGGCAGACCGCCGGCGACGTTGAGAACGTTCAGGACCTGGTGATACACGCCGGCCTTGATGAGCACGGTATCACCAGGGCGCACGACAGAAACGGCCTTCTTGAACGTGGCAAACGGCTTATCTGGAGTTAGCCCAGAATTGTTGTCGCTTCCGTTTATCGCGACATAATAGGTTTGACAACTTGTGATCGTGCAGCGATGCGTCGCGATATTTCCCGGTTTCCAGACCCCAAATGGCAAGGCACGACTCAAGCGGTCCAAAAGCCCGGCGTCCCAGTCATCCGCGGCGCTACCAACAGCTTCATCCAACCGTTCATTCGATTTTCCGACGTTCCATCGGTACACCGCGTCTTTCGCCTTGGCGACAGCTTCCAGGACCAGAGGTTTGATCCAAGCCTTGACGTCGTGTCGTGCGAAAAAGAGCACCAATGCTGCGCAGGCCAGCAATATCGATGCAATGACAAAAACCAAAATCCTTCGCAAGCAATTTATCCTTTTCGCAGGAAGGCCATCGGTCGGTTGTGTCGAGAGGGCACAGTGAACCTCACCTCAAAACTGCCTCGAGGGCAGTGGACAAGGTACATGTCATTCGCTTTTCCTCGTTGAATTCGACACGCGCCGTATATCGAGCGTTGTTTTCCATGCTCAAGCGTGCTGATTCTGACAGCGCACCCACGCTTGCAAAAGCCTCTTGCCAGGCTTCTGGAGTATTTCTTGGAGCAAGGAAGCCGTTGATTCCGTCACGTAGATAAATATGCGGCCCGATTGAATTGGTGGCGATGACGATTTTTCCGAAAAACATTGGATTGAGTATCTGGGAGTTCGTCTGCATCGCTTGGTCTTGGCGATTGGACTGGATGGCCTGTCTCACGTTCGCTGGAAGCCCAGGGAAATTACCCCAGTCTAGCCATTAACAACCACGGAGCTCTCTGATTTCTTCGGCGCCCTCAATTCGATAATACATATCCAAGCATATTTTCCAAGCCGCGGAAAATTACGAAACATCCAACCATCTGCGGCGGCAAGAAAGCGATAAACGGGTTTGAAAACGGCTGTTCTTCGAAATGGCAGCGAGAGAAATGTTAGGATGTAAAAATATTCAATGTTGACCTCATTAAAATGGATTCTCATCAAATCGAAGTCTTTATTTTTTAGAGGGTGCTCATCTGGGGTTCTCAATTTCGGCGTCAAAAATCTAAAGAAATTGATTATTGGATTATGTCCAAGTGGCTCTGAAAATATGCATCCGCCGTCTTGCTTTATGATACGAGCCAGCTCGGGAAGTGATTTTTCTAGATCGAGATGATGCAAAATACCAAGGCCTACGATCCGATCGAAAATATTATTCTCATAACCCGTGGACTCAGCGTCTCCAACCTTGAAATTCGCCGACAGTCCCTCAGTCATCGCCCTCGCCTGTGCCTTCTGGATCGCTTCTTCAGAGATGTCGATTCCGTAGAGATGAGGATTTAATTTTTTGTAAAAATTAAAGTCGCCTCCTGTCCCACACCCATATTCCAAAATAGTCCCTGCATGCGGGAAATCCTGTGCCAGCAATGTTTTGAATTTCATGGTCGAAGCAGCCGTGATGGAATAAACGCCATCAAGCCTGGCCCGAGGGTCGACGTGTTGTCCAAAGCGGTTGTCGTGAAACGCCCTTTCACGAGCCTTGATTTCCTTGTCTTGAAGCATCATGTGTTGACTCCTTGTCGAGCGCGTGCGTGCGCTATCGGCCATACCAGTTGACTGCCTCGCGCAAACTCTGTCTGACGCTGTGTGCTGGCGCATGGCCGAGCTTGGTTCGGGCGTTGGAAATGTCGGCAAGTGAGTGCCGCACGTCGCCTGCGCGGAAGTCGCGGTGTATAGGCGGGGCCGCAATCAAGCCGGGAATGATGACGTTCAGGTTCTCTGCCAGCAGGGGGTGCGGCTGATTGAGCGCAAAGACTCTGCGCAGTATCGGCCTGACGCGGGCCACGCTGCACTTGCATTGGAAGGCCGCCGTCTACCTCCTGCGGCGCCTGTTCACGCTCAAGGAGGCTGGGCCGGCCCCCTGCTGACGCTCGAAACGGGCCTGGATGGGCCATATGTGACCCGATCCGGGGGACGAAGGGCCAGACCATCGCCCTCCCACCCCTTGATCGGGCACTCAATCGGTTGGTTTGCGGTGTTGTCACGTGGATCTCAGGTCAGAAAACCGTTAATTCGAAGTGCCCGTCAAATGGCTGCTATGCGCCATCACCCGCCGGGGCCTGGGGCCAGCGCTTTTTTGCGCCGACTGCCCAAGGCGAGCTGGGCTGCGCAGACTTCCTGCGCCTCGCGATCCGATCAAAGCCATGCCGAAGCGCTTGTCTGAGAAGTTGTACCGCCGTGGATATCCTGGCGCGCTCGGCCCAGGTGGTTGTATTCAACGTCATGGGTGAACAGGAAACGGATTTTGAATTGTGCAGGGCCAACCATTCAAGAGCCAAGTCAATAACGTGTTGCCAACCATAAGCCACGATATTTTTTGACCTGATAACCGAGGTTGCAAAGATGATCAGTAGTCTCTTGAACAGAGTATAAGGCCGGCGTTGCCTCGAATATTATGCAACGGATATTTCTTGCCATTTCTTGATTGATACTTTTGATGATTTCATACTCAGCGCCCTCGCAGTCAAGTTTCAAAAAATCGCAAGCCTTGTCACCGCCCCCTATATTCTGCAGGGCATCGCTAAGAGATAATAGGTCAACCGTCATGTGTCCACCGCCCTTGCCCTGACTGGCGTATAGACTATGGCCACCAATATTTTTCTCGTGCGTAAAAAGCTCAGCCTTCCGTGTCGTTGCACCAATGCCTGACATGAATACATGACAATCTGAGAAATTGGATAGTGCTAGATTTTCATTAGGTTGCAAAAAATTTGCAGGCATGGGTTCATAGCCAAATACTGTTGCATGTGGGTAAATTTGCTTCATGCGGATTATAAATAATCCGGTGTTGGCTCCAACGTCGATAATAACCGGATTTCCGGTTGGCAGAGAAACGTCATAGCAACCGTCTACAAATATCTCTTTATAAATGTAAAGAGTCATAAATTCAAA
>JABEVE010000039.1 GCA_013044035.1 Burkholderiales bacterium
GCGCCGGGCAGCCGCCACCCCAAACGCTGGCAAGACGTGGAGGAACTGCTGGCCGGGGGTGTTGACATCTACACCACGCTCAACGTGCAGCACCTGGAGAGTGTGAGCGACATCGTCGGCGGCATCACCGGCGTGCGGGTGCGCGAGACCCTGCCCGACCGTGTGTTCGAGGCGGCCGACGAGGTGGTTCTGGTCGACATTCCACCGGACGACCTGCTGCAGCGCCTGCGGGACGGCAAGATCTACCTGCCCGAGCAGGCCGCGCACGCGGTGCGCAACTTCTTTCGCAAGGGCAACCTGCTGGCGCTGCGCCAGCTCGCGCTGCGGCTCACGGCCGAGCAGGTGGAAGGCGAGATGCGCGACTACCGCAGCAGCCGCGTGGGCGGCCAGGTATGGGATGCCGCCGAAGCCCTGCTGGTGTGCGTGGGTCCGCGCGACGATGCCAGCCTGGTGCGCGCCGGCGCACGCCTGGCTGACGCCCTGCATGCGCGCTGGCACGTCATCACGGTGGAAACCCCGACGTTGCAAAACTTGCACGAGGCGCGGCGCGACCATGCCGCCAAGCTGCTGCAATTGGCGCGGGAGCTCGGCGCGCAAACCGCCATGCTTGCCGGGCCCAATCCCGCCGAGGCTACGCTGGTCTACGCCCGCACCCACAACCTCAACCGGGTGATGCTGGGCCGCTCGGCCACCCGGGCGTGGTGGTGGCGCGTGCTGGGCCGCTCGACCACCGCGCGGCTGGCGCGGCATGCGCCCGACCTCGACCTCATCCTTATCACCCGCGCGGCGCGGGCGTCGCGCCCGACCGCCGCCCGCGCGAACTTCGGTCTGCCGCAAACCGGGGCACTGTGGCGGCGCTATCTGCCGGCGCTGCTCATCTCCGGCGCCATCACCCTGCTCGCCAGCCCGCTGCGCAGTTATTTCGACCTGTCGAACACGGTCATGCTCTTCATGCTCGGCGTCGTTGCCGTGGCCTTGCGCTTCGGCCGCGGGCCGGCGGCGCTGGCGGCCATCGTCAACGTGCTGGCGTTCGATTTTTTCTACGTGCCGCCGCGCTTTTCTTTCGCCGTGAGTGACGTGCAATACATCTTCACCTTCGGCGTCATGCTGGGCGTGGGCCTGCTCATCGGCCATCTCACGTCGCATCTGCATTTCCAGGCCAAGGTCGCGGGCCAGCGCGAGCGCCGCACCCACGATTTATACGAACTCTCGCGCGAGCTTTCCGGCGCGCTCACCGCCGACCAGGTGGCCGAGATCGGCGAACGTGTGGTGCAGGCCAGTTTTCGCTGCCGCGCCAGCCTGCTGCTGCTCGGCCTGGACGACAGCCTGCAACCCGCCGCGGGCACAACCCCGGGCACGGCCCTGCCGTTCGACGCCGAACTCGCGCGCTGGTGCCTGCAACGCGGCGAGCCCGCCGGCCAGGGCACCGACACCTTGCCCGGCGCGCCCTTGTTCTATCTGCCGCTGAAGGCGCCCATGCGCGTGCGCGGCGTGTTGGTGATGGACCCCGGCGACACCCGTCTGTCCGCCATCCCCGAGTTGCGACGGCTGCTGGAAACCTGCGCCACGCAAATCGCCATTGCGCTGGAGCGCATCCATTTCGTCAGCGTGGCGCAGGACACGCTGCTGGCGATGCAGGCCGAGCGCATGCGCAACTCGCTGCTGTCGGCGCTGTCGCACGATCTACGCACGCCGCTCACCTCGCTGGTGGGCGCCACCGAAGTGCTGGCGTCGCGACTCGCCGCTGCAGGCACCCCCCAGCCCGCCACGGTCAACGCCGCATTGCTGCATGCCCAGGCCCTCACCATCATGCAGCAGGCGCGGCGGCTGGCCCGCATGGTGGACGATCTGCTCGACATGGCGCGGCTGCAGTCCGGCCAGGTGACGCTGCGGCACGACTGGCAATCGGTCGAGGAACTGGTGGGCAGCGCGCTGCGCGCCGTGGACGCCGCGCAACTGGCGCAGCACCCGATGCACATCGACCTTCCCGCTGATTTCCCGCTGGTGCGCGCCGATGCCGTGCTGCTGGAGCGCGTGCTCGTCAACCTGCTGGACAACGCGCTGAAGTTCACCCCGCCTGGCACGCCGCTGGGTGTGCGCGCGCAAGTGCAGGGAGCCGAAGCGCTCCTCACGGTGTGGGACCAGGGGCCGGGTCTGGCGCACGGGCGCGAGCGTGCAGTGTTCGAAAAATTCACCCGGGGCGAACCCGAATCGCCCATTCCGGGCGTGGGCCTGGGCCTGGCCATCTGCCGCGTCATCGTCGAGGCGCACGGCGGCACGATCACGGCGGCGAATCAGCCCCAGGGCGGCGCTGCGTTCAGCGTGCGCTTGCCGCTGCAGACCGCGCCGCAGCTGGAGCCCGGCGATGACGCCGAGTACCAGGCCGAGACCGCCCAGACGCCCGCCACGGCGGCGACGCATCCCGTGACGCTTGCGCCCGGGCCGACGACTGCGGCGCCCACCTTGCCGGAGCTGCCGTGACCACCCCGTCCAGCCTGATTCTGGTGATCGAGGACGAGGCCGAGATCCGCCGCTTCGTGCGCGCGGCGCTGGAGGGCGAGGGCTACCGCGTGTGCGAGTCGGCGACCATGGCGCGCGGCCTGATCGATGCCGGCACGCGCAAGCCGGATCTTGTCATCCTCGACCTGGGCCTGCCAGATGGCGACGGCATCGACTTCATCCGCGACTTTCGCGGCTGGAGCGGCGCCCCGCTCATCGTGCTGTCGGCGCGCTCGGCCGAAGCCACCAAGGTGTCCGCGCTCGACCAGGGTGCCGACGACTACCTCGGCAAGCCCTTCGGCGTGGCCGAGCTGCTGGCGCGGGTACGTGCCGCGCTGCGTCGTCCATCCGCCGGGAACGCGCCTGCGGGCGAGCCCCTGCGCTTCGGCCGCGTCGAGCTGGACATGGTGCGGCGCCTGGTGAGTCGCGACGGCGACGACCTGCGCCTGACCGTGATGGAGTACCGACTGCTGTGCGCCCTGGCCAGCCGCCCCGGCCTGGTGCTGACCCACCGCCAGTTGCTGCGCGAAGTCTGGGGACCAGGCTATGCAGAGCATGGCCATTACCTGCGCATCTACATGGGCCGCCTGCGCCACAAGCTGGAAGACGACCCGGCCCGCCCGCGCCACCTGCTGACTGAGGTGGGCGTGGGCTACCGCTTCCTGGCGGACTGAGCCGCGCAGGCCACATCGACCTGCTGCCCCTGCCTGCCATCCGGTCATGGTCCGGGGCGACAACGGCGCATGGTGTAATCGGCGCGTCGTTTTCATCCGTCGCAACCTTCCCGAGACGTCCCCGCCATGGCTTCAACCCACGACGATCATCACCACGACCACGCGCATGGCGACCATGCGCCCGGGCGCGGCCATGCCCACCATGGCCCGAACACCAGCGCGCAGCGCCTGGGCTGGGCGCTGGCGGTGTTGCTGGCGTTCACTCTGCTGGAAGCCTTGGGTGGTTGGTGGTCCAACTCGCTCGCGCTGCTGTCGGACGCGGTGCACATGGCGGCCGACAGCGCCGCGCTCGGCCTGGCGCTGTTCGCCCAGCGCATCGCCACGCGCCCGGCGAACGCCCGCCTGAGCTATGGCTGGCAGCGCAGCCCGGCGCTGGCGGCCTTTGTCAACGGCCTGGCGCTGCTGGCGCTGACGGTGTGGGTGGTGGCGGAAGCCGCGCTGCGCCTGCTCAAGCCAGAGGCGGTGCAGGCCGACTGGATGCTGGCCATCGCCTTGGCCGGCGGCGTGGCCAATGTGGCGGTGTTCCTGGTGCTGTCGGGCGGCGCTTCGCTGAACGAGCGCGGCGCGCGCGCCCATGTGCTGGGCGACCTGCTGGGTTCGGGCGCTGCGGTGCTGGCGGCCGTCATCATCCTCGCCACCGGCAGGACCGTAGCCGACCCGCTGCTGTCGCTGTTCGTCTCGGCGATGATCCTGCGCACCGGCTGGGCCATCACCCGCGACAGCGCCCATGTGCTGCTGGAGGGCACGCCAGCGGGTTTCGACGAAGTCGCGGTGCGCGAAGAATTGGCCGAGTTGCCCGACATCACCGGCGTGCACCATGTCCATGCCTGGAGTCTCTCGGGGGAGCAGACGCTGGTGACGCTGCACGCGCAGTTGCGCGATGGCGCCGACGCCGACGCCACGCTGCGTGCCATTCACCATCGCCTGCGCGACCACCTGGGTGTCGCGCATGCCACGGTGCAACTCGAATGCGGCGACTGCGCCGATGCCCCGCGTGGCGAGCCGACGCATGGCTGCATCCCCGCTCCGGGCGCTGCCCACGGCATCACCGCCAACCACCTGCACGGCCACGCGCACTGAGTGTCAGGCGCGCTCGCACGCGCGCCAAGTCGTCATGTTTGCTTACACAATCGCATGCCCGAGTTCGCCGGGCCTGTTTAGCATGGGGCGACACAAGCCATGCAAGGAGGAGAGCCATGAGCCCGCAGAGCCGCCTCAAGGGCGAATTCCCTCTCGGAGGGATGACGCGCAGCGTCCAGGGAGCCCAGCCATGA
>JABEVE010000040.1 GCA_013044035.1 Burkholderiales bacterium
CATCGGCGCACAACTCGGTATCGGCACACGCGCGTGTCAGGCCGAGGGACTGCGGGACGGCAACGTGGCGCAAAACCCCGAGAACTGCGACCTCTACGCCCGCGTCCTGCCGGAGGACAAGCACCGCATCGTCGTCGCGCTGCAGCAGGCCGGACACGTCACCGGTATGACCGGCGACGGCGTGAACGACGCGCCCGCACTGCGTCAGGCCGAACTGGGCATCGCCGTCGCCAGCGCCACCGACGTCGCCAAGGCCGCCGCCGGCGTGGTGCTGACCGATCCCGGCCTGGGCGGAGTCTTGACCGTGGTGCGGGCCGGACGCGAGGTGCACCGTCGCATGCTGACCTACACCTTGAACAAGACCCTCAAAGTCTTCGAGATCACCGTGTTCCTCACGCTGGGCTTGGTGCTCACCGGAAGGTTCCTGGTCTCGCCGCTGCTCATCGTGCTGATGCTGTTCGCCAACGACTTCGTCACCATGAGCATCGCCACCGACCGCGTGCGCCCGACGCCGGCCCCGCAGCACTGGGACGTGCGCAGGCTGGTTGCCGCCGCTGCTGGCTTCGCTTCGCTTTCGCTGGTGTTTTCGCTCGAGTTTTACTTCATCGCCCGCGGCGCCTGGGGGCTGGATGGCCACCAAAGCCAGACACTGGCCTTCCTCATCCTGGTGTTCACCAACCAAGCCGGCATCTATGCCTTGCGCACCAACGCCTCGCTGTGGAGCTTGGCTCCATCGCGCTGGATGGCCATGACCAGCATCGCTGATCTAGCCATCGTCAGCCTGCTCGCCGGCCTGGGCGTGCTGATGGCGTGGCTGCCATGGAGCCTGATCGTCCTGCTGCTGGCTTCCAGCGTGGTCTTTTCAGTCGTGCTGGACGCCGCCAAACGTCCGCTGTTCAAACACTTCGCCATCGCCTGAAAGGTTGATCCACATGTCCACACCCAGCACCACGGCACCTGTGCCCAACATCAATGCCCCGCTTTTCTGGCCCATGCAACTCGCCGCCAGCCTGACCGAGCAAGGCATGGAGCTGGCCGCGCGCAACGTGAAGTTTCTCGAGGAGGAAATGCGGCTGCATGGCGGCATCAAGCCCAAGCTCGCCACGGCGCACACGCCGCGGCTGAAGCTGCGCACGCTGGATCTGTGCGATTACTCCGCACCCGCCGCGAACGGCATTCCCACCCTGGTCAACGCCCCCTATGCCGGGCACAGCTCGATGATCGCCGACTACCACGAGGGCCAGAGCCTGATGCAGACCCTCAAGGCCAGCGGCGTCCGGCACTTGTTTCTCACCGACTGGCATTCCGCCACGCTGGACATGAAAGACCTCGAAGTCGATCAGTACCTCGCCGAACTTCTCGCCTGCGTGGATGACCTAGGTGGACGGGTCAACCTCGTCGGCCTGTGCCAGGGCGGCTGGATGGGTGCGATGCTGGCGGCGCGCTATCCCGACAAGGTCGCCAGCCTGGTGCTGGCCGGCTCACCCATCGACACCCATGCCGGCAAAGGCCCGCTGGTGAAGATGGTGAAAGAAAGCCCGATGGGCTTTTACGCCGATCTGGTGGCCAGCGGCGGCGGGCTGATGCTGGGCAAGACCATGCTCGTTGGCTGGAAGAACATGCACCCCGAACAGCACTATGTGCAGGAGCACATCGACCTGTACGAGCACATCGACGATCCGGCGTGGCTGTCCAAGACCGAGGCGTTCGAGCGCTGGTACGAAAACCCGCTCGACCTGCCAGGCCGCTGGTACCTGCAGGTTGTCGATCAACTGTTCAAACAGAACCTGTTGGCCAGAAACAGGTACGTCGCGCTGGGGCGCACCCTCAATCTCAAGGACATCACCTGCCCGCTGTATCTGCTGGCGGGTGAAGACGACGACATCACCACGCATGAACAGGTGTTTGCTGCCCAAACCTTGTGCGGTACGCCCGCAAGCCAGATCGACAAGCGCACGGTGCCGGGCGGGCATGTTGGCTTGTTCATGGGTGCGCGCACGCTGAAGGAGGTTTGGCCGAAAATCGCCGCCTGGATTTGCGAACGACACTGAACTTGCCGGCTCCCCCTGTGCGCTCAGGTGAGCTTGATGAACGCCGGCGGCACAAGCGTCGAAGTCGCCGGCGTCCCACCAATAGGCCGCGATGGCCGTGGCATCCATGAACGCCCTGGCCGCCGCTGCATTGCCACGGTAGGTGACGGCGACAGGGCAGCCGTCTTGCAGCAGGCGCCGTGCAATGACTGCACCAATGCCGCGCGTGCCACCGGTCAGCAGAGCCAGTCGCGTCATGCAGGTCTCCTGCGCTGCTGCAGGCCTCGTCGATCTTCGGGCTGCGCCTGCCCCACCGGAATCCGCGCCGGCTGCAAGCCAAAACCATGCGCCGAGTCGGAGCCCCCGGCCCTGCAACCCAGTCTCCCCACCATGCATTTCAACGCGCAGCTCAGCCGCTGTGTGGTGGGCCTGGCCACGTTTTCAGGCTGATGGATTGCGCTCGTGGGGTTGTCGTGCTGCTGCATGCTTCACCACCGCTGGTGTCGCATGGCGCACGTTGTCGGCCATGATCTTGACCGCCCTGCCCTGCGACTCCTGCATCGCCTCCAGAGCCTGCGTGGTGAAGTTCATGAAGCTTTGCATCAGGCTCGTCGCCGGACTCGAACTGTGGCTGCCAAGCAAACTCGGGCCCGACCCAGCGTTTCCTCGCGCAGGGGTTGCTTGCCGTTGTCGGCCGCCATGGCCTCACGCAGGGCTTGCTGCACGCGCAACAGGCCGTGGTTCATGGCATCGGCCAGTTCCGCCCGGGTGGTACCGGCAATTGCAGCCGATTGCCGGGCATGGTCCCAGATCCTCCGGTCTTGGCCCGGGCTGGATTGTCGGACTGAATACGGATCCACTCTGGCACGTCACGCGCGGACACCGTGGCACGCATGGCTTCGGCACCGTCGTGCGTGACATCGCGCAGCAACTGCAGATCGAGCCGAGCCCATTGCTCGACACCACGCATGACCGCCTCGGCCATGCCGGCCATGGACTCCAACCCGGCCTTCTGCAACACCTGGATCTGCTCTCGGGTCTGCATCGCCGTTCTCCCGGAAAAGGTGGAATGACGTCACCAGTATGCGCATGGTGATTCGGACATCCTTGATGAGCATCAAGTCTTGTTCTGGCCTTGCGCATCAACCAGCATGCATGCGCTGCACACGCGTCGTTGACAGGCCGGTGGAGACTCCAGCGCAAGGACGAGTTGGCGGCATCACGGCAAAGCGCAGCGTGGGACCGTTGGAAGTGGGTCGCGCAAGTCGCGCTGCCGCCCTTCAGCCTTCAGTTCTGCGCGAACAGCAGCTTGGCGACCGTGTCGTTGTCGATGGGCTCGTCGAACAGGGTGCGCACCAGCAGGTCGCTGCCCAGCACCTGCGGGGCAAACAGCATGTCGGGCTGCACGCGGCGAATTTTCGCCAGATGGCGGGCGTCGTTCACGCCGGCAATGGTCTTGACCCCTGGCGCCAATTCCTTCACCGCGAGCACGGCGAAGGCGTTCTCGGCGTCGTCGTCGCGCAGGGTGAGCACGACCTTGGCCAGGGGCACGCCAGCCTGCTCCAGAATCTCGTTGCGGGTGGCGTCGCCGACGATGACATCGGCGTCTTCCGGATAGGGCGAGAGTTTGCCGGGCGGAGCAATGATCGTCACCGGCACGCTGCGCCCCTGCAGCTCCTTCCACAACGTGTAGGCCAGGCTCGAGACCCCGATGATGACGTAGTGATTACGGCGAATTTCGCGGTGCATCCTGCCCTCCAGAGCACGTTTCAAGCTGCCGCCCACCAGCGGCCCGATGACCACCGACAGCGTGGTGGCGAAGATGGTGATGCCCAGCACGATCAGGGAGACGGTGTACATACGCGCCTCCACCGTTCGGGGCACGATGTCGCCATAGCCCACCGTGGACATGGTCTCCACGGCGTAATAGAACGCCGTTGGCAGGCTGCGGATGGGTGGGGAGTAGCCACTGCCGAACCAGAGGCTGCCGAGCACGCCGTAAATGAGCAGGCTGCCGATGCCCAGCAGCGCGAACAGCGAACTCGCCGCCAGGCTGCTGCGGTTGAAGCGCCGGGCATCGACCGCGAGCACCACGATGAGCAGCGCGGCGATGGCAAAGACGGCATTCGGCTTGTGAGTTGACCACAGGGCCAGACCAGCCGACAGCAGCGCCAGCAACAGCGTGATGACCCAGGCGACGCGCGCGCGCAGCAACAGGCCGAAGGCCATGAGGATGAGACCCAGGCCGATGAACACCCGCGGAATGACGGTCAGATCGGCCAGACCGGCGATGGACCCGGCGCCATGTTCGAACAGGCCATGCAGCGCCGCAAGCAGAGCGCCGAATTGCGGATGCACCTGCAAAACCCCGCTGCCCGCCGCCAGCAGGGCTGCCAGCACCTGGGGCCCCTGCTCGCGCCAGAGGTTGAGCAACCAGCGCATGGCCGCGGCCATGCGCATGCGCACGCGGCGCAACCACCCTGGGCTGCGCTGGGGCGTGGGGTCGGGCGGCATGGCCGTCATGCGGGCGTCCGGCGGCCTGGGCGGTGCTGCCTGCGTGTCC
>JABEVE010000041.1 GCA_013044035.1 Burkholderiales bacterium
AGCTCAACGACGCCGCCGTGCGCGCGGCCAAGCCCACCCCCGGCAAGACCACCCGCCTCTATGACAGCGGCGGCCTGCACCTCGTCATCTCGCCCACCGGCAGCAAAGCCTGGCGCCTGAAGTACCGCTACAACGGCCGCGAGAACCGCATCTCCCTCGGCGCCTATCCCCTGATCAGCCTCAAGGAAGCCCGGCAAGCCCGGGATGATGCCAAGCGCCAACTCCTGCAGGGCATCGACCCCAGCGCCGAGCGCAAAGCCCGGCGACAACAAGCCCAGGTCGACGCCACCAACAGCTTCCAGCAGCAAGCCCTCGAATGGTTCGAGCGCCAGAAGATCCTCTGGGTGGACTCCCACACCCGGGATGTTGAGCGGCGTCTGCAGGCCAACCTCTTCCCCGACCTCGGCCCCCTGGCCATCGACCGCATCACCCCTGTCCAGGTGCTCGACACCCTGCGCAAGATGGAAGCCCGTGGCGCCGTCGATCTCGCCCACCGCGTCATGCAAGTCGCCGCCCAGGTCTTCCGCTACGCCATCGCCTGCGGCCGCTGCGCCACCGACCCCACCTCAGGCCTGCGTGGCGCCTTGACCCCGCATGTGCAAAAGCACCAACCCGCCATCGACCCCGACGAACTCCCCACGCTGCTGCACGCCATCGACCGCTACGCCACCGAAGGCGGCGAGGCCCAGACCCAACGCGCCCTGCAGTTCCTGGCCCTGACCTTCGTGCGCACCAAAGAGCTCATCGAAGCGACCTGGGACGAGATCGATCTCGCCAAAGCCCAATGGATCATCACCGCCCCGCGCATGAAGATGAAGCGCGATCACGTCGTCCCGCTGTCCACCCAGGCCCTGGCCATCCTCGAAGAGCAACAGCGCACCTGCCGCAACAGCACCTACGTCTGGCCCGGCCGCAACACCCGCGTGCCCATGAGCAACAACACCCTCCTGTTTGCCCTCTACCGCATGGGCTATCGCAGCAAGATGACCGGGCACGGCTTCCGCGCCGTGGCCTCCACCATCCTCAACGAGCAGGGCTGGCGCCATGACGTCATCGAGAAACAACTCGCCCACGAACCCGAGAACCGCGTGCGCGCGGCGTACAACCGCGCCGAATACCTGCCCGAGCGCGTCAGACTGATGCAGCACTGGGGCGACCACCTCGATGCCCTGCGCCAGGGCCGTACAGCGCAGGCCCCAGCGCACACGCCCCGCCTGTTCGTTGTAAACTCTGACTTAACGCCGTGATCCAGTCCTTCCGCCATAAGGGGCTGCAAGCCTTCTTCGAAACGGGAAGCCGCAAGGGGATTCAGGCCATGCACGCCGAGCGGCTGCGCGAGATGCTCACGGCATTGAACGTTGCTGCAGGCCCGCAAGACCTGACGCGCCTAAGTTGGCGGCTGGTGTTTCGCTTCACCGCGGACGGCGTGGAGCTGGTGGATTACCTCGACTATCACTGAGACTGAGCAACGCCATGGACATGCACGATCCCGCCCATCCCGGAGAGATTCTTTCCGGCTGGCTGCACGACCTCGACCTCACCGTCACGGCCGCCGCCCAGCATCTGGGCGTCTCGCGCGTCATGCTCTCGCGCATCCTGCACGGGCATGCCGCGATTACTGCGGACATGGACGTGCGCCTGTCGCAGGCCCTGGGCACATCACCCGGTTTCTGGCTGCGCCTGCAGACCCAGCATGATTTGTGGCAAGCCCAGCAACGCGCGAAGGATCGGCCGATCCTGCAAAAGCTCGCGGCGTGACGGCAAAACCACAGCGACGCACCCCCCAGTCACTGAAACACTGGCATTACGATCAGCGCTGCGTAAAAATACAGTCATGTTTGCGAACCCGCACCCGCCGCGCCTTGATCTCAGGACACTCATGCGCCTGTGGCCACTGCTTGCCGCCGGTGTGCTGGGGCTGTGGGCCTTGACCGGTCATCCCCCGCAGGCGCTCGGCGGGGTCATGGCGTTGCTCCATCTGGTCTATGTCTATGTCGCAATCTGGCTCTTGGCGAAGGCCTTCACACTTTCGATACGCCCAGAGTCGATGATGAAGGTGGACTGCCCGGACGACCCGCCTGCAGCCGATCTCGAGCCGCCGAGTCGCAAGCCGGAACCGTCGACTCCACCGCCTCGCGCCACCGTCCGCGATTGACGCCGCGCCTGGGCAAGTCCCAGGCACAGATCAACGCGGACGGTCGTGCGCGCAACCATCCATCCGCACGTCCGTCCAGCCCGGTACACCGCCGGGACGGAGTGCGACATGTCAAAACCCGAAGACCCCATCGATCGCCTGCTCAAGCTGGGGATCAAATGCCTGTTGACCGACAAGGACGTTGCTTTGATACTCGGCATCAAGCCCAGCGGCATGCGCCAGCGGCGCTACAAGTATCCCGAAACCCTGCCGCCGTCGTTTCGCCACGGCAAGAGTCATCGCTACGACCCGGAAGTGGTCAAGGCGTGGCTTGAGGAGAAGAGGCGCGAATGCCAGGACAAAGCTGTAGGGCTGGCGTTGCAGCGCGGCAAGCGGCGTCGCACTTGAGATGAAATGGCCGGGGTGCGTCATCTCGCCGGTTCGACTTGAGGTATATCGGCGACGCGTTGCCCAGGCACGCAATCCGGCACTGCGCAGTGCCCGTGCTAAGCGTGATGCCGAATTGATTCCCCATGTCGAGCAGGTCTGGCAGGCCAACATGCAGGTCTACGGCGCCGACAAGGTTTGGAAGCAGATGAACCGCGAAGGCGCTGCTGTGGCGCGTTGCACGGTGGAGCGGCTAATGCGCAGGCTCGGGCTGCGCGGCGTGATGCGCGGCAAGGTCGTGTGCCCGGCGTCAACTATCTTGAGCTGTCAGCGACAACTATCGTGAGCGGTGCGGTCAGGCGTTGATCATGGTGTTGGGGTTGCGCTGCGTTGCCGGCG
>JABEVE010000042.1 GCA_013044035.1 Burkholderiales bacterium
CAAGATGTACAAGGTCCCGGTGGTGGTGCTGAACCGTCCGGGCCCGGGCTTCGTCAATTCGGCCACGCTGGTCGCGCATGCCGACCCGGACGGCTACACCGCGTTCTTATCCGGCAACGGCATGATCCTGTCATCCCTGCTCTTCAAATCACTGGCGTACAAGATGAGCCAGTTCAGGAACGTGTCGACGCTCGCGTTCTTCGATCTGGTGCTCTTGGTCAACAAGGGATCGCCCTTCAAAACCGTGCATCAATTGCTGACGTGGGCGAAGGCTCATCCGGACAGGCTGACCATCGCGACGGTGTCGGCAGGTAGCACACAAAACCTGGCGGCCCACATGTTTGAGTCCATGGGGCACATCAAGGCGCAGATCATTCCATTCACGTCGACCGCCGAGGTCCTGACGGCACTGCGTGGCAACCAAGTGCAAGCGGCCTTCGAAATCATGCCGCCGGTGTTTGGACAGATTCAGGCGGGGGCCCTGAAGGCGCTCGCCGTCACGAGCGGCCAGCGTTTTGCCGGCTTGCCCGACGTGCCGACCATGTCCCAAGCCGGGTTGATGGGCTTCGAAGCCACGTCGTGGAGCGGTGTCAGCCTGCCGGCCAAGACACCGGATGCGATTGTCGAGAGGCTGTCGAACGACATGGCCGTTGTGCTCGCCAAGCCTGCAGTGCAGCGGGCCATGCGCAAGCTGGGTGCGGTGGCCAGTTCCACCACTCCTGCCGAGATGGACATCCGGGTCCGGGATGACACCGCGAAATGGAGCAGGGTCATCGACGAAGCCCACATCCCACGCCACTAGAGCGTGATGTTGATGGTGTCTCGAACAACAGGAGTCCACACATGAAAACTGTCGTTGTCCGTCATGTCGAACGTGCCAGCGCGGACGTGATCGATGTCCTGCGCGGGGCCGGAACCGCGACCGTGCATGAGGCCATGGGGCGTGTCGGCCTGATGAAACCGTATATGCGGCCGATCTATTCCGGAGCCTGCGTCGCCGGCAGCGCGGTGACGGTTCTGGCACAACCCGGCGACAACTGGACGATCCATGTCGGCATCGAGCAGTGCCGGCAGGGCGACATCATGGTGGTCGGCGTGACGGCGGACAACACCGACGGCATGTTCGGCGAGTTGCTGGGAACCTCGATGCACAGCCGCGGCGCGATGGGCTTGGTGATCGATGCCGGTTGCCGAGACATCGGTCCGCTCAAGGAAATGGGCTTTCCGGTCTGGTCGCGCGCCGTCTCGGCGAAGGGAACGGTCAAGGCGACGCTGGGCAACGTGAACATGCCCACCGTATGCGCTGGCGTGACCGTGCATGCGGGTGACGTCGTCGTCGCTGACGACGACGGCGTAGTCGTTGTGCCGCGCGCCGAGGCGGCCGCGGTGGCCAGGGCCTCGGAACAGCGCATAGCCAGGGAAGGCCGATCGCGGCAACGCCTGCAATCCGGCGAACTCTCACTGGACATCAACGCCATGCGCCCACAACTCGTCAAACTTGGGCTGGTCTATGTCGAAACGCTCGAAGACGCGATGAAACTCGACCCGGCCGACTGAGCCCGTGTCGTGGTCGACCTGGCGGCTCGAAGATGGCCGCCCCGATTCTCTTACCGAAACTACTCATGTCCAGCCCAAGCCTTCCGCTCAAGATTGCAATTGCCACCTATGGGCATACTGCCGCCGTGAAGGACGGCCGCGCGCCCATCGAGGGGGTTGCGCCCGACTTCGTGGAGATCAACCCGATCATCGCGGCGTTCCGTCGCATGGTGCGCAACGTCGAGTTCGACGTGTGCGAGATGGCTCCTGCGACCTACATGATCGCGCGCGCCGCCGGCGCGCCCTTCAAAGCGTTGCCGCTGTTCGTATTCCGTCGATTCCATCACGCCGGTCTTGTCTACCGTCCGGACGCGGGCATCCGGCAGCCCAAAGACCTGGAGGGCAAGAAGGCCGGCGTGCGAGCCTATTCGGTGTCCACCGGCATCTGGACACGGGGCATTCTTCAAAACGACTGCGGCGTCGACTTGTCCAAGGTGACCTGGGTGGTGGACGACGAGGAGCACGTGACGACGCTGCGTCTTCCGCCCAATGTCGTGCACGCGCCGCAGGGCCAGTCGCTGATCGGCATGATGGCTGACGGAAGTCTGCAGGCCGCCTTCACAGGGCCGGCGGGAATCGGGCGCGCAGGAGCGCCGAGCGCGGGATGGGACGCCTCGAAGCAGGCCCAGGGATGGGATGCGTCCAAGCTGGCGCAGGGACCGAACTACCCCGAGCTGTTTCCCGACGCGCCAACAGCAGAAAAGGCTTGGTATCGCCGCACCGGCATCTATCCGGTACACGGCTTGATCGTCGTGAAGGATGAACTGCTGAGCGCGCATCCGTGGCTGGCGAGATCGCTTTTCGACGCGTTCGTGCAATCGAAGGCCTTGTGGCTGCAGCAGCTCGAGCGAGATGGTGCAGCCTCCGATACAGACCGCCATTACTTGGCGATGTCGGAAGTCGTCGGGGATCCGCTGCCCCTTGGCATCGCGCCGAACCGGCCGGCCATCGAGGCACTGATCCGGTATTCCTACCAGCAGGCCCTCCTGCCGCAACACTATGAAATCGACGAAATGTTTGTCGATCCGCAAGCCGCCTGAGGCCGAGAGGCCCTCAGGCTCAGCGTGGCGATGACCAGCACGCGTCGCCACACCGCCTCCCATGAACCAGGAACAACTTCCATGATCATCGACTGTCACGGGCATTACACCACTGCACCACGTCAGCTGGACGAGTACCGCAAACACCAGATCGGTTGCCTGTGCGACGAGCACGCCCAGCCGCAAAAGGGTGATCTGAACGTGAGTGACGACAACATTCGCGAAAGCCTCGAGAACGCTCAGCTCAGGATCCAGCGCGAGCGAGGCACCGACCGCACCATTTTCTCCCCGCGTGCGGTGGGCATGGGCCACCATATCGGCAACGAAACAACCAGCCGCTTCTGGAGCGAGCACTGTAACGAGCTCATCCACCGAGTCTGCGAGCTATATCCGGAAAACTTCGTCGGCGTCTGTCAACTGCCGCAAAGCCCGGGAGTCGAGCCCAAGAACTGCATCGCCGAGCTCACACGCTGCGTTGAGGAATTCGGCTTTGTCGGTTGCAATCTCAATCCGGACCCGTCCGGTGGCCACTGGTCGGACCCGCCGCTGTTCGACAAGTGGTGGTACCCACTGTTCGAGAAGATGGCCGAACTCGACGTGCCGGCCATGATCCACGTCAGCGGTTCATGCAACCCCCATTTTCACGCCACCGGTGCCCATTACATCAACGGCGACACGACGGCGTTCATGCAGTTCCTCACGTCCAAGTTGTTCAAGGACTTCCCGACGCTGAAGTTCGTGATTCCCCACGGGGGCGGCGCGGCGCCGTATCACTGGGGCCGCTACCGCGGCATCGCGCAGGACATGGGCCTGCCGCCGTTGAAAGAGCTTCTGCTCAACAACGTCTATTTCGACACTTGCGTCTACCACCAGGCTGGCATCGATCTGCTGACCAAGGTCATCCCGGCCGACAACATCCTGTTCGCTTCCGAGATGGTCGGCGCGGTACGCGGCATCGACCCAGAGACCGGGCATTACTTCGACGATACCCGCAGGTATATCGACCAGGTGTCGTGGTTGAGCGCGCAGGACAAGGCAAAGATTTTCAGCGGAAACGCGCGAAAGGTTTACAGCCGTATGAAGGGCTGAAGAGGGCCCCGGCACGCGTGTCCGCCTGGGCGCGCGGGCAGAGGCACAAACCGATACGACCCACATCGAGGGTCGGGACCAAGGAGACAGGAAATGACCAAGTTTCAAAATCGCTGCTGGCGTGAAAACCCCCTTTCGGGAACGAGATCCACGTCGCCACGGCTGGCTTCCGGCCGTCGGGGTTCGCAACTCATGGCTAAGACGGCACTGCTCCTGTCGGCCGTCGCCTTGTGTGGCGCCGCCTACGCCGGGACATCCGAGGTGCAGCTTTCGGGGAACATCGACGGCGGTGTTCGCTACACCAATGCGCCCGGCTCGACGTTGACCTCGATGAACAACAACGGGTTGTTCAAGTCGAACCGGCTGGACTTCACCGGCTCCGAGAACCTGAGCAACGGCTACAGCGTCCATTTCCTGCTTGAGAGCGGCTTCAACATCGGTACCGGCCAACTCGACAACACGTCGGGTGTGCTGTTCAACCGGGGATCGTGGGTGGGTATCACGGGGCCCTATGGCGCGGTCAACTTCGGCCGCCAGTACACGGTCGCGCACGATGTGCTGTTCCACTTCGACCCCTTCCATTTCGAGTATCCGTCGATTCTCCCGATCCTCGGCGCGACGGGAGGAGCCCGATTCAATCAGGATGTCAAATACATGGGCCACATCGGGAGCCTGCATATCCGGGCGGAGAATTCGTTCGGCGGCGTGGCGAACAACTTCTCGTCCGGTTCGGCGCGGGGCCTCGGTGGTTGGTACGCAGCGCGTTCCTGGGCCGCGGGCGCGGTGTACGAGCACCGCTCGGTGAAGGCGGGAAGTCTGTACAACCCGGATCACTTCTACGGGCTCATGGGCTCGACGAAGTTCGGAAAGCTGAACCTTTCGGGCGGCTATTTCAACGAACTCGAGGAGTACACGCAGGTGATCGACAACGTGCGCACGCAGCACTATTTCTTCGGCGGTTCTTATCGAATCGCGCCCCGACTCGACCTGGCTGCTGCCTACTACATCGTGAAATTGCCAAACACGGACGGTCAGCGCAAACAGGATATCGCCAGCGCTGCGTATTCCCTTTCGCGAACCACGACGCTGTTCGCTGAAACAGACTACACCCAGTTCTCAGGCAGCTACATCACGAATGCGAGCCTCAACCCAATCCACGCTCCGCATGAGCTTGGGTTCTCCGTTGGTCTGAACATTCTGTTTTGATCAAGTCACTCCGGCCCTGCTCGCAGGACCTTCCTGTCCACGAAGCGAAACACCATGAAATATGTCAATCTCGGAAATACCGGCCTGCAGGTATCGCGTCTTTGTTTGGGTTGCATGAGCTTTGGCGATCCGCACGCCGGGTCACACGAGTGGACCCTGGACGAGGCGAGCGCGCGTCCGGTATTTCGTGCCGCTTACGAGGCGGGGATCAATTTTTTTGACACCGCGAACGGATACGCGGCCGGCAGCAGCGAGGAGATCCTCGGCCGGCTGATCCGCGACCATGCACGGCGCGAGGAAGTCATCATCGCAACGAAGGTGTCGTGGCGCATGCGCAAGGACCCCAACGGGCGTGGGCTTTCACGCAAGGCGATCATGACCGAGGTCGATGCCAGTCTGCGCCGACTCGGGACCGATTACATCGATCTCTACCAAATACACCGGTGGGACAACCACACACCCATTGAAGAGACGCTGGAAGCCTTGCACGACTTGGTCAAGGCGGGGAAGGTGCACTATCTTGGGGCTTCTTCGATGTATGCATGGCAATTTTGCAAGGCTTTGTATGTGTCCCGCCTGCACGGCTGGACTCGCCTGGTTTCGATGCAGAATCACCTGAATTTGCTGTACCGGGAAGAGGAGCGCGAAATGCTGGGGCTGTGCCAGGACCAGGGGATTGCCGTCATGCCATGGAGTCCTCTGGCGCGAGGCCGACTGACACGCCCGTGGAGCGATGCACCAGCTACTGTACGCGACCGCTCAGACGCCTTCGCGAAAAAGATCTATGCGCACGCCGATGCGGCCGACCGCAAGGTGGTCGAGGCACTCGGACGGGTCGCCGACGCGCGCGGAGTTCCGTATGCCCAGGTGGCGATGGCGTGGCTGCTGCATAAGGCCGGGGTGACCTCGCCGATCGTCGGCGCAACCCGGGTGCAGCATGTTCTGGACGCTGTGTCCTCACTGGAGGTGCGGTTGTCGCAGGATGAAATCCATGCCTTGCAGGAGCCTTACGTCCCGCACGAAGTCTCCGGCTTCGGCGGATCGAGTGCGCACGACTGATTGCCGCCTGGACTCGTGGTTGCTCCGGCTCGTCGCTGAAACATGACATGCGGTGATACAAAGTGCAGTGTGGAGACTGATCAGCATCATGTAACGGGCGCCGGACCGTGTTGCCGCCATGCCGGGCCGGTGCGGAGCCTGGATTGCGGCCTACCCTGGAGCTTGGCGTGTCTGCGGCTGGGTTCTCCGCGCCGCATCCGGCCTTGCGGGATGACATGGCACGTCGTGCGGGGTTGTTGCGCAGGCTGGCCTGGACGTGAAGTCAGGCGCCTTCCGTGCTCCACTGGGCGCCGCGGCGCGGACGTCGCAGGCGAGGCGACAAACTCGCAATGACAACGACCTTGAACCGAGAACGACTGATGAGCACCAATGGTGGAAGCAGGTGGTTGAGCGCACGCGCGCGTGAGTACTACGGCGGTCTGCTGATGGTGCTGATTGGCCTTGGCGCGATCGTGAAGGGAATCAAATATCACGTGGGCACGTTGACCCGAATGGGCGCTGGATATTTTCCCGTTGCGCTGGGAGTGGTTCTTGTCGCCCTGGGTGTGTGGATTGCCGGCGTTGCTCACCGCGCGCCACCTGCGACGACAGGGACCGACAGGGTGCAACTCGAATGGCGAGGTTGGCTGTGCATCCTGGGGGGCATCATCGCCTTCGTCGTGCTGGGTCAGTACGGTGGTCTGCTTCCTGCGACCTTCGCGATCGTGTTTATTTCCGCAATGGGCGACCGGAGCAACACCTGGCTGAGCGCGTTGGTACTGGCCGTGGGCATGTCGATCGTGTGCGTGATCGTGTTCTGGTGGGCCTTGCAGGTCCAGTTTCCGTTGTTTTCGTGGGGTGAAGCATAATGATTGAGGCTCTCACTGCGTTGGGGCACGGCTTCGGGGTTGCCCTCGAGCCGCATAACTTCATGTGGTCGCTTGTCGGCGTGCTCGTCGGCAATATGGTTGGAGTGCTGCCGGGTATGGGTCCGCTGTCGGCGATTTCCATCCTGCTTCCACTGACCTATTCCATGCACCCGGTTCCGGCGATGCTGATGCTGGCTGGGATTTTCTACGGCTCGCAGTACGGCGGTGCGATCGGTGCAATCCTGCTGAATCTTCCCTGCCACCCGCCGCATGCCGTGACTTGCCTCGACGGCTATCCGTTGACCAGAATGGGAAAGGGTGGCACGGCGCTGGGAATCTCGATGATCGCGTCTTTTGCGGCAGCGTCATTCGGCATCGCGGTGATGGTCTTTGCCTCGCCGTTGCTGGTAAAAATCGCATTCAAATTCGGGCCTGCGGAATTGTTTTCGATCATGCTGCTCGGGCTTCTCGCGGGTGGAACGATGTCCAGCGGTTCGCGGGCCAAGGGGCTGTCGATGACAGTCGTCGGCCTGCTGCTGGGCACGGTCGGCTCTGATCCCATCTCGGGGACCATGCGCTACACCTTTGGGCTCACTGAACTGGCTGACGGCATTCAACTCGTCGCGCTGGCGCTGGGCGTGTTCGGCGTTGCGGAGTTCTTGCGTAACGTCAACCGCATGGACATGGTCGGCTCAAGCATGAAGGTCAAGCTGCGCGACATGCGTCCGAGCCTGGCCGAGTTGCGGCAGTCCTTCTGGCCCCTGGTGCGTGGGACTGGCGTGGGCACGCTTTTCGGGGTCATGCCAGGAACGGGCCCCACGATCACAACGTTCATCGCCTACGCCCTCGAGAAAAAGATCTCGAAGCACCCCGAGCGCTTCGGGCATGGTGTGCTTGCGGGCGTTGCAAGCCCGGAGGCCGCCGCACACGCCAAGACCCAGATCGACTTCATCCCGACAATGAGCCTGGGCATCCCGGGCGACCCCATCATGGCGCTGCTTCTCGGTGCGTTGATGATCCAGGGGATCCAGCCGGGGCCGCAGTTGCTGACCAATCACCCCGACATCTTCTGGGGCCTGATTGCCAGCTTCTGGGTCGGCAACCTTTTGCTAGTCCTGATCAACGTACCGATGATCCAGATGTGGGTCTACTTGCTGCGCGTGCCCTACCGCTATCTGTACCCGGCCGCCATGTTCTTCGTGGCCATCGGCGTGTACAGCACCAACAATATGTTGTTCGAGGTCGGCGAAGTGTTCGTGTTCAGCCTCATGGGCGCGATCTTCATTGCGCTGCGCTTTCCAGTTGCGCCGATCTTGCTCGGCTACGTGCTGGGACCGATGGTCGAGCAGAATTTCCGGCGCGCGCTGCTGTTGTCGCGCGGGAGTCTCGACATCTTCGTGCAGCAGCCGATCAGCGCAGGTTTCCTGGTTGTGTGTCTGTTGCTTGTGGTGGTGCAAGGCGGGTTCGCGCTACGTGGAGCCATGAGAAGGCGTCGCGCGGCGGCGGTGCAGGCAACGCCGCCGCATGAAGGCGTCGCGTTCTTGCCCCGCCCGCCTGAGCACAGCGGCGCGTCCGCGACGGCTGCGGGCAGCGGCCATGAACAGGCTAAGCTTTCGTGATGAGCCATGATCGCATGAACGTGCAGGGTCGCCCATGAGCCGGCTGGATTGGTATCTCAATGTCAACCTCAAGGCGCGACACCTACGGCTGCTCGTCGCGATCAGCGATTTCGGCAATTTGCGGCAAGTGGCGTCGAATGCCTACATCACCGTTCCGGCTGTCTCGAAAGCGCTAGGTGAAATCGAAGGTGCCCTCGGTGTCCAGTTGTTCGAGCGAACGGTCAGTGGATTGCGGCCGACTGCCTACGGCGAATGCGTGGTGCGACATGCCCGGACCGTGCTGAGCACGCTCCACCAGACGGCCGAGGAGATCAAGGCTCTGCAGGTCGGCAGCGCAGGCAAGGTGCGCGTCGGCGCGCCACCCACGCTGATTGCCACCATCATGCCCGAGGCGCTCGCGCTGCTCAAGCGCGATTCGCCGCACATCAACGTTTCGGTGTCGGAGAACCGTATGGCCGCGTTGCTGCAGGATCTGCGCAGCGGCGAGCTCGATCTGGTCGTTGGCCGCCTGCCGCACCGGGTGGATACCGTGGGCATGCGCGAGGAGTTGCTACTTCACACGCCGATCCGCCTCATCACAGGCCCCAAACATCCGTTGGCAGGCAAGAAGAACTTGCAGTGGCGCGATCTCGACGGTTTTCCGTGGGTGCTGCCTCCGCCTGGATCGCTGTTGCGCGAGCCCCTCGAGAACACGCTGGCACGTCACGGGCTGTGGATGCCGTCGGACTACATCGAGACTCTTTCGACCCACCTGGTGCGCGCCTATGTCCAGATCTACGACGCCATCGCGCTGCAGACCCTAGATGCACTGTATCCGTACCGCGAGGTCAACCGGATATGCCTGCTTCCGCTGGACCTGAGCATCACGACTCGGCCTGTCGGTTTGCTCTCGCGTGTCGACAAGGCCCTGACCCCCAGCGCCGTGCTGCTGATGAATTACCTGAGAAAAGTTTGCCAGGGCATGATCTCGCCCACCCTCGATGAGGCGACCCTGTCGCTCAGTCGAGAGGGGTAAGGCGCGCTACGCCTGCCCTGGGGGCTACGGTGAATCCGTCGAGGCAAAACGACGCCGAGCCCGGCTTGAAGCCCCGAGGGCATGTTGGCTCGTGCCAGGGCCAATGCAGTGAAGCCCCGCGTGGCGCGTCTGAGAACGGTGCGTCGTGCGACAGCCCAACTGGGTTTCCTGCAGGTCCCAGACACCGATTGGTCGGCATGTTTGTGTGACCCGCGACGAGGGCCCGTTCACGGTATGCGTCCAGCGAACCCATCTTGACACCTGAAGTGAAGGTCAGATGCTTGGTGCGGGGGTGTGGGTTTTGGCCCAGTTGTGCGGCAGCAATTCGCC
>JABEVE010000043.1 GCA_013044035.1 Burkholderiales bacterium
AACAGGCCTGTCTGGCCCTGTTCACCCCTGGGTCTCGTCAATGGCGCGCTCATGCTCCATTCAACGCACGACCCAGGGGATTCGTTCACAAGTTCTGAGGTGGTCAGGGTGCCCGCCCCATTGGGCAGGGTGAAGGTGAACGCCTGGCCACCGGCGCCACCGGCCGTGGTGTTGCTGAAGCCGGTGAAATCCAGCCACCACAGACTCTGCGCGAAGGTGCCGGTGCCGGTCGTGGCGTAGGAGCCGCCCGCGGCCAGCGCCAGCGCGCTCCAGCTCAGCAGCAGCGCCAGCACCAGTCCGCGCACGATGTGCAGCGGATTGCGGACGACGGGAAGATGCACAGGGCTCACTGGACGACACTCCTCGCTGCGCTCACGGGCTGAAGGTCGCTTGCGCAGCACTGCCTGGCGCCGCCGCCAGAGTTGCTGCCCGAGAACAGGTTTTCGTCGAATTTGAAGCGCAGGCGCATGTAGACGCCGCGCTGGGTGTAGGCGTTGCCGGAGAGGTCGGGGGCGTCGAAGCCCTTGACGTTGTAGCCCACCGACAGCCACAGATTCTTCCAGACGAGGTAGCCGACTTCGGCGCCCACGGCGTTCTCGGTGGCGCCGTCGCCCCACATGCGGTAGGTCTGCAGCCCGGCATCCCAGCGCTCGCTCAGATCCCAGGTGGAGCGGCCGCCGATGAGCTGGGTGAAGGAGCGGCTGGTGATGCCGCTGGAGCGGTCGGTGGCCCAGCGCGCGGCGTAGCGTCCGCTCATCACCCAGCTGCGGCCGGGCTGCACGTTCACATTGGTGGCGGCGATCCAGGCGGCCTGGTCTAGATTGAGGCCGGGGCCGAGGGTGGTGTCGGCGTCGCGCTTGTATTCGATGCGACCGAGGGCGTTCCACACATCGGTATGTACGGGCCGGTAGGCCGCGCCAGACTGCAGGGTGACGAGCTTGCGCGCGCCGCTGCCCGGGGCGAGGTTGGTCTGCAGGCTGTAGAGCGCGCGGTTGAGCAGGGTCCAGTCGGCGTCGAGCTTGTTGGCCAGGCCGGCGGTGAAGAGCCAGCTGCGCGAGGTGCTGGAGGTCTGCCACTGCGCCTGGGTCGAGCCCTTCCAGTCGGGGCTGCCGGTGTAGCTGGCACCGAGGGCCACGGCATTGGATTGATCGGTGACGACGCCACGGATGGGCTTGATGCGCTGCACGCTGGCCGACAGGCCGACGCCGTTGTCGAGCTTCCACAGCCGGCGAAGTCCAACCGCGTCTTCGGCGCTGCGGCCGTCGATGCTGTCGCCCATGCGGTATTCGTTGAACAGCTGGGTGCTGTCGGACAGCGCCGTGCTGATGCCGGCCACCGTGGTGTACTGCGACACCGCCGGGTTCAGGGTGTAGGGGCCGTTCAGGCTGTTGATGAAGTCGTGGCGCACATACAGCCGCGTGGTGGCGTTGACGGCGTAGTTGCCGCCCAACCCGATTTCCTTGCCGCCACTGCCGTCCACGGCGTATTCGGCCAGGCCGTACACATCGGCGCCCTGCACGCCGGGCACGGGCACCGTGAGCTTGGCGCGCGCTGCCGTGTAGCCCACCTGGGCCGATGACGCCGCCGGCAGCGGCATGACCGGCACCACCGGCGCCGAGGTGCCGGGCAGGGGCGGCGCCGACAGCACCGACTGCGCATTGGCGCTGCTGTGGCGCACGCCAAGCTCCAACTTGATGTTGCCCGGCAGGCTGTGCTCCAGCTTGAGCTCGACCCCGGTCTGCTCGGCGCCGGTGGTGCTGTTGGCGGTTTTCAGCGCTTCGGCGACGACGCGGTTTTTCGCATCCAGGGTGTAGCCGGCCTTGGCGCCGTATTCGGAGCTGCCGGCGGACTGGATGCTGCTGGGGTTGTAGAAGTCGGCATCGGTGTGCACGCCCCAGACATGGGCCTGGAGCTTGTCGCCCGCGTGCTTGAGGTCCACGCGCTGGCCGTTGCCCTGGCCTTGCAGATCGGTGCTGCTGTGCGCCACTTCGGCGGTGGCCACGGTGTTGGCGCCGAGCCGGGCGGTGAGGTTCACGCCCTGCAGGGTCTGCACGTTGGCAGGGTCGGCGTCGTGGATGGCGGTCGCGCCCAGCGACAGGCTGGGGGTGAGTTGCAGTTTGGCGTCCACGCCTTCCACGCCATGCTTCGGCCCACCGTTGTCCACCGAGTAGCTGACCCGGATGAACATCGGATTGAGGTTGGCATCGACGCTGGGCACCGGGCTCTTGAGCAGCAGCAGGCCGGTGTAGGGCTCGATGGCATAGTCGGTGAAATTGGCCAGCGGCGTGTCGTTCAACACCACCGAGGGCTGGTTGCGGTCCAGGGTGATGATGTCCACCTGCTGGCTGTTGATGACGCCGTTCAGCCCCAGCTGGAACGGTCCAGAGGTGCCGTTGGCGCGGAACTGCTGCACCGTGAGGCTGCTGGAGGTGCGGCTGGCGAAGCCGTCCACCGTCAGCGCGCCCTTCTGCCAGCGGCCCTTGAAGCCGTTGAGCGCGCGCGCATACTGCGTGAGCTGGCGCGCCGGGTTGTCCGTCTGCGTGGAGTAGTCGCCGATCAGGGCGTAGCTGGTGCCCTGTTGCAACAGCACGTGCAGCTTGCCGGTGGACTGGGCCTCGAAGCCGCGTGCCGAGGAGTCGCCGTAAACCGGGTAGAACTGGTTGGGCTGGATGTCGCGGAACAGCGTGGTGTCGGCAGGTTTGTCCGAGTCGTAGGCCAGGGTCAGCAGGCTGGAGCCGAGCACCTTGCCCTTGAGGAAAAAGGCAGTGCGTGCGGCGGCGGCGCCCTTGCCGTTGTCGAAGCTGGTGGCCGTGCTCTGGATTTCGCGCTCGAACACGTCGCCGCTTTGCGCCGGCTGCAGCGCGCCAGGGTTGAGGTTGCGCAGATTGATGGTGCCGGAGACGATGCCGGCGGCGATCATCGGCCGCAGATGGGGCGTGAACTCCAGCGTCGCCGTGGTCTTCACCGTGCCGCTGCTGACGCTGAGCTCGTCCTTGCCGGGCTGAGCCGGCGGCAGCAACAGCAGACGGCCCTCGCCGCCGGTGATGAAGCCCTGATGCCCGGGCTGCTGGTTGAGCGGATTCCTCGGCTCGCCCGGGAATTGCCACTGGCCGAGGCTGGAGCGCAGCAGCACCGGCGTGCGTGCCGCCACCGGCAGGCCGTTGGCGTCGCGCAGCAGGATGGTGACGGGCACGGCGGTGGCGGCGTCGGCCACCGCCTGCGACGGCGCCTCGATGAGGATCCT
>JABEVE010000044.1 GCA_013044035.1 Burkholderiales bacterium
ACCCCGGGCCAGCGCCGATCCCCCCCGAACCGCCCAACAGGTTGGGCCCGCCGAACCCACCGGGCCCGCCATCGCCGCCTCTTCCATTCATCCCGTTGGAACTCGGTCCGACAGCGCTCTGGCTTCCTGTCCCGCCGATACCGTTTGCGCCCCCGTTGCCAGGGGTGTCCATGACTTCAGAGTCTTGGCCATTGCCACCGGCAAATCCATTGCCGCAGCCATTGCCGCCCGTGTTGTAGGTTGTGGTGCCGTCCGCATAGCCACCTCCGCCCCCTCCGGCGATGATCTGCGCCGCGGTACCCGCATCGACATTCGTCGACCCGCCTCCCGCACCTCCTCCGTAGTTTGTCACACCGAGAGACAGTCCTGCGCCACCGCCCTGTGCACCCCCGCCTCCGACGACGAGGTTCAAAACCTGCCCGGGCGCCACGGTGAGGGTGGTGGTCACCACGGCGCCGTTTCCGCCTTCGCCGTGTCCATACTGATCGTTGTCGCCACCGCCAGCGCCGCCGGTGGCGACGATGCGGATCGACGTCACCCCGGCGGGTACGGTCCAGAGGGCAGGCCCCGGATTGGCGAACGAGACGGTTTGACGCGTGCAGATGACGCTCACGTTGAGGACCTGGGCCGTGCCGACCGTGCCGGCGCCGTTGGTCACCGTGCAGGTCTGCCCGCTGGGCTGCGTCTTGACCGTGACGCTGTAGGGGGCCGTGGTGGCGATCTGCGTGGCGAAGGTGAAGGATCCGTTGCCCGTCAGCGTGAGGTCATCACCGCCGTTGTCCTGCAACACCACCGCGAGGCCGGTGCCCGTGGTCAACCCCGAGAGCGTTCCACCGATGGAATAGGTGTTGGCCGCGCAGATGACGTCGGCATTCGTCACGTTGCCGCTGCCCACCGTGCCGGCGCCATTGACCACCGAGCAGGTCTGCCCGGCGGGCTGGGTGGTCACGGTCACGGCATACGCCGCCCCGGACGCCAGCGCCGCTGGGAAGGTGTAGGGTCCGTTGGCGGAAACCGTCATCGACGGCCCGCCATTCAGACTCAGCGCGACCGTGCCCGTGAGTCCCGTCACCGTGCCACCCAGGCTGGACGTCGGCGCAGGGGGCGGCGTCACGCAGGTGACGCTCACCGAGGTCACGTCGGCCCCCTGCATGGTGCCCGCCCCCTGGGTGACGGTGCAGGTCTGCCCGGCTGGCTGGGTGGACACGGTGACGCTGTACGCCGCCTTGTCGAACAAGGCCTGGGCGAAGGTGAACGCCCCATTGCTGGCGAGCACCAGCACATCATGGCCGTTATCCGCCAGTTGCAGCGTGCCCTGCAGTCCCGAGACCGTGCCGCCCACCGTGTAGGCCGCTTGCGGATTGACGGTGCAGGCCACCGCCACATCGATCACATTGGTCGCGCCGATGACGCCGGCGCCATTCGAGACCACGCAAACCTCCCCCGCGGGCTGCGTGCCCAGGGTGACGCTGTAGCCCGTGCCCGTGGGCAGAGCCGCCGTGGTGGTGAACCCGCCGTTTTGCGAGAGCGTCAGCGCCTGGCCGTTGACCAGCAGCACCATGGACGCTCCGGCACGCATGCCTGTGAGCGATCCGGAGACCCGATAGGACGCGGGTGCACCGCCCCCACCACCTCCTCCACATGCCGCCAGGGCGAGGGTCAGCGCCGCGCTGGCGGCCAGGCGCAGCAGGATCGATACCCCACGGCGCCATGACAAGGATGCGGCAAGCCGTGCAACTGTCTGCGGTTGGTGCATGTGGAAACTCCCCCAAGGCGGATGTTTGAGGTCAGAGCGCAAACGCGGCGGTGGCCTGCCTCAGTTACCTCATGGCCCTCATCAGAAAACGCCAGACCGCCCCAAGTTTTCTCATTCCCCTCCAGGGAGGGCGACGCGAAAGCAGCAGGTCTGGGGGGCGCTCTCGAGCGCGCACATCCACCACGAAAACGCGCCAATTATCTTGAGAAACGGCAAGCACGAAGCGAATTTCGCAAGGTGTTACATCGGCGTCGCGAGGGCGCCACGTGAGGGGTGTCCTGGTGGAGCGTGCGCAGGCGATGCGACCTGTTGCCATCAATCTGCCGGCTTGCCTGAATTCCAGGCCGCGCTGTCGTGGAAGGTCGAAGTCTGGCGCAACGGCGATGCGGGGTTGCGGTCCAAGTGCTCGTCAAAGACGCTGGCCAGATCGTCCACCCGTCAACCAGACCATCCGTGCTGCTTTGCTGTCCCGGCTCGCACGGCCCTCATGGGCGAAGGTGTCGTCTGATGTAACTCTGTGCGCTAGCGCACAGAGTTACCGGATTTCGCCACCTAAACTTGCATTGAGCCATCCGGCCATCCGGCCATCCGGCCATCCGGCCATTTGGCCACAGGCTGCCCCTGCCATCTGCCCACGGAGGAGTCCAGCCCATGTCCCTGCCCCCCATGTCGCCGAAAGCAAATGGCCTGCTGGCCTCCATGCCCGAGCCAGAGTGGTTGCGCTGGCAGCCGCAGCTCGAATGGGTGAACCTCGAACTCGGTGAGGTGTTGTACGAGTCGGGCAAGCCGCAGACCCATGTGTATTTCCCCACCACGGCCATCATCTCCTTGCTGTATGTGCTGGAAGACGGCTCCTCCGCGGAAATCGCGGTCGTTGGGCGTGAAGGGCTGGTCGGGGTGTCGCTCTTCATGGGCGGCGAGTCCACTCCCAGCCGTGCCGTGGTGCAAAGCGCTGGCGAGTGCTACCGGCTGCGGGCATCGGGAATGCAAACCGAGTTCAACCGCGGCGGCCCGGTGCTGCACCTGCTTCTGCGCTACACCCAGGCGCTGATTACGCAGATGACCCAAACAGCGGTGTGCAATCGCCACCACTCGCTGGACCAGCAGCTCTGCCGCTGGCTGCTGCTGAGCCTGGACCGACTGCAGGGCTACAACCTGGTCATGACGCAGGAGCTGATTTCGAACATGCTGGGGGTGCGCCGAGAGGGCGTCACCGAGGCGGCGCTCAAGCTGCAGCGCGCCGGGCTGATCGAGTACGCGCGCGGGCACATCAAAGTGCTCAACCGTGCGGGACTGGAGCATCGCAGTTGCGAGTGCTACGCCGTGGTGAAGACCGAGTACGACCGCCTGCTGCCCCATACCGTGGCGACTTGAGCCCAAATTAGGTCGGGAACGACCGTGATGGGCCGCTATGTACGGCAGCAGACAGCCAGGGCGCTGGTTTTCGTGCACTGTGCAACGGTCAGTCCAGCGGCATTCAAGGGCCATGCATGGGCTGGCGCGTCCCCAGGCTTTGGGGCTGCCACCTCACGAAAGCCACCTTGACCACCGCACAGAATTCCCTCATCGAGCGCCTGCCCCGCACGGATCGCCAGCGCCTCCTGAGCCTTTGCGAGCCCGTGCATCTGGCTCTGTCCGACGTGCTGTTCGTGCAGGGAACGCCGTCCTCGTACGCCTACTTTCCCGTTGACGGGTTCATTTCCCTGCTGCAGCAGATCGAGACCCATCCACCGCTGGAAGTGGGCATGGTCGGGCGCGAAGGCATGCTGGGGGTGCAGTTGGTTCTGGGGGTGGCAACGACACCACTGTTGGCCGTGGTGCAGGGCTCGGGCAGTGCATGGCGCGTCGAACAGAACGCTTTCCAACACGAGCTGCTGCAAAGTCCGGCTCTGCAGCAAAGCCTGAACCGCTATATCTACGTGCTGATGGCGCAGTTGGCCGCCTCGGCGTCATGCCTGCGCTTTCATCTGATCGAGGCGCGTCTGGCGCGCTGGCTGTTGATGAGCCAGGACCGCGCGCACTCCGACGCGTTCCACGTGACCCACGAGTTTCTCGCCCACATGCTCGGCATCCGCCGCGTCGGCGTGACGGTGGCCGCGGGGGCCTTGCAGCGCAGCGGCCTGATCGAGTATCACCGTGGCGAGCTCAGGGTGCTCGATCGCGTCGGCCTCGAAGCCGCAGCATGCAGTTGCTACGACAGGGACAAGGAGATTTATCGCACGTCGATGCACTGAGGATCGTGCGCATCGCGTCCGCGCCTCGGGCGGTCTGCGGCGTTGCAAATCCGCGCCATAGCATGGGCTATGGCTGTGGTTTGCGCCTTGCATCCCATCCCGATGCGCGGCGCGCTGCATCACGGGAACTTGTTCAGCGTCGCCTTGGACCCGAGGCGGCCGGTCCAGATCCAGGTTCAGCGTCGATGCGGTTGTGGGCTGATGGCGAGCATTCGCCATCAGCCTGTGTGGCGCACGGGACCCCGTGCGGCGGGCGGCCTTATACAGCGCGAGCCGTGTAGGACTTGGTGCCGTAGTAGCTGTGGATGCTCGTGGCCCAGGTTGGATCCACCATATTGGGCCAATTGTCCTTGTCGAAACCCGGTGCGCTTTTGAGGCGCTCCTTGTCCACATTCAGCACGAAATATTTGTGGTCGGCGTCAAGCTTCAGAGCACCCCACGGCACGGCAAACAACTTCTCGCCCATGCCAAGAAAGCCGCCGAACGACAGCACCGCATAGTCAATGCGGCCGCTGCGCATGTCCAGCATGATTTCCTTGATCTCGCCCAGGTTGTCCGCCTGCTCGTTGTGCACATCGGTGCCGATCAGCGTGTCAGCGCCCATCAGGCCGGTGTGGCTGCCCTCATGCAGGGCGCCCACGTTCCCGCCATTCGGCCGGCCTTTGTACATGCCATAGGTATCCCGCTCTTCGTAGTTCATGTTCATCTCGCTTCAAGAATGTGTGTTGAGAATTGACCCAAACGCTCGCCTTGGCCTGTGCCGGAGAACGCTTGAACACAAGGTAGGCGGCTGGGCGTGCCATGTCTGTTCGGCAGCGAACGCTGCACGCACCGCCCCTTGATTCAATGCCCGACAGGGCCATGCGGCTGGGCAAAAAAGAAGCGCAGCATCTCGCCGGTGGCATCGGGTCCGCTGGGGTCGGTGTACGAACCCTCGGCGCGGCCACCGGACCAGGCATGCCCGGCACCATGCAGAGACCAGTGTTCGCTGGTGGCCTGACCTTGCGCCCCGTGTTGGCTGCGGGTGTAGTTTTGCCCGCCGGCAGAAACACCTCGTTCCGTGCGGAGCTGCTGTTCGGACGTGGCCGGCATGGTGCCGGGGCGTTCCATGGCCGCGGCGATGACCTGCTCACCATTGCGCGGATGCACCGTGCGGTCCTGGTCTCCGTGGAACACGATGGTTGGCACCAGAATCTGCGGCCTGATGAGCGGGCCCGAGACCGGGACCTGGCTTTTACCTTTGCCCTGGCCCTGTGGGTGCGGCCCGGCCGCACCGCCGCGCATGGCCGCGAGGGCGTCGGGCAGGTTGTTGGCCGCACCAGGGGCCAGCCCGGAATGCACCCCGACCGCTGCAAATACGTCGGGATAAGCCGCCGCGACGATGGCCGCCATCGCGCCACCGGCCGACAGCCCCGCGATGTACACGCGGCGGCCATCCAAGCCATGCCGCAGCACCATCGCCTGCGCCATCGCGGCGATCAAGGCCGGCTCCCCCAGGCCGCGCAACTGGTGGTCCTGCTGAAACCAGTTCCAGCAGCGGGCGGGATTGGCCTCCTGAGCTTGCTCGGGGTAGAGCACAAAGAATCCCTGCTCGCCAGCCCTCGCATTCATGCCCGTGCCGGCGGCGAAATCCTCAGGGCTCTGATTGCAGCCATGCAGCATGACCACGAGCGGCAGCGCCCGCGCGTCGTGCCCCGCCGGGATGTAGAGCCTGTAGCGGCGCGTCGTGCCCGCATGCTCGAACACGCCGTCAACGAAGGCGCTCCGGCCGCTTGGGTCCCGAACGACTCCGGCAGCGCTGCGCGGCACCAGCCTGCGCCCCAAGGCGGTGAAGCCGGGTTGGCTGTCGCCGTGCGCAAGCTCGATGTTCTTGCGTTGTTCCATGTCGAAACCCTCCTCAAGCTGCTGCGCGCCGGTGGCAGCCTCCACGGAGGAACGAAAGCGCTCCGGGCCGCCGAGCGCAGTTTCACGCGCCGAGGCTGCCGGCGCCGGGGGCTCGAATCGGCCATCGGCAGGCGGGGCGGGGCGAACGGCGTCAGCCCTGTCTCCACGCATCACGCGCAGCGCCCGCTGAATGGTTGCGGTGGCCTCGTCCAAACGCCCCGCCCGGGTCAGCTTCGTCGCCTCGCGAATCAGGTCTTGCAGGGATGGGTGCATGGTTTGCCGGTGGCATCCACGTCTGCCGTCATGGATGGGTGCATGGGTGCCCTGGTGCCCCACTCGGGCTGTGGTTCAGGTGCTGGCAACCATCCTGGCCACGGGCCTGGCGTTCAGCCCCGGTTTCGAGCACCGTTCAAATGCAGCCGTCAGGTCATGCAGTCCGGTGGGAGCAACCGTAAGTTACCTGGCTTCAGCCCCGGTCGTCTGTGCGCAAGGTAACGTAGGGTTTAGAAGGGCTTTTTGTGTTGTGCACAATGCATCCAGAGGTTTGCATGCATGGATGCGGATGACCAACCCGACAAGTCGGTCGGCTCCTGGCCCACGCGGCGTTCCTTGGTTCCTGGACTTTTGTTCCTGAGCTTGTTGCTGCGCATGTTCCTGAACGAGCTTGTGCAGTTGATCGGCGCCTGACCTGCGTTCGCCCGCGCACAGACCGCATGCAAGCCGCACCCTTACATTGCGCCGGAGGCGTCCCACGCCGACTTGACCACGCAGAGACGCTTGCCTTGCGCTCTCCCGCCAACAACTCGCACTGCTGTATTTTTCGGCCCTAACGCACCCTGCACCCTAGACCCTGCACCCATGTACTTTCGTGGAATCGGTACCGCGACGCCACCTGCGCGCTACACCAAGGCCGAGTGCCTCGACGCGTTCCAGCAATCCGACTGGTTCGCGCGGCTGGACGCACGCTCGCACTTCATTGCCAGCACCGTCCTGCAGCGCGACAACGGCATGGAGTCGCGCCAGCTCGCGGTCGATACCCTCGACGACGTCTTCACCATCGACCCGGACACCCTGGCCCGGCGCTTTCTCGCCAACGCCCCGGTGCTGGCGGCGCTGGCGGCGCGGCGCGCACTGGCCAAGGCCGGCCTGGAGCCGGGCGATATCGGCGCGGTCGTTGTCAGCACCTGCACCGGCTACCTCTGCCCGGGGCTGTCGGGCTACGTGGTCGAGCGTCTGGGGTTGCGCGCCGATGTGCAGGCCTTCGACCTCGTGGGCCAGGGCTGTGCCGCGGCGCTCCCCAACATGCAGCTCGGCCGCGCGCTGCTTGCGGCGGGTGCGGCCGAGCATGTGCTCTCGGTTTGTGTCGAAATCTGCAGCGCGGCGATGTTTCTCGACAACGACCCCGGGGTGCTGATCAGCGCCTGTCTGTTCGGTGACGGTGCCGGCGCGGTGGTGTTGTCGAACACGCCGAATGCCACCGGGACGCGCATCGCCTGGAAGGACAGCATGTCGCTGATCGATCCGACCGAGCGCAAGGCGCTGATGTTCGAGAGCAGCGGCGGCATGCTGCGCAACATCCTGACGCGCGCCGTGCCGTCCCTGGCCGCCGAGCATGCGCACCGCGTGCTCGGCACCGTGCTGGCGCGCGCCGGGCTGGGCATGGGCGACATCAGCACCTGGATCCTGCATGCCGGTGGGCGCGATGTGCTGCTCGCCCTGGAACGCGCGCTTGGTCTGCCGGCCGAGAACCTGCGCTACAGCGCGTCGATGTTGCGCCAGTACGGCAATCTGTCGAGCGCCTTCGTCTACTTCGTGCTGGAAGCAGCCCTGGCCGACGCGGCGCCGCCGGGCTGGTGGTGGCTCTCGTCCTTCGGCGCAGGCTTCAGCTGCCACGGCGCGCTGCTGGAGGTGACGGCATGAAGCGCGCTGCTCGTGCCGGATTCGTGCCCGGCCGCCTGGCGAGGGCCCGCCCGGCCTCGACGCCATGAGACTCAACGACCAAAGGCCAAACCATGAACCCGCTGCCGCGCATCGTCCGTGCTGAAACCCTCGACGGCCTGCTCGAGGACGACCCCGTCGCCATGCGCTCGCGCCGCGACCTGCAGCGGGTGCACCGCTTCATGGGCACGCGCTCCATCGTGCTGCGCGCCTTGCGTGGCTGGCCCATGCCACGCGACGCAGCCAAACCCTTGCGCGTGCTCGAACTCGGCGCCGGCGACGGCAGCCTGATGCTGGGCGTGGCCCGTGTCCTGGGGTCTGACTGGCCGCGCGTCGAACTCACGCTGCTGGACCGCCAGGCGCTGATCACCCCGGCGACCCTCGAGCAGTATGCCCAGGCCGGCTGGAACGCGACGAGCCGGACCGTCGATGTGCTGGACTGGGCCGCCGAGCCAGCGGAACCCTTGCCGATCGGCGGCCAGGCCGAGCACTGGGACGTGATCATCGCCAACCTCTTCCTGCACCATTTCGAGGGGCGACAACTGGCCACGCTGCTGCGCGCCATCGCGGCGCGCTGCGACCACTTCTTCGCCTGCGAGCCGCGTCGCGCCAGGTTCGCGCTCGCGGGGAGCCATCTCATCGGCGCCATCGGCGCCAATGCCGTCACGCGCCAGGACGCGGTCCTGAGCGTGCACGCCGGCTTCCAAGGCGCCGAACTCTCGTCGCAGTGGCCGGCGTGGGACGGGAGCTGGAAACTGCAGGAACATGCCGCCGGGCTGTTCAGCCACTGCCTGCTCGCCGAGCGCTCCGGGGCGGGCTGATGCAAGCGCCTCTCGACGCCATCATCATCGGCGCCGGGCCCGCGGGCTCGGCCGCCGCCATCCTCCTGGCACGCGCCGGATGGTCGGTCGCGCTGGTCGAGAGGCAGCGTTTTCCGCGCCGCAAGGTGTGCGGCGAATGCCTCGCCGCAAGCAATCTGCCCCTGCTCGATCTGCTCGGCATCGGGCCCGCGTTTCAGGCCGTGGCCGGGCCCGACCTGCGCCAGGTCGCGCTGCTGCGCGGGCAGCGGCAGGTGCTGGCGGAACTGCCGGGCGCGGCGCAGGAAGCCCAGCGCTGGGGCCGCGCGCTGGGGCGTGAAACCCTGGACACGCTGCTGCTCGACCAGGCCCGCGCGGCAGGCGCGCAGGTACTGCAACCCTGGTCGGTGCAGGCAGTACGCGGCGGCCGGGGCGACTGGGCCCTGGAGTTGCGCGAGATGGACACCGGCGCCCTGCTGACGCTGTGCGCGCCGGTGGCGATCGCAGCGCAGGGCTCCTGGGAGGTGCTGCCTTGGGAGCGCCCCCAAGACCGGCCCCGTGAGGTTGACGAGCCTGTGCCGGACCGTCGTCCAACGTCTGCCCACGACCGGCCGCGGCGCCAGCGCCGCGGCGCAGCCGACCTCTTCGCCTTCAAGGCCAACTTCCACCACGCCGCGCAGGCCGAGAGCCTGCTCTCGGTGCTCGCGCTCGACGGCGGCTACGGCGGCATGGTGCTGGCCGACGGCGGCATCACCACCGTGGCCTGCTGCGTGCGGCGCGACCGGCTCGCCGCCTGCAGGCGTGACGAACCCGGGCTGCGCGCGGGAGATGCCGTCGAAGCCTGGCTGATGCGTAGCTGCGCCGGCGTGCGCAAGGCGCTGACCCCGGCGCAGCGCGATGGGCCGTGGCTGGCCGTCGGGCCGCTCGACCCGGGCATCCGGGTCAGTGCCGGCGACGCCATGTTCCGCATCGGCAATGCCGCCGGCGAGGCTCACCCGATCGTGGGCGAAGGCATGAGCATGGCGCTGCAATCGGCGTGGCTGCTGTGCGCCCATCTTCTTGGGCCGCAGACCGCTGATGCCACAGGCGCCGGCACCCTGTTTTCCGCTGAGGCCGCGGCCGTGCCGCAGGCCACCATCCACAGCGAGGCCTGGCAGCGCGCCATGGCCTTGCGCTATGCCACGGCCTGGCGGCGGCAGTTCGCGCCACGGCTGCGACTGGCTGCGACCTTCGCCCACGCGGCCATGCGACCGACGGCGTCGGCACCGCTCATCACCCTGGTGCGGGCCTGGCCTGGCCTGCTGACGCGAGGCGCCAGCTGGAGCGGCAAGACCCGCGGCATTGCCAGCCCGACGGCACTGGCCTTGCCACGCCAGGGGCGCGCCACGGCCATGCCAGCGCCAACGCCGGCTGGTCCGTCCAGCCGAGACCAGGCCACGTCCAACCCACGCAAGGAACTGCCATGACAACGACCTTCGAGCGCCTGTGCGTCATCCTGGTGAAGGATTACAAACTCGACCCGGACGCGCTGACTCCGGATGCCACGCTGGAAAGCCTGGGCCTCGATTCGCTCGGCGCCGCCGAACTGTTTTTCAGCGCGGAGGATGTGTTCGGTGTCACCTTCCCACCCGAGCAGGTGCCGCTGCTCGCGCTCGGCGACGTGGTGCGCTACATCGACACGCTGCTCGCGCAACAGCCGGGCGGCCACCCCGAGGCGACGCCCGCCGAACCTGCGGCGCAGCCGGTGAGATGACCGCCCCCATCCGCCCGCAAGCGGGCGCCCCCCGAGGGGGGCCAGGTGCCTGGGGAGCGGCCCGGCGGCCCCTGGCGACCGCCCCCATCCGCCCGCAAGCGGGCGCCCCCCGAGGGGGGCAGGGATCCTGGCGGTTGGTGGTCGGGTTGTGCTCATGAGACGGGTCGCGGTCACCGGCATCGGCGTGCTGTGCCCGCTGGGCCGGCACGTGGCGGAGGTTGACAGCAACGCCCATGCCGGGCGCTCCGGTGTTCACCGCCTCGAAGCGCCGTTTGCCCATCGGCTGATCGCGCCGCTTGCTGCCACGGTGCCGGGGTTTGATGGCGCACAGCATTTCGATCCGCCCAAACTGCGCATGCTCGATCGCGTCAGCCAGCTCGCCCTGGTGGCCGCGCGTCAGGCTGTCGATGCCGCGGGGGGCGGGCTCGACGCCTGCGACCGCAGCCGCGCCGGTGTGTTCGTCGGCACGGGCATGGGCGGTTGCCTGAGCAACGACGCGGGCTACCAGACGCTCTACGGTGAGGCGTCCGACCGCATCAAACCCTACACCGTGCTGCTGGGCATGCCCAACGCGCCCGCCGGGTGGATCGGCCTGGAGTACGGCTTGCTCGGCCCCAACCTGACGTACTCGACTGCCTGCGCCTCGTCGGCCGTGGCGATCGGCGAGGCCTGGTTGCGCATCGCCGGCGGCAGCCTGGATCTGGCCCTGGCCGGTGGCGCCGAAGCTCCGCTGGCCTTCGGCTCCCTGAAGGCCTGGGAGGCGCTGCGCACACTGGCCAGCATCGACACGGTCGAGCCCTCGGCGTCGTGCAAGCCGTTCTCGCAAAACCGCAGTGGCATGGTGCTGGGCGAAGGCGCGGCCATGCTGGTGCTGGAGCCCTGGGAGCAGGCCATCGCCCGGGGTGCCGCGATTCAGGGTGAAATTCTGGGCTACGGGCTCAGCACCGATGCCGGCCACCTCACCCGGCCGAGCGTGGTGGGCCAGGCCGCGGCGATGCGCGCGGCGCTGCAATCCGCCGCGCTCGACCCGCTGGACATCGACATGATCAACGCGCACGGCACCGGCACGCAGGCCAACGACGCGGTGGAGACGGCCGCGATCAAGGCGGTGTTCGGCGTCCGCGCCCCGCACATTCCCATCAGCGCGACCAAGGCCATGCATGGCCACCTGCTCGGTGCCGCGGGCGCGGTGGAATGCGTGTTGTCGCTGCTGGCCCTGCAGCACGGCACCGCCTTGCCGACCATGCACCTGCAGAACCCAGACCCGGCGTGCGATCTGGACTATGTGCCCAACGCCACGCGCGAGGGCGTTGCGGCGCGCACCCTGCTGTCGAACTCGTTCGCCTTCGGCGGCACCAATGCCGTGCTCGCGCTGCGCGCTGCATCGGCCACAACCTGCAAGGCCTGAGAAGGTCAGCCACGGCCCGCCAGGGCCGGTCATGTGCGCTAACGCACAGACATCAAACTTGCAACGCGATACGTTTGGCTCCTGCCCGCACCGGGCGCCGGCATGCACGACGGCGGTCGGGCTGGGTTCACGCGGAGCGCCACGCCCCGCCATGACAAGGAGCGAGCATGAACTGGGCACGTATTGAAGGAAACTGGAAGCAGCTCAAGGGCCAGGCCAAGGAGCAGTGGGGAAAACTCACGGACGACCAGTTGGATGTGATTGCCGGCAAACGCGACCAACTCGCCGGCAAGATTCAGGAGTCATACGGAGTCACCAAGGAGGAGGCCGACAGGCAACTCGACACCTGGCAGAAAAGTCGCAAATTCGAGTAAGCGGGCGATCGATGCCATGTCGACCTGACTCCAGGATGCGCCAGGTCGAACAGCGTTGACGCCATGTCTTGAAGTAACCAGGTCCCCATGGGCCTTGGTCCTGACCAGGAGTTCACCATGTCATTGGGCACGATCCTGCTGATCATTCTCGTTTTGATGTTGATCGGCGTTCTTCCAAGTTGGCCCCACAGCCGCAGTTGGGGCTATTTTCCAAGCGGGATTCTCGGATTCATTTTGATCATCGTCCTGATTCTGTTTCTGACGGGCCGGATGTAAAGATCCATTCACACCCATGTCGTGATGATGCAGGCATGGAGCCGGCAGAGCCGAATCATCGACGGGCCACGTCCACCCGTTCACCAGGAGTTCATCATGCGATTCAACAAGTTTCTGTATGCATTCATGCTGGCGGCGTCTGTCGCCAGCATCACGGGTTGCGCGGCGACACCGAAACAGGACAGCACTGGCCAGTACCTCGACGACACCGCGATCACCACCAAGGTGAAGGCCGCCATCTTCGCCGACCCCAACCTCAAGCTTTTCGAGATCAAGGTCGTGACGTTCAAGGGCGTGGTGCAGTTGAGCGGTTTCGTCGGCTCGCGCGAAGAGGAGCTCAAGGCGGTGGACCTGGCCCGGCATGTGAGTGGTGTGAAGGCGGTGCAAAACAACATGAGCGTGAAGTAAGGCTTCGGCATCGAGACCCTGGGTCTTGCCGTGCAGCACGACGGCTTTCCCGTGCGGTCTCGAAACAAGCCATGCAGGACGTTCGCGGGATAGGCCATGGATCACTGCCCGCATCAGGCGGCGTCCCTCATGGGCTCCAGCCGGCCGGTTGCGCCTCAACGCCAGCCACGTCATTTCAAGTCAACCTGATTCGAGAGGTCACAGCATGAGAACCAATCACAGAGTCTTATCCTCCATCATGGTCGCAGCCATGCTGCTCGCCCTTGGAGGCTGCGCCGGCATGTCGAGGCGCAATCAGGACACGGCCATCGGCGCCGGCGTCGGCGCGGTGGGTGGCGCCGTGTTGTCAGGCGGCAGTGGCATTGGCACGGTCGGTGGCGCGGCCGTTGGCGGCGTCATCGGCAACCAGGTCGGCAAGTAGATCGACAAATCGGCGAGATTTTTGCGCGAGACGCCCGTCCAGGTTGCAGTGTTTGGACGGGCGCCGCGCAACATACCCAGGCACTCCCATGACTCCACACTTCAAACGTCTTGCCACCGCGTTCGCCATCAGTGCCGTGACGGCCTCGCTGGTCGGCTGCCAGAAGCCCGAGGGGCCAGCGCAGCAGGCCGGCAAGGCCATCGACCAGGGCGCGGCGAAGGCTGGGCAGGCGCTTCAAAACGCCGGCAACAGCGTTCAAGACACGGCCAAGGGCAACCCATAGCACACGCCGCTGTGGCAATGACCGGCCAAGCACCGGCGCCTCGACGCCTCGCTTCGCGGTATGTGCCGATCGGCCCTGGGCGGCGCTGGTTGACGGTGCGTGTGAGCGGCATGTCAGCTCACCAGGCCCGGTCGGAGCGCCGCGGGTCAATCATCCGTTGAAAGCGCATCGGTTCTGTGGTGCGGCAGGATGATCTGGCCGTCCGCGCCGGCCATGACTTCGATGGCGATGATGGGCGCCGACGAGCGCACCGGGCCGAAGATGGTGGCGAACGCCACGTCGGCCGCGTCACGTCCGGAGCCGAAGCGCACGAACCCCATGGGGATGGCCGTGCCCGAGGGGTCGAAGATGTACCAGCGCCCGCCCAGATAGACCTCGACATAGGCGTGGAAGTCGGTGGGGCCGAGGCCGGGGTCGGCGCCATAGTCGATGCCGGTGGTGAAGCGCGCCGGGATATTGCTGGCCCGGCACAGCGCGATCATCAGATGCGCGAAATCGCGGCACACTCCCTCGGTCGCGACCAGTGTGTCGATCGCCGAGGTGTTCGAGTTTGAGGTGTTCATCACGAAGGTCGTGTGCTGCTCCACCCAGTCACGAATCGCCATGACGCGGCCATAGCCGGGCTTGAGTTGGCCGAATTCGCGCAACGCCAGCTTGTACAGCCGGTCCGACTGGCAATAACGACTGGGGTAGATGTAGCCCAGCACGCGCGCCGGCAGCTGGGCCACCGCGACTTCCTCGATCTGCCCGGGTTGGGCCACATGGTGCTGCAGGTCCACCGTGGCGCCATAGCGCACCTGGAACGGGCCCGCGGCCGCCCGCAGGCGCATGACGCGATTGCCGGAAACGGGGCTGGCTTCGACCTTGAACTGGATGTTCTGGCTCAGCGTCAGAGCTTCATCCAGCACATGCTGCTGCTCGGTTTGGGCCGCGTGGATCGTGAAAATGAAGTCGCAACCGGGCTCGAAGACCTCGTAGTTCAACTCCAGGGTCAGACGCATGCGGATCATGGGGGATGCACGCTCGACGCGCGGTTGGTGTTCGGGTTGGGAATGTGGCGTTGGCGGCCAGGCCACCCGTTTCAGGCCGCTGGTGCTTCGCCCGGTTGCACGTTGAGCACGGGAATGGCGCACAGGCGCTCCACGCCAGCCGCCACGCTGGGCTGCAGCAGGTGGTGGAGGCTGCTGTGCCCATGGCTGCCGAACACGATCAGGTCGGCGTCCCAGGCCTGCGCGTCGGCCGTGATGGCGGCGGCAATGTCGGTGGCCTCCGGGCTGGTCTCGGCAATGGCGGTGCTGGCGCGCAGGCCGGCATCCGTGGCGCGTTGCATCCAGCCGTCGAGCATCAGCCGGGCATCGTTGCTGATCACCTCGATCATGTTGGGGACGGAGCCCATGAAACTGTTGAAGTCGATGACGACCAGAAAACGCACGGCAGCGCCCTGCTCGCGCGCCAGGCCGATGGCATGCGCCGCGGCGGCCTGTGCCGGGTCGCTGGCGTCGAGGGGAATGAGGATTTTGGTGGTCATGGTGGGTGTGCGCTGCGCGCCGGTGTCGAGTCTGCGTCGAGTCTGTGCGTCGTTGAATTCCGAGCCAGGGACGTGCCGGTTTACGCTTCAACCTGCACCCGCGCCGAAGCCCAACCAGCGCGCGGCTTACCAGCGCAAGTACTGGTTCATGCTGCCGGCATGCAGCGGCATGCTCCGCGCCTGCCCATGGTGCGTGCCCGTCACGGTGTAGGTGCCAGCCGGCAACTCGACGTAGCACAGCGGCCCACCGGCCGTGAAGCTGGCCACGGTCTGACCGTGGGACTGGATCTGGATCGGCACATCGGCCAGATAGGCGCCATCCGATCCGCTCACCATCCAGAAACCGGCATTGAAATTCCCGGCCTGGGTTTTCAAACGCCGCAGGCTGGCGTCCCCCACGCCACCGCACAGGTGGTTGATGGCTGGATGCGGCTCAGCCGGGTTCTGCTTCTGCACCCGGGCTTGGGCCACGCCCATGAGCCCTGGCACGCTGGCACCGATGAAAGCCAGCGCCAGAAGGGCTTTGCGCGTGAAGACGGCATGTGGCTTGGGCATGATGGGGGATCCTGGCTGGGCGCGGCTGTGGCGTGACGTGCACGGGCCTTGCAGGCTCATGCATGGCCGCGCAGGGGACGGCGGTTGCGGCTCGATTCCCGCAGGGTCTGCTCGTCCAGGGAGAGAGTCGCGGTGGGGCGTGCCATCAGTCGGGCGAAACCGATGGGCTCGCCCGATTCCTCGCAAAGGCCGTAGCCGCCATCTTCAATCCGCGCCAGCGCCTGGTCGATGGCATGCAGATGCCTGCGCTCACGGTCACGCACCCGCAGTTCGAGCGCATGGTCCTCTTCCAGCGAGGCGCGGTCAGACGGGTCGGGCGTCGGCTCGAACTCCTGCAGATGGCTGGCGGTCTCGTGCGCCGACTGCAACAAGGCCTCGCGTTCACGCAGCAGCAGGGACTTGAAAAACGCCAATTGCTCGGTCGTGAGGGGTTGGTCGGCCGTCTGCGGCAACGGCTTGATGCGCCGGATGGAAGCCGTGACTGAAATTTGTCGATGCATCATGATGGACCTCGATCGTGTCGAATTGCGGGAATGAAAAAGCAAGGGATTGGGTACGTGTCGCGCGGTTTTCGGGTCGCACGCTTCAGTCGGTCAGCCAGTCCTTGAGTTCCTCGGCGTGCCCTTGCTCGTTGCTCAGGATGTCTTCGACCAGGCGCCTGGTGGTCGAGTCCTTGTCGCCGATGAGTGTGATGATCTGGCTGTAGGTTTCGATGGCCACGCGCTCGGCCACGAGATCCGCGCGGATCATGGCCTTGAGGTCGAGCGCGTCGTTGTAGGCCGCATGGCTGCGCGCGGTGAGCGAATCCGGTGAGAAGTCGGGCTGCCCTCCCAACTGCACGATGCGCTCGGCCAGGCGGTCGGCGTGGCCCTGTTCTTCCTGGGCATGGACCAGGAACTCTTCGGCAATCTTGGGCGAAGCCAACCCCTGCGCGGTGAAGTGGTGGCGCCTGTAGCGCAGCACGCAAACCAGCTCGGTGGCGAGTGCATCGTTGAGCAATTGAATGATGTCTTGGCTCCACGGGCCGTAGTGCGGCGTCATGGCGCCCTGGCTCAGACTGCTCCTCGCCGCATCGATGGCCGCGGCGTTCAACTTCAGGCGGGTGTTGCTGGCCGCCGTTTCCGGCTTGGCTTTGCTTGTGGGCGCCCCCAGGGTCGGCTCGCCGACCCGCCCCCCGTGGGGGTCAAGGAAACTTGGGGCGGCCCTGCGTTTCTTTGAGAGCGCCCCCAGGGTCGGCTCGCCGGCCCGCCCCCCGTGGGGGTCGAGGAAACTTGGGGCGGCCCTGCGTTTCTTTGAGAGCTTCGACTTGGTGCTTGGGGTCTTGCTGCTCATCGGGACTCTCCTTTCGAAGGCATGGAAGGCGGACGACGGTGCACAGCATGAACACACCGTGGCGGTGCACGATGCAAGCGCCCAGCCGGCTGGCTTCGAGTCAAGCCTGCGTCTGACACCGGCCTGGCGAAGCGCTCACCGCAGTCGTCTCAACCCCTGCAGACTAGGCCTCCAGGGTGCTGATGTCTGTACGCCAGCGCACAGTGCCTGGGCACGCGCTGGCGTGGCGTGATCGGTAGCGCATGCCCCCATCGGCACCAACGCCGAAGCGCGCTGACCAATGTTCGCTAACGCACGGACAGCTTGCCTCCGGCTCACTAGGCTGCAATTACCCGATGTTCCAATTTGCGGCGTTGCTGGCCTCGCGGCGGTACGTCAACCGCAAGCCAGATCGCATGATGACCCCCTGATGCAGGCCTGCAGCGACGGGGTGACGTGCTCAAGCCGAGGGGCGTCACGACAACAGCCCGTTCCAGCGTCGCACAACACCCATCAGCCCGACATTCCATGGACAATTTTGTGCAAAGCCAGCCCGCAGTGGCTTACTCCTCTTATGTGATGGGCGATGCCGCTTCGGCCGCCCAGTCCGTCATTGCGACATGGGAAGACATCAACGCCGCGCTGAGCCCTATCCTGGGTGAGCAGGGCGTCGCTGCCCTGCTCGCGCGCAGCTTGCTCCTCACCAGCACCGAATACCCCTGGTTGACGTGCGTGCAGCAGCCTGACACGCTGACGCACCCGGATCTGGCCTTGCTGCAGACCGTGCTCCAGGGGCAAAGCCGCGACAACGCAGTCGCCGGAGGAGGAGCGCTGCTGCACACGTATTTCGAATTGCTGGACAGCCTGCTCGGGCCGGCCCTCACCGAGCGCCTGCTGGGCACTGTGCTCGCCCAGGCCCACTGATGGCTGCGCTCCCGCGCCAGACCGTGCGTCGAGGTGAACACACCATGACGGTCGCTCGCGCAGACCTGTTCAACAACGGCCATGCCAATCCACTGATCGAGGCCAACCAGCAATTGGTCCTGGCGATGCTGCGCGCCCAGGGCGAGCTGGCGCTGGCCGTCAAGGCGCTGGACCTGGTCTCGCGCACCGCCGAGCGCGACACCCTCACGGAACTGCCCAACCGCACGCTGTTTCTCGGCCGATGCATGCAGGCCATCACCCACGCCCACCGCAACGGCGGCCACATCGCGCTGTTGTTCCTGGATCTGGATCATTTCAAGACGATCAACGACACCCATGGCCATCTCGTGGGTGACAGGGTACTGAAGCGAACCGCGAGTTGCATACTCTCGGCGGTTCGCGAAGCCGACACGGTGAGTCGTCACGGCGGCGATGAATTCCTCATTTTGCTGACTGACATCACCCAGCCATCCGACGCCGCCGTGGCGGCCAGCAAAATCATCGCCGCACTGGCCCGGACAGCCATTCTTGGTGACGGCTTGCCCAATCTGAGCGCCAGCATCGGCATCAGTATCTTTCCCGAAGACGGTGAGGATGCCGAGACCCTCATCCACCATGCCGACATGGCGATGTATCGCACCAAAAGACAGATGCGCGGCCATTTCGTTTTTCACGCCGACCCGGTTTTCAGGAGCGCAAAGCCCGATGCGGATGCGCCCATGCCAATCGCCCACCAGGTGCATCCCAGCCAGGTGCCCTGGGAGTACGCGGATCACGCATTGCATCAGGAGCAGTTGCGCTTGGCCAACCTGCAATTGGAGTCGGCCGCATCCAGCGCCGGCGAGTTGCGCATCGCCTCGGACCGGGCGCAGCAGCGCCAAACGGAATTCCTCACTGCCCTGACGCAGCAGCTCGGCGAATCGCTGGCGCTCATCCGGGCGGCTGCCGCGATGTTGCCTTCGGTCCAGCCACAGTCCGAACTGGCGGATCTGGCGCAGATTCGCGCCATCCTCGAGAGACGCGTTGACCATGCCAGCCGCTTACTCGAAAGCTTTCAGGACATGCAGCGGCTCTATCCGAGAAAGCCCTGAATCCAACCCTGGCGTTTGCCCGGTCCGTCCAAAGCAGGCACACAGCGGGAGGGCACCGGGCCGACCGAACCACGTTCGCCAGCGTACAGACCACGGCCGCACGGTGCGCTAAGGTCTGCCAACGCCATTTCTGCACGTCAGTGCATTCGCCACAGCGGCAAGGACGCATCATGAACCTTCATCTCAGCATTGGCCCGGTCGTCTCCCTGATTGCCGGCGTTCTGATTCTCGCCATTCCACGCTTGCTGAACTACATCGTGGCCATCTACCTGATCGTCATCGGGCTCATCGGCATTTTTGGCGCCAGCGGCTTGTCGCTGCATTGAACATCGAGGTCCAAACCCCCGGGGCCTCTGCGGCGGCCCACGTCCCTGGGCAACGCTCCTGCCCTCAGCCTGCAAGGGCGCGAAGCCGGATTTCGACGCGGTGTTCCCGGCCATCATCGAGCAGGGCGATGCCAGGCTCGATCTGCAACGCGCCATCGAGCACGATCTGTGCCGAAGCTTCCGGCGCTTGCGTCGTGGCCTCGGACCGAGTGACGCGGATGCGATAGAGCGCGTTGCCGCGGCGGTAATCCAGTTCGAAGGAACGCCAGTCATCGGGCATGACCGGAGCGACGTGCAGGCGCTCGCCCTCGCGGCGCAGACCGAGCAGCGACTCCACGATCAGCCGGTACATCCAGCCGGCCGAGCCGGTGTACCAGCTCCAGCCGCCACGGCCCACATGCGGCGGGGCGGCGTATACGTCAGCGGTCATGACATAAGGCTCGACCTTGTAGATGCCAATGTCGGCAGCGCTGCGGGCGTGGTTGACCGGATTGATCATGCCCAGCAGTTCCCAGGCGCGGGCACTGTCACCCAGTTTGGCAAAGGCCATCGCCGCCCAGATCGCCGCGTGCGTGTACTGGCCGCCGTTCTCGCGCACGCCGGGTACATAGCCCTTGATGTAGCCAGGGTCGAGCGCGGAGTGGTCGAACGGCGGAGCGAGCAATTGCACCAGCCCGGCGTCGCGCCGCACCAGGCGTTGGTCGAGCGCCTGCATCGCCTGGTGCTGGCGGCCTGCGTCGGCGGCGCCGGACAGCACCGACCAGCTCTGCGCGATCGAGTCGATCTGGCATTCCGCGGCATCCGCCGAACCCAGCGGCGTGCCGTCGTCGAAATAGGCGCGGCGGTACCAGGCGCCGTCCCAGCCGTGTTGGTCGAGGCTGGCGCGCAGCGTGGCGGCCGTTGTTTCGCAGCGCATGGCGAATGCCGGGTCACCGCGCCCATGCGCCAGCGGGACGAAGCGCAGCAGCACCTCGTGCAGAAAGAAGCCGAGCCAGACGCTTTCCCCAAGGCCCTCGTCGCCGACGCGGTTCATGCCGTCGTTCCAGTCGCCCGTGCCCATCAACGGCAGTCCGTGCGCGCCGCGCGGCATGCTGTGTTCGATGGCGCGCACGCAATGCAGGTACAGGGTTTCGCGCAGTTCCGAGCGTGCGGGTCGGTCGTAATAGGCTTCTTCATCGGGACTCACGACGCGTCCTTCCAGGTAATGCGCCGACTCGCCGAGCACGCCGTGGTCGCCAGTGATCTGCACGTAGCGGCTGACGGCCAGCGGCAGCCACAGGTAATCGTCGGAGCAGCGCGTGCGCACGCCACGGTCCAGCGGTGGATGCCACCAGTGCTGCACATCGCCCTCGCTGAACTGGTGCGCCGCACACAGCAACAGGTGTTGGCGCACGACATCGGGCTGGGCGTGGATCATGGCCATGGCGTCCTGCAGCTGGTCACGGAAGCCGATGGCGCCGCCCGACTGGTAATAGCCGCTGCGCGCCAGAAAGCGGCAGGCGATCACCTGGTACAGCAGCCAGCCGTTGACCAGCACATCGATGGCCGGATCGGGGGTGCGCACCTGCACCGCGCCCAGCGCGGTGCGCCAGTGCTTGCGCACCGCGTCCAGCGTCACTGCCGCGGTGCCAAGGCCACGGCAGCGCTGCACCAGTTCGCTCGCCGCCTTGGCGTTGGCGGCAACGCCCAGGCGAAAGATGATTTCGCGCGCGTCGCCAGCACCCAGGTCGAAGGGGATTTGCATTGCCGCGCACGGATCCAGCCCGGCGCCGACCTGGCCCGACAGGCGCGCGTGCGCCATTGCCGCCGGGGCGCGCAGGCTGCCATTGCGGCCGAGGAATTCGCTGCGATCGCCGCTGACACTACGCGCCGGGTTGTCGACATCGAAAAACGCCACGCGACCGGCGAATTCCGTGTTGTAGGTGTTGCGTGCAAACAGGGCGCCGGTGACCGGATCGGACTCCGACACCACGTGCATGGCGGTCTTCTCGCGCAGGTCGCCAAGCACCCATTCGACATAACCGGTGGCCGACAAGCGGCGCGCCCGGCCGGAGGCATTGCGCACTTTGAGCACCGAGAACTTGACCGCCGCGTCCAGCGCCACATACACCCACAGCTCGGTGCTGATGCCGTCTTCGCTGTGCTCGAACACGCTGTAGCCAAAGCCGTGGCGGGTGCGATAAGCGCCTTCGCCGCGGCGCGGCCAGGGCGTGGGCGACCAGCAGTGGCCGGTCTCTTCGTCGCGCAGGTACAAGGCTTCGCCGCTGGCGTCGGTGACCGGGTCGTTGTGCCAGGGCGTGAGACGGAACTCGTGCGCGTTCTCGGCCCAGGTGTAGGCGCTGCCGCTCTCGGACACCACCGTGCCGAACTGCGCATTGGCCAGCACGTTCGCCCACGGCGCCGGCGTGGTCTGCCCGGCAGCCAGGGTGACCAGATATTCGCGGCCATCGGCGCTGAAGCCACCGTAGGGGTTGCCCAGCAGCAAGGCCTCGGCGGCCGCTTCCAAGGGCGTGTCGCCCAGGCGCCTCGGCTCCGCCGGACGCGCGCGGGTCGCGGCGAACGCTTCGGGCTGCTTCTGCAGCCGCCGGCGCCCGACCTGCTCGGCCAGCGTGCCGCGGGCATCGGTCAGCACCACACGCGCGGCGGACTGCACCAGGATGCGGTCTTCGTTGGAGATCTGCTGCGCCGGGCGCACGAAGATGCCGCCGGGACGGTCGATCAGGCTGGCTTCGATACCGGACGCGATCAGCCCCATGATCAGATCCTGCAACTGCTGGCGGTAGCCGGCGTGGTCCTCGTTCCAGATCACGAGATCCACCGCCAATCCCTTGAGGCGCCAGTAGGCATGGGCCTGCACCAGTTGCCGCACCAGCTCGATATTGGCCGGGTCGGCGATGTGCAGCAGCACGATGGGCAGGTCGCCCGAGATGGCCTGCCCCCACAGCCCGGACTGCCCGCGCCGGTTGGCGCGCAGGATGGCGGCGTCGGCGCGCAGCGAGGCGTGGGCGTAAAGCAGGCACGCGGCCAGCTCCTCGTAGAGCTGCGCGTCCGTCTGGCTGGCGTTGAGCTGACGCAATATCACCTGGCTGTGGGTCCAGGCCAGGTCGAACACGCGGTCGGCGAGGTGCCGGTCGCGGTATTTCCCGATCAAGTGCAGGCAAGTCTCGCGGCTATCGCCCACACCGGTGACCAGATCCACCAACGCCGACTGCTCGGGGTCAAGGGTGATGCGGCAGCGAATGGCGACGATCGGGTCGAGCACCGAGCCTTCGCTGTTGGAGAGGCTGCGGTGGCGTTGGCTGAAGCTCCCCATGGCCAGGGGATCGGCCGCGCTGCGACCGCGGCCGATGAAGCGGGCGCGGTCGGTCTCGTACGAGATTTCGTCGATGTGGGCATCGTGCACCGCCAGCAGGTGGCACATCCACGGCACCGGCTCGTTGCTGGAGCGCGGGCGCCGCGAGCAGACGATGGCCTGCAACGGCCGCACCAGCTCGGTCTGCACGAACAGTTTGCTGAACGCCGGGTGCAGCGCATCGGCCAGTGCCGGAGCCAGGACCACCTCGGCGTAGCTGGTGATCTCGATGGTGCGCCGGGCGCGGCTGCGGTTGGTCACGCGCATGCGCCGCAGCTCGATATCGTCTTCCGGCGACACCACGATTTCGGTGTGTGTGTCGAAGTCGTGCGCGTGCACGCGGAACTCGGCCCGGGCATCGGAAAAAATCGCCTCGAAAGCCATCGACTTCGACGGCGTGGCTTGCGGTGTGGGCTGATGCGCGCCAGACCAGAATTCGCCGCTGTCGGCGTCGCGCAAATAGCAGAACGTGCCCCAGTTGTCGCTGCTGATGTCCTCGCGCCAGCGCGTCACCGCCATGTCGCGATGGCGGCTGTAGCCTCCGCCCGCGCTGCTCACCATGACGTGGTAGCGGCCGTTCGACAGCAGTTGCACGGCGGGCCGCGCGCGGTCGGGGTCAGTGAGGATGCGCAGGCTGGTTTCGGCAGCGCGGGCCAGCGCCTGTGGCGCCAGCGCGGCGGAGGCATGGCGGTACTCGGCAGCGGTCTTGGGCACCCGCTCCTGCAACAGCAGCAGGGTGGCGCGCAGGCTGGGGTCGGACTCGAAACGCCGCTGCATCGGCCGCTGCTGCAACAGATGGTCGAGCGCCAGCAGACTCATGCCCTGGTGATGCGCCATGAACGAGCGCACGATCACCGCGCTCTGCCCGCGCGGCAGGCGCGCCGGTGTGTAGTCCACCGCCTCGTACAGCCCATAGCGCCCTTCCACGCCGGCCGCGGCCAGCCGCTGCAGGTTGGCGCAGGCGGCGGCGGGCGCCACCATCAACGCCAGCGCACAGGCATAGGGCGCCACCACCCGTTCTTCGCTCAAGCCGCGCTTGAGCCCCAGCCCGGGCACGCCAAAGGCGCGGTACTGATAATTGAAATGCGTGTCCTGGGTGTTGTAGCCGGACTCGGAAACACCCCAGGGCAGGCCCAGTTGCTCGCCGTACTCGATCTGACGCGCCACCGCCGCGCGGCAGGTCTGGTCGAGCAGCGTGCCGGCGTAGTTCGGCATCACCAGCATGGGCATGAGGTACTCGAACATCGAGCCGGACCACGACAGCAGCACCGGCTCGCCGCCGCTGGTGGTGAGCAAACGGCCGAGCGCGAACCAACTGTCCTGCGGCAATTGTTCCTGCGCGATGGCAACGAAGTTGGTGAGCCGCGCCTCCGAAGCCAGCAGGTCGTAGAAGCCGGCGTCGAGCCGGCGCTCGTCGACGCTGTAGCCGATGCGCAGCAGGTCGCGCTCGGTGTCGTAGAGAAAGCCGTAGTCCATCTGCGCCAGCGCCCCGGCCTGCTGCGCCAGCCGCTCGATGGTCTGGATCAGCGCGGCGGCATGCCCCCGCATGGCGTCGGCTGGGCCTAATACAGCGCCAGGGCCATCGTCTCCGAAAGCATCGGTGTTGTCCCCCGGCGCGAACGGCGCGCCGGGGCTTGCCAACTGGCGCAGCGTGGGACATGCCTGCAGCTCGGCGTGGTCCGACGACGGGGCCCACGCCGCGAACGGCTGCAGCGTGGCGTGGACATCGCGGCATTGCTCGCGCAGCGCCTGCAGCCAGAAGGCAGTCTCGCCGGACCCCTGGGCGTCGGGCGAGGTCGGTGGCGCTATCGGACGTGATGTCGCAGGTGATGCGGGGTCGAACGCGACGACCTCGATCTCGTCGAGCAGGCGCTGCAGGCAGGCGGCGGCAGCGGCCAGGGTTTGTGGTGGCTCGGCGCGCGCCTTGTCCAGTGCGCTGCGAAACGCATCGAGCGCGGCGGCATCGCCATGGCTGGAGCGTGCTGCCTCGCGCAGCATGGCCAGGGTATCGTCCAGGCCGTGCAGCAGTCCTGGGTCGAACAGCGGCGTCTCGATCAGCGCCAGCAGCCCTGGGCGCAAGGTGAGCAGGTGACCGGCCAGATTGCCACTGTCCACGGTGGAGATGTAACGCGGTGCCAGCGGCTGCAGAGTGAGCGTGTCGTACCAGTTGTAGAAATGACCGCGGTAGCGCGGCAGGCCCTGCATGGTTTCTAGGGCCTGACCGGTGCGCTGCAGCAGCCTTCCGATGCCGAGGTAGCCGAAGTCATGGGCCGCCAGATTTGCCAGCAACGCCAGCCCCATGTTGGTGGGCGAGGTGCGATGCGCGATGACGGGCGCAGGCTGTTCCTGGAAATTATCGGGTGGCAGCCAGTGATCCTGCTCGACGACATGGGCCTCGAAAAAAGCCCATGTCTTGCGCGCCAGCCGGCGCAGAAAGCGCAGTGCTTGCGGTGTCGCCACGAACGCCACGGCGGTCAGGGGCTGGCTGATGCGCCAGGCCATGGCCGGCGACGCCAGCCACAACAGCAGCAAGGGTGCGGCATCGAGCAGCGCTCCCGGCCGCTGCAATGCAAGCGCCAGTGCCGTCAGCAACGCCAGGGCCGGCCCCACCGCCATCGACTTGAACAGTCCGCCCAAGGTCTCGCCGCTGTCGCGCTCGACCTCCTGGGACGGGTTCCACTGCAACAGCCTGCGCCGCGTCACCGCCATGCGTCCCAGTGTGCGCAGCACCGCGCCCAGGCTGTAGAACGCCTCGTGCGGCAGCCACGCCAGCTTCAGCAGCACTTGCGCGGCCTGCGCCCCACTGCTGCGCACGGCCACGCGCAGATGCTGGCCAAGCAGCACGTCGCTCGGCTTCTGAAACAGGTCAAGCTGCACGGCCAGCAGCGGCGGCACGAACACCACGGCCAGCACCGCCACGGTCCATGCCGCCACTTGCGCCATGGCGAACCAGCCGAGCAGCAGCAAGGTCAGCAACGCGGCGGGCACCAGGCTGCGACGCAGGTTGTCCAGAATTTTCCACCGTGACAGCGCCGACAGCGGATTGCGGGTGCGCCTGCGGCCGGGCGTGCGCACCCACGGCAACAGCCAAGGCAGCAGTTGCCAGTCGCCGCGAATCCAGCGATGGCGGCGGCTCACGTCGCTGATGTAGCGCGACGGATAGTCCTCGTACAACTGCACGTCGCTGATCAGGCCCGATCGCGCGAAGCAGCCCTCCACCAGATCGTGGCTGAGGATGCTGTTCTCGGCGAAGCGGCCATCGATGGCCTGCTCGAAGGCATCGACGTCGTAAATGCCCTTGCCGATGAACGAGCCTTCACCAAACAGATCCTGGTACAGGTCCGATACGGCGCGCGTGTAGGGGTCGATGCCGGCGTCGCTGCCGAACAGTTGCGCATAAACCGAACGCCCCGCGCTGGGCAGGCTGATGCCCACGCGCGGCTGGAGAATGGCGTGACCCGCAATGACGCACTGCGTGACGGCGTCGAGCACAGGGCGATTGAGCGGATGCGCCATGGCGCCGATGAACTGGCGCGCGGCATCGCGCGGCAACTGCGTGTCGGTATCGAGCGTGATGACGTACTTGACCTCCGACAGCACCTCGGTACGGCCGACGATCAACGCAAAGCGCGATCCGGTGGCACCGCGCAACAAGGCGTTGAGCTCGGACAGCTTGCCGCGCTTGCGCTCGTAACCCATCCACGTCTTGTCAGCCGCATTCCAGCGGCGTGGACGGTGCAGCAGGAAAAAGCGATCGGCCTGGTCATCGGGGTGGCTGGCATTGAGGGCGTCGATGCGTTTGCCGGCCTGCAGGAGCAGCGCCGCATCCGACTCCATCACTTCGCTGGGCGCATCGGCGAAATCGGTGAGCAGGGCAAAGTGCAGGTGGGCATCGCGGTTGGCGAGGAACCGCACTTCCAGCGCATCCGCCAAGGCGTCCACGTCCTGCGTGCGGGCCAGCATGGCCGGAATCACCACCAGCGTGCGAACCTGGGGCGGCAGGCCCTTGGAAAAATCCAGCCGCGGCAGCATGTGCGGCAGCACCACGATGGACACCAGCCAGTTCACCAGACTGATGGCCAGTTGGCTGCTGATCACGATCACCGGCACGGCCATCAGCGCCCACACCCAGTCTTGCCAGCCCTGCCAGCCGTGGCTTGGAGCAGCCTGCAGCAGCGGCTGGGCCAGCAGGGCCAGCAGCACCGCGAACGAGCCCAGGTACAGGGTCAGTGGCGCACGGTGCGCCAGCCGCTTGAGGGCCGTGACAGCCGTGTGGCGCGCGGCGACGCGCTGCTCCAGTGCCGCCAGACCCTGATCGACGAGGTAGTAGCCCACATGGCTTCGCACCGCCTGCTGCGCGGTGTCATGGGGAGACTCGCCTGCTGGGTCAGGGGCTGGATCATGGGCGAGATCGTTGGTCGTGCCGGCAACGCGCGCGCTGCCGCTGGCCAGGTCGATGGCCGCGCGTGCCACGTCCCATTCACTGCGGACGCTGCGCCGCGCCAGACGTTCCACCACATGGCGGTAGTGATCGCGCGTGACGAAATCCATCGCCGCGTAGACCCCGGCCGGATCCTGCCGCAGCGCCTGCTCGACGTGGCTCATGGACTCGACGAACGTGCGCCAGTCCATGCTGGTGAGCATGCGCAGACTGCCGATGCTGTTGCCGATCGTCACCTGGTCGGCGGCCTGCTGCTGCGCCTCCAGCTGCACCAGCCGCTCGATGCCGAGGCCGGATTCCGACAGGGTCTGCTCGATCCAGGTCAGCGCCAGCGCCAGCGCCGGGCCTTGGCCTTGCAGCCGCCGTGTCATCTCGGCCACGAATGAGCTGGACATCGGCGGATTCGAGCGCGCCATGTCCGCCACCGCGAGTACCACACTCTTGGGATCACGCTCGGCAATCACGGTCATGCGGTCGGCCCACAGTCCCGCGAGGTTGCGATCGTTCCATTCCTCCATGACCCGCATGGCGACACGCCGCAGGTTCTCGATCAGGCCCAGCCTCAGCATGATCGGAATCGCCCACAGCTCGCCAAGTTTGAGCGGCGTGACCGTCTGGTACGCCGCCACGAAACGCCTCAGGCTCTCGCCGTCCACGCGGGCATCGCCGTGGGTGATGGTTTCCAGCGCGATGTCATAGACCCGCGGCAACTTGGCCGACGGGCCGTCGAGCAGGCGCGGCAATTCACGGCTGTAGCCCTTGGGCAAGTCGCGCTGCGCCGTGCGGATCTGCTCTTCGATCAGGTAATCGTTGTCGAGCAGCCATTCGGCCGCCGGCGTGATGCGCTGGCCCGCACCGACCGCCTGCGTCAGTCTCTCGCTGGCCTGCGCCAGCACGGCCTCGTTATCCGCCAGGCGCGCCAGCAGGGGATTGGCGAGCGCTCGCTCCGACGCACGGTGCCTGCTGGCCAGCACCACGCCGTAATGCTCCATCTGGTCGGCGCTCAGCAATTCCGAGCGCAGCGCGGGCTCGGCCGCCAGGGCGGGGCGCAGAGCATCGCGGCGAAACCACCGTCTCCGCTCCTCATCCCAGCGACGACGGGCGGCGCCAGTGCGCTTCAAAGTTGGTTCTCCATTTCGGTCGTGACGGGCGACTCAGGGGTTGGGAACGTCCAAGCGCAACGCACAGACCCGGGCCTGGCTTTGGGGCTCAATGGGTGTCAGCCACTTTTTCGATGATCTGCAAAATCGGTTTGATCAAATCGATGGGCATGGGGAAGATGACGGTGGAATTTTTTTCCGTGCCGATCTCCGACAGTGTCTGCAGATAGCGCAACTGCATGCCTCCGGGCGCGGAGGCCAGGATGGTGGCCGCGTTGACCAGGGTTTGCGCCGCCTGGAATTCGGCATCGGCATGAATCACTTTGGCACGGCGGTCACGTTCGGCCTCGGCCTGTTTGGCAATGGCACGCACCATGTCTTCCGTGAGTTCGATGTTGCGGATTTCAACGACGCTGACCTTGATCCCCCAGGCCTCGGTCTGGGCTTCCAGGATGGCCTGGATGTCGGCATTGATCTTGCTGCGTTCGGACAGCATTTCATCCAGATCGTGCTTGCCCAGAACCGCACGCAAGGTGGTCTGCGCGAGCTTGCTGGTCGCGGAGAAAAAATCCGCCACCTGGATGAAGGCCTTTTCCGGATCGACGATCCGGAAATACAGCACCGCATCGACCTTGACGGAGACGTTGTCACGCGAGATCACATCCTGCGACGGCACCTCATGCACCACGGTGCGCAAATCCATGCGGGCCATGCGCTGGAGCAAGGGAATCACGATGATGAGCCCGGGCCCCTTGACCTTCAGGAAACGGCCCAACTGGAAAACGACTGCCCGTTGGTACTCGTAGATGATCTTGAGGGATGAGGCCAAAAACAGGCCAATCACGACAAGCGCGAGAAAGATCGGGGAAAAAATATGCAGGTCGGGCATGGATTCGATGAGGCTCGGCAAGGCACGCAACTCGCGGGCGCGATGCACCACGGCCTTGCCCGAACGCCGCCAATGACGCGGCCGGACGTGCCGCGCACGCACCCGAGTTGTGTTGGGCTCCCAACATAGACCAAACCCCGGCGCAACTCCGTGCGTTTGCGCACATAAGGAGCACTGGAGTCGAGATGCGTTGCGCTCCCGGGCCTGATCCGCTTGTGCTGGGCGCTACGGGGCGCTGCGCGCAGGCAGGGTCACGGATCGCGCGTCGCGAGCGTCACCGGCCAGTTCAGCAACCCCGCCAGCTGGGTCAGCATCCATTGCGCTTGCGGCGCACTGAACCCCGCGCCATCGGCCAGCAAGCCGCGGCCTCGGCGCGCGACGTTCCATCAAAACGCCGCAATCCCGGTGATGGCACGGCCCAGGATGAGCGCGTGCACGTCGTGGGTCCCTTCGTACGTGTTCACCACTTCCAGGTTGACCAGATGGCGGGCCACGCCGAACTCGTCGGAGATGCCGTTGCCGCCCAGCATGTCGCGCGCGGTGCGGGCGATGTCGAGCGCCTTGCCGCAACTGTTGCGCTTCAGGATGGAGGTGAGTTCCACCGCGGCGCTGCCGTCATCCTTCATCCGCCCCAGCCGCAGGCAGCCCTGCAGGCCGAGACTGATTTCGCTCAGCATGTCGGCCAGCTTTTTCTGGATGAGCTGGTTGGCCGCCAGCGGACGACCGAACTGCTGGCGGTCGAGCACGTACTGGCGCGCGCGGCGGTAGCAGTCTTCGGCGGCACCCAGCGCCCCCCAGGCAATGCCGAAGCGTGCGCTGTTGAGGCAGGTGAACGGGCCCTTGAGCCCTCGCACCTGGGGGAAGGCGTTCTCCTCCGGGCAGAACACCGCGTCCATCACGATCTCGCCGGTGATCGAGGCGCGCAGTCCCACCTTGCCGTGAATGGCCGGGGCCGAGAGGCCCTTGGCGCCCTTGTCGAGGATGAAGCCGCGAATCTCACCGGCATCGTCTTTCGCCCAGACCACGAACACGTCGGCGATCGGGCTGTTGCTGATCCACATCTTGCTGCCGCTCAGCGCGTAGCCTCCGGGCACCTTGTGCGCCCGCGTGGTCATGCCGCCGGGATCGGAGCCGTGGTTCGGCTCGGTCAGGCCGAAACAGCCGATCCATGCACCGGTGGCGAGTCTGGGCAGGTACTTCTGCTTCTGCGCTTCGGTGCCAAAGGTGTGGATGGGCAGCATCACCAGCGAGCTCTGCACGCTCATCATGGAGCGGTAGCCGGAATCCACCCGCTCGACCTCGCGGGCAATCAGTCCGTAGGCGACCTGGTTCAGGCCAGCGCCGCCATACGCCTCGGGAATGGTGGGGCCGAGCAGGCCGAGCGCGCCCATTTCGCGGAAGATGGCCGGGTCGGTCGTCTCGTGGCGGAACGCGTCTTGCACCCGCGGCGCGAGTTGGCCCTGACAGTAGGCTTGTGCCGCGTCGCGCACGGCGCGTTCGTCGGCACTGAGCTGGGTGTCGAGTTGCAGCGGGTCATCCCAGTGGAAAACGGGTTTGGAAGAAGACATGCGGGAAGCTCCGGAGTTGAACTGGCCCGACCATCACCACCGCGTTGGCCGCGAAATGCACGCATGCACACGGTCAAGGTCATCGCCGGGCCTCGTTTCGGCCGGCAACGGGCAGACATGGGCTGCAGCAACTTGACGGTCTGCGACGAGTCTACGAGATGAAGACTGAACAACACCCGGGTGAGCCGGGTATCCATCCACGCCCACGCTGGAGAAGTGGTCATGTTTGCACAATTCCTTGCCGATCTGGTGGTTTTGGTCCACGCGCTGTTCGCGCTCTGGGTCGTGCTGGGCGGGTTGCTGGTGCTGCGCCGGCCGCGGCTGGCCTGGCTGCATCTGCCGGCGCTGGGCTGGGGCGTGCTGGTGGAATGGGCCGGCCTGATGTGCCCGCTGACCCTTCTCCAGAATGCCTTGCTGCATCGGGCGCATCAGGCCGGCTACTCGGGCGGATTCATCACCCATGAGTTGCTGGCGGCGCTCTATCCCGACGGGCTGACGCGCCCGATCCAGTGGGCTCTGGGAACCGGCCTGTTGGTGTTCAATGGCTTGGTCTATGCCGTTCTCGCACGCCGCCTGCGGCGCCTGGCCCCGGTCGGGCCGGACCAGGATTGAGATTTGCGACAATGCGGGTTTGCGTACAAGCTGTATGCAATGCCTTCCACCGCCTGTTCTTGAACGGATAGCCCCATGAATCTGATTTCCATCGCGCATGCCCAAAGCGCCGCGCCGCAAGCTGGTGCCGAATCCACGCTGGTGAGCCTGCTGCCCATCGTGGTGATGTTCGTCATCCTCTACTTCATCATGATCCGCCCGCAGATGAAGCGCCAGAAAGAAACCCGGGCCATGATCAGTGCGCTGACCAAGGGTGACGAGGTCGTGACCACCGGCGGCCTGGTCGGCCGCGTCACCAAGGTGGGCGACAACTACATCCAGCTCGAAGTGGCTGACAAGCTTGAAGTGCAATTGCAGCGCTCGGCCGTGAGCATGGTGTTGCCCAAGGGCACGATCAAGGCCGGCTGAAGCCGCGGCCACGCACATTTGCACCGCCAGCGCCCCCGCGCTGCAAGCCCACGCAGGGGTCGCCACGCCTGAGCCCTGTCGCCCGAGCCCACCATGAACCGTTATCCGCTGTGGAAGTATTTCATCATGGCCGCCGTGCTGGTGGTGGGGTTCGTCTATGCCCTGCCCAATTTTTACGGTGAGGCGCCGGCCGTGCAAATCACCTCGGCGCACGCCGGGCGCGACTTGCCGAACGCCACCCTGCTGAAGCAGGGCGAGCAGGCCCTGAAGGCCGCCAGCATCACCCCGCTGCGCAGCTTCATCAGCGGCTCGACGCTGAATTACAGCTTCGCCAAAACCGAAGTGCAGCTGCGCGCGCGCGACATCCTGGCGCATGCGCTCAACCCGAACCGCGACAACCCGAGCTACATCGTCGCCGTCAACCTGCTCAGTCTGTCGCCGGCTTGGCTCAGCGCACTGCATGCCAACCCCATGTATCTGGGTTTGGACTTGCGCGGCGGGGTGCATTTTCTGCTCCAGGTGGACATGCAGTCCGCCATCCAGAAAAAGCTGGATTCCATTGCTGGCGAACTCAAGACCGCACTGCGCCACAAGGATGTGCGCTACAGCGAACTCAAGCGCGTGGGCGACACCGTGCAGCTCGATTTCCGCGACCCGGAGATGTTCACCGCCGCCCAGCCGGTGCTCAAGGACATCGTCGGTGACGCGCTCGTCACCAGCATTCCGGCGGCATCGGGCGGCAGCATCGGCATCAAGCTCAGCCCGCAGACCATCCAGCAGACCGAGGATTACGCGATCAAGCAGAACATCCAGACGCTGCACAACCGCATCAACGAACTGGGCGTTGCCGAACCGGTGATTCAGCAGCAGGGTACCGACCGCGTGGTGGTGGAGCTTCCCGGCATTCAGGACACGGCCCGCGCGAAGGACATTCTTGGGCGCACTGCCTCGCTGGAGGTGCGCATGGTCGACGACAGCCCCGTGGCGCAGGCCGCGCTGACGAGCAACGGCCCGGCGCCCCCCGGCGACCAGAAGCTCTACGACCGCTCCGGCAATGCCCTGATGGTGAAGAAGGATGTGCTGCTGACGGGTGAAAACCTGACCGACGCACAGACCGGTTTCGATCCGCAGAACAACGAACCGGCGGTGTTCCTCACGCTGGACTCACGCGGCTCGCGCATCTTCCGCGATGTCACCCGCGCCAACGTCGGCAAGCGCATCGCCATGGTGCTGATCGACCGCCACAGCGCCCAGGTTGTCACCGCGCCGGTGGTGCGCGGCGAGATTGCCGGCGGCCGCGTGCAGATCTCGGGCAGCATGACCGTGCCCGAAGCCAACGACATCGCCCTGCTGCTGCGCGCCGGCGCCCTGGCGGCGCCGATGCAGATCATCGAGGAGCGCACCATCGGCCCGAGCCTCGGGCAGCAGAACATCCTGCAAGGCTTTCACTCGGTCACCTGGGGTTTCGTGGCCATCGTCGTCTTCATGTGTGTCTACTACATGCTGTTCGGCGTGATCTCGTCCATCGGCCTGGCGGTCAACCTCATGCTGCTGATCGCGCTGCTGTCCATGCTGCAGGCCACGCTCACGCTGCCCGGCATCGCCGCCATGGCCCTGGCGCTGGGCATGGCCATCGACTCCAACGTGCTGATCAACGAGCGCATTCGCGAAGAGCTGCGCAATGGCGCCAGCCCCCAGGCCGCCATCGCCACCGGCTACGAGCGCGCCTGGGCGACGATTCTCGACTCCAACGTCACCACCCTGATCGCCGGCCTCGCTCTGCTCATTTTCGGCTCGGGCGCGGTGCGCGGCTTCGCCGTGGTGCACGTGCTGGGCATTCTGACCTCCATGTTCTCGGCGGTGTTCTTCTCGCGCGGCCTGGTGAATTTCTGGTACGGGCGCAAGCGCCGTCTGCAGTCGCTGTCCATCGGACAGATCTGGAAGCCGGAGGCCTCCACCACGGCTGTCGCCGCCAGCGCTCGTCCGGCCAAGCCCGCCGCCGGATCCGGCGGCAAGCAAACGGCCAAGCGCTGAGCGCCTGAACGCCATCCCCAATCGGAGACCCAGATGGAATTTTTCCGCATCCGGCGCGACATCCCCTTCATGCGCTATGCGCCGGTGTTCAACATCGTCTCGGCGCTGATGTTCGCGGCTGCCGTGTTCTTCCTGGTCTCGCGCGGCCTGCACCTGTCCATCGAGTTCACCGGCGGCACGGTGATGGAAGTGGGCTACCCGCAGGCGGCCAATCTCGACTCCATCCGCGGCGTGGTCTCCAAGATGGGCTATGGCGACGTGCAGGTCCAGACCTTCGGCACCGCGCAGGACGTGGTCATCCGCCTGCCGTTGCGCGAGGGCGAGTCCAGCGCGCAGCAAAGCGACAAGGTGCTGGCTGCGCTCAAGACCGCCGACCCGCAGGTGCAGATGCGGCGCACCGAATTCGTCGGTCCGCAGGTGGGGTCCGAACTCGCCACCGACGGCTTGAAGGCACTGGCCTTCGTCATCGTCGGCATCATGCTGTACCTGGCGTTCCGCTTCGAGTGGAAGTTCTCCATCGCCGCGATCGTCGCCAATCTGCACGACGTCATCATCGTGCTCGGCTTTTTCGCGCTGTTCCAGTGGGAATTTTCGCTGCCGGTACTGGCGGCTGTGCTGGCCGTGCTGGGCTATTCGGTCAACGAGTCGGTGGTGATCTTCGACCGGGTGCGCGAGAACTTCCGCAAGTACCGCAAATACACCACGGTGCAGGTGATCGACAGCGCCATCACCAACACCACCAGCCGCACCATCATCACCCACGGTTCGACCCTGGCGATGGCGTTCTCCATGTTCTTCTTCGGCGGCCCGGCGCTGCACTTCTTCGCCCTGGCGCTGATCATCGGCATCTCGATGAGCATCTACAGTTCGGTGTTCGTCGCTGCCGCCATCGCCATGTGGCTGGGGGTGAAACGCGACGACATGCTCAAGTCCGGCCCCGGCCGCCCCAAGAACCCGAACGACCCGAATGCGGGAGCTGTGGTGTAGGCGGACACGGGGCCATGACCTGCATGAAAAAGCCGCCTTCAGGCGGCTTTTTTATTACAACATATATAACCTATTTTTCTCCTTATTGCGCGAAAGTGATGCGCATTGCGGAGATTTCTGTGGCCCGCTCCTACCCTGGCTCGTGGGGCTTTCGAGGTGCAGCCTCTAAAGTCGGGCTGTTGCGGGCGCCGTGGCACGGGTGCAACGAATGACAACCTTGCACCTTGCGCCTTCTTGCGAAGTTTATCTGTATACGCAATAATTGATCGCATGAAGGCTAATATCGTCCGCATTGGGCTGGGCAATACGTCAGGGAATACAGAATCCCCCGACGTTACTCGTCCAGGTGGGCCTCGTGGCCGCGATCTCAAGCAAACCGAGGCCGAGCACGCCTCACTGCTGTTCTCGTTGTTCAAGAAACACCTGGTGGGCACGCGAGCACTTGGCGCAAAGACGGTCGAATCGGCGATGGGCGCCATTCTCGGTTTCTTCCGATGGACGGGACTTCCGCCCTGGGACTGGGCGCCGCAAGACTTTGCGGACTTCATCGCGCACAAGGTTGACGAGTCGAACATCGGACTCGGTCGACAGGCAACCTACATCACCTATCTGCGGTCATTCCAGAATTTCGTCCTCGACTCGCGCGGATTGTCCAACGACATCCACCGCAAGTTCGGAGTCCAGCCCCAACGCTTCATCAACGATGAAAACGCAATCCCGATCAAGCGCAAGCGGCATGAGCGCAAGAAGGCGATCACACCCCTGTCGGGTGAGCAATGTCAGCAGTTGATCGAGCAATTCGACATGGAAATCCGTGATGCCAAGTTGCACGGCTCCAAGTCCTACAAGCCCCTGCAGCGGGACAAGGTCATGGTGCTGCTTCTGCTCATGACTGGCGTGCGCGTCGATGAGCTGATGCATCTTCGGCTGCAAGACTTCCAGCCTGATCTCAAGCGCCCCGAATTCGGCGGCTACGCCCTGATGACTGTCGTCTTGGGCAAAGGGCGCAAGTCGAGGGTGGTGCGGCTGTATCAGCCTGCCATCCGCGATGTCATGGATTGGTACTTGGACGATGTGCGCCCGCAGTTCCTTCGCGCGACGACTCCTGATCCCACCCTTCTGTTCTTGTCCGAGCGTGGCGGGCCAGTCTGCACGGAACAAGTGCGGCGTATGCTCGGGCGCATCGCGGCGAATGCAGGCATTACGGTGCGCGTCACTCCGCACATCATGCGACACACCTACGGAACCCAGATGGCAGCAGTCATCGGCGCGGAAGCCTTGCAGCGCCAACTGGGGCACGAAAACCTGACGACGACCTTGGGTACCTACTACCACCAAGATCCCGAGCGCGTTGGGCAGGATGTCGAACAGGGCATCACCAATCTCACCAACGCCATCAACGCTATGACCGAAGGGCTCGTCGATGAAGATCACGATTAAGAACCGCCTAGCCGTACTGATCCGCATGCGCGGCTTGCGCAGTGCGAGCGAGTTCGGCCGACGCATGACTGAGGCAGGGTTCGCGATGTCGAGTTCTCATGCCTCACGTTTCGAGAAGGACGATATGCCGGCAACGGATCTGCGCTTCATCAACGCAGCATGCAACGTCCTTCAATGCCTCCCCGATGATCTATATGACATCGTTATCGAGCTGGGTGGCGATGAAGAACTCGACCCATCGATTGCGATTCCACGGCATGCGGTGATTCGGCGCGCGAACGAGCCGATGCCGACGCAAGCGAAGACCGCCGACACGCCGACACGGGCCAAGGACGCATCGGCGCAAACGATCGCGACGGGGCCAAAGGCCAAGGTTTCATCCCAGCGGAAAGCGATAGACCCTGACACAGGGCCAAAGGTCACATTGTTCCCGTATGGAAAAAACTGAACAGACCCAGGTATCGCGCACTCCCCGGACAAACCAGAGCCGGGTGTGCAACGTCTGTGGCGGGCGTTTCACCGCGCCCGTCCAGGGCGACCATCGACGCCATAACTGTCTTTCCATCACTGGTCATGTTCTCGGCGAACTGCCCGCGGAATGCTGGCAGCGCGTCGAACACCCCCTCGCCAGCGACCTCCTCGCTTCGGTTCCCGCTTACCTGCAGAGCCGCAACGTATCGGACGTCAGGCACAGCGCACGATTGGCAATCGCCACGCAAGCGCTCGATCTAAGCCGGGAGGGCGTTATTTCCATAGACCAGGTCAACGACTTGTTGCGACAACATCCTCGGCGGGCCGTGCATCTCTTCGCTGAACGATTACCCGAAGGGTCGGCACTGCGCGCCCAACTCATGGATGTGCTCGAACGCATCCGACAGCAAGAAGCCGCGAGCACCGACCAAGGCCGCATCAATATGGTGCGGCCCGTCGTCATCTTGCCGGACGACCTGAATCACGGCGTCACGCTTTTCGCGGAAAAGTCTCAGAGAATCGCCGAGATCAAGCATCGGCACGGCCATCGCTACAGCGAGCGCACGGTACGCAAGCGCGCAAATGATGCGCGAGCGTTTTGCGAATTCCTCGCCAGCAAAGGACTGCAGCACTGGCCGGAGGTCGCGCAACATCACCTTGACGAGTACATCGCGGTCACCAACCGAGCGGCAGCGGCGCGTGTTTACACCTTCCTCCAGTTCATTCGGCAGAATTTCCGGCTGACGCAGCGATTCATTCGCCCCAAGCTGCGCCCGAAGCCGCCAGTCGATGCCGTCATGCCAATCAAAGAGATCCCTCCCGTGCTGCGGCGGCTTCTCGATTCCTCGGATCAGCAAGCGATCGTTGGTGGCCTCTTTCTCGCCTTGTTCGCGCAAACCCCAACCCGGAGCGCCGAACTGACCTACGGAAATTTTCGCAAGCGCAACGGAAAAATCGAGGCTCTTTTTGCCGAGCAGTGGACCCCGCTGGACCCCTTGACGACCAAGCACTTGCAAAAGCTTGTTCCAGACATCGGTGCGACGGAAGATGATCGCCGCACGACGCGAATTTTCCAGTCCAACGGTGAGTCCCTCGGTTACAAGGTCGTCCGTACTGCAGGGGCTCCCCTGCGGCCCCTGCGCCTAGGCGCGGTCGCCAACCTGATTCGCTCCGGCATCACTGACCGAGGGGCGCTGCATCGCATCCTCGGTGTCTCGATGCCAACCCTTGCCTACGTCGAAAAGATTTTCGAGTGGGATTTGCACATGACCGTCGATCCCGCGATGGTCGAAAGCCGCAACGAGGTCATTCGTGGCGAGCGCACCGAGTAATCAAGCCTGGTTCGTCTATCTGCTGGAATGCGAAAACGGCAGGCTCTACACCGGCATCACGCCGGACCTTGCGGAGCGCTTCCGCAAGCACGCAACCGGCAAGGGAGCGATGTTCACCCGGCTGAACAAGCCATCGCGAATAATTGCCGCTAAGCCGTGTGCCGACCGATCTGAGGCCAGCAAGCTGGAGCGCACGATCAAAGGACTGACGCCAGTGCAGAAGCGGTGGATGGCTCAGCAGTGGCCAATGCAGCATGCGTTACCGTGTAACGCGCCCCAGTAGGCATGGACCATGCTCGCCCTTTACTTTTTCTTCTTCGGCGCAGGGGTCGGCTTCTTCTTAGCCTGAGAGAGATCAGATCCGGCTACTGATTTCTGCGCCGGAGAGCTCCCGAGCTTACGCAGAATTTTGCTCGCAAGCGATGCATCTTTTTTGCTCGTTGTCATCGAAATTTCTCCTGGACAATAAATTGTCGATCAAAAAGGGTTCGGTAAACGATGGTCGCCGGTATAGTAGTGCGGACTACGAAACGATAGTCAGTACAGGTTTTTTCTCGCCCGGATTCGGCGCTGGCGCCGTTTGAGTGACTAACTCGCCCACCAGAGACTCAATCTCGTCCAGCGGGACGTGCAGTTCAGCGGCGATGCGGTGCCTGGCGATGCCGTCTTTCCAAAGCTGATCAAATACCATTCGCCAAAGAATGGATTTTTCCCGGGGAAGCCCTTGAGGCTCCGATGTCCGGTAACCCAATTGGCTGATCTGCTTGCACAAGTCGCGATAGTGCCAGTCCGAAATCAGCTTTGCGTCAAACGCCGTGCGCGCGAGCGCAGAGACCGATACGCCCCAACGCTTCTTTGCTGTAACCAACTGCGCCAGGGAGTTGACCCGCCCCAGATGGCCAATCAGGTCACCACGGCTAATGAGGAACGCTGAAGCAAACATGTCGGCATCGCGTTCGACATCTCGACTTCCATTCGTCGTGCCATGGATGTGTAAGACCAAATGGCCGAGCTCATGGGCTGCGTCAAAGCGGCTTCGCTCGGCTGACTTGAACGTGTTCAAGAAAACGTAAGGGACGTCGTTACGCCAGCAGGAAAATGCGTCAACGTGCTTGTGTTGCTCAGAGAGTGCAAAGACCCGAACGCCCTTAGACTCCAGCAGCTTGACCATGTGCTCGACAGGCTTGGTCCCCATCCCCCAATGGCTGCGCAAAGCCTCCGCGGCAGCAGTAGGATCCTCATCGCGTAGATCAAGTAACTGTGCCGGGGGAAGATGGAACCTCTCTGCAACCCAGGCGTGCAATTCGAACGCGATCGACCCCGCAGCTAGAGCAGCATCGCGTTGACGAGCTGTGAGCGAAGACAGGCTACGAAAACTCACCGCCTCGGTGCTCAGCTCTTCGCTGTCGTTGAGATAGAAGAATTCCGTCGGGTAGTCCAGTGCCTGCGCAATCGCGCGCACCGTGTCGCTGCCTGGTTCTGGAGTATTCCCTGCCTCCAAGCGGGTCAAGGTGACCGCCGTCAGTTTTGCTTTCTCTGCCAGTTCCTTCTTCGTAAGTTGCCGGCGCTTTCTGGCAAGCGTGAGCCTGCTCGCGTTAAACATAGGCTGCTTCTGTCTTCATCATCATTTCTTAGCGATCCGCACTTCGTGCTCCATGGGGCCGCTGCCATTGTCGGGTTGATCGACATTCCCTGGCGTCGGGTCGAGGTCTTCATCGACCACAAAAATCCGCTTGCTGAACCCCTCGAACTGATTGCCCTCAAACGCTTCCGGGCAAGACACCTCAGCCCGCAACTTTTTGAGATCAGTGCTGACGCACACGAACCACACGGTTGGCACACTCCCGATTGCATCTACGGCTTCGGGGGCGGTTCGATCAAAGAGTTCGATCTGGCCATCCTGGATGAGCTTGCGCGATCCTGCCCCCTTGCCCGAGATCGCTTGAGGATGCCGATCGGTGCAGGCAACGTCGACATTTTGGAAGCAGATCTGAATGCCCAACTTGTCGTTGACGGTCGCCTCCACGTTCCCGATCCGGCTCAACCGCCACCCCAGGGGCAAGAGCGCCAAGCGGATGGCGCGGACACCCTTGATGTAAGCCAGTGTTCCGGGAGTGCTGGACGGGTCGATCTCGAGCGCCTCGAATTTCCCGGCAGCCGACATCCGTGCGATTGACGTGATGAATTCCGGCGTCAATCCGAGAGCGCGCAGCTCTTGCCGGACTTGAAAATCCACGCTGACGACAACAGGCTTGAGTTGGGTCATGGTTTACAATGTAAATTTTTGAAGCCTACATTGTAGGTTAAAAAAATTAACATGCAAGGCTATTTACCGGAGAAAGCTTATATGGCTCGTCACCGTGCGCATGATCGTTGCCAAGCCATGCGCCGACGGGTCTGAGGCCAGCAAGCTAGGCGACACGATCAAAAGACTGACTCCGTGCAGAAGCGCCGGCTGGCGACGCTGTTGCCCTTGTCAGTCGGCCTGCTTTGCCGCGAGTCGAGTGTGTTCCACGATCTCTGACAAATGGTCTCGCCTCCAGGCCAGTGCTTCAGCGAGGATCGCTTGATCCGTCAACATGACCGATCCCACTGTGCCGCTGAGGATGCACGCGTCCTGGATGACCTCATCAGGAATGCTTTGAATGCGCTCTATCATGGGCTGCAGCAACCGCCGGTCGACCATCCCTCGAAAAAGATGTCCCGGCGGCCAGTCAGTTCGTCGTAGCCGCTCAAGCGCGGCATCAATCGTGTCGGCCACCGACAGCAGACTCCCGCCGTGGTCGAGACCGATCAGCATGTTGTCGGTAGACTGCGCTAAGTTGGCACGCAAGTTCCCAGCGCGGTCAGCATTGCAAATCCAGGCATCGAAAACAGCGAGGTTGGCGGCCTCAACGGGATACCGGGCGGCGGTTTTGGCAGCGTGTTCCGCCTCAATGTCGGTCAAGGCAAAGCCGACTTCGGCGATTTTCAGACTGGCGTAACGCAACCCTCGTGCATGGGCCACGAACACCCCAGCAGCAACAGTGACGCCAACCATCGCGGCCAACCGGCCCGCCACGTATTCGCTGTACACCTGCGCGCGTGATTCGCCGCCGTCCTGCTTGATGATGGCCTCCACGTCGCCAATTTCCGGTGCAGTCGCGCCGTGCCCGACCGCCTGTCGCACGCCGCTGAGCGTGTAGGCAACGAAGGGACGATCACGCTCCTCACTCACTGTCCATGGCCCATTCGTCAGCAAACAGTTCGGCTTGCTCGATCACCTTGTCAATCGCTTCGGGTTGTTTGTCGGGCGGATAGCGGTACTTGCCCAACAGCACCTTGACCAGCACGCGCATGCGCTGGCGGCTGCTCTCGCGCTTGGACCAGTCCACAGTCGCGGATTTGCGCAGCTTGTCGGTCAACTCGTGCGCCAGAGCTCTGAGCACGGGGTCGCCCATGATCTGCACCGCCGATTCGTTCTGCGCCAGGGCCTGGTAGAAGGCATACTCATCTTCCGTCATGCCCTCGGGCGTCTTGGCGGCGTTCATCTCCTGCGCCAGCTTGAGCAGTTCCTCGATGACCTGCACCGTGGTCAGGGTGCGTGCGCGGTAGCGGGCAATGGCTTCTTCCAGCTTGGATGTGAACAGGGCTTGCTGCGTGACGTTGCGCCGTCCTCGTGCTCTGATCTCGTCGTCGATCAGTCGCTGCAGCAGTTCGGCGGCGAGATTGCGCTGGGGAGATTGAGCGATCTCGCCGAGAAACTGTTCGTCGAGCACCGAGAGGTTCGGTTTGTCCAGACCCATGCTCTTGTACACGTCGGTGACCTCGCCCACGACGATGGCCTTGGACACCAACTGCCGCATCGCCGCTTCGCGCTCGATTTTCGAAGTCTCCGAGCCGGTGCGCGTGGTCTTCACTAGCATGCTGCGGATCGCCAGGAACAACGCGATCTCGTCGCGCAAGGCCAGCGCCTCGGGGTGCGTGCCGCACAGCGCCTGCAGCCGGGCCAGCCGGGTGGCCTGGTCGAGGTAGCGCTTGATGCCCCGGTTGCGTCCGTGCCCGTCGTCCTGGGCATCGAAGCCAGCGATGTGATCCATCGCCGGGGCGAGGATGGTGAGCATCGCTTGTGAAGATTTGCGGAAGCTGGCGTAGTCGAAGCCGTGATACATGCCGCGCATGACATCCACGGTGTCGAGTAACACCGGCACCGCGTTGTCGATGAAGTCGACGGGTGGCTCGGTCGTCTTGGTGACATTGGCGTATTCGGCAATCGCCAGGCGCAGTTCCGGGCCGATGCCGATGTAGTCCACCACCAGTCCACCGGGCTTGTCACGCCAGACGCGGTTCACGCGGGCGATGGCCTGCATCAAACCGTGCCCTTTCATGGGCTTGTCGACATAGAGGGTGTGCAGCGATGGCGCGTCGAAGCCGGTGAGCCACATATCGCGCACGATCACCAGCTTGAGCGGATCGTCGGGATCTTTGAGGCGTTTTTCCAAGGTCTTTTTCTGCGCGGCGCTCAAGGCGTGGGCGCGCAGATCGGGCGGATCGGATGCCGGGCTGTTCATGACCACCTTGATGACGCCCTTGTTCAGATCGGGGTCGTGCCACTCGGGGCGTAGCTTGGTGATCTCATCAAAAAGCGCAACGGCTGCCTTGCGGGAGATCGCCACGATCATGCCCTTGCCATCGAGCGAAGCGAGCCGCTCTTCCCAGTGCGTCACCAAGTCCCCCGCAAGCCGCCCCAGCCGGTTCTCGGCCATGGCGACGGATTCCAGGCGTGTGAGACGTGTCACGGCCTTGCTGTGGATGCTTTCGTCCTCGTCATCAAGCAGCGCGTCCAGATCGGCGTCAAGGTCGCTGTCGATCTGCTCGTTGTAGGCCAGGTCGATCACGCGGGCTTCATAGAGGATCGGGACGGTGGTCTTGTCCTCCTGGGAGTCGGCCACGTCGTAGATGTCAACGTAGTCGCCGAACACACCCTTGGTGTCGCGGTCTTCGGCGGATGTCGGTGTGCCGGTCATGCCCATGAAAATGGCATGTGGGAAGGCATCGCGCAGATGCGTGGCCAAGCCATAGCGGGTGATGCCGGTCTTGCTGTCCACCACGGCCTTGAAGCCGTACTGGGTGCGGTGCGCTTCGTCGCAGATCACCACGAGGTTGCGACGCGTGGAGATCGGCTCTAGCCGCTGCCCCGGCACCTTGGGCTTGAATTTCTGGATGGTCGTGAAAAAGATGCCGCCGGCGGGCTGCTCCCCCAGCTTGTGGCGCAGATCGTCGTGGCTGTCGATCTGCACGGGCTTGGTGCGGAGCTTGTCGTAGGCCGCATCGAAGGTTTCATAAAGCTGGCCGTCGAGGTCATTGCGGTCGGTGACCATGACGAAGGTCGGGTTCTGGAACTCCGGGGCTTCCTGGAGCGTGGCGACATAGAACAGGGCGAGGAAGCTCTTGCCGGAGCCTTGGGTGAACCAGACTGTGCCACCCAGTCCATCGGCGCTTTGCAGGGCTTGCTTGGCCCGCTGCACGGCTTTGAGCGTGCCACGCATCTGGTGGTAGCCCGCGACGATTTTGAAGGTCTTGCCGCTCTCCTGCTGGAACAGGATGAAGTCACGTAGGTAGGTGAGAAAGGTGTCCTGCCGGAACAGTCCGCGCACTAGGACTTCGAGTTCGAGGTGCTGCTTGGGATCAATGCCATCGGCCAGCCGCCATGGCGCGTAACGGTCGAAATCAGCGGTGATGGAACCCACGCGGGCCACCGCACCATCCGAGATGACGTTGACTGCCGAGGGCTCGAAAAGCTGCGGGATCTCGTTCTGGTAGTTGGTGATCTGATTGAATGCCTTGCGCACGTCGGCGGTGATGTCCGCCGGGTTCTTCAGTTCGATGACGCCCACCGGCAGGCCGTTGAGGAACACCACCATGTCGGGACGCACCGGCAGCTTGCCCTTGACCGCGAACTGGTTGACCACCAGCCAGTCGTTGGCTTCGTTGGTCCAGTCCACCACCTGCACCAGGGCGCCGCGCTTGCCGCCGTCCGACTCGACCTCAACCGGCACGCCGTCACGAATCCAGTGGTACATCTCCCTGTTGCCGTCCACCAGCGAGCCGGACGAGAACCGGCTGATGCGACCGAAGGCGTCCTCAATAGCCGACGCCGGAAGGTTGGAGTTGAGCCGAGCGAGGGCTTCGCACAGCCGCGCGTGCAGAACGACCTGGGCGAAGTTCTGGCGCTCCGGCGTGGCCCCGCGCGGCGCGATGTCGAACCCGAGTTTGTAGGCGTAGTCGAGGTCCTGGAACCAGGCGATGCAAGCGTCTTCGAGGTCGGTTTCCGTCATGCGATGATCCTACAGAAGCGAGGATGTCGGAACTGCAAGCATGAGTGACACAGAGCCACCCTCGGGTGGATAGCGGGGAGATCTTGAACAGCGCACGCCCCCTCGAAGGTCAGGCCGCGCCACCCAACACAAACTTCGCGCGTTCCCGACGCAGCATCTCGTAAGGCGTCATGAAGCGTAGACCCAGGCCAATGCACGCGTTGGGAATCTTGATCCGCTTGACGGAGTTTGCGGGCACTTCATGCGTCACTACAACATGGCCATCCGCCAGGGCGTGCGCGACGATGTAAAAATCGGCCACCTGCAAAAAGGTATGGATGGCGGCTGGTTCGTACTGCTGCTGAGTCGCCCAGGCACTCACGGCACCAAACTGCGCCGCAACTGCGGCGCCGGTCTTCACGAACAGACCATTGCCATGGTCTCGCACCCAGTCGTTCAACTCGTCCGCGCCAGCAGCGATCTCGTCCGCCACCTTATCGATACTCAGCACGCGATCGGCTGCCTGTTGATCAATCAGCCAATCCCAAAAGGCCGGGCAGAAATCCAGCCCGTAGTGCAGGTTCTTGGCCTGAATGAAAACATTGGCATCGAGCAGATAGGTCACACCATTACCCCCAGATCCCGCGCTGCTTCATAAAACGTAGCCGTCTTGCGCACGCCCAGCATGCGGAAGGCGTCCTGAAACAGCGTCTGCCCTTCTAGCGTGCTGGAAAGAACCGCACGGGCAAAGCGTTTGCCGGTACGTGCGCCCAGTGTGCGGTAGAAATCACCGCCTCCACTTCTGCTGCGGTCGAGTGCGTGGATGCGCGTCAATTCGTCCCGGTAGTTTCGCCATAGTGCCGTCTCATCTATGAACCCCGCATCGAACAGTCGCCGCAACGCCACCAGCGTGCTCACCTTGAAGCTGCGTGCTAGGCGCTGAATTTCCTCCGCCACCGGTTCATTAGCTCGATACTCACGCCGTAGCGCGGCCAGCGGCAGCAGAAATTCCGCAGCCACCGCGTTGCACCAGCGTTCAACACCTTGCGCCGGAAGCTGCCCGGCCTCGGGGTCGGACACGCCGCTCTGGCCCAGCCACAGATGCGCAATTTCGTGCGCAAGCGTGAACATCTGCGCCGCTTTGCTGTCGGCGGCATTGAGGAATACCAGCGGTGCCAGATCATCCGCCAGTGCAAAGCCGCGAAACTCTGTCACATCCAGCCTGCGATGGCTGTTGCTCCCGACGACCCCGCTGGCCATCACCAGCACACCGGCATCCTCGGCCTTGCTGATGAGTTGACGGAGCGCATCCGTCCAAGTCGGCAGACGCTGTCGTTCCCAAATCGAGAGGTCCAGCGCTTGCCGCATTGCCTCGGCCACTCCCTCTGGCGCATCGTCCATACGAACGCTGCCTACAAAAGCCAACACAGGCAGCGCATACACCCGTGCGTGCTCACGGAACCAATCCTGCCGCTGCTGGCACAGATAGATCGCATCCAACAGGTTCGGGCTGGGGCGGACAATAGCGCGATCCACCAGCGTGCGGAAATCGGGAATCGGCAACGGCTCTTGCGGCGGCGTGGGCAGGAACAAGAACCCGACGGGCGTATGCACCGCACGGGCGAAGTCTTCGATCTGGCGCAGCGTTGGCTGGAGTTCCCCGCTTTCCCACTTCGCGAGTTTGGGAAAGCGCCCCGCCAGCGCACTCGTGTCCAGTCCAGCACGCTCGCGCGCCCAGGTCAGCAGATCGGGATTGATAGGGATGCGGGTCATAACAGGCCAAACGACGGAGGTTCCGGAGGAAAGTATGACGGCATTAACACGGTCGTGTCGATGGAGGAAGTTCGGTAGGCGTGTCCCATCACGGCCTTCACTGCTTCAAACAGACCGCCCCAAGGCAGGGAGTTGAACAAGTTGCCGTGCGCGAGAACATTTCTGATGACGCTCAGCGCGCTTCCGCTCTCCTTTTTGCTCGCGCTGTGCAGCGTTGCATCGAGTTGATCACGTTCAGCCGCATAGTCCAGGAGCGTGCTGAGACCACACTTGAATTTTTCTCGCTTCAGCTTCGGCTTTTTCTCTTTCGTGAACGCAAAGGCGGCTTCGTAATACGAACCAATCAATGCTGCTTCCAGACTGCGCAGAGCCTGCAGTTCTGCTGGCTTGATGACCGCTGGTTCAACCCATGCCAACAGCATCATGCGGAGCGCAGCGTGATAGGTATCAGCATGGATAGTCGGCACTTTGACGCTGCGGATTTGCAGCGTCAACAGATAATCGCGCCATTCGGCAATGTGTTGGAACCGAGGAAGAATTTCCTTCAGTCGGCCCGGCCCGACATCGCCAACGTAGACAAATTCCTGTGCATGAAGCGCCGGGTTGATGACATCTATGCTCAGAACCAGGGGGGTCATGCCAAGGCTTCTTCAACCATTGCCCGCGCGTCTGAAACCCGAATCTCACCCGAGATGAGTTTGGGGAGTAGGGTGTCGCGGAGTTGAGATAGTGTGCGAGATTCTTCATCGAAACTTTGAATAAGGGTCAGCACAGGGTTAGCTACCGCGTCGAACTGCTGAACCAACGGTGCAGATGGCCGAGAAAATGTGAAGGACGGAACGGCATCCTTTGCAAGGTGCAGGACGGTTGTGCCTGTTGTATGTGCGTATGTGTGAGCAACGAACGCTTCAGTGCCACCCAGAAAGTACAGAAATGCGCGTGTCACGCTTGAGTTGCGAGGGCGCAGTATCAATGTATCCAATGAGGCAACCAAACGCCTAAATCCATCTGTGCCCCGAACAATAGCTGGACGCCCAATAATTTCGGCAGCCTGCGTCACATCAGTACATGCGATCACAAGTTCACCAGGTGTCACGATCTGCTCGGGCTTGTATGTCCCGGCGAAAGACTTGAGTCCGTCTGGACGGTAGCCGCCACCTCTGGCAAAGGACTTGAGCGTGACAAGTGCCGTATCAGACTCGACAAGTTCCGCGCTCTTGTAGGAGCGGCCTTTGATTGTTTCGGTCAGCGCACCAAGTGAAGTGACATCCCACCCATCCGGCTTCCCCTCCTCATTCAGCCAGTCGGGGAAAAGCTGCCAAATCTCCTCGGGCAGATAAGGCGCTCGCCCATCCATCTTCGCCCGCACCGGCCCGAAGTCCACGAACCAGTCCTTGAACAGCGCGCGGGCCATGTCTTCCAGCGTGGCATTCATGCGCCGGTTGAGTTCGATCTTGTCGTCCAGCGTGCCGAGGATGTGGGCGATGGCGCGTTGCTCATCAAGTCGCGGCAAACCAAGGTGGATAGCCTTCAGCGAGGTGACAGGGCGGCTAATGGCAGGAACACCCGTTTGGGACGTGTTTGCTAGTAGCGCCTGCTGTCCCAGGGGCGACTTGAAGAAGTAATAGACAAAATTCGGGTCAGCCTTCGTGATGTCGCAAGTCATCTTCATTTGACTCTGCGAAACCACATATCTCGGAGAAAACCATGCTGGCACTATGCCGACCTGTCCGAGAGTTCCCCTATGCGTAAAAATGAGATCCCCCGGGAAGGCGTTGGCATTCATCAGACTATCCGCCTTCGCATCTGTCAAGAATACAAAGCCATTGGGGTTAAATCGACCGGATGTGAGGTTCCCACCGCGGATGACAGGGACACCTGTGTTGACGAAATTATCGGTCTTGATGTCGGAGCCGAACGGACCCATGGCGATTCGCGTGGCGATACTTTCAATCGAAACCTGCTGCCACTCACTCCCCATAACCCAACCCCGTCAGATTCGCCTCAATCACCGCATTCAGCCGCCTCGCCTCGGTCTGCTGACTACGCAGCGTCGCCACCAGCCGCCGCATCTTCTCCTCGAACGGCTCGCCGTCATCCTCGACATCTTCTGCGCCCACATAGCGCCCCGGCGTCAGGACATAGCCATGTTTGGCGATCTCCTCCAAGGTCGTCGATTTGCAGAAGCCCGGCACATCCGCGTAACCGTTTTGGCCCCAGGCCGTGCCGCGCCAGTTGTGATAGGTCTGGGCGATTTTCTGAAGCTCCTCGTCAGAGAGTGCAATCTGGGTGCGGTTGATCTGGATGGCCCCGAGCTTGCGGGCATCGATGTACAGCACCTGCGCCTTGCGGTTGTGCTTGCCGTTCTTACCCGTGCCCTTGTTCTTGGACAGGAACCACAGGCAAGCCGGGATCTGCGTGTTGGTGAACAGTTGCCCCGGCAGGGCCACCATGCACTCCACGATGTCGCCCTTGAGCATGGCTTCGCGGATGGTGCCCTCGCCGCTCTGGTTGCTCGACATGGAGCCGTTCGCCAGCACCACGCCCGCACGGCCATTGGTGGCGAGCTTCGAGGCGATGTGTTGCAGCCAGGCGTAGTTCGCGTTCTTCGCCGGCGGCGTGCCGTACACCCAGCGCTTGTCTTCCGAGAGCGCCTTCGCTTCCCATTCCATGTTGAAGGGCGGATTGGCCAGGATGTAGTCGGCGCGCAGGTCGGGGTGCTGGTCGTTGGTAAAGGTGTCGGCGTACTCGTGGCCCATGTCGTAGTCGATGCCCCGGATGGCCAGGTTCATGCAGGCCAGCTTGCGTGTCGTCGCCGTCATCTCCTGGCCGTACACGACTGCCTGGCCCTTTTTGCCGCCGTGGGCTTCGATGAATCGCTCGGAGAACACGAACATGCCACCCGATCCGCAGCAGGGGTCATAGATGCGGCCCTCGAAGGGTGCCAGGATTTCCACCAGCGTTTGCACAACCGAGCGCGGCGTGTAGAACTGCCCGGCCTTTTGCCCTTCCTCCAGGGCGAAGTTGCCGAGGAAGTATTCATAGACCTCGCCGAACACATCCCGCGAGGTGTGCTCTTTCGGGTCGAACTTCATCTTGCCGACAATGCCCAGCAGATCTCCGATCTTCCCGGAGTCGATGGCCAGCCTGCCGAAGTCACGGTACAGCACACCGCGCAGCTTGGGGTTCTCCACTTCGATGGAGGCCATCGCAGCGTCGAGCTGGTGGGCGATACCGGCAGACCTGGCTGTGGCCAGAAGCTCACCGTAGCGCGCATCCTCGGGAATCCAGAACACGTTGTCGGCTTCGTAGAACGCCTTGTCCTTGACCCACTCTTCGACCAATTCGGCACGCAGCGCTGGGGCTTCCACGTACTGATCGCTTTGCGAGTCCGCCGCCTTGGCGCGAATCACATCGGCCTGGGCCTCGAACACGTCGGAGACGTATTTCAAGAACACGAGGCCCAGCACCGGGTACTTGTACTCAGCGGCAGACAGGGAGCCGCGCAGCTTAACGGCGGAGTCCCAGAGGATTTTCTTGAATTCGGTGTCGGTCATGGTTGGGAATTGTCAGGGATCGGCATGGCGGCGGGGTTGGGTGGGTAGCCCGCATCGTCCAGCGCCTTGTTCAGCGTGACGCGAGAGACTTTGAAATGCTCGGCCACCTCGGTCTTGGTCATATGGGGATCGCGCAGCATGGCGGCAGCCTTGCGCACATCGTCGGCGCTGAGCTTGTGCTTGCGCCCGCCTTTGCGGCCCCGCGCACGCGCGGCGGCCAGGCCCGCCATCGTGCGCTCGCGGATGAGACTGTGCTCAAACTCGGCCAGCGCGCCGAAGACGTGGAAGATGAGCTTGCCGCCCGCGCTGGCGGTGTCGATACTTTCGGTCAAGGAACGAAAAGCGACGCCGCGCTGCTCCAGGTCGTGGATGATCTCGACCAGATGCTTGAGCGAGCGGCCCAGGCGGTCGAGCTTCCAGACGACCAGAGTGTCGCCTTTGCGAACGGTGCGGAGGCAGGCGGTGAGTTCCGGTCGGTCCGCGAGCTTGCCGGTCAACTTCTCCTGGAAGACCTGCTCACACCCTACCGCCTTCAGTGCATCGAGCTGAAGCTCAGGATGTTGGTCTTGCGTGGAGACGCGGGCGTAGCCGATGAGCATTCAAACGTACCTTGAGTGGGCGTTGAATACTTTACGGATTGTTTTGCGGAAAGGCAAGCACAAAGTGGCGGTTCATCCGCTCCTTTTGCTGCGTAAAGAAAACGGTCGTTTATCGATGCGGAAGTGGCGCACACCGTTGAACTAAACTGGCTGTCGCATCGACCAGGAGGAGTTCAATGCGAGAAAGGCGCCAGAAGGCCGTTGTTTATAAGCGAGCCCGTTTCAACGCCGATGGCCTCGAACTACGAGATCTACTGGCCTCGGCGCTGCCAATGCTGCCGACCGTTGGTGATAGACGGGAGTCCATCGCGCCGACGGCGGAGAGCCCGATGTGGCGCCTGATCGGTTACCACAGAATCCAGGACCATTTCGTCTTCGGCGTGCTGATGAGATACATCCCTGGCTTAGACCCTGCGTTTGTCGTTGATGATCCCAGCGCCGAAGTGCTCACCGTGACACAGCTTGCCGCGCCGTTGACTGCTGAGGGCAACAGGCGCGAACTCCTCGAAGGGATGCTTTTCTTCGGCTCTATCGACAACCACGTGATCATGATGCAGTCATCTGCACTCAGGTCAAAGCACCTCGAAGATCACCTTCAGTGGCTGCTGAGGCGGGCAGGGTTGCTAGACGACACGCAGGTGTTGCACCTCAGTGACCAGCCACCCCAGGCTACCGTAGATCGGCTAGCGATGACGCAGGTCAGGTCGCTTGACGTCGGAGGGTTGCTAGCTGGAGGGGGAGGGTCGCAACCGGCAGAGAGAGGGGAGTCCACCATTTCCAGTTCTGGCAACGCGGCGGGAGTTCTTGACTTTCTAAAGGGGTTGATGGCGCCGGACAAGGCCGCTGCCCTCAACGACGAAGCCCTGGCGGGGGCCAACATCCACTACACGCTGAAGCTAAAATATCCCTACAAGACTACAGACAGTGGTCACCGATTCATGAATGAGATAGGCTCGGCTCTCAGGCATGTTGACGACGTCAGCACCAAGGTACATCTTGCTGACGGCGGCGTACTCGAAGGGGATGATCTGCGTCTTGCGGGGCACATCTCGATCGAAACACACAATGGTGTGCCTCGTGCGGATGAAGTGTTCGAAGCGATGAGGAGGTGGCTGATCGAAAAGTTGGATTCGGGCAGCCTTGCACCATCATGATCGGTCAACTTATCCTTCCGCGGCCCATCACTCGCCTTGCTCTTCTCGCACTCGGCGTCGGACTTGCGCAGTTGATGTGGGTCTTCTTGCCCGCCAAACTCCTTGCCTACGCGTCAGGGATCGCCGCGCCGTATTGTCTCCTCATCGCAGGGGCTGTCTGGAGCATGCGCGATAAGGCTGACAGCGCATTTGACGGCGAGATGCTGACAAGTGAGTCGTACAGACAAGCTCGCAATGCCGCCTCCGCCGTGCGCCGCAGGTCAATGGCTCGCGCAACGTACACCGCGGTGGCCGCGCTCATGGCTGGTAGCGCTGCTATTTCTGCCCAGGTAGCTGGGCCGATCTGGCACTGGATGATCATCGGCGCGGGCCTTGCTGTGGCGGAAGCCTCCTACTCTTACTTGTTGGCGTACCAGTGGGAAGAGCACTTGCGTGCGGTCCACGAGCAGCGAAAACTCGCGACGATACGGCAGCGCGAGATTGAATCCCTCAAGGCTAGAGCTTTGGCATCTGAGGTGCCGCTCGGTGCGGAACATGCAACATGGCAGGTGGGCGAGGCAGTCGGGACCCTCGTGAAGCCGCACTGATTCCCATCGCATCGAAGGGCCAGTCGCCGTTTTGTGCGCCCGCTTAACGAAACATAGGCGCTTGGTGTCACCTGCAATGATGGCACTTGGCAGAAGAGCGCTATCAGGGTGATGCAATCAACGAACGCAGCCTATGGATTTGTGGACGATGCCTTCGGCACCGGGCTGCTCAGTCGCTACGCTCCTTCGACCGTGGACAACACCTGTGGACGGACTTCGCCGCCCACAGGTGTTGTCCACCGTAGCAGCCCTTCGCCCACAAGCTCCACAGGCTAATGCCACCAATTTGAGATAGTCACCCAAGAGGCAAAACGGCGGCTCCGGGCGACGATGCTGGGCTATGATCATCCAGATGGCTAGCGCTACGCGATGACCGCCGTCCCCCAGCCTCGCTGCTCTTCCCGCCACTGCAACTACACGTCGAGAGATGTCGCTACCAGCCTGCTCCATCCCGCACGGAAGGAATAGGTCAGAGTTGCTGGGGAATAGGTGGGAATTCCTGATCATCGCGGGGAACCAAGTTGCAGCCGGGTTTCAGTTGAATGTGAACGTCAGAGCCGTGCCGTTGATGGCGTTGTAGGCCGTGGTGTAGTCGCTGGAAACAGGCGAAGCCGTGAGATTCCAGGTCAGCAGATTGTTGGCGTTCGGGTCGTCGGTCGACGCCGGCGAAACCACCAGGTAGTCCTGCACGCCCTTGAGCGCCATGTCATAGGCATCACCCGATGCGGGGATGGCATTGATGTTCAGTCCACCCAGTTGAAACTCGCTGGCCACCTTGGCCGAGGCCGCCGTGTAGTTGGCCATCGTCAGGCCGCTGTTGGGGGTGATCATGGCCGTGGCCACTGTGGTCAGCGGGGTCACGACGGCATTCACCGTGCCGCCGCCGCCAATCTGAACCAAGGCCTGGAGGCTGGCGTTGGTGCTGGCAAGATTCGCCAGGGAGGTCGCGGTCCCGTTCGCCACATTGGTGTAGCTGCCGCCTGCGACCTGGATGAGAACCGGGCCGTAGTAACTCGTGAGGTTGACCGAAAACGTGCCATTGGCCGCGATGGGAATGTTGCATGTATTGAGCGAGGTCAGGTTCGTTCCCAGGTTGGCCGGGGGAGAAACCGCCGTGTTGATCGGATTGCCCTGACCGTTGGCCACCGCATACAAACACACTGCACCCGCGCCATTGCTGTTGACGGGCTGCCCTGCACCCATCAGCACCGTGCCGTTGAGGATGGAGCCCTGGTACTGCGTATTGGCGCCTCCGCCACATGCGCTGAGCAGCAAGGTCAAGGGGAGCGCGGCACCCAGGGCGGCGCGGCTGTGATTCCAGGACATGGGTGTTTCTCCAGGGAAAGCGTAGGGTGTGTGCGCAGCCGCAACGACTTGCCGGTCGTTGCGGAGGAGGAGGAAGGCTTAATGCACGACCCGATCGTCGGCTTCGACGAACAGCTCGTCGAGAATGAGGGCGTCGGGTTCTTCGTCGAGGCGCCAGAACACCATCAGGACGATGGTCTTGAGTTGCTCCAGCGGCAATTGTTTGATGCCGGTGGCCAAAGCCCGTTCCACCACGATTTCGCGCAGATGGGCCTGCAGCGTCCCGGCGGATTCGAGGAAATTCAGGTAGCCCACGGCGTCCACACCCAGGCAGTCGAGTTCCCGCTGGGCATACAGCCGGATGGAGCGGTCGCTGGGCGCGCCCAGGGTGCGGCTGCCGGCGACGGCCTGCTCCAGCCCTCGCAGCCAGTCGAGGGCATCGTTGATTTCTTCATTCTCGAAACCGGCGGCGCTCAACTTGCGGGACAGCTGCCCGAGTTCCGGGCAAGCCTCGGGGTGCCAGTAGGTTTCGTAGACGTACATCAGGATGTCGAACATGCGACCATTTTATGCACAAGGCTGCGTGGGTCGTGGCGCAAGGCCGTGACGGACCCACACCGCTGAAAAGTCCGGCTCTGACGGGCAAAGGCCGCCACGAAACCAGGCTTGCCGGAATGCCCAGACGGTGGTTTCAGGCGCGCTCGATGCGCTGGTAGCGCGCCCCGGGCAAGCGGGCAACGCGGCCTTGCAGTTCGAGTTCGATCAGATGCTCCCCCAGCCACTGGGCACTGCGGCCGGTGCGCGCGGCGAGTTCGTCGAAACTCAGGATGGCATAGCCGAGCGCAGCGAGCAGTTCACGTGCGGCGGGGGCTGCCGCGTCGAGGTCAGCATGCGCCACCGCCGAAGCTGCGTGCGCTTCGGTCGGTTCCGGCCGGCCCTGAGGTGCGGACCCTTGCAACTCGCTCAAGACGTCGTCGACGCACTCCACCAGCTTGGCGCCGTCGCGCAGCAGGCGATGGCAACCGCGCGACATGGGATTGTGGATCGAGCCGGGAATGGCGAACACCTCGCGGCCCTGCTCGGCAGCCAGACGGGCTGTGATGAGCGAGCCGGACTGCACCGCAGCCTCGCTGACCAGCACACCACGGGACAGCCCGCTGATGATGCGGTTGCGACGCGGGAAATTGCCGCGGGCCGGGGCGGTTCCAAGCGGGAATTCGGAGAGCAGAAGGCCGTGCTCAGCGATGCGATGAGCCAGTTCGCGATGCGCTGCGGGATAGACGCGGTCGCAGCCGGTGCCGAGCACGGCCATGGTGGAGCCGGCGCCAGCGGGATCGTCCTGCGCGGCCAGCAGGGCTCCCAGATGGGCCTGGGCATCGACCCCGCGCGCCATGCCGGAGACAATCGTCATGCCCGCGGCGCTGAGGGCGCGGGCAAAGTCATGCGCGTCGCGTCCGCCTTGCGCGGAAGGATTGCGGCTGCCGACGATGGCGAGGGTTTGCGGGCGGTGGAGCAGATCCAGCCGGCCCCGGGCGTAGAGCACAGGCGGGGGATCGGCGGTCTGCAGCAGCAACGGCGGGTAATCGGCGTCCGCCAGGGTCAGCAGATGGTGCTGGGGCTCGCTCAACCACTCGCGGGTACGGGCGATGCGCTCCAGCAGAGGCGCATCGGGCGGGCTGCGCAGCGCACGGGCGACGGCCGCGGGCACCACACGCTCGAGCAACGCTGCGCTTTGCGCGAACACCTGCTCGGGCAAGCCGAAGGCGGCCAGCAGACGGCGCGCGGTTTGGGCCCCGACGCCCGGCGTCTCCAGCAGCCGCAGCCAGGATGCGAGCTCAGCCTCGCCCATCATCGTGAGGCTGGCAAGGTGCGGTCAGGGCTGCTTGACGTGATCGGCCACCACGACTGGCTGGTCGGACTCCAGCACCAGGCCGTAGGCGACATGGTGGAAGGTGCGAAACACCATCAGCAGGCCGATGCGGCGCGCCGGAATTTCGATCATCGGCTTGTCTTCCAGCGTGGTGTCGGTCACTTCGCGCGGGCCTTGCATGATGGTGAGCACGTCGCCGCGCTCCAGGCCCTCCTCGGCGCCGCGGTTGAGGGCGACCACGCTGTTCTTGCCGGCCATCTGCAGGTCACCGTAGATGGAGACGATCTGCCCGTCCACGGGCTTGTCTGGCGCGTGTGGCGTGAAGTTGAGGAATTGGCGCGGCGGCTGGGCGATCAACCGGTCGCCCACACCCATTTCACGCACGGTGGACAGGACCCTGACCGTGGCCACTTCGTCCTTACCCTGCGGCGGACGGATCAGTTCCACCGCCCCAAGATATTCGGACTCGTAGGCAATGATCTTTTTCGTCGTGGGGTCATACAACGGCCGCCCCGGCCGATAGACGTCGAAGCGGGTTGTGGCCCCCAACGGGCCGCGCACATAGGCGCGGTCACCCGGCGAGAGCATCGCATGCTCGGGCGTGAGCGCCACGATGCGCGGCGACTTGGCGAGTTCATCGGGCTCGACAATGAGCGGACGCGTGAGGAAAGGGTCGATCAGCGCCGGATCGAGCGTGGGGATGCCGGGCGGCGGCAGCGCCTCGCTGACGACATGCGGCTCCAGCGTCACGGTGGGGATGCCGGCCTCGCCTTGGATGCTCTGGCCGTTCTCCAGAGCCAGGGTTGCGCGCCCGTTGGCGATGGTGAGGACGAGCACCTGACCGGGGAAAATCCAGTGCGGATTGCGAATCTGCGCCAGATTCATGCCCCACAGCGTGGGCCAGTTCCAGGGCTTTTTCAGGTAGCGGCCGGAAATGGCCCAAAGCGTGTCACCGCGCTTGACGGTGTAGCGCTGCGGCGCATTCGGCGCCAGCTCGGACACGGGAATGCCTTGTTGCGCGGCCGCCCGGGCTTGCGCCAGTTGCGACGGCGCCACGGGCTCGTTGGGCAGCTTCACGATGCCGGGGGCGTTTGCCGAGGACGTGGTTGCCCCCGTCTGGGCAAGCGCGGCGGCGGACCACAGCAAGAGCCCCGCTACGGCGACGTGGTTGATGAGCTTGCATTGCATGAATCCGCCCCCAGGAAGAAAATATCGGTATCCGCAACAGCGGCCAGCAAAACGACGTGCCATCCAGACCATGGTGCGCCGGACTGCCATCAGCAGTTCACATGTCGCGAGCCGAGCGATGTCGGCTCGAACTGCACGGTCTCGGCACGGTACAAGACCTCTAAGACTTGTTACATTGTCTCCACAAGGCCCTGTTGCTGCAATGAAAAGTGCGGTTTGTGGTTCGATGCAGTTGCATGAATGCCGCGCCAGGTGTTTTCTTGACCGTACCGGGGCCGCCTCGGCTCGGAGTTCACCATGTCCCAACTCTCCATTCTTCAATATCCCGACCCCCGCTTGTACAAGGTGGCCAAACCGGTCGCCGTGGTGGACGACCGCGTGCGCGCACTCCTGGCCGATTTGTTCGAAACGATGTACGCAGCCAAGGGCGTGGGCCTGGCGGCGACGCAGGCCGACATCCACGAACGCATCATCGTGTCCGACATCTCCGAGGAACGCGACCAGCCGCTGGTGCTGATCAACCCGGAAATCGTCACGCGCAGCGCCGACCAGAAGGAGTGGGAAGAAGGCTGCCTGTCGGTGCCGGGCATCTACGACAAGGTGACCCGCCCCGACCGCATTCGTGTGCGCGCACTCAATGCCCAGGGCGAGCATTTCGAGCTGGAGGCCGACGGGCTGCTCTCGGTCTGCATCCAGCACGAGATGGATCATCTCGACGGCAAGGTGTTCGTCGATTACCTCTCACCGCTCAAGCGCAACCGCATCAAATCACGCATGCTCAAGCGCCAGCGCGAAGCCGCTTGAGCAGCGCACCCACCACATCGGGGCTCGACGCGAACACGGCCCGCGCCCCCAAATTGCGCGTGGCCTTCGCCGGCACGCCGGAGTTCGCCGCGGTCGCGCTGCGCGACCTGCTCGCGGCGGGCTTCGAGTTGCCGCTGGTGCTGACCCAACCCGATCGCCCGGCCGGGCGCGGCCTGCAAGTGCAGCCTAGCGCCGTCAAGCGCGTGGCCGTGGCCCATGGCCTGCCGCTGACCCAGCCCCGAGGTCTGCGGCTGGACGGTCGCTGGCGCGACGACGCCGCAGCGGCATGTGAGGCGCTGCGGCGAACCGGGCCGGACGTGCTGGTGGTTGCCGCCTATGGGCTGATCCTGCCGCAATGGCTGCTGGACCTGCCGCCGCTGGGCTGCGTCAACATCCATGCCTCGCTGCTGCCGCGCTGGCGTGGGGCGGCCCCCATTCACCGCGCGATCGAAGCCGGTGACGGTGAAACCGGCATCAGCATCATGCGCATGGACGCGGGGCTGGATACCGGTGCGGTCTACCGCATGCAAGACATGCCGATCGCCCCCGACGACACCACCGCCAGCTTGCACGACAAGCTGGCGGCATTGGGAGGACGCCTGCTGCTGCAAACCCTGGCGGACCTGCAAGCCGGAGTGGCCGAACCCACGGCCCAGCCCGTCGGGGACGCGACCTACGCGGCAAAGATCGACAAGCGTGAAGCGTGGCTGGACTGGTCACTGCCAGCCGACGTGCTGGAGCGGCGCATCCGTGCCTTCCAGCCCGCTCCGGGCACACAGACGCGTTGGGGCGAGATGGCATTGAAAATCCTGGCCGCCAAGGTGTTGCCCCCGGACCCGGCTGGACACCAGCCGGGCACCGTGCTTGCGGCGCACGCCCAGGGCGTCGACGTGGCCTGCGGCACTGGCTGCCTGCGCCTGACCCGTCTGCAAAAGCCCGGTGGCAAGCCGCAGGATGCAAGCCTGGTCCTGCAGAGCGTCATGGTGCAAGTTGGCCAGGTGTTCGCGTCCGGCCCACCGCCGGAGGCCGGCGCTCAAGCGTCGTCGACCCCGCCACACCCCACAGCCTGAACCCCGGAGCTCATATGGCCAACGTTTTCAGCAACAATCGGTCATACTCCTGCTTGACGACGGCATAACACTCGCAAGTGCGCTGCTCCAGGCCTGCACGGTCGAGCACGGTGATGTGTCCTCGCGAATAGGCAATCAAGCCTGCGCTTTGCAGCTTCAGGGCTGCCTCGGTCACCCCCTCGCGGCGCACGCCAATCATGCTGGCGATCAGTCCCTGCGTCATCACCAGTTCATCGCCCTGCAGGCGGTCGAGTCGCATGAGCAACCAACGGCACATTTGCTGTTCGAGCACATGGTGCCGGTTGCAAACGGCTGTTTGCGTCATTTGCGTGATCAGCGCCTGCGTGTAGAGCAGCAGCAAGCGCATGACTGCCGCAGAGTTGGTGAACTCTTCTCGCAATGTTTGCGCTTTCAGTCGAAAGCCCACCCCCGCACTCTGCACGACCCCGCGGCTGGGTGTGGAGCCTCCGCCCATGAACAGGGGCACGCCGAGAATGCCTTCGTTACCCACGACGGCAATTTCGTTCGATCCGCCATCCTCGGTCGCATACAGCAACGAGACGATTGCGGTGGTTGGGAAGTAGGCGTGGCTCAGCGTCGTGCCGGGCTCGTACAGAGCCTGACCCAGCGGCATCTCAACCCGCTCCAGCTGCGGTAACCAACGCTGGAACACGGCGCTGGGCAGTGCAGCAAGCAGCTTGTTCATTCTCGGGTCGGAGGCCTCTGCCATCCGATCACCATGCGGCGGATGTGAATGCCGCATGGCGGTCACTGCGCGGGTTCCTGCCCGTCCACATCAGGATCTTCGGCTGGACGAAAACTTGGGCTTGCCTTGAGAGGCAGCGTGACGACGAACTGGCTGCCCAGCCCACGCCCTGCGCTGCGCGCCACGACCCGCCCACCGTGCGCTTCGACCAGTGCACGCACCACGGTGAGCCCGATGCCGATGCCCATGCCCATGCCGTTGTGGCCGATGGACTGAGGGTCCTGCACGAAGAGTTCGAAAATAGAGTGCAGCGAGGAGGCGCGGATCCCGCAGCCGTTGTCGGATACCGTCAGAACAACGTTCCCATTGCGCATCGAGACCGACACATCGACCACGCCGCCATCCGGCGCGAATTTAGAGGCGTTGTCGATGAGGTTGGTGAGGATCTGTACCAGACGATCCGGATCCGCGGTCATTCGCTGCGAACCCAGAGGCATGTGGACATTGAACTGCTGCAGCCGCTCGTCCAGGGCGGGGCGGCAGGCGCTGACCGCGGCTTTGACCACGCTCACCACGTCCACATCTTGAAGCCGGAGCTTCAGGCCGCCGCGATGCAGGTGCGTCATGTCGTCCAGACGGGATGCCAGGCTTTCGATTTTGGCGGCCTGCTGCTCGATCATGGATTGGGCGCGCTGGAGAAGGGGCTCGTCCGCGCGCACGCGTCCCAGCATGGCCGTTGCGATGCGAATGGGCGCCAACGGATTGCGCAACTCCTGCGCCACGGCTTCGATGAATTCGGCCTGACGACGCTGGGCGCGCAAGGCCGCTTCCTGAAGCTCTTGGGCGTTGGTCGCAGCGAGCACGAGATGCTCGTTCGCTTCGCGCAATTCGGCGTACCAACGCTCCTGTTTGCCCAAGTCCTGCCCACTCGCAACCATAGGCTGCGGCAAAGCGGCAAGTCGCGGCTGGTGCGAGGTCTCTTCGGTGAGCGCAGGCTCTGCGCAGAAGACATAGCTGCCGTGCTGCTGCCATTTCGCGCGGTACATGGCGGCATCGGCACGATCAATCAACGCATCGACGTCGTCGGCGTCATCGGGATAGAGACTGATGCCGATGCTCGACGCCAACCGCACCACATGGTCGCCTGCGCGACAAGGGACATTGAGGGCGGCGATGAGTTTGTCCGCGATCGCGGCCACATCGCCAGGCTGTGTGATGTTGGCAAGCAGGAGCAGGAATTCGTCACCCCCGAAGCGTCCGACCAAATCTTCCTCGCGCACGGTGTGGCGCAGGCGGGTTGCGATCAGCTTGAGCACGTCGTCACCCCTGGAGTGACCCAGTGTGTCGTTGATTTGCTTGAAATGGTCGATGTCCAAAAACAGCAACGCCAGGCGCGTGCCATGCCGTTTGGCGCGGGCGATGGCCAGCGCAATCTGCTCGAGTATCAATCCGCGAGCGGGCAATTGCGTCAGTGCGTCGAGACCCGCGGAGCGGGCGGCTGCATTGAGCGCGTGCGTGGCATCGTCGGCTTGCGCCTGCGCATGCAGTGTGGCCAGGACCAACTGCTCGTTGGCCTCGACGATCCGGGACGTCTGGGCCGTGGCCAGACTGCTTTCAGCCACGACCACCTCTATCAGCAACCGCTTGAGCACCTCGCGCACGGCTTCAACCTGCTCCTGCAACTGGGCAAGCTCTTGCTGCGATTGTTCAGAAGCTGTCGAGCTCGGATCCTGTGTCTGGCTCACGGTTGCAGTCCCGGTCGGGTCGGTCCAGTTCGGAGGGCCAAGGGCCAAGGGTCATGGGACATTTGCCGCTGGCGGATTGTCGGCAGCAGCGATCTTGCGCGTGGGGCGCCCTCCAAGCAGCCCCTCCTGATGGCACAGCATCTCTCCGAGGTGGATGCCGTTGGCATCGATGTGGAATTGGCGCAACGCGTTCGAGTGCGCGCTTGCCCGCACCTTGATGACAGCCATGACGCGCAGCAGCCGGCTGTCGACTTCGATGTAGCGCTGCACGATGATGGCATCGGTCATGAAGGCCGCACCGTAGGGACTGAAGCGCAAATCGGTATAGCGGTCTTCGAGCTCGGACGTCATCAGCACGGTGACCCCCGCATTCGACAAGGTGGTGACCATGCGCAAAAGCGATGCACGGAAATCTTCCTTGAAGGTCGGCGCCAGCGCCAGCTCGAAACCCGAGAGCGAGTCAATCACGACCCGGCTTGCTTTCAAGCGCTGGACCTCGTTCATGAGCATGAGCACGATTTCATCGATCGAAAGATCAGGGGCCTGGTTATTGACCAGGCCCACCTGATCGCGCTTGATGAGATCCATGAGCGCAGGGTTGTTTGAGCGACTGGGATGCTGCTCGAAGGTTGCAATCACGCCCGTTTCACCGCACCGCGCCCCTTCAAGCAAGAACGCGCAAGACAGCGTGCTTTTGCCGGAGCCCGAAGGGCCTGCAACCAGCAGTGAATAGCCGCGCGGCAGACCGCCGCCCAACATCTCGTCCAGGCCCGTCACGCCGAGCTTGAGCCGGAAGCTCAGCGCCGACGCGGCGTCCTTGTAGGACCTGCGCGCTGACGGCCGCGTATCGGACGACGGGAACACATGCAGGCCAGCGCTGCTGATGCGAAAGGTGTGCAACCCCGGCTGCGTCGACTGGCCACGCATCTTCATGACCTCCATCTTGCGAACCATCGAGTTGCGGTGCAGAGTCTGGCGTAGCCAGATCAGGCCATCGGCCACGGTGAAGACCGGGTTGGCATCAGCCTCGGTGAAGTACTCGCCGAGCAGGAAAGTCGTCGCTTGCCAACTTGTCATCAACATCCCGAGTTGCTGGACGAATTGCTGCAGGCTGTTGTGCTGGGCGCCTTCGGATTTGCTGGCCAGCACGATGGATCGAAATGAATCCACAAACACGAGCGCCGGGCTGTGCTCTTGAACCAGGGCCACGATGCGCTGCAGCACGCGGTCGAGATCCCCCGCCATCGCATCCTCGGACAGATTGAAAAAGTAGATCCCCCGATTGATCTTCGAGCCGTCGAAGAAATCGTACTGCTGCTGGTAGCGCAGCATTTTCAGCGGGGGCTCGCCCAGCACGGTGAAATACAGGGCTGGACGCTCCGGCGTGGCCAGCGCAAACATCATCTGGTGTGCCAGGGTTGTCTTGCCACAACCGGGCGGCCCAGCGATGAGATTGAAGGAAAACTCCGGCAAGCCCCCGCCCAACACTTCGTCCAAGCCGGGGACGCCGGTAACCAAACGTTTAATCGTCATTTTTGGGTGCTAGTCGGTTGTCTTGCCCCTTCGGGGCGCTGAAAAAATTGGTCCGCACGGACTCCAGCAAACGACTTGTCAACGTGGCTCCGATGAGGCTCGAGAGCAAGGCATGGAACGTTTGAAGATGAGTTGTGGCCCCGGCGGATGCCTCGCCCGGGTTTTGCTGCGTGATGGCCGCTTTCAGGAGGTCGAGATCCATGGCTGTGGCCACGTCATGGTGCGCCATGCTCAACCAGGGATGGGCTTGACCGGCAAGTCGCAGACTGCGTTGATATAAAGCGCAGACTCCACGCTGCCCGATGATCGGGCTGAGCGCTGCGTCGATCTGCTCCCAAATGGAGGTCGCGGCTGCAGCGATATGCGCCGAATCAGCATCAATGCCGCCCCAGCCAGAGAACTCCATATTCATCGGATGCTGCCCCTGCGTGTCCATGGTGTGCCGTTGCGCGCTGTTGCTGCCAACGATGTGGGGGGCCTGAACCTATCCAGTGCGTGCGCCCCCTGGAAGATTCAATCAACGCCATCTTCAAGAGCGGCCGGTGCAGACCAAACTTGGTCCGCTCACAGTAACGGCCATGATTCAGTGCTTGGGCACCCAATCGGCCTCAACCTTCTGTTTTCAATTTTTTACCCGATTCAGTGTACGTCCGGGAGATGTTTCATTCTGTTCTGTAGCGCACACAAGACGCCGAAGTCGAGCGTCTGATTCCATCTTGAAGCTCCTGGGCAGATCGCCCCTGGCGGCTTCGATTGGGCGCAAGCGTCCTGAACGCGAACCTTGGGCTCTGGGGCCAAGCACGGCGGCATGAACGCTTGGGCCATGACTGGGTGCGGGAGCGCACAGACGTCCTGGGCGCAGCCTGCCATAGTCTTCTCATGGCCATCTCGGATCCACATCCTGACAAGGAGTCATCATGAACTATTCAATCCCCGCGGTTGCATTGCTGGCAACACTCGTACTGGGAGCTTGCACAGGCCCCATGGGCCCACAAGGGAACCAAGGAAACTCGGGCAACCCGGGCAAAACCGGCATGCAAGGGATGACCGGTGATACCGGCAGCACAGGAAGCACAGGCGATACCGGCGCTACGGGCGTTCCTGGCAAGAGCGGCGGCACCATCGTCGTCGTGCCGCCACCGGCGCAGTAAGCGAGGCGCCGCCCGTTGCCGCAGGCGCAGTTGTCGCCCCGCGTGTCGAGATGGCTGGAGCCGCTCAACGATTCAGCCATGCCCGCAGCAACCGGCCCATGGGATGGGAGGGCTGGGTGCGCCAGCAGGCATCCGCGGCCATTTTGATGGCTTCGGCCTGGGTCGGATAGGCGTGAACCACCCGGGCCAGCGTGCGCAGGCCAATTCCAGCCTCCATCGCCACGGAAATGCTGTTGATCATTTCACCCGCATGCCGGGCGACGATGGTGGCGCCGAGAACGGTGTCGGTGCCTTCGCGCACGTGAATTTTCACGAAGCCGTTTTCCTCGCCATCGGTGATGGCGCGGTCGACATCGTGCATCGGAACCGTGAAGGTCTTGATGGGAATGTTGCGTTCGCGGGCCTGCCGCACATACATGCCGACGTGGGCGATTTCGGGGTCGGTGTAGGTGCACCACGGAATCGTCAAGGCGCTCATGCGCCTGCGGCCGAAGAACAGGGCATTTTCAACCGCGAGGCGCGCCGATGCCTCAGCCATATTGCTGTACTTGTGTTCGAGGCAGACGTCCCCCGCGGCGTAGATGCGAGGATTGCTGGTTCGCAGGAAGTCATCGACGCGGATTCCTGCTTCAGGGTCGTAAGTGACTCCGGCAGCTTCCAGCTTGAGCGCTCGTACCGCCGGCATGTGACCGATTCCGGTCAGAATCTCGTCGACCTCGGCAGTCACGACGTTGCCGTCATTGACCAACTCCACGAGTTTGTGGCCGCGTTCCACGCGAACGCTGATGGCCTCGGTGTTGAGATGAATCTCGACACCGTCGCGGGCCAGTGCCTCGGAAACCATCTGCGCGGCGTCGCGTTCTTCCTTGGGCAGGAACAAGGGGGTATCGTGGGCAATGATGGTCTGCACGCCGAAGCGGCTGAAGGCCTGCGCCAACTCGCAGCCCAGCGGTCCACCGCCGATGACGAGCAAGCTGCGTGGCAGCGTTGTCAGGTCGAAGACCGTTTCGTTGGTCAGGTAGCCGGCTTCGGCCAGGCCAGGAATCTCGGGCAGGATGGATCGTGATCCGGTGGCAATCAACGCCTTCTTGAAGCGCAGCCGCACACTGTCGACTTCGACCGCGTCGGCGCCAACGAAGTGCGCCGAGCCGAAATACAAGTCGATTCCATCAGCCAACAGCCTCGCGGCCGAATCGATGCGGCTGATGCGGGCACGGATGCGCCGCATCCGCTGCATCACTCCCGGGAAATCGACCTCGATCGTCGGGGGCGATACCGCGCCGAAGTTGGGTGCGTCGCGCATCTCGGCATACAGACGCGAGCTCCGAATCATCGCCTTCGAAGGTACGCAGCCGTAGCTCAGGGAACTGCCGCCAAGTCGGTGACGTTCGATCAACGCCACGTTCATGCCAAGCCCTGCCACGGCGCGCGCGGCAGCCAACCCGCCCGGTCCCGCACCGATGATGATCAGGTGATAGACGCCGGATGGCACCGGATTGGCCCAGCCGGATGGGCAGACGTTGGCCAGAAGTTCACGTTCATGGGCGCCGTCGCCCGAGGCTGAACCGGGAGCCGTGAGGGTCGACATCGGTCTCATGGTGCGCGGCGGCTAGAGCCAGCCACCCATGAACCCGGCGCGACGCAAGCCCGTCTGCATGATGCTGGAGCTTCGGCCCAGTTGCCACGGCAGGCCGGTACGGTAGTTCTCGATCATCAGCACAATCATGCCTTGGTCGAGCCCGAACTCGCCCACGGAGATCCAGGCTTCGGCGGCGGGCTCGCTGAAGCTTGCATTGATGCCGCTGGAACGCAGCGCCATGCCCTGCGGGCGCGCGCCATAGGCGTCGAGATTGCGGACCGCTGGCAGCACGATTTCCGGCGCAAAAACCAGCGACGCCAGGGTCGATGAGCCCGCAATGGTGCCGTCGTCGGGGCCGTAAGGCACGCCGCGCGCGGCATAGCCGTAGAACCGCTGCGGCCGACCGGCCATGAGCCGCGGCTCGGCCAACGGACCTTCACCTGCCGAGAGGCCCCAGCAGTTGTCGCCATACCCCGTAAAGCTGCGCGGATTACGAATGGCATATTCGCGCTGCACATAGGTGGCACGACGGCTGTTCTCGAAATAGTCGCAGTTCTTTTCGCGCATGAACTGGTCGCGGATACCGCGAAAGTCAATCCACGCATGCGAGAACTGGTGAATGAACAACGGGCCTGCGTAGAGATAGTCGTAGCCGTAAATGTTCTCCCATTGGTAGGTCACGGTCCACCGCTGGAAGCTTGCTTCGGTGAACGCATGCGTTGGTGAGCCCAGACCCAGCACATAGAGCAAGATGGCCTCGCTATAGCCCTCCCAGCCGTAGTGCAAAAAACCGCATTCGGGCTTCCAGCCCTGGGCAACCGTGGGGCCGTCATACTGAGCCCAGCGCCAGTCAACCCTGCGGTACAAATGGTCTGCCAGTTTGCGCAGTTCGGCTTCGGCCGGCGTGTTGGCATCGAAGTAGGTGGCGGCTGTCAGCACCCCGGCCATCAACAAGGCCGTGTCGATCAGAGACAACTCGGACTGCCACATCCGAGCGCCAGCTTGCATGTCGAGAAAGTGAAAGTAAAAGCCGCGGTAGCCAGTCGCGCTCGGGCTTCCGGTCTGGTCGCTGGCCCAAAAAAAACGCATGCAGGCGAGAACGGTTTGGACTGCGGTGTCGCGCTCGATCCAGCCACGTTCTACCGCGATGGGATATGCCGATAGCGCAAATCCCATCACTGCAATGCTCGCCGGCGAACCGCTCCGCGAGGTGTCGGCAACCAGGCCGTTTCGCGCGTTCGTCGCCTTCGGGAAATAGTCGAAGGCCGCCCGTTGCAGGCGATCGAGCATGGCTTCGTCGGAACATTGCGCGGCCTTCTCCGAGGCGATTTCTTCGGGCCTCTCCGGGGCTTTTGCCCGCATGTCGCCAGGGGAAGGGCTGGAGTTCGGCGTGGGTACGGATGTCGGCATCTCATCCAGCCTTGCCGCGCCCAGCCCGGTGCCGCACAGCCGGCGCCGGGCTGGGCGATGATGTCGCCGGCGCGATGGCGGCATCGACAATGGTTTGCGCCTCCTTGAGGATGCGCTTCAGGTGCCCGGCGCCCTTGCTGCTCTCGGCATAGATTTTGTATAGGTCTTCCGTGCCCGATGGGCGCGCCGCGAACCAGCCACTTCTGGCGACGACCTTGATCCCGCCAATCGGCGCACCGTTGCCAGGCGCCTTGTTGAGAACGCTCTCGATCGCCTCGCCGGCCAGATCCACCGCAGCAATCTGGTGTGGAGTCAACGCCGCCAACTGCTTTTTTTGCTGCGCAGTCGCAGGTGCCTGGACTCTCTCGGCCACCGGCGGGCTGCCGAAGGCCTTGGCCAGGTCCAGATACAGGGCACCAGGATCGTGCCCGGTGCGCGCCGTGATCTCGGCCGAAAGCAGAGCTGCCGTGATGCCGTCCTTATCGGTGGTCCAGACCGCGCCGTCACGGCGCAGGAACGCCGCACCCGCGCTTTCTTCGCCGGCGAATCCGAGGGTGCCGTCCAGCAACCCTTTGGAGAACCACTTGAAACCAACCGGCACTTCATCGACGATGCGGCCAAGCCGGCTCGCGATCTGGTCGATCAAACATGTGCTGACCACGGTCTTGCCAATGGCAGCGCGTGCCCCCCATTGGGGCCGATGCCGAAACAGGTAGTCGATGGCGACCGCAAGATAGTGGTTCGGCGCCAGCAGACCGCCGGCGGGGGTGACGATGCCGTGGCGGTCGTGATCGGTGTCGCAGGCGAACGCGATGTCGAAGCGGTCCTTGATGTCGAGCAGGCGCTGCATCGCGTACTTCGACGACGGGTCCATGCGGATCTGCCCATCCCAGTCCAAGGTCATGAAGCGAAATGTCGCGTCGACGACATCGCTGACGACTTGAAGATCGAGCCGATAGTGTTCCGCGATGCGGGCCCAGTAGTGCACGCCCGCACCGCCCAGGGGGTCGACTCCCATGCGGAGCTTGGCGTTGCGGATCGCGTCCATATCGACCACACTGCCAAGATCGCCGACATAGGCGCCGAGGAAATCATGGCGGTGCGTTGTCGCCGCGCCAAGGGCCTTCGCGTGGGACATGCGCTTGACGCCGTTGAGATTTTTTTCGAGCAGGCGATTGGCCTTGGCGCCGATCCAGTCTGTGATTCCCTGGTCGGCGGGCCCGCCATTGGGTGGGTTGTATTTGAAGCCGCCATCGCGCGGCGGGTTGTGTGACGGCGTCACGACAATGCCGTCGGACAGCCGTTTGCGGCGGCCCCGGTTGTGCGTCACGATGGCGTGCGAGATGACCGGAGTCGGGGTGTATTCATCGTTCGAGGCCAGCATCACGTCGACGCCATTGGCCGCCAGCACTTCGAGCGCGCTCGCGCATGCCGGCTGCGACAGTGCATGCGTGTCGATGCCCAGAAAAAGCGGCCCGTCGATGCCATGCTTTTTGCGGTATTGGCATATGGCCTGGGTGATGGCGAGCACATGTCTTTCGTTGAAGGACGCGTCCAGGGCCGAGCCACGGTGCCCCGATGTGCCGAACGCTACGCGCTGCGCTGCAACCGTCGGGTCGGGCACATCGGCGTAGTAAGCCGTGACGAGCTTGGCCACATCGACCAGCAGCGTCACAGGTGCTGGTTTTCCCGCGAGCGGGCTGATCCGCGTGCTCATGGTCGCGCCCCCTGTCGAGTCGATGGGTGGCGGTCCAGTTGCTGCCTTGCCGCGGCGATGACATGCTCCACATCCAGGCCGAAATGCGCTTCAACGACCTTGCCCGCTGCCGACAAACCAAAACTGCGCACACCGAGGATGGCGCCGTGCTGCCCGACATAGCGCTCCCAACCCAGGGGCGATGCGGCCTCGACCGAGACACGCGCCGTCACGCCGGGCGGCAGCACGCTGTCGCGGTAGTCCTGGCTCTCGCGCTCGAACAAATCCCACGACGGCATGCTGATGACGCGAGCCTTGATGCCCGCGCGCATCAGCTCTTCGCGAGCACTGACGCACAGCGCCACTTCGCTGCCCGTTGCCAGCAGCAGCACGTCGGGCTGACCATCAGCCGCGTCGGCCAGTACATAGGCGCCACGTGCGAGACCCGAGGCGCTGGCGTAGAGGCTGCGGTCCACCGTGGGCAGCGCCTGGCGTGTCAGCACCAGGCTGACCGGCCGATCCGTGATCCGCATGATGACCTTCCACGCTTCCTTCACCTCATTCGCGTCGGCCGGACGCAGCAGCATCATGCCGGGCATCGCCCGAAACGATGCCAACTGCTCAACCGGCTGGTGCGTCGGCCCGTCTTCTCCCATGCTGATGGAGTCGTGGGTCCAGATGTAGATCACCGGAAGGCCCATCATCGCGCTGAGTCGGATGGCGCCCCGGCAGTAGTCGGTGAAGACAAAGAAGCTGGCGGCGAAGGGGCGAAGTTTCGACAAGGACAGACCGCTGGCCACGGCGCACATCGCATGCTCCCGAACGCCGAAATGAAGGTTGCGGCCCGCATAGGCATGGGCCCTGTCCATCTGCGCGGAGGGCGGCTGGAAGTCGCCGGCGAAGTCGAAAGTCAGATGGGTTTTTGTCGATGGGGCGAGGTCAGCCGCGCCGCCGAGCAACCAGGGCATGTGTGCGGCGATGGCATTGAGCACCAGACCCGAGGCCTCACGCGTGGCGATGCCCTTGGGGTCGGCTGCGAAACTCGGCAGGGCGCGGTCCCAGCCGTCGGGCAGGGAGCGGCGCTGCATCTGCCCGATTTGCAGCGCAAGGTCTGGGTACTGGGTTCGGTAGGCCTCGAACTGCGCCGTCCAGCGGGCGTGGGCACTCGCGCCGCGTTTGCCGAATTGCGCATCGAAGTGCGCCTGCACGCCGTCCGGCACGGCGAATTGCACGGCCGGATCGAAGCCGAAGAACTCCTTGGCGAGCCGCACTTCTTCAGGACCGAGCGGCTCGCCGTGGGCTTCCTTGGTGTCTTGTTTGTGCGGCGCGCCGTAGCCAATATGGCTTTGCACGATGACAAGTGTCGGCCGGTCGTCGGTGTCGAGAAAGCGCTGCAAACTGCATGTCAGAGCATCGAGGTCGTTCGCGTCGGCAACGCGAACGACCTGCCAGCCGTAGGCCTCGAAGCGCGCGCCGACATCCTCGGTGAAGGTGATCGAGGTCGAGCCCTCGATGCTAATGTGGTTGTCGTCGTAGATCCAGCACAGATTGGCGAGCTTCAGATGACCGGCGAGTGATGCCGCCTCGTTGCTGACGCCTTCCATCATGTCGCCATCGCCACACAGGGCGTACACGTTGTGATCGAACAGCGCAAAACCGGGACGGTTGTAGGTGGCGGCCAGCCAGGCCGAAGCCATCGCCATGCCGACACTGTTGGCTGCACCCTGGCCAAGTGGTCCGGTGGTGGTCTCGATGCCCGCAGCCGCGCCAAATTCCGGATGGCCGGTGCAGCAACTACCCGCCTGGCGAAAACGCTGTAGATCGGCCATCGTGACGGCCTGCCCGTCAGGCTCTGCATCCGCCGGGTCATCGCTCCCCGCCGTCGCCTTCACGCTGCACAGGAACAAGAGGCTGTAGAGCAAGGCCGAGGCGTGGCCGGCCGACAGCACGAAACGGTCGCGGTTCGGCCAGTCGGGCGCATTGGGGTCATAACGCAGAAAGCGCTGCCACAGGCAGTAGGCGACGGGCGCTGCGTCCAGCGGGGTGCCAGGGTGGCCGGAGTTCGCCTTCTGCACAGCGTCAATCGACAGCGTGCGCAGCGTGTTGATGCATCGCTGGTCGAGTTGCGCTGCGCCGCTCGCCTCGTTGACCTCGGCGCCGCGTTCACCCTGTTGGGGGCTGTTCATGGGGTCTCTCCGGCCAGGGGTTCGGTGCTGGTTCTGGCGCCAGTGGCTTGTGCCGATCGTCCACGCTCGAAAATGTCGATCCACGCGCGCAGGCGCGCGGCAATCTGGGCAGCCGCAGCAGCACGGCTCAGGGTCTGCTCCCGATAACCCGCCACAGCATCCCAAAAACTCGTGCGGCCCACGGCAAAGCCAATGAACCCTGGAACACCTGCTGCAGTGGCGAGCCAGCGTCGCACACTGTCCTCATCGGCGCCACGGCCCAGCACGATGCAGCCGACCGCGTCGCGCCCCTCGCGCCGGACTGTTTCAACCATCCGCGCGCAATCGTCACGATTGGCGAGGCCCTCGATTTTCCAGATGTCGGGCTCGATGCCGGCGTCCTGCAAGGCGCGGACAGACTCGACCATGAGCCGTGGGCGCATGTTCAGGTCGTAAGTCGCCCGGTCACCGTTCAGGCCGGCGAGTTGCTGCTCGGTGGCAGGCACCAGAAGTTCAAACATGAGGCGGCGGTCGCTGGCTCGACAGGCATCCGAGAGCTGCTTCAAGCGCGCGACCTGGCGCAAGTTCATCGCGCGTTCGCCCTGCGGGTTGTAGCGGACCAGCACTTTGGCGAAGGTCGGGTCGAAGGCCTCGATGTGGCTGGCGAAGTCGTCTCCGTATTCAAACTTGAATTCGTCCGATCCACTGCTTTCGGTTGAAAGCGCCGTGATAAAGCCGCGCCGGTGCGCGTCTCGCAGAATGTTGGCACCGAACTCCTCGTCGACCAGGAGACCCACCGATCCGCTTGGCACGCCAGCCTCCAGTGCAAGCTGGAAACCTTCGTAAATAAGCTGCTTGCTGTCGCGGATCTGGTCGCGCTGGAGTGCAGACAGCGGCGGTTTGAAGTGAAACATCCCGGTCATGTAGGAATACCGATGGTCGAATGGCAGCAGATAAAGTGCCTTGTCGTAGCCGGGTTTCATGGCGACTCCTTGCGTTGGCGTTGGTAGCGACGCATCAATGTGTTGGTTGAGCTGTCGTGGGTGAGCGTCGCGTTGCCGGTGTCCGCCAATTCCGTCACGATGCGCTGCGCCAGTACCTTGCCCAGTTCGACGCCCCACTGGTCGAACGAATCGATGTTCCAGATCACGCCTTGCGTAAAGACGCTGTGCTCGTACAACGCCACCAGGGCTCCGAGCGTGTGCGGTGTCAGCCGCTGGGCCAGCAGCGTATTGCTCGGGCGGTTGCCCTCGCACACTTGCTGCGCGATCTGCGCCTCGGCCACGCCTTCGGCCTTGAGCGCTTGTTCCGTCTTGCCAAACGCAAGGGCCTCGGCCTGAGCAAACAGGTTGGCCATCAACAAATCGTGCCGCTGGCCCTGTGGATTTTGGCTGTGGACGAAACCAATGAAGTCGCACGCCACCAGCCGCGTGCCCTGGTGCAGCAACTGGAAGAACGAATGCTGACCATTGGTGCCGGGCTCACCCCAGACGATGGGCGAGGTCGGTGTGCTGGCCTGCTGCCCATCAGCCGTGACATGTTTGCCGTTGCTCTCCATGATCAATTGCTGCAAGTAGGCGGGCAAGCGTTTGAGGTCGTGGTCGTAGGGCAGCACGGCCAGTGTCTCGGCACCGAGGAAGTTGTTGTTCCAAATGGCCAGCAGGCCCAGCAATACGGGCATATTGCAGGCAAGGGGTGCGCGCTGGAAATGCTCGTCCATGGCGCGAAAGCCAGCCAGCATGGAGCGAAAATGTTCCGGCCCGATCGCGACCATGGTGATGAGGCCGATGGCTGAATCCATCGAGTAGCGCCCACCGACCCAATCCCACAACGCAAACCGGTGGCCGGGGTCAATGCCGAACGCCGCAACGGCCTCGGCGTTGCTGGAGACGGCGACGAAATGGCTGGCGACTGCGCGCTCGTCGCCGAGCTGGCCCAGGCTCCAGACACGCGCGGCATGTGCATTGGTCAGCGTGTCGAAGGTGCGAAAGCTCTTGGAGCAGACGATGAAGATGGTTTCAGCCGCATCGAGGTCGCGCGTGGCTTCGGCCAGGTCGTTGGGATCGATGTTGGAGACGAAGCGCAGCCGCAGTCCAGCCTGGCTGTCGTGCCGCAGCGCTTCGCAGGCCATCACCGGGCCGAGATCGGAGCCGCCAATGCCGATGTTGATCACGTTGCGAATGGGTTTGCCCGTGTGGCCGAGCCACTGGCCGCTGCGGATCCGGTCGGCGAAGGTCGCCATGCGATCGAGCACGGCATGCACTTCGGGCACGACATTGAGGCCGTCGACGATGATGCGCTCGCCTGCCGGAGCGCGCAGCGCCGTGTGTAGCGCAGCGCGTTTCTCGGTGGTATTGATCGGGTCACCGCGGAACATGGCATCCATGCGCCCGCGCAGGCCGCAGCGTTGGGCCAGTTCGACCAGCAGCGCAAGCGTCTCATCGGTCACCCGATTTTTCGAATAGTCGAGGTAGAGGCCAGCCGCTTCAACATGCAGGCGTTCGCCGCGCTGAGGATCATCGGCGAAATACCGGCGCAGATGACGCTCGCCGAGGGTGTGATGGTGCTCGACGAGTGCCCGCCATGCGGGAAGGTGGGTCAGTGGTTGCGCCAGTGGCGCCGATGGCATGGGAAGCTTGGTGCGTCTCATGGCGCGCCAGCTTGCGTGAGTTGCGCCGTCTTGGTGCCGATGGTTTGCAACAATTGTCGCCACGAGGCGGCAAACGCCTCGGTGCCTTCGCGCTGCAGGCGCTCGGCCAGAGCAGCGGGATTGATACCCTGGCGGCCGCACTCCGCAAGCACGGCTTCGGCATCGCCTCCACCGGATGGCAGCATCTGCTTGACCTGACCGTGATCGGCAAAAGCAAGCAGGGTTTTTTCGGGCAAGGTGTTGATGGTGCGTGGCGCCGCCAGGGCCTCGACATACAGGGTATCGGGCGCCGCCGGGTCTTTTGTGCCGGTGCTGGCCCACAACAAGCGCTGCGGGCGCGCTCCGGCACCCGCCAGTTTTTGCCACCGGGGTGAGGCCAGCAATGTGCAGTAGGCCTGATAGACCTGCATCGCCACGGCGATGCCGAGGCGGTTGCGCAGTTGCGGCGGGTTCGTGTCATTCACCGCGACATCCCAGCGGCTGATGAAGAGCGACGCGACCGAGCCGACGTTCGGGTCGAGCCCGGCCTGGATGCGCCGCTCGACGCCACGCAGATAGGCTTCGGCCGCAGCCAGATACTGCTGGCACGAGAACAGCAGCGTGACGTTCACCGCGATGCCGGCAAAGATGGACGCTTCGATGGCCACAAGACCTTCGAGGGTCCCCGGGATCTTGATGAACAGATTGGGGCGGTTGGCGCGGGCATGCAACTCGGCCGCCTGCTTGATGGTGTTGGCGGCATCGTGGGCCAAGAGTGGCGACACCTCCAGCGAGACCCAGCCGTCGGCCCCTGCGCTGGCGTCAAAAATGGGGCGGAACAAGTCGGCCGCCTGCGTCAGGTCGTCGAGCGCCAAGGCAAAAAACCGGCTGCCGTCCGATTGGACGTTGCGGGACATGCTGTGGATGGCCTCGTCGTAGGCGCTGGAGTGGCCGATGGCATGTTCGAATATCGTCGGGTTCGAAGTTAGACCGGTCACAGCCAAGTCACGGATATAGCGTTCCAATGTGCCGCTGTGCAAAAGCTCACGGGTGATGTTGTCGAGCCACAGGCTCTGGCCGAGAGCATGCAGTGCCTGGTTGGGGTTCATGGCGACTCCTGCTCGGTGCCGACGGCCGGTTTCGGCTCCAGCAGCACGGCGAGATCGACGTCCAGCAAATCACCGATGCCAGCCAGGCTGATGTCAGCTTTCGGATAATTCGCGAGGTTCCAGGGGTCGTTGGCGTAATGACCCTGACGCGGGAACACCGTCGTCAGGCGCTCACCCAGGCTTTGCTTCATGGTCGCGAGGATGCGCAGCTTGTCATCGACCATCACATAGTGTTGCGCCGGGTAGTGCTGTTGCACGGCTTCGAGCATGAGTTCCTTGTGAAGGTAGATCAGCACGCGGCCTTCCACGGCGTGCCACAGGCCGGAGCGCTGCACCTTGCGCGGTTGGAACACGACATCGCCATCCGTCAGCAGCACGGTCGGACCGAAACGTTGCAGCCGCTCGATGACACGCAGCGCGCCGGCGTAGAGCCTGTCGGCGAACGGGTAATCGATCAGGAAGGTGGACATTTCCAGCAAGCGCGGATCGCTCAACGCATCGCTCAACGCATCCATGCGGTAGCGTTGCAAGGCCCCCAGGTAGTCGGCATAACCCAGTTCACTGCGCAACCGCTCGAAGTGAACCCAGTAGCGTTCAGCACTGGCGCGGCCGAATGCGCGCTCCAGGTGCTGCCGGAGATCGTTGATGACACGGTCGTTGTCGAGCAGCGTGTTGTCGACATCCAGAAAGAAGACGACGTCATGGCCCATGGCATCAACCCTCGGCCTCAGGGTTGTGCCAGCCACCGTCGGCCGCGATCAGGCAGTCGGCCTCAACCGGCCCCCAGGTGCCTGGCGGGTAGGTGATGGCGCGTGGATGCTTGATGAGCACCGGCTCGACCACTGCCCAGGCGGCCTCGACCGCCTCCTCACTGGTGAACAGCGCGTTGTCGCCGGCCATGGCATCGGTGAGCAGGCGCTCGTAGGGGGTTGCTTGGCCAGCCTCATCTTCGACGAGGGTGAGTTCGTGTTGTTCCCCCACATCATCCTTGCCAGGGCGTTTGACGCGGGCGGCCAGGGCGATCAGCGAGTTAGGCGACAACCGAAAACGCAGGTAGTTGGGCGGCACGCCAGTGGCGATGGCATCCGCGAACAGCGTCAGGGTCGGCGGTTTTAGCCGAACCAGCACCTCGCAGCTGGTCACTGGCAGTTGCTTGCCGGCGCGCAGATACCAGGGCACCCCGGCCCATCGCTTGACGTCGATGCGGAGGCGCATCGCGCAATACGTTTCGACGTCCGAATCTTTCGCGACCTGCGGCTCATCGCGGTAGGTCGTGTACTGGCCACGCACCATGTCGGCGGCTTGCAAGATCTGCATCGCCTTGAAAACCCTGAGTTTCTCGCTGTTCACAGCCGTGAAGTCGCGTCGCGTCGGAGGCTCCATGGCAAGCAGCGCGACAATCTGGAAGAGATGGTTCTGCACGACGTCGCGCAGGCAGCCGGCGCTCTCGTAAAAACCGCCGCGTCCGAGCACGCCGAAATGCTCGGCAAGCGTGATCTGCACGCTCGCCACATAGTTGCGATTCCAGATGGGTTCGAGGAAGGAGTTGGCAAAGCGCAGATAGAGCATATTCATGATCGCTTCCTTGCCCAGGAAGTGATCGATGCGGAAGATGGCATCGTTGGCAAAGGCGTCAGCGGCGACGCGGTTGAGTTCGCATGCCGAGTCCAGGTCGCGGCCGAATGGCTTCTCGACGATGACGCGCCCTTGTGCAGCCAGTCCCGCTTTGCTGAGGCCGCGGATGACGGTGGAAAACAGCGTGGGTGGTATGGCCAGATAGTGCGCGGGTCGCTGGGCTGTTCCTAGCGCGAACCTGAGCTTGGCGTAGGTGCTGACGTCGTTGTAGTCCCCGCTGACGTACTGCAGCTGCGACAAGAACTGCGCAAGCGCAGACGTATCGTCCGCGGCGACGACGCGCTCAATGCTTTGCTGTGCATGCGCGCGCAGCTTCCCGATGGTCCAGGGCGATGAGGCAACGCCGATCACCGGCCCGTTCAGCGCGCCGCTTTTGCACATGGCATAGAGCGCCGGAAAAATCATTTTGTCGACGAGATCACCGGTCACGCCAAAGACGACCAGCGCATCCGACTGCAGAGCTGCAGCGCGTGTGGAATCGTCGTGCATGTCAGGGCTTCGGCTTGGGCACACTGGAGGTCAGTTCGGCGTGGCCGCCGAATTCATGGCGCATGGATGACAGCACGCGGTTGGCGAAATCGGCTTGATCGCGCGAGCTGAAGCGTGCGTACAGCGCAGCGCTCAGCACCGGCGCCGGGACCGCCTCGTCGATGGCAGCCTGAATCGTCCAGCGGCCTTCGCCAGAGTCGGAGACATGGCCCTGAAAGCTTGACAGCGCTGGATCCGCGGCGAGCGCTGCGGCGGTGAGGTCGAGCAGCCACGAGCCAATGACGCTGCCACGCCGCCAAACCTCGGCGATCTCGGGCAGATCCAGGTCGAACTGGTACATGGCGGGATCGCGCAGCGGGGTCGTCTCGGCATCGACAACGTCGGTGTGCTTGCCGACATTGGCGTTGTGCAGAATATTCAGACCTTCGGCATACGCGGCCATGATGCCGTATTCAATGCCGTTGTGGACCATCTTGACGAAATGCCCGGCCCCATGCGGTCCGCAGTGCAAATAGCCCTGCTCGGCGCTGCTGGCTCCGGGACTGCGTCCCGGGGTGGGCACGGCGCTGCCGGCTCCGGGCGCCAGCGCCGCGAAGATCAAGTCGAGGTGATGAACGGTGGCTGGCTCGCCACCGATCATCAGGCAATAGCCCCGGTCCAGCCCGGCAATCCCGCCACTGGTGCCTACATCCACATAGTGCAGTCCAAGCGCGCGCAATGTGGCGGCGCGACGCATGTCATCGCGGTAGTAGGAATTGCCACCGTCGACGATGATGTCGTGCTTGTCGAGCAGCGGTGTGAGCGCGGCCAAGGTCGCATCGACTCCTGCTGCGGGCACCATCAGCCAGATCGTGCGTGGCGTGGACAGCGCCTCGACGAATTGCTGCATTGTTCCCGCACCTCGGGCGCCCTCGTCCACCAGTGGCTTGATGGCGGCAGCTTGCGTGTCGTGGACGACGCATGCGTGGCCCGCACGCATCAGCCGGCGCGTCATATTGGCGCCCATGCGCCCAAGTCCAATCATGCCGATTTGCATCGCACCAGTCCTTGTTGTTCAGTTCGATTCTTGCCGAGTGGGACACCGCACTTCGATCGCGTGCTCCAGACCGTCGTCAATCAATGCAATGGCCGGCCCCGCCAGTGCGACACCATCCAGCGTCAGCCTCGGCTCGGCGTCAGTTGCGGCCGTTTGCTGCACGGTGATGTGGTAGATGGTTTCCAGGTGGCGGTAATGCACCTGGAATGAAGTCCAGTCCCGAGGAATGCATGGGACGAGGCGCAGTTGGTCGCCGATGCGCTGCAGACCCAGCAAGGACTCGAGGATGAAGCGGTACATCCAGCCGGCCGAACCGGTGTACCAAGTCCAGCCGCCGCGGCCGGCATGTGGCGCGAATGCGTAGACGTCGGAGGCCATCACGTAAGGCTCTGTTTTGTAGACCGCAATGGCCTCGGGCGAGTCGGCATGCCGAATCGGATTGAGCATGTTGAACAGCTCCCATGCCCTTGCGGCATCACCAAGCGCGGCGAACGCCATGGCGACCCAAACGGCCCCGTGGGTGTACTGACCGCCGTTCTCGCGGACGCCGCGGACGTAGCCCTGGATGTAGCCAGGGCTCGGATCGGAGTGGTTGAAGGGCGGGGCCAGCAGCTCGATCAGCGCGGCGTCGCGGCGCACGAGCCGGGTATCCACAGCGTGCATGGCACGGCGTGCGCGCGATGGTTCAGCGGCGCCGGACAATACGGCCCAACTCTGGGCGATGGAGTCGATCTGACACTCGGTATTGCTCGACGTGCCAAGCGGTGAGCCATCGTCGAACCAACCGCGACGGTACCAGTCGCCATCCCAGCAGCTTTGTTCGATGGCGTTACGCAGCCGAGTGGCCTCGCTTGTGCAACGCTCGACCAAGACAACATCGCCACGTTGGAGCGCCAGTTCACCGAACTGGGTGAGAACGCCATACAGGAAGAAACCAAGCCAGACGCTTTCCCCTTTGCCTCCCACGCCGACCAGGTTCATGCCGTCGTTCCAGTCGCCCGAGCCCATCAGCGGCAAGCCATGCTCGCCGAAGCGCAAACCATGCTCGATGGCGCGTACGCAATGCGCATAGAGACTTGCGGTGTGCCTGGATGTCGTGGGCAAGGCGTAATCCGACACCGCATCGGCCTTGAGGGCGGTGCCGTCGAGGAAGGACACGGTTTCGGAGAGGACACCGGTATCGCCGGTGACCTGGACATAGCGGCATGTCGCCAGCGGCAACCACAAGTAGTCGTCCGAGCAGCGCGTACGGATGCCGCGACCGGCCGGGGGATGCCACCAGTGCTGAACGTCGCCTTCGGGAAACTGGCGTGAAGCACTGCGGAGCAAATGCGCGCGCACCAGACCTGGGGTTGCATGGACCAGCGCCATCACATCCTGCAACTGATCGCGAAAGCCGAAGGCACCACTCGATTGATAGAACGCCGTGCGCGCCCAGAGCCGACACGCAAGAATCTGATAGAGGAGCCAGCCGTTGGTCAGGACGTCGAGCGCCCTGTCCGGCGTTTGAACCTGCACTGCTCCGAGCGTCTGCGCCCAGTACTGCTCCAGGGCGTCGAGTGCGCTTTGTGCTGCCGTGGGCCCGCGCCAGCGCTGCACGAGACTGACCGCAGCCGCTTCGTCTTGCGCGGCACCGAGCCGAAAGATCAGCTCGCCCGTCTGGCCTGCAGCCAAGGTGATCGGCAGCCGGATGGCGGCGCAAGGATCCAGCGCAACGCCGACGATGCCCGAGAGCAGTGTCTGCGACATTGCGGCTGGATGCGACAACGTCCCGTTGCGCCCGAGGAAGGTCAGGCGGTCACCACATACGCTGGCGCTGGCGATGCCGTCGACATCCAGCATGGCGACCCGGCCAGCAAAGTCGGTGTTGTAGGGGTTGCGGGCGAATACGGCCCCGGTGCTGGCGTCAATCTCGGTTCTCAGCTGCATGCCAGTCTTGGCGCGCTCATCGCCAAGCACCCATTCCACATAGGCCGTGACCGAGAGCCGGCGGGTGTCAGCCGAAAGATTGTGCAACTTCAGCACGGCAAATTTGATTGGCGCGTCGATCGCCACATACACCCTGAGAACCGATTCAATGCCGTTTTCGCTGTGCTCGAACACGCTGGAGCCAAAGCCGTGCCGTGTCACATACGGCGTACCGCCTGCAGTCGGCAGCAGCGTGGGTGACCAAAACTGGCCGCTGTCCTCGTCACGGATGTAATACGCCTCGGTGTTGGCATCGCCAACCGGATCGTTCGACCACGGGGTGAGGCGATACGCCTGTGCGTTTTCGCTCCAGGTGCTCGCGCTACCGCTTTCCGAGATGAGACTGCCGAATGACGGATTGGCCAACACATTGATCCACGGCACTGGCGTCATCCGCCCCGGGGTGATCGTGATCACGTACTCCCGCCCATCGGGGCTGAAGCCGCCCATACCGCAGTCCAACAACAAATCATGTGCTGGTGCATGGGGGGGCGACGCTACGTGCTCCTGGCGCAAAGCCCTGGCCACGTTGTCGACATCGCCCGCGAGTCGAGCAGCTGCGACGCGGGGGGAGGCCACGGCCGCACGTCGGCTGGCGAGTTGCTGCAGCAAGGAGCCTTCGTCATCGCGCAGCACGATGCGTGATGCTGCTTGCAAAAGAACACGGTCTGACGGTGGCATGGCGTCGGCCTCGCGCGTCCATAATCCGCCAGGCTGGTCCATCAGTTCAGCCGTATTGCAGGTCTTGCCCGAACGTAAAAGCAACGCACGCAGCTCGGCAAGGTGCGTGGTGTGGCCGCCCCCTTGACACAGAAAGAGCATGTCCACCTTCAACCCATGCCCTCGCCAGTACGCATGCGCATGGACGAGCTCACGGACCCATTCACAATGGACCGGATGCTTAACCTGCACCAGCGCAATCGGCAGATCACCAGAAATCGCATACGCCCACAATCCTGATTGCCCCTGTGTGTTGAGTGCGAGGATGTTCGGTGCTGCGCGCATGGATGCATTGGCGTAAATCAGGGAATTGGCAAGCTCTGAATACAACAGCGCGTCGGCCTCGCTTGCATCCAGTCGGTGCAGGGTTGCTTGCCCACGTCTCGTCGCATCCGTCAGAATTTGGTCGGAAGCGGCATCCCCTTGATAGCGCTCGATGCCTTGCAGGCAGGCTTTGCGTGTTTGCGCCACACCGCAGAGCCAGCGCACGACCACGGTTTCGCCGGGATCGAGCTCGATCGGATAGCGAATCGACACGGCGGCATCGAGCACCGAGCCGGAGCGCCCCGAAAGCGTCGCGCCAGGCTCCATGGCTTGCGGACGTTCTGCAGTGCGCCCACGTCCGATGAAATCCGCACGGTCCGTGTTGTAGGACATCGCTCTGAACGCCGGCTTCGAGGCCTGCAGCTGGTGGAACATCGAGGCTGGCTGGTCCTTGGCATTGCTCACGCGGCGAGCGCACAGGATGGCCTGCCTGGCTGGCAAGATCTCCGTTTCCAAGAACAGCTTTTCAAAAGCTGGGTGCGCGGAATCAGCAGCACTCGATGCAAGCGCGATTTCCGCATAACTCGTCACTTCAATCGTTCGTCTGCTCAACGAACGGTTGCTGATTCGGATTTTTCGTATTTCGACATCATCGAACGGCGACACCGCCATTTCCGTTTCGATCCATAGACCATGGTCAAGTCGGCGAATGATCGCCAGCCCTTCCGAGAACACCGTTTCGTAGACATCAGCCCGCTGCAACGTCGGCTGATATGTCGTAGACCAAACATGTCCATTTGCGAGATCGCGGATATAGCAAAACGATCCCCAGTTGTTGCAGGTTGCATCGTCTCGCCAGCGCGTGATGGCAAGATCTTTCCATCGACTGTACCCAGCACCGACGCTTGTGAGCATGAGGTGGTAATCGTCATTCGACAACAAATGCACGTCTGGCAACGCATCATTCAAGTCATGGCATGCATCGGCCTGAGCGGGCGGGGAATATCTCATGTGCTGAGCCTCTACATGGCCTCAATGGGCATGTTGGAATCGGCGTGCAACGGTAACCTCGCGGCGTGCGCACGTTGCTCGTGTGGAGCACAGCCGGAGAGCAGAGACTGCAAGCCCGAATGATTGATCATGCGTAGATTGCGTCGATGCACTTCCAGTAGTTTTTCATCATGGAACTCTGACAGGATTCTGCTGACCGTTTCAAGCCGAAGGCCAAGGTAACTTCCAATATCATCCCGACTCAAACTCAGCGTCAGTATGTCGGCTTGGAGCATGATGTGCTGATGGCGCTCGAACAGTTCCAATACAAACCGGGCTATTCGCTCATCTGCACGCGCGCTTCCAAGCATGAACTGGACTGCTCTGGCGCGTGCCGAGCAATGGCTAAGCATGGAATGAATCTGTCGCTGCAATACCGGGGATTCATGCGTGGCATGCTCCAATGAACGGACGTCGACAACCGAGACATGACTGCATTCAAGGGCCACCACATCCGTCAAATGGTGACGACATGCCAAACCCTCCATGCCAATCAAGTCTCCTGCTACATGATAATCAACAACTTGTTGCCTTCCATCGCAGCTGGTCATGACGGATTTGAATGATCCTGAGCGCACCAAATAAAGCGCAATCATGGGCTGCCCTGCCTCAAATAAGAATTTCCCCTTTTTTTGAGGCACCCAAATTCTGGCGCAGTGAGGCGAAGAATCCAAAATTTGTTGCATGGCATAAAATCCGTCGAAGATTTTAGATTTTTAATGCATCACGACATGCTCAGAATAATCTTGACTGATTAAATTAAAATCGCTTCCGGAACACATCAGAAAACCGTCAACACCCATCACGCCATCGCATCCACGAGATGGAGGAGTCAACACGCAGATGATGACGGATCATCGCGCATCATTCCTGGCTACCCTCGGCTGCCATTGTGCCAGCCGCGGTGGGGTTTCCTTTGAGGATCCACTCGAATCCGACAGCAATCATGGCACCAATGATGGGGCCAAGTACATAAATCCAAGTCGTGCTCAAATTGCCACGCATCAAATCAGGGGCAAACGAGCGGACTGGATTCATTGACGCGCCACTGATCGGCGCCGCCCAGAGCCCTGCAAGGATGATATAACCCCCAATAGCCAGCGCCGCGTTGGAACCTACATTGCGCGCCCCAGATGCCGTTCCGAGTATGGTGCTGACCAATCCCGTCGTTAATAACACTTCCATGACGAGCGCCTTCAGATCACTAATTCCCTTACCAGGAACTGTTGCGCCCAGTAAACCTGCCGTTCCGAACATCAGCCTTAGAAATAGAGCTGCTGCAACCCCGCCAACGAACTGCGCCACAATATATCCAGGTACACGATTCCACGGAAAATTGCGTCGAACCGCAAATGCAAGGGTGACTGCTGGATTTAGATGCGCACCACCGACGGTCCCCATGAAATAGATCGTGGCCATGACCATCAGGCCAGGTGCAGTGACCATCATGCTCAGAGAAATGGCACCTTTGCTGAGCGCACCAACAACGACGGCGCCGGCGGCAACGACTACGAGAAGAAACGTACCCCAGAACTCTGAAAACAGTCGTCTCCACTCTTGCGAGGATGCCTCGAATTCTGGTGGTATTGGGGCATGCAGCATACGCCGCACGGGTACCGACCCAACACCACTGAGATGCTCTTTGGCCATCACGCTGATCTCGATTCAGACAATCTTGCAGGGGATCATTGCATCTTCATCGAATTTATAAACGGCGCAAAGTCTGTGATAGCCATCTGCAATAACTAATCTGTCATTGACTCGATCTCGATAGAGCAATAACGGCGATAATTTTTCGCCACGAATAATCTGTGCCGTATCCTGTTCAACATGACTATTACTGACGCCAAGAAGCGATAAATCTGAAGCTCTGAATATATCCTTTGCAGCAAACTCCGTCATTTCAGTCAGCTTCAATTTTTCTGCGATAGCCTCTGCCTCGTCACGATTCTTCGTCAGATTCAAATATGAGGCGGCAGCCGGATAGTCATGCCTCTGCGGTTTATCAAACCATTTTATTTTCATTGATATGACTCCTGGCGATGCAGGCCAACAACTCCCGCCACAAAACTGAATTGACATGTTAAATGACTTGGCAATAGGTTTTATTTTTATAAAAACGGCTCAATACCATCCGTGTTACCTGGATCGAGCTTTCAAATCAGCATAAAGGCCCCGATGGCATAGATTTGTTTGCTCGCCAACCCGCTCGTTGAGCGGGCTGGCACTTTAATTCTTCGTCTTCTGTTGCAGTTCATTTTTAACCATTTTCACTCCTTCGACGGCAGAAGCGATGCGAACCGCGTGCGCAGACTCTTTCGTGTTTTTGACAGTTCCACTTAAAGTCACAACATCTTGCTTCGTATCGACGTGTATATCCAAACTCTTGAGCATTTCATCCTTCATCAACATGGCCTTCACTTTGGTCGTGATGACCGCATCGCCCATGTAACTGCCTGCACCACCTTTTTTCGATGACATTTGATTCTGCTGTGTCATGTTTGATGGTTGGGACGCTGCGGCCTGGTTACTGGTTGTTTGCGCATCGGCTGCTATTGTGGCTGTCAAAAACGCAAGACAACCCGCCATGGAAATCCATTTCTTGCACGAAGCTGTGATAGACATAGTTTGATCCTTAGTTTATTGAGCGAAGTGACAGATTCAATTAAAAATATATTTTTATATATGCATAAAATCAACGCAACTACATCTCCACCCAAAAAATTGTCAGATCAGTCCAAACACCAACAGGACGACCAAGATCTCATCGACAAAACCCAGAACTCGACTCGTGTGCTAGCCCCAAGTCCTGCTGTGAGACCAGGCTGGAATCGTAATAATGAACATGATCACGAGTACAATCAATAACTGACTGGTCATTGACATATCAGATAGCCGATGGATATTCGGCTTGATAAGATTATTTCTGTTGCTGAATTTTATTTATTATGTTCAGCCCATAGGCGTGTGTAAAACAGGTTTATTATTTTGAGATCGACGGTTTTATCTTTGATATTCATGTGCCGATCAGTCTAATATAATTATTATTGACGAGATAAATTTATTTATGTTTTGGCTTAATTAATATATTTTGATATGATTTAATCTAAAATGCGCTCAGCGTTGTGAATCGATCTTCGTCAGAAAGTTACGACAGAAAATTTGCTAAATCAGTGCGCTACCGCACAGATGTCATATTTTTTTACGGATGCGTTTCAAGCGTGAAGGGCATCCTCTGTTGAGTTAATGGATGGGTGGGGATTCTTGAGGATTCCAACGAGCACCTAAGGCTGTCAACGCCAGCCCAGGGGTTGAAGCGGATGGGTGTTGTGACTGTCCACCATGCCGAGTTCATGCTGCGAGTCATCCGACAGGTCGGTGCCCTTCGGCATGTACAGACGCAACTGGCCGCTGGGGTTCTCGTAGGTTCCGCGTTGCCAATGGCTAGGCGAGTCGCAGGAGCAGCTCGCCAACAGGAAGGCGGCCCCGGTAACGCAGGGTGTTGGTTTCATGCGCATTTTTTGTTCCGGCATGCGTCAAGGTAGTTGCCGCCTCATCCTTGATGCAGCAGGGAGCTGCATCAGCTCTGCTTTCGATTGGGCCGCAACGACTGCGTCGCGTTCGGGGTTAAGGGTGGCTGGGACGATGGGCGACCGATCGCGTGTGGGGCGGACCCTCGCGCCGGGTTTCGCTCACGGGCCTGGAGGTGCAGCGCGGTCGAGCCGCCGGGATGGCGTGATCTACGCTGCAATGACGCCATGAACCCCGGCGAGCTTGAACTTTCCGTCTGGGGCACAATCTACGTCATTGTTTCCAAACGTAAACGAGGTGATTGCGATGTTCAATCTGCTCAAGACCGCCATGCTGATGGCCGCCATCACGGCGCTGTTCATGGTGATCGGCTCCTCGATCGGCGGCAAGCAGGGCATGATGCTGGCGCTGTTGTTCGCTGTCGGCATGAATTTTTTCAGCTACTGGTTTTCCGACAAGATGGTGCTGCGCATGTACAACGCGCAGGAGGTCGATGCGCAGAGCGCGCCACAGTTCTACCGCATGGTGCAGGATCTGGCGCAGCGGGCACAACTGCCCATGCCGCGCGTCTACGTCATCAACGAAGACGCGCCCAATGCCTTCGCCACCGGACGCAACCCGGAGCACGCCGCAGTGGCTGCCACCACCGGCATCATGCGTGTGCTCAGCGAGCGTGAACTCCGCGGCGTCATGGCGCACGAGCTCACCCATGTGAAGCACCGCGACATTCTCATTTCCACCATCAGCGCAACCATGGCCGGCGCCATTTCGGCTCTGGCGAATTTCGCCATGTTCTTCGGCGGACGTGATGAAAACGGCCGCCCGGCGAACCCGATCGCCGGCATCGCCCTGGCCATCCTGGCGCCGCTGGCGGCAAGCCTGATTCAGATGGCGATCTCACGCGCCCGCGAATTCGAGGCCGACCGCGGTGGCGCAGAAATTTCGGGCGACCCGGAAGCTCTGGCATCGGCGCTGCAAAAAATCGAGGCTGTGGCGCGTGGCGTTCCGTTCCAGGCCGCCGAGTCGCATCCGGCAACCGCGCAGATGATGATTTTGAACCCGCTGCATGCTGGCGGAATCGGCAAGCTGTTCTCCACCCATCCGCCGACCGAGGAGCGCGTCGCCGCGCTGATGCAGATCGCGCAAACGATGCGCACCGGGCAGCCCCCGAACAATCGTTGGTGAGCCAGCCCATTGCTGCCGTGCCCGAAGCGACCCGACCGGGTCGCCTTTTTTCGGCAAAGCCCTGCGCGACTCAGCGTCGGGCCACGAACACGCCTTCCAGAGCGCTGTCGATGATGAGCCCGGCGGCGCTGTACAGCAGCGAGCCGATGATGGCGGCGCCGAAGCTGCGCACGACGAAACCATCGATCAGTCCGGATGCGGCATAGAACATCAGCGCATTGATGACGAAGAAGAACAGCCCCAGCGTGAGCACCGTGATGGGCAGGGTCAGGATGAACAGCACCGGGCGCACCAGGGTGTTGAGCAGGCCGATGAGGAGCGCCGCCCACATGGCCGCGGCGAAACCCGCGATCTGCACACCGCTGTAGAGATATGCCACAGCCAGTAGGGCCGTGGCCGAGAGCAGCCACTTGACGATGAGCTTGAGCATGGGAAGGGTCCTGGCGAGGGGGGAAAGTCGTGTGCACTCGGCGGTTGACGGTGGAAAAAGGCTCGCAGGCAACTCGACCTGGGCGCGACGGACCTGGGCGCGACCCGGCTGCGCCGCGGCGACTCCAGCCTAACTGGCGCTGCCCATGCGCCGCGCCAGTTCCGCCGCCTTGCCGATGTAGCTCGCCGGGGTGAGGGCCAGCAGGCGCGCCTTGTCGGCCTCGGGCAAAGGCAGGGTGGCGATGAACTCGCGCAGCAGATCGCGCGTGATGACCTTGCCGCGCGTCAACTCCTTGAGCTGCTCGTAGGGGTTGGGCAGGCCGTGACGCCGCATCACGGTTTGCACGGCTTCAGCCAGCACTTCCCAGGCGGCGTCAAGGTCCGCAGACAACTGCTGCGGATTGGGCTCCAGCTTGTCCAATCCACGCTGCAGGCTGTCATAGGCCAGCAAGCCATAGCCCAGCGCCACGCCCATATTGCGCAACACCGTGGAGTCGCTCAGGTCGCGCTGAAAGCGCGATACCGGCAGCTTGTCGCTCAGGTGGCGCAGCAAGGCGTTGGCCAGGCCCAGATTGCCTTCGGAGTTTTCGAAGTCGATGGGGTTGACCTTGTGTGGCATGGTGGACGAGCCGATCTCGCCCGCCTTGGTTCCCTGCTTGAAATAGCCCCAGGAGATGTAGCCCCAGAGATCGCGGTTCAGGTCCAGCAGCACCGTGTTCAGGCGCGCCACGGCATCGAACAACTCGGCCATGGCATCATGCGGTTCGATCTGGATGGTGTAGGGGTTGAAGCGCAGGTGAAGCTGATGCTCCACCACCTGCCGCGCCAAGGCCTCCCAGTCCACGTCCGGATAGGCGGCCAGGTGGGCGTTGTAGTTGCCCACGGCGCCGTTCATCTTCGCCGTGAGCTCCACCGCCGCCACCTGGGCGATGGCGCGCTCGAGCCTTGCCGCGACGTTGGCCATCTCCTTGCCCAGCGTGGTGGGGCTGGCGGTTTGGCCATGCGTGCGCGACAGCATGGACGCATCCGCCAGTCCATGCGCCAGGCGTTTGAGGCGCACGAGCACCGCACGCATCGCCGGCAGCAGCACCTGTTCGCGCGCTCCGCTGAGCATGAGGCCATGCGCGGTATTGTTGATGTCTTCGGAGGTGCAGTCGAAGTGCACGAACTCGCTCGACCGGGACAACTCGGGCCAAGCGCCCAGCCGCTCCTTGATCCAGTATTCGACCGCCTTGACATCGTGGTTGGTGACACGCTCGATCGCCTTGATGGCCAGGGCATCGGCTTGCGTGAAATCGAGCGCAAGCTGACGCAGGGCAGCCCGGGTGCCTGCGGTGATGACGGGCAATTCGGGCAGGCCGGCCTGCGACAGCGCGATCAGCCATTCAATCTCCACCTGGACGCGACAGCGCATCAGCGCACACTCGGACAGGTGTTGGCGCAAGGCGTCGACCTTGTTGGCGTAACGCCCGTCGAGCGGCGACAGGGCCATGAGCGGGCTCGGGTCCGCAGGGAGGTTGGAAGGTTTGGCGGTGTTCATCCGGGTATTGTAGAAAGCGCAGCCCCCACTGTTGGAGCCACCTGCCAAGCTCGCTCAAGCTGATTCCAGGCCGCTGCCGTGAGGGGTGGCGACTTATACTGCGGCCTTAAATTCAAGCTCACCATGGTCATGAAACTCATCGGCTCGCGTACCAGCCCTTATGTGCGCAAAGTCCGCATCGTTCTCGCGGAAAAAAAACTCGAATACAGGTTCGTCGAGGAAAACGTCTGGGATGCAGCCACGCGTATCCAGGACAGCAACCCGCTGGGTAAAGTCCCCTGTCTGGTGCTGGAAGACGGCAGCAGCATCTATGACTCGCGCGTCATCGTCGAATACCTCGACACCCTGTCACCTGTGGGCAAACTCATTCCGGGCACTGGGCGTGAACGCGCCGAGGTGCGCACCTGGGAAGCTCTGGCCGACGGCGTGATGGATGCCGCCTCGACCGCCCGCCTGGAGCAGAGCTGGCCCGGCCGCACCGATGCCCAGCGCAGCCAGGCCTGGATCGACCGTCAACTCGGCAAAGTGCGAGCAGCCATCAAGGCCATGTCCGCCGGCCTGGGCGACTCGCCCTGGATGTGCGGCAACCACCTGACGCTGGCCGACATCGCCATCGGTTCCGCTCTGGCTTATGTCGATTTCCGCTGCCCCAGCGTCAGTTGGAAGCACGACGAACCCAAACTGGCGAAGCTGTTCGACAAGCTCGCCCAACGCGCCTCGTTTCAGGACACCGCGCCACCACCGGCGTGAACTGGCCCTCGATCGACGGGACGACCGACGCCTTCTTTTGAAGAAGGCCATCGCCGACTTGACGGTGGGTGTTGACCGGGCCGAGGTGCAAGACCAGCGTTGGCCGCTGGATCCTCGCCCCTGGAGCCCGAGCGTTCATCCACGACTGCGCAGAGGCTTGAGCGCCATGGCGCCATCGCCAAGCAGGAACAGGGCGACCAGGCCCACCGCCCAGAACGCGGGATATTCCCAGCCGCCGCCCTTGTTGGTGAACAGCCAACCGTTGGCGCCATGCACGAGAACAATCGTGCCGAGCATCTCCAGCGCCAGGGGGATGGCGACCCAGGGTGCGTAGATGCCCAGGATGAGGGCAATGCCACCGAACAACTCCAGCGCGATGACGGCATAGGCCAGGATCGCAGGCAGCCCGAGCGAAGCAAAATACCCGACGAAACCGGGAACGGTGAAGACAAAGATCTTGAGCCCCACATGGGCCAGGAACATGATGCCCAGGCTCACGCGCAACAGCAGTGCCGCATAGGGTGCGGTGGATTGTTTGATCATGATGAACTCCAAAGGATGGGGGGTGGCAATACTCACGCAAGCGCGAGTTGGGAGCTAGGGCCCTGAATCGTCGGACCCCGGCAAAACGTTTCGACCCTGACCGCTCTTGCTTCCAGGGTCTGCGGCGAGCGCGGCCCGCCACAGGCTGCGCGGGATATAGCCTCGCAGGCGTTCAATCAGCAGTTCGACAAGCTCGACGTTGATGCCGTGGCCGAGAAAGGGCAGCACATCCGCCGTCACGTCCCCGCCCAGGGCGACCAGGTGTTCGGCGGCTGCCACCGTGAGGCCGTAAGGCATCACCGCGTCGCTCTTGCCATGCAGGAAATGCAGTGTCGTGCCCGCGGCCGGTGCGCGTGGCAACTGGGCAAAGCGCCCGGCGATGGACACCACGCGCCCGGCGACTGGGGTTCGGTCGCGAGTCGATTCCAGCGCCATGATGGCGCCTTGCGAGAACCCGATGAGAGCCGTCTGCCCGACGCCGACATGCGCAAGGTTTTGCCAGTGCTGCACGGTCTCCAGGAAGGACGGCAAGGCCAGCGCAACGCGTTCGGCGCGGTTGGCTTCGGTCACGCCATTCACGGAAAACCACTGGTAGCCGTGGCCGAAGTCGGAGGGTTCACGAGCCTGCACGCTGACGATCCAGGCCCTGGGAAACGCCACGGCCAACTGCTGGCCGAGCGGCACCAGGTCCTGGGCGTCCGAGCCCACGCCGTGGAACAGCAGCATGAGTTGTTCGGCATGGCCTTCGGGCTGGGCGACGATGATGGATGCGGGCATGGTGTGTCGTTGGCTCGGGTGTTGGCGGGTGCGGGAGGCCTTCAGGCCAACACCCACGCATCCATGCTGAGCGTGCCGTAGTGCACGCCGCCGCTCCTGTGCTGTGGCTTGGCCGTCTTGCCGGCGGCTCCGAGCGCCCAGAACAACGGCAACAGATGTTCGTCGCTCGGATGCGCGCGGACGGCATGCGGAGCTTGACGGCGGTAGTCGAGCAAGGCGTCGGTTGCGCCACGCTCGATGGCGTCACGCATCCAGTCGACGAATTCCAGCACATAGGGCTCGGGCGGCTCGTCGGTCGCGGCCCCAGGATGGAATTCGTGCAGGTTGTGGGTCAGACTGCCGGTGCCGAACAGCAGCACGCCATCGTCCGCCAGAGGGGCCAGAACTTGGCCCAGCTTGTACGCACCGGCGGCGTCCAGGGGCCAGGGCATGGCCAGGGGGACCACGGGAACATCGGCCTGCGGGAACATGAAGCGCAGTGGCACCCACACGCCGTGGTCCAGGCCCCGGCCCGGGTCCAGCGCGGCGGGCCAGCCGGCTGCCTGCAACAAGCCGGCCACGCGCTGGGCGAGCTCGGGGTTGCCAGCTGCCGGATAGCGCAGGTCATGCAAGGCCGGATCGAAACCGCCGAAATCGTGGATGGTCGCGGGTTTCGGACTCGACCCCACGGCAGGAACGCGCGACATCCAGTGCGGCGAGAACGCGAGGATGGCCGCCGGTTGTGGCAGATCCCGGCCCAGGGCTTTGAGCATGGGGCCCGCGGTGCCGGGCTCCAGCGGCAGCATGGGTGAGCCGTGGGAGACGAACAGGGAAGGCATGTGCGACATCGTGTTGTCCTCGTTGACCGGTCACATCCGGGTTTGCATCACTTTACGGTTCCGAACGGATCCGGCACGGCGCGTGTGTTGGCGTTATTCCAGAATCCTTGGACGACGAAACCATATTCTGGAAGATGGTCGATGAATGGCTTGAACATCGCATCCGCGGTCGGCTCCTTCCAGTCGGCCTGCAGCTCGCAACCGAACGCGAACACGGTGACGGGATGAGCACCGGAGCGCGTCATGCGCGCCATGGCCGCTTCGGCCTCATAGTGGCTCCACGCTCCCGACGCGTCCACCACGGGATACACCGGATAGCCATCGTTGATCAGCGAATAGGTGGGCATCGCGACACAAGTGCCCAGCGTCACGCCTGAAATGACCAAATGCGTGCGCCCGGTGCGGCTCACCAGATCGTCCAGAGCTGCGCGGAAGGTCGGATCTTCATACGCGTTGATGATGCCTGTCCGCCGAATGATGGGTTGGTCGGGGAAAATCGCCTTGAGCTCAGGCAAAGTATCGCCGTTCTGCCACTGCGCGTTGCTCGAGGTGATCAGGACAGGGGCGTTGAGCGCCTTGGCCATTTTTGCCAGCGCGACGACATTGTTTTTGTATTCGGCCAGCGAACTGAAGTCGCGAACTCCAGCCATCAACCCGATTTGATGGTCGACGAACAGAAAAATGGTGTTCTGTGGGGTTGGCTTGTCGTAGCCGGCACGACCCGCTCTGGATGCCTCTGCGGGGTTGACCTTCAACGGCTGCGGTTTGCTGGCGATTGGACTGACGATGTCGTTCATGATGACCTCCGGTTCAGGAAAGTGGTGCATGGGCTACGGGGCATGCCTGCCGGGCATTCACCCCGTTCGGAAAAGCGGTCTTGATCTGCGTGGCGGCAAGGCCCAGGAGACCGCGTTCACCACGATCAAACTGTAGAGGTCAATGACACGGAGAACCAGACGGCTGCGCGCAATTGATCGTTACGATAGACGCAACAATGGAGTGCGGCAATGGACCTTTCCTACGCGATGCGTGTACTCGTGCAAGTGGTCGACTCGGGCAGCTTCGTGCGCGCTGCCGACGCGCTGGGCGTCTCCAACGCTGCGGTGACCCGCCAGATCAGTGCCCTGGAAGCCCACCTGGGAGCTCGCCTTCTTCATCGCACCACGCGCAGACTCTCGCTGACCGACGCTGGCGCTGAGTTCTGCGCTCGCAGCCGGACGATCCTGGAGGAGATCGCCGACGCGCAAGCCATCGCGACGCAGGGCTCGGCACACCCCGTGGGACTGCTGCGTGTTTCCGCTCCCCTGTCGTTCGGCGTGATGCAACTGGCGCGCTTCCTGGCCGGATTTCACGCCAGATATCCACAATTGCGGCTTGACATCGATCTGTCTGACCGTGTGGTCGACCTGGCGTACGAGAGGATCGACGTGGCCTTGCGCATCGCCAGCAAGCTCGAAGGCCATTTGGTCGCCCGACGACTTGCCCCGGTCAGCATGGTGGTCTGCGCATCGCCTGCCTACCTGAAGCGCCACGGCACACCGTCGGCTCCCGACGATCTTGTCGAGCATGCAACGCTGAGCTTCAGCTATTTGTGGGCGGGTGACGAGTGGCCCTTCAGCGACGCGCAGGGCAACATGACCCGGGTGAAGGTCAGCCCCTGTGTGCATGCCACCAACGGCGATCTGCTGCGCGAACTTGCTGTCGCCGGCACGGGCATCATCCTGCAGCCAACGTTCATCGTCGCCTCCGAACTCGCGCAAGGCACGCTTGTGCCCATTCTTGAGGATTACCAAACCCTGGAGCTGAATTTGTTCGCGGTCTACCTCAGTCGGCGGCACCTCTCGAGCAAGGTGCGCGTGTTCATCGACGAAATCGTGAGCGCAATCGGCGACATGCCGCCATGGGAGCGATGGCAACACCGCGCGCTGGGCGCCCCGGGCGACCGCGCTTGATCGGTCACCTGCGAACGTGCCGGTACAGCGTGCTGCGATGAACCCCCAGGAGCCGGGCAGCGCGGCTGACGTTGCCACTGCAGGACGCAATGGCGGCCTCGATGGCCGAGTCGGTCATGGCACGCAACGGCGCGGGGGGCGGGGCGGGGCCATCCAGCGCAGGGGCTGAGCGCACCGACAGCGCTGACGTTGCGGGACGCTGTTGTGGATTGCCTCGCCAATCGCGCCGGATGTCATCGGGAAGGTCGCCGAGCTCAATGCAACTCCCGGGTTCGGCCAGCGCCAGCAGCGTCTGCGTGACGGCGACGAGTTGTCGCCAGTTTCCGGGCCATGTGAAGGCCAGCAGGGCCTCACGGGCTTGCGGACTGAGCCGTATCCCGCGCGACGGCAACATGGCCTTCAGGAGTTCATCGATGCGCGCCCTGGAGTCGGCCTGTTCACGCAGGGCGGGCATGGCGACCACGAAATGCTGCAGCCGGTAGTACAGGTCGGTTCGGAAACTGCCCTCCATGGCCATTGCCTTGAGGTCGCGATGGGTGGCGCACACCAACGCGAAATCCACGGCCTGCTGGCGCCCGCCGCCCAGCGCCTTGACTTCATGATCCTGCAAGACCCGCAGGAGCCGGGCCTGCATCGACAAGGGCATGTCCCCGATTTCATCCAGAAACAAAACGCCGCCATGGGCCTCGCGAATCTGTCCCGGCTGGCCCTTGCGCCGGGCGCCCGTGAACGCTCCGTCCTCGTAGCCAAAAAGCTCCGACTCGATCAGCCCTTCCGGCACCGCGGCGCAATTGACAGCGACAAACGGTCCCTGGCTGCGCCGGCTGGCCTGGTGGACTTGTCTGGCAAAAACTTCCTTGCCGACGCCGGATTCCCCCAGGATCAAGACCGGGATGCCACAGTCCAGGACACGCACGGCGCGGTCCAGTTGCACCTCGCGCTGCGGGTCGGCGATGATGGGGGGCTTGGACATGGAGACTTGGCTGATCTGGGGCGTGTCCTGCTGCGCCGTGATCGAGCCCAAGTGATTCGAGGTTCGCTTGACCCCAACCCAGCCCGAGGCCCAGGACGCCGACCGTCCGGGCCGCGCCAGCCAGGGATGCAGGCACAGTTCGAACTGGTCCCGTTCGGTCGTGGGCAGGGAGCTGAACAGATCGTCGACGAAACGGCCGCGCAGTTGGTCGAATGTCATCCCCAAAACGCGCATGGCCGCGCGATTGGCGCCCACGATCGTGGCATTGCGAATCCACAGCAAGGCTTCGCGGTGCGAGCCCAGCAAGGCCGGATCGTGGGCAAAGCGCAGGATCTCGGTCTGCGCGGGCCGGTTGTCCATGGCCATGCGGTACTCGATCATCTGCGCCGCCATGCGCACCAGGCCCACGGTCTGGGCTTGAATGCAGCGTGGATCGCCCGAGACATCCAACACACCCAACACCTGCCCTTCCGAGCCCAGGAGCGGGGCTGCCGTGCAACCCAAGGCGCCGTTCTGCTCGAGATAGTGCTGGTGCCCAAGGACGGTGATCGGCGAGACCTCCGTCAGCGCCGTGCCGATCGCATTGGTCCCCCGCTGGACTTCGGACCATTCAACGCCGGGCATCAGTGCCACGCGCTGGGCCTTGTTCATGAAGACGTCCGAGCCGGCCGCATCGAGAATCATGCCCTGCGGGTCGGCCAGCAAAACGACCACGCGGGATGGCGACAGCGCCTCGGCCAGAGCCTCCAGCTCCGGCAGCGCGTGCCGCCGCAGTCGCCCCTGCGCATCGCGCCGGGCAAACAACGCGTCATGCGCCAAGGGCTCGGGAATCTCGCTGAGCGAGGCGGGTAGAGCCGAGCACCGCCGCCACGACCTTGCGATCAGCTCCGGCACTGCGCCTTGCGGATCACGGCCGTCTTCGAAAAAACGCTGTCGCGCCAACTGCAAAGTGGCTGACAACGTGGTCATACCCGCGCTGTCCGGCGGCTTGGTCTGAGGCATGGTTGTCTCCCGGATTGGCGTGCCATCACGATCTCGGCGGCCAATCTTCTGCGCTGCAGTGTCGCACCCAAGCACCGCCGTGTCACCTGTCGCAAGTTGCGACGCATCGCGTGATGCAAATCGAGAAAGCAAGTCGACCCTCACCCCCTGGGTAAAAACGGATTCGCGCGTCTAAGTCGTTGTTCGTCAAAGGCTGCACTGTATTCAGATGTAAGCCCCGAAACTGGCACGATTCCTGATAACCAAGAACGCACTGCACCCGTTGCGCAGTTCCCCTTCAGATCCTCCCAGGAGACCCTCATGGACATGCTTGAACCCGGTCAATTTGGCACGGCCGTTCCCTTCAAAAAACGCTATGGCAACTACATCGGCGGCGAGTGGGTTGCGCCAGCCGGCGGCCAATACTTCGAGAATATTTCGCCCGTCACGGGCAAACCTTTTTGCGACATTCCGCGCTCGACCGCGGCCGACATCGAGCGCGCGCTCGATGCCGCGCACAAGGCCAAGGGCGCCTGGGGCCGCACATCGCCCACGGATCGCGCGAACATCCTGAACAAGATCGCGGACCGCATGGAAGCCAACCTGCCCATGCTCGCCACCGCCGAGACCTGGGACAACGGCAAACCCATCCGCGAAACCACGCTGGCCGACCTGCCGCTGGCCATCGACCACTTTCGCTATTTCGCCTCGTGCGTGCGTGCGCAGGAAGGCGGCATCAGCGAGATCGACCATGAGACCTATGCCTACCACTATCACGAGCCGATTGGTGTCGTCGGACAGATCATCCCCTGGAATTTTCCGATCCTGATGGCCGTCTGGAAGCTGGCGCCAGCGCTGGCAGCGGGCAACTGCGTCGTGCTCAAGCCCGCCGAACAAACGCCGGTTTCCATCCTGGTGCTGGTGGAACTGGTCGGCGATCTGCTGCCGGCAGGGGTGCTGAACGTGGTCAACGGCTTCGGCCTGGAAGCCGGCAAACCGCTGGCGTCGAGCAGCCGCATCGGCAAGATCGCCTTCACCGGCGAGACCACCACCGGCCGGCTGATCTCGCAGTACGCCAGCCAGAACCTGATTCCCGTCACGCTGGAGCTCGGCGGCAAGTCGCCGAACATCTTCTTCGCCGACGTGATGGACCGGGACGACGGCTACTTCGACAAGGCGCTGGAGGGCTTTGCGATGTTCGCGCTCAACCAGGGCGAGGTCTGCACCTGCCCGTCCCGCGCGCTGGTTCACGAGTCGATCTACGAGCGCTTCATCGAGCGCGCGCTCCAGCGCGTGGCCGCGATCAGACAGGGCAGCCCGCTGGAGATGGAAACCATGATCGGCGCGCAGGCGTCCAGCGAGCAACTGGAAAAAATCCTGTCCTACCTCGACATCGGCAAGCAGGAAGGCGCCCAGGTTCTGGCCGGGGGGGAGCGCAACCGCCTGCCTGGCGAACTGGAGGGCGGGTATTACGTCAAGCCCACGGTTTTCAAGGGACACAACAAGATGCGCATCTTCCAGGAGGAAATCTTCGGCCCGGTCCTGTCCGTCACCACCTTCAAGGACGAGGACGAGGCGCTGGAGATTGCCAATGACACGCTGTACGGCCTGGGCTCGGGCGTCTGGACGCGCGACATGAATCGGGCGTTCCGCATGGGCCGCGGGATTCAGGCCGGCCGCGTCTGGACCAATTGCTACCACCTCTACCCCGCCCACGCGGCGTTTGGCGGCTACAAGCAATCGGGCATCGGACGTGAAAACCACAAGATGATGCTCGACCACTACCAGCAGACCAAGAACCTGCTGGTGAGCTACAGCGAAAACAAGCTGGGTTTCTTCTGAAAGCGTGCTGGCGACGCGGCCCAAGCACGCAGGCCGTGTCGCCAGATGGACCGAAACCCCATGCCCATTGCAGCCTGCAATCTCGCAGCGTGACCCACGCCGACGAACGACCCTGCCATGCACACCGAACCAGCCCCGCGAGAAGACTCCACGACGTCACCAGACGTAGGTCACGTTCCCCAGGTCATGGCCACTCCTGCGGCGCTCGATCTGATCGCCAAGCTCCAGGCAACCCACGGGGATTTGATGTTTCATCAATCCGGCGGCTGCTGTGACGGCAGCGCACCCATGTGCTTTGCGGCCGGCGAGTTTCTGGTCGGCGATGCGGATCGGCTTCTGGGGTCGATCGGAGGCATGCCGTTTTACATCGGGCTTGCGCAGTTCGAGTACTGGAAGCACACACAACTCATCATCGACGTCGTTCCTGGCCGGGGCGGCATGTTCTCTCTCGAGGGCGCGACAGGTCAGCGATTTCTCACGCGCTCCAGACTTTTTGACGACGACGAATGGAACGCTCTGGAAAAGGAGGGACGTGTTTGACCCTGCATGAGCCGATCCACGCGATGGCGCCATCGGGCTTCACCGACTCAATACTCTCGACGATTGGATGAGTTTTTGATTTTTCCCCGCAATATATGAATATGGAGATCACGATGAAACGAAAGATTTCGCACGCTCAAAAGCGTTGGCTCATGACAATGTCTGCGCTTGGTGTTTCGCTCGCCTGCGCCACATCGGCCCTTGCCGATTATCCGAGTGTCACGCAGCAACGCCTCGACAACGCCCACCAAAGCACGGATTGGCTGACCTATTACCATTCCTACGGTGGCGAAAGCTATTCGCCGGCCAAACAAATTGATCCGGCGAATGTCAAGAACCTGCAAATGGTCTGGTCTCACAAATTTCCTGCGGAACTGACACAGGGTTTTGAAGCGACGCCCATCGTCAACGGTCAATACATGTTCGTGACGACGCCCAAAGACCATGTGTACGCATTTGAAGCCACGACCGGCAAGAAACTGTGGAGTTACGACCCGCAACTTCCAACAATCGCCTACAAAACCGTCTGCTGCGATGTCGTCAACCGCGGCGTGGCACTGTATGGTGATAACCTGTTTGTTGCCATGCTCAGCGGTGAAGTGGTGTCATTCGACGCCCAGAGCGGGCAGATCAATTGGAAAAAACAACTCTTTGATCCGGGCATTGGTTACGCATTCTCGTTGGCGCCGCTCGCCGCGAATGGCAATATTTATGTGGGAAGTGCCGGTGGCGAGTACGGCGCGCGTGGGTTCATCGCGGCGCTCGACACCAAAACCGGCGACACGGTCTGGAAAAAATATACGGTGCCCTCGCCCGAGGAAAAATATGGTGATACCTGGCCCAAGGGCATGTATACGCATTCCGGTTCGCCAGCCTGGCTCACTGGAACTTACGATCCGGAACAGAAAACACTGTACTGGGGCGTTGGAAATCCAGGGCCTTGGCTTGCGGAACTGCGTCCCGGAAAAAATCTTTACTCAGATTCGCTCTTGGCACTCAATGCCGAGAATGGCGACATCAAATGGCATTTTCAGTACACGCAACATGACTCGTGGGATTACGACGGGGTCAACACCGCATTGAGGGCAAAAATCAACTATCAAGGCAAAGACTACAACGCCCTGATCCATGCCGATCGAAATGGTTACTTTATTGCTCTCGATCAAAAAACCGGCAAGCTCATCTACGCCAAACCGTTCGTCAAAACAACCTCCGTGCTTGGCTACAGCAAAGACGGCGAATCCATCAACAATCCCAAATCCTATCCGAAAGTCGGCCAGACGATTAAAACTTGTCCACAATTCCTCGGCGGGAAAAATTGGTGGTCAATGTCCTATGACCCGGAAACGCATATTGCTGTCGTGCCTTCACTCCACGCCTGTGGCACCTACACGGGCTCGAAGGTCAGTTATATGCAGGGCCTGCCCTACTTGGGAGAAGGCTTTTCGATTTACCCCGAGCCTGGAAGCAAGGGCTATGGCGAGGTTCAGGGGATTGATGTGAACACCGGCAAGAAAGTATGGGGACATTGGAGCAAGATGCCCTGGAACGGCGGTGTCACCACGACGGCCAGTGGCATCGCCTTCACGGGTTCCTTGCAAGGTCATCTGTACGCCTTCGACACGAAGACCGGCAAAGTGCTCTGGAAAAGTCCGAAACTGGCCAGCGGTATTGGCGCGCAACCTTCCGTGTATGAGGTTGACGGAAAGGAATATATCGCCATTCTTGCAGGATACGGCGGCGCCAATCCGATCTGGGGCGGTCCGATGGCAGCGATGACCAAGGACATTCCGCGCGGCGGCACGCTTTATGTTTTCAGTCTGAATTCATAAATTTTTGACATCACAGGAGGGTGCTCATGGCACGCCTCCTGTCTTTTTTAAGGACTGCCATGTCAATTCAATCAGTTTTCCTTACTTTATCTTACTGCGCATTGATATCAACAGGGGGCCTGGCAGCACGTTTCGCTGATGCCGCTCCCGTGCAGGTTTGCGGCTTTCCGCAAAGCCCGACAAAAATGGTGGATCAGCAAGTCACCGAAGCCATTTTCCGGGATCTGAACAAACCCTATCATTTGGTTGATTTGAACAAGGAAATCGGGCGGCACGCCACCTCTGAATACACGATTGCAAAATTGCTTCAATCCAAGTGCGATGTTTTCATGGGAGTTCCAATCTCGAAGCAGGATTTGCAATTCAAGGCGGGCATGACGATCTCCTCGTCGTACATGCAGGCAAACTTTGTGAAATTCACAGTGCCATCCGCATCTCTCAAAAAACTTGGCCGCGGCGTTGTTGCCGTTGCTTACAAGAGTCCGGCTCAGCTCATTGCCGCCGAGGAAAAGGATGCGAACTTCGATGTCGAAAACAATACCGCGGCTGTGATCCATGCAGTATTGCAAGGCAATGCACAGTACGGCATCACCTGGTTCCCCAGCCTGATTGAATATCAGCATGAGCATCCGGCTATTCATTTCGCTACCCAGTCAACAAAAACACAAATTTCGGATTGGAAATTAAGTTTTGTAGCCAACGATAAAAATCAAAACTTGATTCGTCAGATTTCCGCAGCGATTCGGCGATTATCTGCCTCGGGTCAAATCGAATCGATGACGAAACCCTGGTCTATGCGCGCAATTTCACTGGGCAATATGGATTTTGGCACCTCCAGATTGATGCCCGCTGTCTATAATTCGATGCCGGAAGATAAACCTCGTCTGGATCGGGTTGTCGAAATGACGGGTGCGGCATCACCCGCGCACGAGGCCAACTTTGCGGCGCCCCAGGCCCTGCTCGGCAAGACACTCTATGCTGCTGAATGCGCCCAATGTCATGGCGATGCACTCCAGGGTCAAACCGCTCCAGCATTGCGTGGAGCCGGGTTCGCACCCGCGGCGAACTCGACGATGACCGTCGGCGGTATTTATCAATATATGACGACGAATATGCCGGCCGATAAACCTGGAAAGCTCAAGCCGAAAGATTATGCAAACATTATGGCTTTCTTGCTTCACGAAAATGGTTACACGCCTTCCGGAAAAAAACTGTCGCCGTCAACTGCGGGCGATGACCAGACTCCATTCAATTCGTTCGTGAAATGAACATGCGGAGCGCATCCAGATCGGCGCGTGCCGCAGCCGTATGGTCTTTCTGCGCGTTGGGCTTGCTGCAGGCTGGTCTGGTGCATGCCCAACCGCCTGAAGACGCCCCGCGTCCGGTTGCTTCGAAGACCCATGTCGTTCCTGCCCCCACCCTACCCGCAGGCAATGGGCCCCGCACCCTGCCGGGCGTGAGCGTTCAGGGGGTATCGTATGGAGCCGCGGCGGTTTCGCTGCCCTCCACCATCACGGTGCTGGGGCGACGCGCGCTCACCCAAGGCCAGCCCCAGGTCAATTTATCGGAGAGTCTGGCGCAAGTGCCCGGGCTCATCGTCAACAACCGCCAGGACTACGCCCAGGACCTGCAGATCTCCATCCGCGGCTTCGGCGCCGACGCCCCCTTCGGC
>JABEVE010000045.1 GCA_013044035.1 Burkholderiales bacterium
AGGATCCTCATCGAGGCGCCGTCGCAGGCGGTGGCCGACGCCGCCACCGCCGTGCCCGTCACCATCCTGCTGCGCGACGCCAACGGCCTGCCGGTGGCGTCGCGCAGCAGGATGGTGACGGGCACGGCGGTGGCGGCGTCGGCCACCGCCTGCGACGGCGCCTCGATGAGGATCCTGGCCAGCGGCCCGGGTGCCAAAACGGTGATTTGCGCCCTGCCGCGCACGTTGCCGAAGCCGTCCAGCGCCTTGACTGCCAGCACATTGCGTCCCGGCTTGAGGTTCACGCCGATGTACTCCCAGGCGACGACGCCGTTCTTCTCCAGCGAGCTCTTCTTGCCCACCTGACTGCCCGGGACCGGCCGGCCGTCGACCGTGAGTTCGAAGCTCGCGCCCAGCGGCCCCTTCACGCGCACCCGGGTCTGGTCGGACGGCAGCACCTCGCCGTCCTTCAGGCCGACGATGCCGACCTTGGAGTCGAGGCCGGGAATGAGCTTCTCCAGCGGCTCGGTCATCTCGGGAGATGCAGGCGCCGCCAGGGGCGCGGACGCTGTCGGCGCCGGCAGTGCCTGCTGCTGCAGCAAGGCGCCGGTGGGCGTGTGCAGCGGCCGCGGCAGACCCTCCGGCGTGGGGGCGTAGGGGCCGCCGGTGTCGCCCACGGCGCCCAGCGGCGCGGCGCTGGCGGCGAAGGGGGCGATGCCGGAGGCCATCGGCGCCATCATCACCTGGGGCGAAACCACCGGCCCATTGACGCCACCCACGCCCATGCCGCTGCCGGCCTGGGCCGCGCCCGGAAGGCCCATGGCGCCGGCAGCCGGCAAGGTGCGGGCGTCGATCACGCCGGTGCTGGTGTTGGGGGACAGCAGCGTGCCGGCGGCCTGCAGAATTTCCGACGGGTTGGTGAGCGCCTTGCGGCGTGCGCCGATCTGCTCACGGATGGGCGGCGTGCACTGCGCGATGGCGAAGTTGGCCTTGAACAACTCGCCGTTGGTGAGGTCGGCGAACAGGCTGCCGGCGTCCAGAGCATTGCGGTTGCTCAGCACTTCCAGGCTGGCGCCAGCCGGCAGCGTGGTGTTGTCGACCTTGACAATGTGGGTGCGCGGCGTCAGGCCGTAAAAGCTGTACTTGCCCTCCTCGTCGGTGACGGCGTAGGTGCCGTCCTCGAGGTAGATGCGCACGCCGGGAATGCCGGGATCGCCCGGCCGCTGCACACCGTCGCGGCCGCAGTCGGCATAGACCTTGCCGATGATGTAAGCCTTGTTCGAGAACACCCCGCCCACCACCTGCACCCGGGCGCTGGCGCGGTTGGACAGCACCGAGCCGCTCTGCGCCTGAGCGGTGTTGATGCCGGTGCCGCCCTGCGCGCCAACACCCACGCGCACGCGGTAGGTGAGTGTGGGCTGCGCCGCCGCAGCAACGCTGCCGAGGGCGAATTGCAGGCCCGGGCCGGTGTCGCCTGCGGGGTCGGGCAAGGGTGCGCCGTTCAGCCTGGCGGTGCCGCGCACGTAGGCGAAACCAGCGGGCAGGCTGTCGTTCACCACGGTGCCGGCCAAGGCGATGCCGGTGCCGTTGTTGAGCTGGATGGAGTAATCGACGAAGTCGCCGACTTCCGCCGTGGCCTTGTTCGCCGTCTTCTGAAGGAGCAAGCCGCCGGTGGCGCCGGCGTCGAGCGGCAGGTCGAAGCGCACCGGGCCGTCGGCGCCGGTCACCGTGAACGTGCCGCCGTAGGAGCCCGGCGTGTCGATCAGGCGACCGGCCGGTTGCAGCGCTGCCGGCAGCTTCGAGGGGAAGGTGTAGCCGGCCGGCGGCGTCACCACCAGCCGATAGGTGCTGGGCGGCACCAGCAGAAAGCTGTAGCTGCCGTCCGGTCCGGTGGTGACGCTGCTGGGTGCGGGCGTGACGCCGTCGGCCTGGAAGACCCTGGCCGGGCCACCGGCGTTGCTGCCGTTGCCGGCGCCACTCACGTCGATGAGCTGCACCGAGGCGCCGGCCACCGGCTGATTGGTCTTGCTGTCGTACACCACGCCGGCGGGGTCGATCAACAGCGTGGTGGAGGCCGAAACACTGGCGCCGCCGCACGAGGTGATGCCGGCGGTGACGACGTCGTTCTGCAGCACTTCGAGAATGCCGTCGCCCGAGGCCACGGTGTGCGTGGCGGCATTGGCCGTGGGCACGTTGGGCTGGATGCGGAACAAGCCGGTGTTGGGACCGGTTTCGACGGCGATGAAGGTTTCCACGTCGCCGGTGAGCTTGCTGGTGAGCGTGACCGGCACCGACAGCGCCTGGCTGGGGTCGACGTTGCACACCGCCGCGTTCACCTGCACGAACAGCGGATTGCCCGGCAGGTTGATGCTGCTGGGCGCGGCGTAGCTGGCGTTGGGGTAGAAGGCGATGCTCGGCGGCAACTGCGGCAACGCCACCGACACCGGGTTGCTGGCAGTGCTGAGCGCGCCGCTCTGGCTGCTCATGCTCCAGTTGCTGGCGGCGGTATCGGTGATGGCGCCGCTGGCGTTGGCGTTGATCGTCACCGTGAACTGGCCCGAGAGCGTCGCGCCCTGCGCCAGGCTGGGCAGGGCCCAGGCCACGGCGTCCACGGCGGCGCCGGGCGGCAGCACACTGACGTAGCTGCTGGCCGCGGCGCCCACCAGGTGGTAAAGCGTCTGCGCCCCCGGCGTGCCGGATGTCTGCGCGCTGGCGAAGGTGGTATTGGCCGGCACCGGCACGCGCAACACGAACCGATTGACCGCCGCGCCATCCACGCTCACCGCCACCGGCCCGGCAGCGGCGTTGCCGGTGTTGCTCGCGCTGGCGGTCAGACCGAGGCTGGAGCCCGGTGTGGACGTGGCCACAGACGCGGCCAGGTTGACCTGCAACACAGCGCTGTTGACGATGTTGAGGGTGTCGGTGTTGCTGGCGGTGACGCCTTGCAACTGGCTGGTGGCGGTGAGCGTGACTTGCGCACTTTGTCCGGGCAGTGCGGTGGCGGGAATGACGCCGGTGATGAGCAGGTTGACGCTTTGCCCCGCAGCCAGGGTGATGCCGCCGCCCTGGGCAATGACCGGCTCGCCGGGATCGGCCACGCCATTGCCATTGACGTCCCGCACCACTTGCACATTGCCCGGCACGTTGCTGTCGATGACGTAGGTGGTGGCGACGTTGCCGGTGTTGGTCAGCACATGGGTGCTGGTGAAACTGCTGCCCGGGGAGAAGATCAGGTTCTGGTTGGCCGTCAGACTCAGCGCCTCCAGCGCCGTCACCGTGGTGTTCACGGTGTTGGAGGTCAGTCGCACCGCGTTGCCGCAGGCCGCGTCGATGTAGCTGGCCGTGGCGGTGTTGCTGATGATGGTGCCCGCCGGTGTGGGCGCTGCCTGCGCCCATGCCATCCACCCGGCCAGCATGGGCAGGACGAGAGCGGCGAGCAGAGCTTGGCGCAACAGGCGATACATGGAGTTACAGATGGTCTGGACTGAGAGCGGTTGGCCGCTTTTCCGAATGCGCCGCCATGGACGAACTTGGAAAAACGGGGGAGGTTCGAAGCCTCCCCCGCCGGGGCTCAGCGTGGACTTACTGGTTGACCTTGACGCCAAAGGTCAGGACTGACGACTGTCCCGGGGCCAGGGTGCCAACGTTGGCACTGATGGTGCCCGTGCCACCCACCGCAGGCGCACCCGCGGCGATGGTGCCCGCCGTGGTGGCCGGTGCCGTGCTCAGCGTGGTGTAGGTCGGCGTGGCGTCCGACACCACCACCGAGGTGGCGTTGGCCGAGCCAACATTGGTGGCCGTCACCTGGTACAGCACGCACTGGCCAGGCTTGGCCGAGAGCGTGGCCGTGCCGTAGGTGGTGGCGCCGGTGGGACCGGTACAGGCAGCGTCGAGCGCCTGCGCCTTGGTCAGTGTCACGTTGCCGGCAATCACCGTGGTGGTGTCGGTGGCCACCGCCGGCGTCGGCGCCGTGGTGGTGTACGAACCGTTGGTGGTGGCGACGGTGACGGTGGTCTGGTTCACGTTGCCCGGCTGCGCGCCGCTGGGGGCGATCACCTTGTCGAACACGGTGATGGACTGGCCGGGAGCCAGACCGCCGCTCAGGCCGGCCACGGTGTTGAGGTTGCCGGTGATCTGCGGATCGGTGGCATCGAGCACGCCGTTGTTGTTGGCGTCGTAGTACAGCGTCGACGTCCATCCTGACTGGTTATTGGCCGCGGCCAGCGCCGTGGAGCTGACCGTGCCATTGCCTTCCGTCACGTTGCCGGTGTTGGTCAGGGTGTGGCTATACACCATGGAGCCGCCGGGGTAGGTCTGACCCGTGCCGTTGGGCGTGATGGTGATGGAGCGCACCGCGTTGACCGTGACGGCGTCGGCGACGAAGTCCGTCGCCCCGGAGTTGGGCGAGGCGGCGGTGAAGGTCAGGTTGCTGGTGCCCGCCGCATAGCCCGCCGGCACGGCGACCACCGCGCAGTACTGCACGGCAGTGCCGTTCGCCACGTTGCCGGTGTTGGTGATGACCGTGCCCGAGGCCGGCGAGCAGGTGCCGCCGGCGCCCGGGGTCTGGAAGCTCACCGTCCAGCCTGCGGGAAGATTGCTCACCGTGAGGTTGTAGTTGTCGGGCGAGGGGCCGGTGTTGTTGGCAAACAGGCTGAACGCCGTGGTGGTGCCGGGGTTGGTGGCATTGGCGGCCAGCGGCGTGGTGGTTCCCGGGCCGGTGCCTTGCACCCCGGTGCCGCCGAGGGCCGCGTTCTGGGTCAGGTCGAGCGTGGCGGCAGCAATGGCCGACAGCGTGTCGGAAGTCGTGGCCGATTTGGTCGGGTCGAACACCGAGGTGGCGGTCTTGCTGATGATGAACGGCGCGTTGGTGTTGGTGGCGTTGGGCGGCAGCGTGGCCTTGACGATCACGCTGTAGCTGGCGCCTGCAGCCAGCGGGCCGGTGTCGGGCTTGCCGTCGCCGTTGGTGTCGGTCAGCGGCGTGACGCCGTCACTCTTGAACAACTGGAAGGTCGTGCCCGACGGGTAGTTGTTGCTGCCCAGGGTGATGTTGAAGGTGTCGGTGCCGGTGCCGGTGTTCCTCACCACGTTGGTGAAGCTCACGGTGGAGCCGGGCGCGGCCGGGCCCGCCACGGTCTGGCCGGTGATGGTGACCGACGCCCGTTTGCGTCACGCTGAATGGCACGGTGTTGGACGAGCCCGTGACCGTGGTGCCGCTGCCGTTGTTGTACGACGTGGTGGCGGTGTTGTTCAGCGTGCCCGGCGCGGTGCCGGCGGCCACGTTCACCTGGAAGCTGATGGTGCCCGACTGCCCGGCCGTGACCTGCGCCAGCGTGGCCGCGTAGGTGTTGCTGGCGCCGGCGTAGGTCGAGGTCAGCGTGTTTGGCGCCGTGCCACTGCTGCCGCCGGTGTCGCTCAGCGCGGTGCTGCCCGTGACGCTCCAGCGGCCGGAGTTGGCCACATAGGTCATGCCGGCAGGAATCGCGTCGCTGATGACGACACTGGTGGCGGTGCTGTTGCCGGTGTTGGTGTAGGTCAGGGTGTAGGTGTACGGCCCCGAACCCGGCGCACCGCTTGCGGCGCTGACGGCCTTGGTGAGCGTGATCACGGCGTTGTTCGTCACCGTGGTGGTGTCGGTGTTGCTCGCCGTCTTGGTAGCGTCGAACACGCTGGTGTCGGTCACGGTGATGGCGTTGGTCTGGCCGGCGGTCGCCGTGGCCGGCAGGGTGCCCACCACGATGAACTTGAACGCAGCTCCTGCCGCCAACGCCCCGGTGGAGGTGATGGCCGGACCCGTGGGCTGACCGCTGCCGTTGTCGGCAAAGATCTGCACATTGGTCATGTTGAAGGCGCCGGTGTTGGACGTGCTCAGGTTGAAGGTGTCGCTGCCGTTGCCGGTGTTGGTCAGGGTATGCGGGTAGTACACCACGCTGCCCGGCGTGGCGGTCTGCGCGCCGTTCTGCGTCAGGGTCAGGCTGGCAACCTGGGTCACCGTCGTCTGCACCACGTTGGAGGTGACGGTGTGTGACACACCGGAGCCGTCCGTGTAGGTGGCCGAGGCCTGGTTGCTGATGGACGTGCCGGCCGGCGGCGGCGCGGCGTGCGCGCCGGTGGCAGCGGCAAGGGCCAGCGCGCCGGCAGCCAGCCAGGCCGCAGCGCGGCGCAGCAGGCCACCGGAGGACCAGCCTCCAGGTGACGATGCAGTGAAACGGATTGAACTCACGATGAACTCCCTAGGCTGGATGCAACGTGCGCACGTGGCGCAAGGACGGCAAGAAAAAAGAGTGGCCACGCGCGCAGGCAAGTGACCGGGACGACGCATTCAAGTGATCGCTCAAGGCTTGGTCGGCGGCGTGGCCGTTGCGGCGGCAACCGGATCGACCTGGACGCGGGCTTGCACCTGCACATGCTTGCCAGGGGGCAGATTGCCCAGGCTCCAGCGCAAGGCGCGGTAATCGGCCAGCGGCACCGGCTGCGGGCCCGTGGTTCCGTTGGCCATCTTGACCGTGCGCATCAGCGGCATGGCGGCAAAGTGCACGCCATCGGTGCTGGCCTGGGCATTGGCGGGCTGGGCGCTGTGGGCGACGTAGGTGGTTCCGGCAGGAATCGGCAGCTCGGCGACGAAACCGTTTGCCGCGCTCGCGCCACGGTTGTCATAGCTGGCGCGGTATTCGAGGACATCGCCCGGTCGGCCCGCGGTGACAGGCTTGAGCACGGGCTTGGCGTCCACCAGGACGACCCGCTCCACCTGCAAGGTCGAGCTGACCTGCGCTTGTTGTGCGACGGCCATGCCCACCAGACCGAGGGTGGCGATGAGGCCGCAATGCGGCAAACGTGAGGCTTCAACATGGGATGTCCTTTGTTCATCCAGTCAGCGTGTGCCAACGGGTACGGTGCGGGCGCTAAGCAGTTGATTCCACTTCAGTTGTGCAAAATTTCGCGTTTTCGCCGAATTGCAACGAAACCAGACGTAACGTTCTCGCCTGAACCCTCGATTTGCCAAAAAAGCAACACCCTTACAGCCCGAATGGCGCCCATAACTACGGCATTGCAGCGCCTGGCCGCACACCGGGCCAACTGTGTGAAATGGAATTTACAAACCCGATGCAGTCCAGCGTGATGCGCGCGCACCAAGGCTCAGGCGAGCGTTGCGGCAGGCCTGAAACCCTGACACAGCAAGCATTGCGAAGTTTGGCCAGCCTCGGTGGCGACCGCCGCAGGGGGGCGGTTTGGGGGCTCGTTCAGGCCTTCGCCCGCACCGCCACGAGAGCCGAACCCACGATGAGCAGCGCGGCCAGGCCGAGCGGCCAGGTGAACGGCCGGCCGGTGGTCCACACCAGCAGCGCGGTGGACGCCAGCGGTGTGAGATAGCTGAGCACGCCGAGGGTGCGCGGGTCGCCCAGCTTGAGGGCGCGGTCCCAGAGGTAAAACGCCGCACCCAGCGGTCCCAGGCCGAGCACGGCGATGCGCATCAGCTCCGGCACCGTGAGTTGCACGGCCGGCTCCAGCGCCGCGTGGCAGGCCAGCGCCAGCAGCCCGGACAGCAGCGCGAACAGGCCGATGGCGGCCGTAGGAAAGCCACGCCCTTGCTGCGCCAGGCGCCGGCTGCCGAGCGAAAACGTTGCCCAGATACAGGCCGATCCCAATGCCGGCACATAGCCCCAGGCGAAACCCCCATGCAGCCCGCGCCCGCCGATGATGGCAACGGCCGCCCCGGCAAAACCCACCACCGCCGCGCCGATGTGCACCGGCCTGAGCCGCGTTCCCGGAAGCAGCAGCGGCGCCAGCACGACGATGAGCAGGGGCCAGAGGTAATTCACCAGATTGGCCTGCACCGGCGGCGCATGCCGCAGCGCGATGAACAGCAGGAAGTGAAAGCCGAACAAGCCATAGACGCCGAGCGCCAGCGCCACGGGCCGCACCCGTCGCCATTGGCGAAAGAATGGCCAGGCCGGAACGCTGCCGACGAGGAGCGCCAGCCCGGTGAGCAGGAACGGCGGCACGCGCGCGAGCTGCACGCCCAGCGCGGCCAGCGTGGCCCAGAGGGCGATGGCGCCGAGGGCATAGGCGTTGGCACGAGCGGGAGTGGCCTGCATACGCGCACTGTACCGGTGCGCATCGCGGGGACTGCATCCGACAGGCAGCCCGTGCTGCCCGGGCCTTGCAGCCGCAGCGGCACGCCGCCTGCGTCAGGGCGCGCGTTGCGGCGAGGCCGCCGCCCCGTGGACCAGGGCCTGAGCCAGATCGGGGCGGCGCTGCGCCCAGGGCTGGGCGGCTTCGAGCTGGGCAGCCAGGCGCAGCAGCAGGTCTTCGCGGCCCCAGGCGGCGATGAACTGCACGCCAACCGGCATGCCCTGTGCATCGATCTGCAGCGGCAGCGACATGGCCGGCGTGCCGGTGAGGTTGGCCAGTTGCGTGAAGGGGGTGCGTGCCAGGCTTTTCCGCGCCAGATCGTCGACGATGCCTGTCCTGCGCAGCAGCCCGCCCAGGCCGAGGGCCAGCACCAGGCGCAGCGCGGCCTGCTGGCTGGCGGGGGTGTCGAGCTCGCCGATGCGCGCGGGCGGCTGCGCCGTGGTGGGGGTGAGCAACAGATCGTGGCGGGCATGGAATGCGGCCAGGGCGCGGGCAAAACCATTCCAGCGTGCGCGCAGGGCGACATAGTCGGCGGCCGGCAGGCTGGCGCCGATGGCGGCGATGGCGCGGGTGTCGAGCTCGAAATCCGCCGGACGCGCGCCATGCACGCGGATGCAGCGCCGCACTTCGGCGGCGACATGGCCGAAGTAGATGCCGAGATAGCTCTGCGCCAACGCTAGGCCGTCGATGGCCGGGACGGCCGGCTCGACCGCATGGCCGAGCGACTCCAGCAGATGGACGGTGCGCTCCACGGCGGCGGCACACTCGGGATGCACGGCGCCGCCCAGGGGCGACACCACGCTGAAGCCGATGCGCAAGCGCCCTGGCGCGGCACCCACTTCGAGCGCGTAGGGCCGCAGTGGCGCGGCGGCGGCGTAGGGATCACCTGGTTCGGCGCCGGCAAGCACGTCGAGCAATGCGGCGCTGTCGCGCACGCTGCGGCTGAGCACATGGGTGCAACTGGCGCCTTCCCAAACCTCGTCGGCCGCCGGGGCATGGCTCACCCGGCCACGCGAGGGCTTGAGCCCGAACAGGCCGCAATAGGCCGCAGGAATGCGAATGGAGCCGCCGCCGTCGGATGCGCCCGCCACCGGCACGATGCCCGCGGCCACCGCCGCCGCCGCGCCGCCGGACGAGCCGCCCGGCGTGCGGTCCGGGTTCCAGGGATTGCGGCAGGGACCGAACAGCAGCGGCTCGGTCACGGCCTTGAGCGCCAGCTCGGGCAAGTTGGTCTTGCCCAGCACCACCAGACCGGCGTCCTGCCAGCGCTGCACCACGCTGCTGGTGGCGCCCGCCAGGACCTCGCGGCGAGCACGCGAAGCCCAGGTGGACGGCAGACCCGCGACGTCTTGTCCCAGATCCTTGAGCAGAAAGGGAACACCGGCAAAGGGGCTGCGCCGTCCCTGCGCGGGTTGCATGCCCAGTTGCGTGCGGGCCTGTTCGCGCCAGTCCATCACCACGGCGTTGATGCGCGGGTTCAGCGCATCCAGCCTCGCCAGGGCGGCATCGAGCGCTTCGGTCGCGCTCACCTCGCCGCGCGCGATGAGCGCGGCGAGGGCGGTGGCGTCAAGGTAGGGGTCGATGTCCGGCATGGCGTCAAGCATAGAGCCCGGATCAGGTCTTGTCCGCATCGCCGCGCAGCCCGCAGGCGGCGGACTGTAAAAAGCTGCTGACATTGCTCGCGCCGCTGGCGGCTGCGTTCCTAGGATGGTTTGCATTGCCAACCATCCCCCGGCAACGGAGACTCGCATGACCCTGATCAACCGGTTACGCCACGACCTCGACGGCACGCCCGAAGCCGCAGACAGCCGCCCCGCCGAATCGGACCTGCCCTCCCCGATTGCCGCCGGGCGCAGCGAGTCGAGTGACGGCGGGATGAACTTTTATTCCGCCATCCAGAGCCACCAGGCATGGAAGGCCCGTCTCGGGGCATACGCCCGCGGCGACAGCCACGAGGAACTCGACGTCGCCACCATCTGCCGCGACGATCGCTGCGCGCTGGGCATCTGGCTGCATCACGATGCGCACGTTCCGCTGGCGCAATTCGGGCTGTTCAACCGCCTGCTCGACGAGCATGCCGAGTTCCACCGCCGGGCCGGCGAAGTGCTGCGCCTGATCCAGTCAGGCGAGGGCGAATCGGCACGCTTGGAGTTGGCCAAGGGCCAATACGCGCGCATGTCGCACAAGGTCATTGCAACCCTGAGCGAGCTCCATCTCGCCGTGACCCTGCCGACTGGCCCGACGCACTGAGTCGCTGAAAACCCGACGACACCGCCGAAACGCGCCCGCACAGCACCATGCAACCCCGGCCCTCACGGCGCAGTCCACAGCCGGCGTCGAGGCCTGCGGCGAGGCGGCGCGGCCGTCGTGTGCGTGCCACCCCGACCTCGAGCACCACGCGGCGGCGCCAGGCCGCTGCTGCCAACCGATGCACAGCAGCCCGAGGCGCGACAAGTCGCGTCGTGCCGCTACGGGATGCGTCCCCAGCCTGAGCTGCCGCTCGCCGGACGTTCGCGCATTCCCCCTTGAGTGCATCTGGAACCAGAACACGGCCCGTGGCTCCGCCTCCTCCTCAAGCACAATCCAGACGATCATGCAGCAATCCAACTCCCCCAGCGCCGATTCGAGGCTTGCAGCCGTGGGTTCCCGCATCGCCTACCTCGAAGACGATCCGGCGCAAGGCGAGGCCGTGCAGTCCTGGTTGCTTCAAGCCGGCTATGCGGTGGATTGGTTCGAGAGCGGTCGCGCCTGCGCGCTGGCCCTCGAGCGCGGCAGCTATGACCTCGTCTTGCTGGACTGAATGGTGCCGGATCTGCTGGGCTCGGCGGTGCTGCAGCGTGCCCGCCAGCGCCTGCGTGAGCATTGCCCACCCATCATCGTGCTGAGTGGGCGCGACAGCGAGGACGACGTGGTGGAGATGCTGCAGGCCGGGTCCGACGACTACATCGTCAAGCCGCCCACCCGCGCCGTTCTGCTGGCGCGCATTGCCACTTGCCTGCGGCGCGTCAATCGGGGCGATGCCGCGCCACCCCTGCTGCATGGCCGCCTGCGGGTGGAGTTCGCCCAGCGCCGCATCCTCCTCGATGGGCGTGTCGCCGATCTGAGCGCGCGTGAAACCGATCTGGCCCTGCACCTGTTCAACCATCCCGGCCGCCTGCACACGCGCGCACATCTGGCCAACGCCGTGTGGGGACTGCCGCCGGATGCCGACACCCGCACCATCGACGTCCACATCAGCAACTTGCGCCGCAAACTCGACCTGAGCCCGGCCACGGGCTGGCGCCTGGTGTCCATCTACCGCCAGGGCTACCGACTCGAACGCCTTCCCGCGGCGGCGCCGGCCACGTAAGCTCTGTCTCGTCCCCACCGCAACGCTGCAAGCCAGACCGGATGGACTGGTCGACGCCATCTCTGAACAACCATGATCCTTCAGCGGCACCACCGGCTCATCGTCCTTCGCGGCGTGCTGCCGGCACTCGCCCTGAGCACCGCGCTGCAGGGGGCGGCCCAGGCACAGCACGCACGGCCAGCACCGACTCCAGGCTCACGGCAAACCGGCGTCGCGGCGCCCGGCGAGCCCGTGTTGCACTACGTCACCAGACCGGGCGACACGCTGATCGGCCTCGGCCAGCGCCTCCTGCGGGATCCCGCCGCCTGGCCCGGCGTGCAGCGCCTCAACCATATTGCCGATCCACGCCGCATGCAGCCGGGAACGACGCTGCGCATCCCGGTCGCGCTGCTGCGCGCCAGCCCCGACACCGCCACTGCGCAGGTCGTGGACGGCACGGTGCAATGGCGCTTGGCAGCGGGTGCGTCCACAAGTCCTGCATCGGCGGCGTCCGCCGCCAGGCCATCGCGCCCACCGGGCAACGCAAGCGACTGGCAAACGCTGCGCTCCGGCCAAAGCCTGCCCAGCGGCGCGCAAGTTCGCGTTCTGGGACGGGGCACGGCCTTGCTGCTGCTGGCCAACGGCACGCGCGTCCAGCTTTTGCCCGACAGCCTGCTCGACCTCGACAGCCTGCGCAGCTATGCCCAGGGGACGATGCACGACAGCCACCTCGGGTTGCAACACGGCCAGGCCAACATCCTCGACAACCCGAAGCACGAGCCCAATCAGTCCTTGCGCATCATCACCCCCGGCGCCCAAGCCGTGGTGCGCGGCACGGCATTTCGCGTCGACTATGCGGCCGGCGTCACGCGCCAAACCACGCTGGAAGGTGCCGTCGAACTGTCCGCCGGGAGTGCCCGGGTGGCCGTGAACCAGGGCTACGGCAGCCTGAGCGCCAACGGCCAGCCGCCCATGCCGCCGGTGCAATTGCTGCCGAAACCCGACCTCTCCGGCCTCGTCGCACGCGTTGAGCGCCTGCCGTTGCGCCTGAGCTGGGCGGCGCAACCCGGGGCACGGTCCTGGCTGGCCCAGGTGACGCCGGCCGACGCGCCCCTGCGCATCCTGGCCCGCAGCACCGTCACCGAGCCCGCGTTGACACTCGCGGATTTGCCGGATGGCCACTACCTGCTGCGCGTCAGCGCGCTCGACGCCCAGCAACTGCAGGGCTATGGCGCCGAGCGTGGCTTCGAGGTCGCTGCCCGCCCCTTCGCGCCACTGCTGCAATCTCCTGGCCGCCAGGCCGTGGTGCGTCTGGCGCGGCCTGCCTTCGACTGGAGCGAGGTGCAGGGCTCCGCCCGCTACGCGCTGCAGGTCTGCCCGCAGGCCGATTGCGCCACGCCGCTGCTCAGCGCAAGCGTTGCCGCGCCGCCCTGGACCCCCGGCACCGACCTGCCGCCAGGCACTCTGTTCTGGCGCATGGCCAGCATCGACGCCGGCGGCAAACAAGGCCCGTGGAACGATGCCGACCCCTTCACCTACAAACCCGCGCCGGGCCCGGTGGACCTCGGCCAATCGGCACTGCGGTTCACACCTGACACGCTGGATGTGAACTTGCCGCCGCCTCCCGACGGGCTGCAATACCGCTTCACCCTGGCGGGATCTGCTGCACCTGCGAAGCTGCTGCAAACGGTGGTGTCGGCCGATGGCCGGGCGCAATTGCAACGACCATCCGGTGGCGCCTATCTGCTCGGCGTCAGCCTCGTCGACAGCCGCGACGGGACGGCAGGGCCGGTGGCACAGCAAAAGGTGAACGTGCCCCCGCGTTACCCCGACCTCTGGCTCTTGCTGGTGCCCCTGCTGGCGGCGCTCTGAGTCCCGGCCGCCATGCCCGGCACCCCGCAGACGATGTGGTCGAGCTTGCGCCGCAGCTTGGCCCCCTGGCTGCTGCTCACGGCCTGCCTCGCGCTGACGGTGCAAGCGTTGGGTGACAGACAGCCGCTCGATGCCTGGGTCTATGACACTGGCCAGGCACTGGTACGACGCGCGCCACCAGCAGATCTGCGCATCGTCGCCATCGACACCGCCAGCTTGCAGCGCGTGGGGCGCTGGCCCTGGCCGCGGGCGACCCAGGCGCGGCTGGTGGATGCCATCTGCGCCGCCCACCCCCTGGCCCTGGGCATGGACATTGCCGACACCGAACCCGCGCCGGGCGACGCCGAGCTCGCGGCAGCGCTGCGCCGTTGCGGCATGGCGGTGCTGCCCGTGCTGCTGGAGCAGCCCGCGCCCGGGTCCGCTTGGAGCAGCACGCTGCCAGTGCCAGTTCTCGCCGCGGCAGCGGCCGCCTTGGGTCGGGTGAATGTGGAGCTCGGACATGACGGCGTGGCGCGTGGCATCATGCTGCAAGCCGGCCTCGGACGCGACACCTGGCCCTTGTTGGTGCAGCAGGTGTTGCGGCTGGCCGGCCAACTCCCGGCGAGCATGGCCGCATCCCCAGTCGCGTCTGCGCCGGACGGGTTGCGACGCGGCCATCCGGCTGGCATCGGGCGCGAGCCGACAACGCCGCAGCCGCACCAACAAGGCAGGCGACTGCTCAACTTCTGGGGACCGCCCGGCAGCCTGCCCTCCGTTCCCGCCTGGCAGGTGCTCGACGGCGATGCTGCGGCGCAACTGCGCGGCAAGATCGTGCTGCTCGGCGCCACCGCTGCCGGCCTGGGCGATCTGCTGGCCGTGCCCAACGCCGGCAACCGGCTCATGCCAGGCGTGGAAGTGCTGGGCTCCGTGCTGCTGGATCTGCGCCACGGCCTGCTGGTGCGGCCGCTTGGGCAATGGCCGCAAACCCTGCTGACCTTGTTGCTGGCCCTGTTGCCCTGGCTGTGGCTGCCCCGCCTGCCGGTGGGTGTCAACCTGCTGGCGAGCTTCGCCTGGATAGTGGTGCTGCTGGTGGCCTCGGCCCTGCTGCCCGGCCTGGCCAGCCTGTGGTTCGCCCCGGCAGGTGCGTTGGCGGGCGCTGTGTCCAGCCATGCGCTGTGGGCGCTGGTCTCGCTGCGCGCGACGCAACGCCATCTGGACGCACAAATCCTGCGCCTCGACCTGGCGCTGCAGACGCATGAACCATCGCTGGGCAACCGGACGCTTGCGACAGCCGCTCCCGGGCCGCAACCCGGGAGCATGCTCGAACCACGAGCGCGCCTGCGGCTGCCGCAGCGCATCGCGCTGATCGAGCAGGCCCAAAGCCGCATGCAGGCCGTGCAGCAGCAGCGCGAAGACGCCCTGCGCTTCATTGCCCACGATGTGCGTGTGCCCCTGGCCGCTGCGGCCGATCTGCTTGAGGGTCCACCGCTGGATGTGGCCGAACAAGCGCGTCTGGCCCGCCTGGTGCAGCGGGCGTACCGTTTGGCCGAGGAATTCCTGCTGCTCACCCGGGTGGAAACGCCGCAGCCGCTCAAGCTGCAGAGTGTCGAGCTGGGCGGCCTGCTCGACCAGGCGGCGGACAGCATGGACGACACGCTGCTGCGCGCCGGAGTGCGTTTGCAGCGAAACCTGGGCGAGCCCCCGCTGTGGGTGCGGGGCGACTTCGCGCTGCTGGAGCGTGCGGCCATCAACCTGCTGCGCAACGCCGTGCAACACAGCGCCCGCGGCACCACGGTCGTGCTCGGCCTGGAGCCCATTGCGGGCCAGGCCCGCTGGTGGGTCAGCGACTCCGGGCCCGGGCTGGACGCGCAGCAGCAGGCGCAACTCTTTCAGCGCCACGTTCGCTTGGAGACACAGCCCACCCACACCGCCGGCTTCGGCCTGGGCCTGTATTTCGTGCGCCTGGTGGCGGAGAAGCACGGCGGCAGCGTGGGCGTTGCGTCCGCCCCGGGGCAAGGCGCCAGCTTCTGGATGTCGCTGCCGCTGGAGTCCGTCTGAGGCAAGCCTTGCCAAAGGAGCCGGGCGCTGCGCGAGCTGACCGCTTGGAGTTTGTCGAAACGGCTTCGGGCTTGTTCAGGCGCTCGCCCGGGTGATGACGGGCGTCAAGCCTGTTCGCGACAGCGCTGCGCCAGGTCCACCAGGGCTTTGCGCACTTCGCCCGCGTTGTGCACCGGCGCGGCGAAATCGATCCGCAGCAGCCGGCCATCGGCACGGACGTCCAGGCCGTCGGTGTCCACCCCGACCATGCTCACCTCCTGCGCCTGCACACCGTGGAGGTGGGCGCAGTAGGCGCGCAGATTGTGGGCGTGATCGGCATTCATATGCTGGAGGATGCCGGACTCCGACATGTCCAGCGTGTTGGCCGGCGGGGCGAAATCGGCGGGGGCGATCCAGTGGATCCTGCCAAAGCCGCCGATGAAGCGCACAGCTTCCAGTTCGATGCGGTAGAAGAAAAAATCATGCATGCCGAAGTAGCCCTCGGCCTCGGGTAGGTAGCGCACATAGCGCGGACCCAGCGCATCCTTGTCCTCCAGGCGGCTCGCTCGGCCGACGAGCGTGACGCGGCCTGCCGCCTGCGCATCGCTGGCGCAGGGATGGGCGATGATGCTGGCGCGCGGATCGGCGTCGAGGTTCTTGGTGTGCTCGGCCAATGTGGAAATCAAAATCACCGGACGGCCTTGGTGGTCGAGCATGAACGGCGCGATCGAGCCGAAGGGCATGCCGCCGAGACGTTTGGACAGGGTGGACAGCACGCCGTTGGGATGGGCGCGGACGAATTGGCGGGCTTCGGGGCCTAGATCGCTCATGGCGGTGCCTTGCAAGGTCGGAAGGGCAGGCGTGGGCTCGGCGCGGTTGTCGGCCACCGACGGAGGATCGCCAGTCAACTGCGCTCAGCGGGGCGCCGAACTGGGGACAACATAACCGAAACTGCCATGATTGTTCCGCTGCGGACTGCCGCGAATCCAGGCGCAGGCGGAGGTCTTCCTGACGGGCGGCAGATCCGGATAACCCGCCGCATCCCACACCCCGTGCGGCAGCGCAACTGGCAGGACAGCCACCTGCGCATTCGCTTCGGCGTGTTGCCCGTGGGTTCAGCTCGCGGCCAGCAGGTGTTCGACCTCTGCAAAGCTCTGCGGGCGCTCGCTTGCCTCGATCGGTGAGCCAAGCTGGCGACCGATTTGCGTGGTCGAAAAAATCCCGCGGATGGTTGGCACATGGCCGCGCTCGAGCACCAGGGCGTGCTGGCGGCCGCTGGCGCGCAGAGTCATCACCACATCTCCGACGCTGGAGTGCTGCACTTCGCTGTAGTCCAGCACCTGGATGAGATCACGCGGCACCATCACCCGTTCCACCAGTACTGCGTCACGCGGCATGCCATCGCTCACCGCGACGCGAATGGGTTTTTCGCCTAGCAGGTCGCGCGCGGTGACGATCCCCAGCACTGTGTCGTTCACATCCACCACCAGCAACAGTCGCACGCGGGCATGGATCATGCGTTGTTGCGCCAGATCCACAGTGGCATCCGGACTGATGGTGACTGCGCTCACGCGCCTCAGATCGGTCATCACCGCCGTGGCTGGAGCGTCCATGTCGACATGGGTCGGGCGGCCGAGATCGACCTCACTGAAACGTGTCTGCGCCGGCAAGATGCTGGCATGCAGACTGCGATAGATCGTCATGCTGTCCTCCTGAATTGCTGTGTCGCACCATGACTACCGGAACATCCGGCAAGCAGCGATTTCCACGCTGCCAATGTAGACCTCAGCCGCAGACCCTGCTGTTTCGACCTGTCCCCAGTCGCAAGCAAATATTGCAGCGCAGCATGCTTTGCCAAACCTTCAGGATCGTCGAGGATATTCAGCGGGTGCGGATCATGGCGCCGCGAGGCTCCAGGCGGGGCGAATTCACCACGCCCTTGCCCACCTTCAAGGCCTGGTCGGCACAGGCGCCAGGATCAGACACTCAAGGGCGGCCAACTCATGGTCGAATCGGCGCTCGGCCGGCATGAACCTCTGCATCATGTCGGCGCGCGCCGTCTCGACAAGCTCCTCGCCATCCTACGCCGGAGTCGACGCGATTGCGACGGCGGCCCTCGCGCCCATCCAGCGGGGTGTCACCACCGTGGGCTCCAGTGATTGGCCAGTGCACCCAGGGGGCCAATGTGCGCCGAGAAAGCACCCCCACGGCGGCGTTCGAGCTCGCGCATTCGACGCTCCAGGTCGCCCCTATCGGTTGCTTGTCCGAGATAGGCTTCAGCGTCGTCCTGTGCGCTGCGATGGGCGGAAAACATGGCCTTGAGTTGGCCCAGCAATGTATTCATGGTGGTTCTCCCTGATGGGGAGCCAAGACAACCCTCGATTAGGGTTAACCCGAGTTTAGCCCTTCCTGGGGATGTCTGCCGTCCGTGCGCTTGTCCGGCGGGCAAACTCGCCAAGCCAACCTTGGCCTGGACTCGACCTGAGGTGCTGCCCAGGTGTCGACGCGTCCGAACGTGGGCAAAGCGCCAAACGTCTGTTGCACGCCACACGGTGGCGACGCGACCAGCCGGCTCGATGCGCGAAAATGTGTCGCCATCACCGACGGTGTGGCGCCGTGGCGCCCCCGCACGGGCCTGCCACATCCAATCTTGGCCTCAAGGCACGCTTCGTGACGGCGGCCTTCAAGAGGCGGTTCGCCTCACACCGATTCGCCCCTCACAATTCATTGCACTCTTTTACCAATAAGGGTTTGACCTGATATATTGCGCTGCAGCAAAATTGACTCAACGCAACCTTTCCGGCACTCTCCCATGTTAGACGCGACCGTCGTGCAGCGCATTCTCAAACCGGGTGAAATCCTGATTCTCGGCCGCACCCATGAAGGTAGCCCGTTTCGGCCGAGCGATTGGGCCGAACGTCTCGCCGGAGTGATGGCGCAATTCCGACCAGCGCATGCGAAGCATGAGGAAATGCACCTGTGTTATTCGCCCTATTGCATGCCCACCCTGGTGGATGGTGTGCGTTGCGTGGTTCTGAGTCGTGCCCTGGCTGAGACCGAACCCATGGCCTACCAGTTCGTTCGCAATTTTGCGCGCGACAACAACCTCGAAACGGTCGAAGCCTGCATCGTCGAGTTCGACGCTGAGGCTTCTGCTGACGACAGCGACGCCGGTGACAACGCCCTCGGCGGACGCCGAGCGGCCTAGGCTTCAAGCCTCGTTGCAGGGTTGAAACGGCTCAGGCGGCCAGCCTGACCGTGATCGAAAACCATCTGACATGAAACCCCCGGCAGTGCTGCGCCGCCGGGGGTTTCCCCACCCCGACAAGGAGAATTTGGGATGCGCATAGGCGTTGTAGCGGAGAGCGTTGGAGGCGAGCGGCGGGTTGCGGGGACGCCCGAGACCGTC
>JABEVE010000046.1 GCA_013044035.1 Burkholderiales bacterium
CAAGTGCACCAATGTTCAGCAGCAGGGTGGCGTCGCTACGCACGACATTGCAGCGCGTGCGGGTGGCATAGCCGGCCGACTCCGTTTCCTGCAACTGGTCAATGCGGGAGATCACGCCGTCCTCAGCACGTCGGCCGCGCGGACACCAGCCGCCGTGTGGGATGCGATTGGAGATGGCCCAATCCAATGCGGCGCGATCGACGCCGGTCTGCCCGCCGGAAATCACTCGGTCCGGCAGCCATGGATGTTCGGCCTTGAGTCGGCGCTGAAATCCCTTTTCCTTCATGGGCTGGTTTTGCAGTCATAAAAAAGCCCTTGCAGGGCAATCTGGAAAGCAGGCTTTGCCTGACTCGCTCCAGCCGTTTGCATGGGCAAAAATGGTTGCGCCACCCAGGGGTGGCGCGTGGTTGGCGGGAAGTCCGGGATCAACGCTTTCGGGCACGATGCCAGTGCGGCTACGCCGTCTATGCCCCAAGCTGCGCGAAGTTTATAGTGCCTCCAGTGCGCTCGCCATGCCCTGCAGCGCCGCCAGCGCACCCAGCGGCAGACCGACATCAAACGCAGAGGGCACGGTGCAATCCGTCGGGTTGATGCGCACCAGTCGCCCGCTGTGGTCGCACACAGCTTCGGGAACAAACGTCGCTCTCGCCCGCCCACCCTTGGTGCCATAGACCACATCCAGCGGCCGAACTTGCTCCAGGCTGCGCAGCCAAGACGCCAAGCTCAGCCCGGACTGCACCGCCTCCTGCATGCGCAGTCCGATGCAGCGTTGCAGCTCGCTCCAGACTGTCATGGCGCTGGATGCGTCACGGCGCAAACTTCGAGGCTGCGGTCTTGAGCTTTTCGATACTTGCGCTACATCAATCTGGCGGTGACTGGTCATGCGATGATGAGCTCATCGTGTGATTGGTTGCGCCTCGAAGGAGCATCATCAAGCTGCCGTAAGCCTCCTCCATGCGAGACCAGCCACGACGACAAACAGCGCACCCGATCAAGCCCGGAGTCAGACATGCCAATTGATCCCCAGCAAGACGTCGATCGTTCCCTGCGGTGCGACCTGGCATCGCGCCCGGGGGTCGAAACGCTCACGCGGCGCCAAGTGCTGGGTGCCGTTGCGGCCGGTGGCACGCTGTGGGCGGCGCGTCTGGCCCGAGGCCAGGGCATGACGGGACAGCGCATGGGGATGATGGGCGGCGCAATGTCGGGCATGTCCGGCATGGGCGCGCAGTCCATGACGAAGCCGCAAGCTGCGTCGTTCAACCGACGCCTCCCCATTCCAGCACAGTTGCACGGGCAACTCGAGGCCGACGGCAGCCTGGCCTATGCACTGCGGTTGGCACCGGGCAGGGCGGAGTTGCTGGCTGGCGTGCAAACGCCCGCCTGGGGCTACAACGGGGCCTATCTCGGGCCCGCCCTGCGCGTTCCGCAAGGCAAGCCGGTGCGTATCACCTTGCACAATGATCTGAACCAATCCACCACAACCCACTGGCATGGCGCTCACGTGCCGGGGCGCATGGACGGCGGCCCCCAGAGCCTGATCACGCCGGGTCAATCGCGGGACGACACCTTCACCCTGCATCAGCCCGGCGCAACCTTGTGGTACCACCCGCATCCAGATGGACGAACCGGGGCCCATGTCTACGCCGGGCTGGCGGGATTGCTGTTGCTGGATGACGGCGTCGATGCATCCCTGGGGTTGCCGCAGACCTGGGGGGTGGACGACATTCCCGTGATACTCCAGGATCGCCGCATGGCTGCGGACGGCACTCTGCTGTACATGACGGGCATGATGGATCGCATGGGGATGAAGGGCAATCGCTTCCTGGTCAACGGTTGCGAGCAGCCTCATGTCCAGGTTCCCGCGCAATGGGTGCGGCTGCGCGTGCTCAATGGTTCCAACGCGCGGGTCTACAACCTCGCGTTTGCCGATGCCCGTGGCTTTCAGATGATTGCCGGCGATGCCGGCCTGCTGGCGCATCCCGTGGAGATGCGCAGCCTGTTGCTGGCCCCGGGTGAACGCGCGGAACTGCTGCTCGACCTTCGCCGATTGCAGGGCAAGACGCTGATCTTGCGCAGCAACTCGGGCACTGTCGTTCCCGGGCTGAGCAGCATGCCGATGGATGCCGACGCCTTCGACCGCGAAGGTTTCGAGCTGCTGCAACTGCGGGTGACGGCCCCCGATGCAAGGCCGAGCCGGCTGCCTGCGAAACTGGCCGCCCCATCTGTGCTGCGAGCGGATGCGCCGCTGCGGCGCTTCAGCCTCCAGGGGATGCGTGCCATGATGGCCGACGGCATGGGCGGGATGATGAACGGAATGATGGGCCGGCAGGCAGGTTCGGGCAACACGGGCCCGGGTGGGATGAGCCTGGGGGTCGGCATGCAGCGCCTGTTTTCCATCAACCACCAGTTCATGAACATGGCGGTGATCAACCAGCGTGTGCGCCTGGGCAGCACCGAGATCTGGGAGGTCAGCAACGATGCGGAGATGGCTCACCCGTTTCATCTGCACGGCACGTCGTTTCAGATCCTGTCGCGCAACGGCATGGCTCCGCCGGACCATGAGCGCGGCTGGAAGGATGTCGTGTTCGTGCGGCGGGACGAAACGGTCCGCCTGATAGCCCACTTCGGTCAGCCCGCCGCCCAAGATTACCCATTCATGTACCACTGCCACATCCTGGAGCACGAGGACAACGGCATGATGGGTCAACTGACCGTGACATGACAAGCGGCCACGTGTCGGGTTTTCAGCCTCACCACCCCATTCCGGAATGAAGCGATCGGCATGAACACCAGCAGCGTCATCGATGTCTCCGGACAGGTATCGAGCCTTTCCGCCCACGGAGTCGAAAAACAGCTCCGGCGCCTGCCCGGCGTCGCCAATGTGCAGGTCAACTATGTCGCTGGCAGCGCCACGGTCGTGTACGACGCGGCCTTGACCAACTTGGCCGCACTGCAGGCGCAGGTCGAGCGTTGCGGCTACCACTGCCGCGGCGAGTCGGTTCCCGACCACCTGTGCGAGCCACGTGAGGAGCATGCCGTAAGGCATGCCCAGGGTGCTCACAAGGCTGGGGTGGAGCATGGCGAGACCGGGCCCGAAGGCGCCAAACACGACGTCCATGCCGGACATGTGACCGGCATGGACGCCATGGCGCACGACATGGGCCATGGCGACGGCATGGATGCGCGTGACATGGCACGAGACATGCGCAACCGGTTCTGGGTGTGCCTGTTGTTCACGCTCCCGCTGTTCGTCTACTCGCCCATGGGCGGGCTGTTCATGCCACCGGCGCCGCCGTTCGGTCTCGTCCTCAAGGACTGGCTGTTCGGCCTGGCCAGTGCTGCGGTGATCTATCCGGCCTGGCCCTTCTTCGTTGCGGCGGCTCGCGCATTGCGCAACGGCGTGCTCAACATGGCGGTGCTGGTCGTGCTCTCCGTCGGCACGGGCTATCTGTTCAGCGTCGGCACGACCTTTTTCTTCCAGGGGGCGCAGTTCTACGAGGCCGTGTCAGTGCTGCTGGTGTTCATCCTGCTGGGGCATTGGCTCGAAATGCGCGCCCGCGCCGGCGCATCCGAGGCGATCCGCGCGCTCATGAACCTGGCGCCACCCAAGGCCACGCTGCTGCGCAACGGCGAGGAAATCACCGTGGCAACCTCCGCGGTGCAGCCGGGCGACCTGGTGCTCATCCGCCCCGGCGACAAGATTCCGGTGGATGGCGAGGTGCTGGAAGGCGCCTCGCAGGTCGACGAGTCGATGCTGACCGGCGAGTCGATGCCGGTGGGGAAAAAACCTGGTGACGCGGTGATTGGAGCGACCATCAACAAGAGCGGCAGCTTGCGCTACCGCGCTACCAAGGTGGGCACCGACACTGCGCTGGCGCAGATCGTCAAACTGGTGCAAGAGGCGCAAAACTCCAAGGCGCCGGCGCAATTGCTGGCTGACCGCGCATCGCAATGGCTGGTGGTGATCGCCGTCCTGATTGGCTTGGCCACCTTCGTCGCCTGGTACGTCGTCCTGGGGCAGCCGCTGCTGCTGGCGCTGGCACTGACCATCACCGTGTTCGTCATCGCCTGCCCGGACGCGCTGGGCCTTGCCACCCCGATGGCGGTGATGGTGGGGACGGGACTCGGCGCCATGAACGGCATCCTGTTCAAGAACGCCTCCGCGCTGGAGGACGCGACCCGGTTGAACGTGGTGGTTTTCGACAAGACCGGCACGCTGACCCAGGGGCGGCCGGAAGTTGTCGAGTTGGCGTTGGCAGCCGGTATCGCGGAGGACGATCTGCTGAAGAGCGCTGCGGCGGTGGAGAAATTCTCTGAGCATCCGCTGGCGCTTGCGATCCTCGGGCGCGCCAAGGGTCTTGCGCTCGAACCCGCCAGCGCGTTCACCAATATCGACGGCATGGGCACACGCGCCGAGCTGGGTGGCGACGTGGTGCTGCTGGGCAACGACAAGCTGATGGCGCTCGACAAGGTCGACATGAACGGTCTCGAGGCTGATTCGCTGCGGCTGCAGGGACAGGGGATGACGGTGGTGCACGTCGCGCGCGCGGGGCGGCTGATCGGTCTCGTCGCCATCGCCGACGCCGTGCGCGCGACCTCCGCCCCCACCGTGGCGGCGCTCCACGCCAGGGGCGTGCAGGTGGCCATGCTGACCGGTGACAACCGGCCGACGGCGGAGCGCATCGCCCGCGAGATCGGCATCGACATCGTGCTGGCGGACGTGCTGCCCGGCGACAAGGCGGCCAAGATCAGAGAGCTGCAGGGGCAGGGCAAGCGGGTCGGCATGGTGGGCGACGGCATCAACGATGCACCGGCGCTGACGCAGGCCGATGTCGGCTTCGCCATCGGTGCCGGAGCCGATGTGGCGATCGAAAGCGCCGACGTGGTGCTGATGAAAAGCGATCCGTTCGACGTCGTCGGCGCGATCGAGCTGTCGCGCGCCACGCTGCGCAAGATGCATCAAAACCTGTGGTGGGCCGTGGCCTACAACGTCATTGCGTTTCCAGTGGCCGCAGGTGTGTTCTACCCCTTCACCATCAGTCCGGAAGTGGCGGCGCTCGCCATGTCCGGCAGTTCGGCGCTGGTGGCCGTCAATGCCCTGATGCTCAAGCGCACCCGGCTGACCGGCATTCACATCGGCACGAGGACAGACACCGTCGTCGCGCCGCAGATGGCCACGGCGCAGGTTTGAGATGCAGCCGGGAAAACCACGCGCCAGACGATGCCTTCAAGGACCGTTCATCACCCACTTCAACCCGTTCTTTCCTCAAACCCGGAGATCGACCCATGAGTGATTATGTCCTTACCGTGACCAGCCCGAAAGGCTTCGAGGCCACCGTGCAAGCGGCGACCGAAGCGTTGAAACAGGAGGGCTTCGGCGTCCTGACCACCATCGACGTGGCCGCCACGCTCAAGGCCAAACTCGGCATTGAGGAGCGTCCCTACCTCATCCTCGGAGCCTGCAATCCGCACTACGCTCACCAGGCCCTGAAGGCCGAGCCGGACATCGGCGCGCTACTGCCCTGCAATGTCGTCGTGCGGGAAGAAGCGGACGGCAGGATCAGCGTGGTGTTCATGGATCCGGCTGCCGTGCTCGGCATGGTCAAGCGCCCCGAGGTGGACAAACTTGGCGGCGAAGTGCGCGACAAGCTCAAGCGCGTCGCCGAGGCCCTGCGAGCCTGAGGGCTGCGTCGGTGCCGTCATCATCCAGGCACTGATTCGGTCCGGCCGGTTGGTGCCTGGTGTTTGTGAACATCCAATGGGAGCATGGCCATGGGCTATGGATATGGAATGATGGGCGGATGGGGCGGCTTCGGTTTGGGCTGGCTCTTCATGCTGGTGTGGTGGGCTTTGATTCTCGCCGTGCTTGTCGGTTTGATCCGATGGCTGTTCACCGGCCATTCGGGCGATGCCGGGACGCGATCCGACAGCAAAAGGCATCTGGATATCCTGAAGGAGCGCTACGCCCGCGGAGATATCGACCGCGACACCTACGACCGCATGCGGCGCGAGCTGGACAGCTGAGGCCCGGCTCATGAAACCGCTACCGAAGTGGTTGCTTGCGCTGGCGATCGTGCTGTTCGCCTTTTATTTGCTTTTGATTCCCGAATTCGGCGTCGCCCCCTTCTGGGGCCCGCGATGGGAAACCGGCGCGCCGCCCCCCTGGCGTGGGAGTTCCGGTTGGTGGGGGCCACGGTTTGGCGAGGCCTTGATGAACGGCCCGGTCAGGGACCGGGGCGCCTTCGGCGTGCAGGGCGGTCACGCCTATGTCGACGATGGTACTTATGGCTACGGCATGATGGGCGGGGGCATCTGGCCGGCGGTTGGGGGAGATTGGCAGGAATCGTTCACGCCGCAGCAGCGCGTACGGATTGGACAAATCCAAGCCGAGGCCTTGCGTCAGGAAGGCGCCTTGCAGACGCAGCTCTACACCGCCCGCGCCAATCTGCTGACGGTCAACTCCATGGTCAAGCCTGATCCCGCAGCGCAGGCCAAGGCTGGCGCTGCGGTTGTCGACATCCTGCGGCAAATCGTCCACATCCGCCTTCAGGCAGAGCAGCAAATCCAGGTTGCATTGTTTGTTCCGTCACAGCCAGCGGGGGCAGCGTCCACGCCCGGCTCCTGATCTGTCTGACTGGCGCGCTCCCGGGTTCCGGGTGGCCGCTGCTGCGAGGCACATCAGCATGGCGCATCGCTGCCCTGGGGCCTGCTGGGTCATGCCGTGTTGCGCGCACGCCGTGGACGGCATCCCGCCTCGTTGCGCGACGATCGTGACCGGGATCAAGTATGGAACCGATGGCGGATTGGCGTACACATGCCAGCCCGGCTGGATGTGCAGCGTCACCACGGCTTCATGTCCATCGATCGCGGCGCCAGCACGGACCTTGGTGGACGAGTCGGCAAGGTCGGCGGAGGTGCTGGTGCTGGTGCTGGTGCTGAAGCCGGGACTGCCGGTGGCCCGGATCAACAACAGCGCAGCAAGCGCAAGGCCAAGAATGATGGACAAGGCGATGGCCATGCGCAGGGTTCTGGGATTCATCACGAGTTCTTCAGTGGTGGAGGGCCTTCAAATCGCCCAGGAGTGCGTCGACCGGGAGCAATCCCGAACGATGATCGACCTCCCGCGCGTGCCGATCCAGGATCGCCAGGAATGGCAGGCCATCCCCGCCGTATGCGGCAAGCAACCGCAGACAGGGCTCGGGTTGCTGGTTTTTCTCCCGCAGCGTGCAGAATGGTGCGAACCTTGATGGGAATGACCGGCAGCACGCATGGGGTCAGGTTCAGCAGCTCGCCGGCGCCGAGTGCGAGCATGATTTCGAGGAGCAGTGAGAGGTCCATGGGGGTTCGCCCGTTTCAAGCGCTTGCGGCAAGCTCCTGCGGAGCCAGCCCACCGAGTGCAGGAAGGTCTGGCTCGCCGAATCGGCTTGACGAGAGTCCTTGGGTTGCTGACCTGAACCGTGGTCGGTTTCAGGCGCACGTCGTGACGTCGAGGGCCAGCGCGCGTGTCGATCGCGACTCGCGCGCTGGCCGGACGCATGCCAGCACGAGGGGAAATCAGACCCGGGGTGGGTGATACGGTGCGTCCGGCAGCACGCTTGCGACGAGGCGCGTGCGGAAACTCGGCTGATGTGCTGCGATCCGTGCAGGCTGCCAAGCGATGGGAGCGGTCGACGGCGCGAGAACCACGCCACACAGCGCATGGCAAAGGCCGCGGCCATTGGATCGGCTGGCATCACGGGCATCACGGGCATCACGGGCATCACGGGCATCACGGGCGCCTCGGGCCGGGTCAAGCGCCAGACCAAAGCGACTGGAGCGGCGTGGCGTCGATTCCTCCGTGCCCGTGGCCGCCGCAATGGTGTTGGCATGCCATGCCAGCAGCATGGATGGGCCGGATTTGGCACCGTGGCAGGCAACGGGGACGCCTGGTGTCATGCCGTCGTGGCGCACGGCGCTCCAGGCGTGCAGCGGCAACAAGGCCAGGAGCACGGCAGCCCAGACGACACGCAGGACTTTCATGGGCTCAGACGACGTGGTTGCCAATGCGGGCGCAAACCAGCTTGGGAGACGGGCATGCAGGACATGCTGGAAACGCCGCAAAAGTTCCCGAAACAGGGCGCGCCCGCGTTGCCGTCAAGGCAGGTTTACTCCACGATGATTTGCCCAACCATGCCCGCTTCCATGTGACCAGGCATGAGACAAGCAAAGTTGACCGTGCCTGCCTTGTCGAATGTCCACACGATGCCCCCTTCTTGCCCAGGCGCCAGGGCGATCATGTTGGGCTCGGCACGATGCATGTTCATGTCAGGCATCGTCCGCATCATCTTCTGGTGCTCCTTGAGTTCAGCCATGCTGCCGATCACCATTTCATGCGGCATGTTGCCGGTGTTTTTGAGAAAAAAACGGACGGTTTGCCCCGCCTTGACGTGCATCGTGCCCGGTGTGAAACGCATCGAGTCGTCCATGGTGATGTCGATGGTGCTGCTGACCTGGGCCGGATCGCCGGGTTGTCCTACCGCGGCATCATGCTGGCGGCCGTGCATGCCGTCCATGCCCTGCTTTCCCATCATCGGCATGTCCATCATGCCCTGGCCCTGCTTCGCAGCCTGGCCAGGAACCGGACTCTGCTGTGACGCGGCGCCCTGTCCTTGTGCCTGAACCGGCGCCTGCCCGTCATGGTTGTGATCATGGTTGGCGGCGGCACTGGCCCAAAGTGGCATCGCGCCGAGCAGGATGGTCGAGATCATTTTTTTCATATGCAGGTCGTCCTTGGAGGTGGTTGCAGAGGTGGGGGGTTGTTCCGCTGGGTGAATCGGGTCTGAAGGGATTGACGTCCCACGCGACGCATCAGAACCAGAAGCGCAGGCCGGCCAACAGGCGCGATTGCTTGGCCTTTTCGCCTGCCGCGTGGGCATAGTCGGCGGTTTGACCGAATTTGCCTGTCCACTCGATGCCGACATACGGCGCGAACTGGCGGGTGATTTCATAGCGCAGGCGCAGGCCCGCGGTCGCGTCGGACAGGCCGCTGCCCACCATGCGCGCCGGGTCGTTCTTGCCATACAGGTTGGTTTCGACGCGCGGCTGCAGGATCAGCCTTTGCGTGAGCAAGATGTCGTAGCTCGTGGCCAGCCGGATGGCGCTTCGCCCCTGATCGCCAAGATAGCCTGTGGCTTCGACGTCGAACCAATAAGGGGCCAGGCCCTGCACGCCGAAAGCCAGCCAGGAACGCTCGGGGCCGATTCCGTCATCCAGACGCAAGCCCAGTTGTGTATCCCAGAATGCGGCAACGGCATGCCCCCACAGCACCTCCGTGCGCGCGTCCTGCAGCCGACCCCGGGCGATGTCGCCTTCCGCCTTGAGTACAGCACGGTTGTCGTCACGCCCGAACCAGGCCTGCACGTCATAGGCCGTCGAGTCGCCGTTGCGGGTGTAGGCCCGCTCCAGGCGGTCGACGAGCAGCGAGCCGAAGTTCTCCTGGTCAGCCATTCGCGGCGGTTGCAGGCCGGCCAGCGCATAAGGCCCCGTGGTCAGCGTGTAGCCATCCGAATAGGCATGGGGATCGCGCTGGCTCAGGGGGCCTGAAGCTGGCGCATGGCTCGACGGCATGGCACCCGGCGCGGCTTGATCGCCAGTTGCGCCCATCGAACCGGTCATGCCTTGCATGGTGCCGCCGGCTGCAGGCTGGGGCGGTTTCGCTGGAGTTTCGTCCGCCATGCCCGGCATCGCCGTGTCCGCCATGGGGGCGTTGGAGGGGGCGGTCGCTTGGGTCGGGGCTGTCGCGCCGGTGTGCTGCCGGTGATCCCCGGCGGTGCTCTGCGACCATGCGGGAGAGGCCCACAAGGCTGCAATTGCAATGGCAACCGATAACAGCTGGGTGTGTACCGTGTTCATCCAGATTCCTTGTTGATGGTTCCTGTTGCTGGGCTCGTACTCGCGCAGTCACGACACGATGATTTCGCGGAACATGCCGGCTTCCATGTGCATCATCAGGTGGCAGTGCCAAGCCCAGCGTCCTGGCGCATCGGCCGTTACGAGGTAGCTGATGCGCTGCGCCGGCTGCACGGGGATGGTGTGGCGCCGGACCTGGAATTGCCCAGTCGGACTTTCCAACTCGCTCCACATGCCGTGCATATGCATGGGATGGGTCATCATGCTGTCGTTGACCAGGACAACGCGCAGGCGCTCGCCATAGCGGAAATGCACGGGCGTCGACTTGCCGAACTCGACCCCGTCGATCGACCAGGCGTAACGCCCCATATTGCCCGTGAGGTGAAACTCAAGCTCACGCTCGGGGGGGCGCGGGTCGATGGGACCACCCACGGTGTGTTGATCGGCCAGCGTCAGAACCCTGCGTGCGTTATCGCGAAGGCCGACTCCCGGATCGTCCAGGTTGGTGCGCGGGGAGTCCACGCGGTTATCGGTCGTCGGGCCGTATTCGGTCGACGCATGGCGCGAAGGCTTGCTCGGCACGGCCGTATCGCCTCCCATCTGCATGCCGGGCATGTCAGCCATCCCCGGCATGCTGCCCGGTGCCATGCCATCCATGCTGCCCATCATGTCGGCCATGGTGAGTTGCTGCGGCTTGTCCATCGCCGGCACCGGCGCCGCCAGACCTGCGCGGCTCGTCAGCGTGCCGCGGGCATAGCCGGTTCGATCCATCGATTGGGCGAAAATCGTGTATGCATCCGATTGCGGTCGCACCAGCACGTCGTAGGTCTCGCCGGGACCGAAACGGAATTCGTCCACGGTCACCGGGTCGATGTTCTGACCATCGGCCTGTACCACGGTGAGTTTCAGATTCGGAATGCGCACGTCGTAGAACGTGTTGGCCGCTCCATTGATGAACCGCAGCCGCACCAACTCACCCGGCCGCATCGGCGCGGTCCAATTGCCGGCCGGAGTCGTGCCGTTCATCAGGTAGGTCAGCGTGCTGCCCGAGAGATCGCCCAGATCGTTCGGGCTCATGCGCATCTTGTTCCACATCTGGCGCTTCTCCAGAGCGGCTTTCAAGCCGTCCCGGGAGACATCCTGGAAGAACTCCGTCGCGGTCGGTTGGTTGTAGTTGTAGTAGCCGCTGTCCGCCTTGAGCTTGGCCATGACGCGCATCGGATCTTCATCGGTCCAATCCGAAAGTTGCACGACATAGTCGCGCGTGGCCTTCAGGGTTTCGCCACCGGTCGGCTCGATGACGATGGCGCCATACATGCCGGTCTGTTCCTGCATGCCGGAATGGGAGTGGTACCAATAGGTGCCCGATTGAAGGACCTTGAAGCGGTAGACAAACGCCTCTCCGGGCGCGATGCCCTTGAAGCTGATGCCCGGCACGCCGTCCATCTGGAACGGCAGCAGCATGCCGTGCCAATGCACCGAGGTCGCCTGGCGCAGTCTGTTCGTCACCCGAATCGTGACGGTATCGCCTTCGCGCCAGCGCAAGGTCGGCGCCGGAATCGAGCCGTTGATGGTGGTTGCCATCCGCGGGTTTCCGGTGAAGTTCACAGGCGATTCGGCCACGACGAGGTCAAATTCGGTGCCTCGCAGTTCCGGTGCCGAGCCCGTCGCAGCCGTCGTGCCCTGTGCCCGGGCCAGGCCGGCAAACGGCGACAGACCGAGCATGACGCCGCCAGCCGCGAGTCCCTGAACGAATCGTCGACGAGACCCCTGGTTTGGGTGTGGGAAAGACGGTGGAAGTTGCTGCATGGTGTTCTGTTCTCCTGGTCTGGATGGCTCGACGGCATGTACTGAAGCGTCATCGCGGAATGTGTCGGTCCGTCATCTGCTGTGGCGCTCCGGCACCGCCGCGCCGCGCCTGCCGCCCGTGCGGCTACTCCACAGGTCAGCATCGTATGTAACGATAGATTTCAGAGGCATGACCGCGAGATGACATTGATGTCATCTCGCGGTCATGTTCGTGTCGCGTTCGCCGGATTACAGTGAGGCCAGTCGAATCCGCTGCGTGGGGCACCGTGGGAGCGCGGAACGGATGAAGGGCGGCGCAAGTGCAACGGCGACGCAGCAACGGAGACGTGCATGAAACTGCTGATCGTCGAGGACGAGCACAAGACCGGGGAGTACCTGCGGCAAGGGCTGATGGAGGCCGGCTTCGTCGTCGATCTCGCGCGCACCGGCCTGGACGGGCATCATCAGGCGATGACGGAGCCCTACGATCTCGTCGTGCTCGACGTCATGCTCCCCGATGTGGACGGCTGGAGCATCGTGAGGGCTCTGCGTCAAGCCGGCAAGGACACTCCCGTGCTGTTCCTGACCGCCCGCGACAGCGTCGAAGATCGGGTCAAGGGACTGGAGCTGGGGGCCGATGATTATTTGGTCAAGCCGTTTGTCTTCACGGAACTGCTCGCGCGCGTGCGAACCTTGTTGCGGCGGGGGCGCATCGCGGTTCAGGCGGAACGGCTGCAGGTCGCCGACCTCATGCTCGATTTGACACGCCGCCGTGCGGTTCGCGCCGACACCCGGATTCATCTGACCAACAAGGAATTCGCCTTGCTGGAACTTCTGGTCCGAAGGCGAGGGGAAGTTCTCCCCCGCTCACTGATCGCATCGCAGGTTTGGGACATGAATTTCGACAGTGACACGAACGTCATCGACGTGGCCATCCGGCGCCTGCGGGCCAAGGTCGACGACGCGTTCGAACCCAAGCTCATCCAGACGGTGCGGGGCTTGGGCTACGTGCTGGACGCACCCGATGGCCAGTAGCACACGCCGACGTCGTCCGGCCTCGCTCGCGCTTCGCGTGACGACCTTCGTCGGCTTGGCCACGACGCTCATCTTTCTGCTTTCGGCCTGGGGCATCGAGGTGTCGATCGAGCGTCACTTCGCCGAGCAGGATCTTGGCGAACTGCAGGCCGTCAGCCAATCCGTGGAGACTGCGCTTGCCTCGGCGAGCGCGAACCGTGATGATCTCGAACATCGACTGGCGGCCGCGGTGGCCGGGCATCACGGGGTGTATTTCCTGGTGCAGGATGCCCAGGGAAAGCTGCTCTACGAAACCGCGACCCCGGGCCTCGCCGGATTGACCCATGGGGTGCAACCGGTGACGCGACTTGACGCGCGGGCGCTGCGCATCTGGCGAGTCAACCAACGCACCTACCGTGGGGCCGTGCTGCGTGACGGCCGTTTCACCGTGCTGGTGGCGATGGACATGGGTTTTCATCTGCACTACCTGGCGGAACTCAAGCGCGCCCTCTGGCTGGGGGCGCTGATGACCAGCATCATCAGCATCGGCGTGGCATGGCTGGCGGTGCAGCATGGTCATGCGCCGATTCGCCGTATCAGCGCCAGACTGCAGGACATCACCTCCGAGCATTTGCACGTCCGGCTCGACCCGGAGCAGGTGCCGGTCGAACTCGCCGAGCTGGTGGTGTCTTTCAACACCATGCTCAGGCGCATCGAGGACAGTTTCCAACGCTTGACAAACGCTTCCGCAGATATTGCCCACGAATTGCGCACGCCGCTGACCAACCTGATCACGCAGACGCAAGTCGCCTTGTCGAAAGTCCGTGGCATGGACGCCTACCGTGAAGTTCTCTACTCCAACCTGGAGGAGTTCGAGCGCTTGAGCGCGATGATCGGCGGCATGCTGTTTCTGGCCCAGGCCGACCACAGCCGGATCCACCTGGAGTCGGGCGGAGTCGACCTCGGTGCCGAGGTGCGGGCGCTGTTCGATTACTTCGAGGCCTGGGCGGACGATCACCGCGTCGGTCTGGTCCTCGAAGGAGAGGGCGACACGGTCAGTGGCGATCGCCAGATGTTGCAGCGAGCCCTGAGCAACCTGATCGCCAATGCCATTCGGCATACACCTGAAGGCCAGGCTGTCGTCGTCGCGCTGCGGCGGGAGGCCGATCAGGCCGTCGTGGACATCTCGAACCCGGGGCCGGACATTCCCGCGCAACATCTGCCCCGACTCTTCGATCGCTTTTACCGTGTCGATCCCTCCCGCCAGCGCAAAGGCGAAGGTGCGGGATTGGGGCTGGCAATCGTCAAGTCCATCGTGGAGGCGCACGGCGGAACGGTGCTGGTCAGGTCCGAGGGCGGACTCACGCAGTTTCGTGTGAGGCTGCCGAATGGCCCGGCTCAAGGACCGAACGGCCCCCAGTGAAGCTCTGCGCGTTGACGCGAGCCCCCAAAAAGCCATCCTCGACCGCCTTGTCCCCGAGCGTCGGCCGGCCCTGGTGCGGGTTCACATTCCGAGATCATGCGGGAGCGTGTTGGCGCTTGCCCAAGGACTCGAGCCGGGTACAGGACGCCGGTGACGTGACGCTGCCGCACTTGCGCCGCGCGATGGCTCTCTCGGCTCGGCTTGGGCCCATGCCTGCGTTCAGTATCGTGGTCTTCGTGCACATGCCCTCGATCATTGCGAGCCGCGTCCCATGGGCGCTATGCCCGCTGCATCCTTGTTCATCATGCCTTCCTGCTGCATTTTTTTCTCCTTGCTCATCATGCGTTTTTTCATGTTCATGGGCTCGCCTTGCTTCATCATGCCAGCGGCGGCCGAGGCAGGGTGATGCATCCCGCCCATGGCGCCAGGGTCGGTGGCCGTTTGTGCCGCGGCACTCGCGGCATACAGTGCCAGGCACAGTGCGCCGAGCAGGGTTGACAGGGTGGTCATGATGCAATCCTCAGTCCAATCGATGGCCGGTGTGCCCACACATCGGGTGCGCGTACCGGCAATACGGGTCAGGAGCCGCCGAACCAGTTGTATCCCTGGTCTTCCCAGTAACCGCCCGGGTATTTGTTGGTGACTTGCATGGCGGTGATGAGCTTGGGATTTTTATAGCCCAGTTTCGTCGGTATGCGCAATTTCATCGGGTAACCAAATTTCACCGGCAAGGTCTTGCCGTTGTACGTGAACGCCATGATGGTTTGCGGGTGCAGCGCGGTTTGCATGTCGATGCTTTCGTAATAGTTGTCCGCACATTGAAAGGCCACGTATCGGGCCGACAGGTCGGCGCCGATGAGTTTCAGGAAGATGTGAAACGGCGTGCCGCCCCAGCGGCCGATGGCACTCCAGCCCTCGACGCAAATGTGCCGGGTGATCTGATCGGACTGCGGCAGCGCGTAAAGCTCGGGCAGACTCCACGAGCGCCTGTCTCTGACCAAACCGCCGACCTGCAGCCGATACGTGCTGCCATCGATCACCGGGGTCTGATCTTCGGCGTAATAGGCGTTGAAGGGGAAGGGATGCGTGATCTGCGCCTCGGTGTAGGTCGGTGCCAGCCGCTTCGGGTCGAACAGCCAGAGCTGCACCCGGTCGTTCCAGCGCGACATGCCTTGCAGGATGTTCTGCGCGGACTTGGTATCCGTCACGTCGCAACCACTCAGCAACGACAGTGCGCCCAGGCTCAGAAGCTGCTTGCCGAAGCGCCGGCGTGCTGGAGCGCCCAGGGATTGCTGCGCCTCTTTCAGCAGCACTTCGCGGTCGAAGGGCCGGACGATGGTTTTCGGATCGATGTGCATGGCGAACTCCTCAGCGACCGCGAACCATGGTCAGGAATGATTTGGGCACCAGCGCCACCATGACGAGGTGCACGAAAACGAAGGCCACGACGATGCTCATGGCGACGAAATGCACGATGCGGGCGTTGTCGTAGCCACCCATCACATCGCGCAGCAACGGAAACTGCACCGACTTCCAGATCACCAGACCCGACAGCACCAGCACGATCAAATCGAGCACGACCACCAGGTAGGCGAGTTTCTGCACCGCGTTGTATTGGGACAGGTCACCGTGCTCCAGCTTGCCAGTCATGGCCTTGCGAAAGTCACCCCAAAGATCTCGTGGCCGCAAAGGAAAATATTTGCGCTTGATGCGCCCTGTGACGCTGTTCATGCCCAGGTAAAAAATCCCGTTGCCCACGAGCAGCCACATGGCGGCGAAATGCCATTGCAGCGCGCCGGCCAGCCAGCCGCCCAAGGTCCAGCCGGTGGGGATGGAGAAGGAGAAGATGGGTGAAGCGTCGTAGATGCGCCAGCCGCTCATGACCATGAGCACCACGGCGAGTGCGTTGATCCAGTGCGACACGCGCAGCCAGATAGGGTGGATCGTTGTTGCGTTGCTGCTCATGGCGAGGTCTCCTCGATGCCAATGGCGGATTCGTCGACGATCCTGTCGCTTCCTGACGCCGATGCGCGCACGCAGTTGCTACCGTGTGTTACTTGGAGGCGCGCCGCACTGTGTCATCCCGCGGTGAATCCGGGCCGCGGACCTCATCGAAGACGCGCATTCCGCCTCGGCTGCTGCCGGCGCCAGCATGGACGTGGTGCGCAAATCAGACCGGGTCCGAAAAATCCAAGTGCTGGTCCAGAGCGGCCGGCCCATGCTGGGTGGGTGCGATCATCGTCTCTCGGAGGCTGCGCAGGAGCGGGACCTGATCGTTCGGTGCGATGCTGGCAAAGTGTTTGCACGAGTGAGCTTTGGAATGCCCGGGTTTGCGCGACAGGTCAGCATCATGGTTGATCTGCTTGCTCGTGCGATGGCATGGCCCAGGCCGGATTCCATGCCACCTCCCACAAGTGGCCATCCGGATCCTGGAAATAGCCGGCGTAGCCGCCATAGAACGTGTCACAAGCCGGCTTGACGATGCGCGCGCCCGCAGACACGGCCTGTCGCATCACGGCATCGACCTCGGCCTGGTTGGTGACGTTGTGGGCCAGGCTGCATGACACCGCGCCTGGCGTGCCGGGCGCGAGGCCGGCGTCGTGCGTGAGGCTGGCGTGGGGATACAGCGCCAGCTTGAGTTGCGATTGCAACGCGAAAAAGACCACGGCACCATGATCGAACTCGGTGCCGACGATGCCGTCGGTGGGCAGTCCCAGTCCGTCGCGGTAGAACCGCAACGAGCGTTCAAGATCAGCGACGCCGAGCGTGATCAGGGTGATGCGCGGCTTCATCGGCGGTCTCCATCAGCCAGGCTCCGGCATGTCGCCGCTCGCCTGAGCAGCAATGCTCGCTCGCTGGCGTTGGCGGCCAGGGTGGCCGCGCGTTCAAATTCTGCGCGTGCTTCAGGGTGACAGTCCAGTTGCATCAGCAGGTCGCCGCGCACCGCGGGCAGCAGGTGGTATTGCGCCAGGGTGGGCTCGGTCCGCAGTGCATCCACCAGATCCAGTCCTGCCGCGGCACCGAAGGCCATCGCCATCGCGCGGTTGAGCGCGATCACCGGCGACGGCGCGGTCTGCAGCCGCACCCAGTCGGTGGTCAGTACTCTGCCGTCGCGCACACGCACGGTGGTGGCGGTTTCCGGCGGTAGCAAGCGGTTGGCGCCAATAAACTGGCCACTGGCCTTGATGGCATCGGTGAACGCCTTGTAATCGCGGTAGTGCTGTGCGGCATCCTCGGACTCCAGATGCTCCATCATCTTGTCGGCGCGGATCAGGCAGAGGCATTTCATGGCAGGCTCCGGACCCGTGCTTCACGTTTGCACCACCGCGCGCTCGATGACGGCGATATCGATCCTGCCCATCGTCATCATCACCTCGAACGCGCGCTTGGCTGCGGCGGGGTCGGGGTCGGCGATGGCGCGCAGCAGCACGCGCGGCGTGATCTGCCAGGACAGACCCCAGCGGTCGCGGCACCAGCCGCAGGCGCTGGCCTCGCCGCCGTTGCCGACGATGGCGTTCCAGTAGCGGTCGGTTTCTTCCTGCGTATCGGTGGCGATCTGGAACGAGAACGCTTCGCTGTGGCGGAAGGCCGGCCCGCCGTTCAAGCCCAGGCAGGGAATGCCAAGCACGGTGAACTGCACGGTAAGCACGTCGCCGGCCTTGCCGTTGGGGTAGTCACCCGGTGCGCGGGTCAACGCGTCGACGGACGAGTCGGGAAAGGTCGCGGCGTAGAAGCGCGCGGCGGCTTCGGCGTCCTTGTCGTACCAGAGGCAGACGGTGTTGCGGGCGATGGGGTTCATGCGGGATCTCCTTCAGTGCGCCGGCGCGGCGCATGCGCTTGGGCGGAAACGCGCGAGCCGACCCTAGTCCCGATCCGGCGCACCGAGCGGAAAGTGCGGGCGGAACCAGCGCGCTTCGTCGACCGCACGTGCGAACGACGGCCGGGCGAGCAGTCGCGCGCGGTAGGCGCGCAGCAGCGGATAGCGCGCGGCCATCGGATGGGTCCAGTCGGCGTAGAACAGCGCCGGGGCGGCGGCGCAGTCGGCCAGGGTGAAGTCGGCAGCGGCCGCCCAGGTCCGACCGGCAAGATGACCTTCGAGCCAGGCATAGGCAAGCTCCAGCCTGCTGGCGGCCTCGGCGAGAGCTTCCTGCTTCCGGTCGGCAAGGCCCGTCAGCGCGCCCGCCACCGCGTGCTGCACCGGGCTCATGACGTGCAAGTCGAAAAAGCGGTCGAGAAAGCGCACCTCCAGCGCCGCCATCGGCTCGGCGGGCAGCAGGCGCACCGGCCCGGGATGGGCGTGCTGCAGATACTCGATGATGATGCTGCTCTCGACGACAGTGCGGTCGCCGTCCACCAGCAGCGGAAACTTGCGCAAGGGCCAGCGCTGCTGCCACGCCGCCGCGTGCTGCGGCGTCTCCGGCCCGAGCGAGCGGAACTCGAAGGCGATCGCGTTCTCGTAGAGCGCGATGAGGACCTTCTGTGTATACGATGAAAACGGATGGCCATACAGGGCGATGGACATGCGCAGAGCCTCCATGAAAGCGATCAGGCGGCGGGAATGTCCGCCTCGACCAGCAGCGCCAGCAGCTGCAGCGATTCCTGCCAGCCGAGATGGCACGCCTCGAGCGGGATGGCCGCAGGGATGCCCTGCTGCACCACCTGCAGCTCGGTGCCGCAGAACACCGCGCGCAGGCTGATGGTGGTCTCCATCACGCCCGGCAGGTTCGGGTCGTCGAAGGCGTCCGTGTGGCGGATGCGTGCGTTGGGCACCAGCTCCAGGTACTCGCCGCCGAAGGCATGGCTCTGCCCCGTGCCGAGGCCGGTGAAGGACATGCGGTAGTGGCCGCCGACGCGGGCATCGAGCTCGTGCACGCGCCCGGTGAAACCGTGCGGCGGCAGCCACTTGGCCAGGGCGTCGGCATCCAGGAAGGCGCGGTACACGCGCTCGGGCGGGGCACGCAGCACGCGATGCAGTTGCACGGTGCGGGTCGTCATGTCGAAGTCTCCAGGTGGCGGGCAGCCGGGCAGGCTGCCGGGGGTTTCAATGAACAAAGCACGGGGCGCACTCGCGCACCTCGACGGTGGCGAAGCGCGCGGCGGGACAGTCCCGGGCGATGGCCACGGCCTCGTCCAGGCTGGCGCAGTCGAGCAGGAAAAAACCGCCGATCATCTCCCGGGCTTCGGCGAACGGGCCGTCGCGCAGCACCGGCTTGTCGTGCGGAACCTGCACGCGCACGCCGTGGCTGTCCGGACGCAGCGATTCGCTGGCCAGCAATCGCGCGCCCAAGCCCTCGCCGAAAGCCACCATCTCGGCGTAGCGCGCACGCGCCTCGGCGTCGTTGCGCGCTGCGCGCTGGCCGCGCGGCTCGCTGATCAGCAGCAGGTCACGCATGGCGTGCTCCCTCGGTCGACTTGCGCGGCAGACGACCGCACCGGCCGATTATCCACCGGCCTTCATCGCGGCGACCATCTCGTCGGGACGGACGTCGCGCACGTGGGTGGCGATGGACCAGTGATGGCCGAAGGGGTCGACCACCTGGCCGTAGCGGTCGCCCCAGAACATGTCGGCCAGCGGCATGCCGACGGTGGCGCCAGCCTGCACGGCGCGGGCAAACACCGCGTCGGCGTCCTCGACCTGCAGGTGCAGGGTCACCGGCGTGCCCTTCAGCGCCTGCGGGCTCAGCGCGCCGTGCTCGGGCATCTCGTCGACCAGGAACAGCTGCGAATCGCCGATGCGCACGCAGGCGTGGATCAGCCTGCCGTCGGGCCCCGGCAGGCGGAACAGATCGATCGCGCCAAAGGCCCGGGCGTAGAAGTCGATGGCCACCGCGGCGCCGCGGCAGACCAGGTGCGGGGTGAGGCTGTGCATGCCGTCGGGAATGGCTTTGACCTTGCTCATGGATGGTCTCCTTGATGGAGTGGGTGGCGGGCACCACACGGTGCCCTGTCGAGACGACGATCCGGCCAGGCGCGGATCGACAGCTGCGGCGGCAAGCGCCGTCAAGCCGCCTTGCCTGCCGCTTCGGCCCTGCGTGCCTCATAGGCCTTCAGATGGCTGTAGGCGACGGAAAGCAAGGAGGCGCCAGGCGACTCAAGCCCGGCTTCAACGCGTCGCTGGAGCATGTCGCCCACGATGTGGTCGGCCTCGATGCGGGAGCCGTTCTCGATGTCGCGAAGCATCGAGGCCGTCAAGGTTGAGCCTGCCGTGGTCAGGATGTCGCGCGTGCGCTCCAGGAATGCCGCCCGCGGGGCATACCCCGCAGATCGGCTGACACCGAGGCAGGCCTCCAGTAGACCTTCGATCACGGCCTTGCCCGAAGGCGCGGCAAGGATGGCGCCGATCGGGGCGCGCATCAGGCAGGTGCCGGAGGCAAGGGTTGTCAGGAACACCCATTTCTCCCACATCTCGTGGATGATCTGCGAGCTCGCGCGCACGTCGACCTGGGCACTGACGAAGGCCTCCGCGATGCGACGCGCACGATCGGAGTGTTCACCATCGCGCTCTCCGAACACCAGGTGATGGGTGTCGTTCAGGTGCACGATGACACCATCGGCATCGAGGGTGGCCGCGATCATGCACTGGCCGCCGAGGACGCGCTGGCGCCCGAATGCGGCATCCAGCGCATCCAGGTGGCGCATGCCGTTGAGCAAGGGCAGGATGGCGGATTGCGGACCCACGGCCGGCGCCATGTCACGGATCACGTCATCCAGGTCGTAAGCCTTGCAGCTCAGCACGATGAGGTCGAAGTGGGTGCGCAGATGCTCCGCCTGGACGGTGGCTGGATCGTGCAGAGTGAGGTCGCCGCGCGGACTCTGAATGCGCAAACCGGAGCGCTCGAGCTGCAACGCGCGGCGCGCCCGAACCAGGAATGTCACATCCTGACCCGCCTGCAGCAGCCGGCCGCCGAAATAACCGCCGATGGCTCCGGCGCCGATGATCAGGATGCGCATGATCGGGGCTCTAAGGAAGTCAAGCTACCACGACGCGCACCGCGCGATTGCGGATGCGCAGCACGAGAACGGCGGCAACCAACCCGAGGATGCCGGAGAGGGTCGTGGCCAGGGTGTAATTACCGTAACTGCTGCGCAGGATTCCTCCCATCAACGCCGCAAAGGCCGCCCCGATCTGGTGGCCAGCCACGACCCAGCCGAACACGATGGGCGCTTCGCGGCTGCCGAAGACATCGTTCGTGAGGCGCACGGTCGGCGGCACGGTGGCCACCCAATCCAGCCCATAGAACAGCGCGAAGACCGGCAGGCCGAAGTAGCCCAGACCGAAGGCATAGGGCAGGTAGATGAGCGCCAGACCACGCAGGCCGTAGTACCAGAACAGCAGCACGCGGTTGTTGAAGCGGTCGGACAGCCAGCCGGATAGCGTGGTGCCCACGAGATCGAGGGCGCCCATGGTGGCCAGAATGCTGGCGCCTTGCACCGGCGTCAGGCCGTGGTCGCCGCACATGGCGATGAAGTGCGTGCCGATGTAGCCGTTGGTCGTCGCGCCGCAGATGAAGAAGCTGAAGAAGAGCAGCCAGAAGTCGCGTACCTTCACGGCTTTGCCGAGGGCGCCGAAAGCCATGGAGATGGGGTTGGTCTTCGGTGCCTCCGCCTGGGCGGGAGCGTCGTCGGCATCCCCGTAGCGCCGTAGGCCCACCGAGGCGGGCTGCTCCGGCATGAGGGCATAGACCAGGGGGATGACGAGCGCCGCGCCGCCGGCCACGGTCCAGATCACGGGCCGCCACCCATGGTGCTCGACGATGTAGGCCAGCAAGGGCAGGAACACCAGTTGCCCGGTGGCGGAACTGGCGGTGAGCAGGCCCATGGCCAGGCCGCGCCGGGCCGTGAACCAGCGGCTAACGACGACCGCTCCCAGGGTCATGGCCGTGGCGCCGGTGGTGCTGCCGACGATCAAGCCCCAGATCAGCCACATCTGCCAACTGTGCTGCATCACACTGGACCACGCGACGGCCGCTGCCAGCAGGATGAGTGCGCCCAGCACCGTTTTGCGCAAACCGAAGCTCTGCATGCAGGCGGCGGCAAAAGGTCCCATCAAACCGAATAGCGCCAGGTTGATGGACAACGCGCCGGAAATGCTGGCCAGATCCCAGCCGAACGCGCGTTGCAGCGGGACGAGCATCACGCTCGGTGCGGCGCGCGTGCCGGCGGTGATCAGCATGACCAGAAAGGTCACGCCAACCACGACCCAGGCGTAGTGAAAGCGCAGATGATTCCGAAGGGCGAGGGCGCGCATGGTGTGTGTATTCGGGGCTTGCTCAAAGGGCCGGCGATTGAGTTGAATCCATCACACCGCTCAGCGATCATGGTGATCAGACTCCATCAGCCAGGTGATCTTCAGCAGCGGCAGGCGTCGAGCGGTTTGCGGCAGGCTGGCTCACGCGTATTAGACTTGATTCGCCTCATCAGGGGCAATCTCCCAGACTTCGTCGTCCTCTGTTTGTGCCGAGCGTGTTTTCTGGCTCGACGCCTTGCAGGGACGCTTGCTCGAGAACCCGATGGATCAAAACCGATATGACCGTGGCCTGGCTGTCCGCAAGGACGTGCTGGGGTCCGACTACGTGGACGCCGCCATCCGCGGCGCCGACGACTTCAACCGCGAGCTGCAAGGTCTCGTGACCGAGTACGCCTGGGGCGAGATCTGGTCTCGTCCCGGGCTGTCGCGTCGTGACCGCAGTCTGCTCAATTTGGGCATGCTCACCGCACTCAACCGGCCGCACGAACTCAAGCTGCACATTCGGGGAGCCCTCACCAACGGGGTGACGCGCGACGAGATCAAGGAAGTCTTCCTCCAGGCTGCCGTGTACTGCGGCGTGCCAGCCGCCATTGACAGTTTCCGCATGGCGCGCGAAGTGTTCACGGAGTTGGAACTTTGATCCCGGCCAGCATTCAGTCAGAGGATTGACTTTGCTCGCATTCGGCCTATCTTGGGGATTCCGACCAGGTGGAATGATCCCAAGTTCGGAGCCATGGTTCCTCCATGGATCGTACCGTCCGAGACCGTTGACCAGCCGCGAGACCGACCCGGGGAACTGACGGCGGTACTTGCGTGGATCTTCATCCCCTTCCTGTGGCGATCGGCACACAACAACAACTGGAGCACCTGATGACCCAGCGTTCAGGCATGTCAACATCGTCCAGAGTGGTCGCCACCCTGTTTGCAGTCGCCACGGCATCCGTGACGCTGTCGGCACACGCGCAAAACGACCATCATGGTCACGGTTATCAACGCTACAACCACCACGATCAGCGCCGAGGTCCACCGGTTTACGGCGGCGGCAATTACGGCGGCGGCTATGGCGGCGGTTATGGAGGGAACTACGGAAACGGGGGCGGAAACGCTGGCAATCTCATCCTCGGGGCCATTCTCGGGGCGGTCGTCGGCTCTGTCGTCTCGGGTGGAATGCAACCTCCGCCAGCCGTGGTGTATGCATCACCCCCACCGCCTCCCCCACCCGGGGTGTACTACACGGCACCACCGCCTCCGCCGGGTTCGTATTACGCACCAGCTCCACCACCGGGCCCGTACTACGCACCGTCGCCCGGTGCGGGCTATTACCAGTCCTCGCATTGAGGCTGTTGCCAGCCATCAGTTCCTTGGCTATCCGGACGTTACCGGAACACTCCCCGGCTGGCGGCCGATCCCCTGACCAACTCACGAGTTCCCGACCATGAAAACCATCCTTCGCCTCGCGGCTGTTCCTGCCGTGTTGATGCTTGTCTTCCTGACGTCAGCAGCTGAAGCGCAGACGGCGACGTCCAGCCACCAGGTCAAGCCAACATCCGAAATGGCGCTGGCAGACAAGCGGTCCGAAAAACGTGAAGACCTCGTCGAAAAACGCATCGACGAGCTGCACTCTCAGCTGAAGATCACGCCTCAGCAGGCACCACAATGGAATGCCTTCGCCCACACCATGCGTCAGAATGCGCAGATGATGGAACAGGCGTTCCATGAGCGCATCTTGAAGCTGCCAAGCATGACGGCTGTTGAGGCCATGGAATCCTATGCCACCATCGCGCAGATGAATGCGGACAACATGCAGAGGCTGTCGGCCACGTTCGACGAACTGTACGGTGTGCTGTCCCCGGGTCAGCAGGCGATCGCGGATCGATTGTTCAAAAACGAACATCCGCCGCGGCGCAAAACGCCGCAGACGATGAAGTAGTCGCCGAAGTCGACGTGGGATGTTGCTCCCGAGAGCACATCGATCGCATGAACAGTCCATGGCAGCGTGCAAGGGCGATGGCCAAGACGCTGAAGTCGGCCAGGCGGGCGATGGCGGTTCTCGTCGCCCTGCACCAGCCACCGGCCTCCGCCATGCCCTCGGTCTGGCATGACATTCAGGGTGCCCAGGCAGCGTTTGACTGCACGATCCAGAGGGCTCGGATCGGCAAAATCGTGCAGATCACCCTCACTTGCGATCTTGAAAAGCTCATCGCCAGCCTGCCAATGTTGCAGGCTATGCATCTGGTTCATTCGCCTCTGACGAATCGCCAGATCAAGAACGAACCCACCATCATCGGCCTGTCGTTCTTGTTGCAAGATACGGTTGGGATGATTCCCCTGGTGTATGGCGCCATGCCCCTGAACCGGTCACACTGGAGCGTGAACCTCGAAGCGGTCGATCGGCAGGGGTGCCGGCATGCGATGCGGGCGTTCTCGTTCCGATTCAATCAGGCGCTGGCGAGTCGGACTGACTGGAGCGGCTTGCAGCTCCGGAGCCTCTCCAAGCTTGCACCTGGGTTTCAGTTCTCCCACTGGGCCAAGACGCGCATGAGGGCCGAACAGGATTAGGGTCTGTTCACGTCAGGTCTGCACCAGCCATACCCCCAGCCGGGGTGGCGGCAAGGCGGAGGGAGCCGGCACATGATGGCATGGGTCACAGACGCAGACGACTCGAGCATCGCAGGAAGGAACGATCCAGAGCCCAGCGTGGCCCCGAGCCTTGAGGGTTGGTTCCGACGCCCTCAAGGCCGGTTCGGCCGTCTGGACTCAGGTTTTGCGTCTCGACCTGGTCGAGGCGGCCTCTACGGATTGACGCGCAGCAGTCGTGGCCGCATGAAGATTCTTCTCGGCCATTTCTCCCGCTTGCTTCGACGCCTTGCGCACCGACTCGTAAGCGGCGTTGGCGCCTTGGATGGCGGTCTTCATCATCGCTACAGCGGGCTCGGAGCCGGCAGGGGCGTGTTTCGCCGAACTGTCGACCAGGGCCATAAACTGGCGATGCATCTCCGCCACCTGGGCCTCTGCGTTTTTGGCGATCTCAGCCTGTGCACCGGACGTGATCTGCTGCACGTGCTGGGCATAGCTCAGCATGCGTTCAGCCAGAGGCTCCATCCACTGGCCCTGCTGGGTTGTCAGACTCTGCAAATCCTTGGCCGACATCTTGGCCATGGTCTCCTCGGCACTGTCCTGCAAGGTGGACTTCACAGTCTGCATGCTGAGGGTCACCAGTTTTTCCATGCTGTCCATGGTCTTGGTCACCATATTGAACAGATTTTCGAACTGGGCTTTTTGTGCGGCAATCAACTGTTCGGGATTCATGACCATCCTTTCGTTGAAGTGGAGTCTGCATGCTAGGACGGCTCCCGGGCCAAGACAACTAGGAAACGAGTGCCTGCTCGCGTCATGTCGTCTTGGCTTGTGAGCGGTCAGGCCGAAGCAGCCGGGCCCGCGCATGGGGCTTGGCCACCCCGACCAAGCTGCCGACATCCAGGACGAGCCTCGAACTCGAAAGCCAGTGCCTCGCGCTGGTGTCGTGGAGCACGCCAGCGACGCCGTCAGGACAACGGCGCTGGTGTCAAGCCTGCATGGCCGTTGCGGCGATGTCCAGCGAACGCAGTCGCAGGTCGGCGTCGAACACATCGCAGACCAGCATGAATTCGTCCGCTTGCGTAGCCTCGGCCAGGGCATGGAAACCGGAGCGCACGGTGTCGGGGCCGCCAATCACGGCCGCAGCCAGGAACTCGGCAATGGCAGCTTGTTCCCGGGGCTGCAATGGCTCCAGGAAATCCTGGACCGGGGGCTGCAGCTTTCCCCGGCGACCCGTGATGATGCTGAGCACACGCTGGTAGGTGCTGCTGGCAAGGTACTGGGCTTCAGCGTCAGTGGGAGCCGCAATCAGGGGCACGCCGATGGCGACATGGGGCTGCGCCAGGGTGGCGGACGGGCGAAACGCACTGCGGTAAAGCTTCAGCGCGGGCAGCAGCAGGCGGGGTGCGAAGTGCGAGGCGAAGGCGTAAGGCAGGCCGCGTTCGGCCGCCAGTTGCGCAGAGAACAGGCTGGAGCCGAGCAGCCATATCGGGACATTCGTGCCGGCGCCCGGCATGGCGATGAGCCGCTGGCCGGGCTCAGCCGGGGCCAGCAGGCGCTGAAGCTCGGCCACGTCGCGGGGGAAGTCGTCCTCGCTTTCGACGCGGTCGCGGCGCAGTGCGCGCATGGTCAGCGGGTCCGTGCCGGGGGCGCGGCCCAGGCCGAGGTCGATGCGGTCCGGATGCAGTTCGGCCAGCGTGCCGAAAGCCTCGGCAACGATGAGCGGCGCATGGTTCGGCAGCATCACCCCGCCGGAACCGATGCGCATGCGCTGTGTACCCGCGGCGATGTGCCCCACGAGCACAGCAGTGGCGGAACTGGCAATGCCGGGCATGTTGTGGTGCTCCGCCAGCCAGTAGCGCTTGAAGCCGAGCGCTTCGGCATGTTGTGCTGTGCGCAAGGCAATGGCCAGCGCACCCGCCACAGTGCCGCCCTCGCGCACGGCGACGAGGTCGAGCATCGACAGGGCGGTCGCACCGAACGGCTTGCGCATGGCGAACTGCCTGCTCAACGCCGCTTGACGCCGCGCATGGACAGCAACAGCAGGGTGGTCAGCAGGATGAATCCCAGCGCCGACCACAGGGGTAGCGATACACCGAGAATCGACGGCACGTCGGCGCACAGACCGTCGGCGCGGAACATCCACGGGACCCAATGCGTGATGCTCCAGTTGTTGATGGTGGCAGCGAGCGGGTCCAGCCCGCAGGTCTGGCCTGGGTGCCAGACCAGCCACACATGCCGCCCGGCGACGCCCAGGCCGGCGAGGCCGCCCAGGGCGCCGAGCAGCAGGGACAGGCGGCTCGCTGCCACCTGTCCTGCTGCTGCCAGGCCTGCAGCAATGAGGGCAAAGGCAAGCATGCCAAGGTAGGCCATGCGCTGCAGGATGCACAGCGGGCATGGCGGGTTGGACTGGTGTTGCACCCAGAGCGCACCGGCCAGAATGCCGAAGGCGCACAGGGCGACGACGAGCGGAAGGGCGGGCGAGAAAACGCGAGTCGGTTTGTAGGATGTCATGGCGATGTTGCAGTCATTTTGAAAATGCCGGTTGCGTTGCCGGAATCGAAGCGCATGTCCATATCGGCAGGTAAAGCACCGCCGGGCCGCGCACCACGGCTGATGAATTCGAAGAACGAGCCGGGCAAGACGTGTAGCCGAGGGCCGTCCTCCCCCAGCAAAGCCCGCTGCACACTGGCCGCGCGCAACGCGGTTTGGCGGACCGTTCCGCTGGAGGAAACTTCCACCTGGTCCTTGATGGCAAAGCCCTCGGCGCGCAACTGTGCTGCCAGTTCGAGGACATCCTCAACCCGGTCGGTGGCGTGGTTGAAGGTCTGGCCTTCCGTGCTGATCCAGGCCATCTCGGCCGACTCCCGCAGCAGTAGTTGGTATTGGGCCAGACTGGGCAGCGGGTGCTGGCGCTCGAAGCAACGCAGCAGCGCGGGGAGCAGTTGGCGTGCGGTCTTGAACGACAGGTGGCCCTCCCGGCGCAGAGCTTGCAAGGTGTCATGATCGGCCGGAGCCAAGGGGTCGCGCGACCCACGGAGAACCGTGCTCACCGTTTGCTGAAACGCCGCGGAAAAGCCTTCGGGATGCAGCTCGCTCACGAAGAATTGGGGAATGCCTTGCGGGTCGTCGATGTGGATGTAGGCCCGCCCTGTCATCCCCAGCCGCGGCAGAGGGTAGGTTCCCGCCAGCGTGTAACCCAGCGGCAGCAAGATGCGGGTGACGGCGGCCTCGCCACAGGGCAAGGCGCCGCAGCAGGGCGCGAGTACCGTGCGAACCGCGCCATGGTCGAAAGTGATCGAGCGCCCCTGCTCGCGTACACGCTCGATGTAGCGCATCGCCTCCGGCACTGTCTGCGCCAGCCGCGCAAACAGTGCTTGGGCCATGGCCAGCGCCAATTCGCCGCGTGACACCGCGTTCGGATCGGAGCGGGTGAGCCACGAGCGGGGAAGAGCGAGTTGATCGACCAACTCGAGCGCATCGGCACTGAGCAGTTCATCGAGCAGGATTCGCATGGTTGATTGGAGCATGGCTGCAAAGGACGGTGGCAGTCAGGGCGGTTTTGGCACTGTGCAAAGCTGACACAGCATCTTAGTTCCGGCTGGATAAACCTCGTGTTGCAAGGCATGACGCCAGTCTGATGTTCCTGCCAGCTCTGCGCCATACCCTAGAATGACAGGTTCGGGGCGTAGCGCAGCCTGGTAGCGCATCTGCTTTGGGAGCAGAGGGTCGGAGGTTCGAATCCTCTCGCCCCGACCAATTGAATCAATGACTTACGCGGTACCGCCATGTGTTGATCGGCTCACTTCCGGGGGCTTGTTGCCGATGTGTTGCCAGTAGTCCGGCTCTTCGGCGCATCAATGGAAATGCGGGATCCGGGTGACTTGGGAATCATCCAAGCCGACGATGCCCAGGTTCAGGAGGATCGACATGTCCTCCTGAACCTCGCGCAGGCAGGCAGCGACGCCGGGATGCTTGGATTGAGGGCGCGCCGGCTGCGGCGAAGGGGCGGCAGGTGCTTGAGCTCGGACATGCGCAGGTAGACCACAGCGATGAAATTGGCTGCGGTGCGATCGCGGCACGCCTGGCCTGTTCGCGTTTCCTTGGTTATGGGTGAACTCAATCGTTCCGAATGGCGTCTTGTGAAGCCCGCTGCGCCGTGTGGTCATGATCGTCATGGGTCGTTGCCCGGTATTCTTGACTCCTGCCGGTTGTTGGGGCCAGTTCACGCTCTCACTGCCGGTTGTCGTGTCACCGGATCGCGTCACCACACCATGAATGCCATGACGTTTGAAGACTTTCAGGCCCAAGCTCTGACCCGTGGATTCGAGGAAGCTCTCGTTCGTCGCTGGCCGCCCGGGGCTGAGCTGGAGACGCACACGCATCCGTTCGATGCGGATGCGGTGGTGATCGAGGGCGAGATGTGGCTGACCTGCGAGGGCAAGACGCGTCGCCTCACGCCAGGGGATACTTTCGCACTAGCGCATGGAGTACCCCATGCGGAACGCTACGGCCCGGACGGGGCCATGTACTGGGTTGCGCGCCGCAATCCGCGTTGATCTGATCGGTCGTCATCCCGGACATCGGACTGATCGGGTTGGTCTCCGGCAACTTTCGCAGGGCCAGGACTTCCGCCGGCTCGCGCTTTTTTCTGTAGGGTCACTCAGCGATGAAAGGCTGCCATGGCGGCGCCGAAGCCGACGAAGATGCCGCCGGTTGCTCGCTGGAATGCGCGTGCGACTTTTGCGCCGCGCAGCAGTTTGCCTAGACGCGAGCCGAAGCCGGCATAAATGAAATACCAACTCACCTCGATGGTGGCAAAGGTGCAGACGAGGACCACGAATTGCAGCAACCCATGGGCCGTGGGGCTCATGAACTGAGGCAGCAGGGCGGCTGCAAACAGGATGGCTTTGGGATTGCTGCTGGCCACCAGGAAGCCATTGCGGTACAGGGCACCAGGCGTGTGCAGGCTTCGCGGCTGTTCGGCGCTGCCGGTCGGTGGCGCCGCCAAGGTTTTGGCATGGGCGGCGGCTTGCCAGGTTTTGATGCCGAGGTAGATGAGATAGGCGGCTCCCAGCAGGCGCAGCGCGTCGAACAGTGCAGGCCAGGCTTGCAGGAATACGCCGAGACCGGCGGCGGAAATGGAAATCATGATGAGCAGTGCCGTCATGCAGCCGGCCATGGTGGCGGTGGAGCGGCGCAGCCCGTGGCGTGCACCATGGCTCATCACCAGCAGCATATTGGGGCCGGGAATCGCGGAAATCAGACCAACGGTGAGGGCGTACAGCAGCCAAGTATGGAGGTTCATGGAAGGTTCCGGGTGGACATGCAGTATGCCATTCGCGGCGCAACCGGATGCAACCTCCATCGCGCTCTGGCTGGGCGGCACTCGTTTGCCTGGTGTTTCATGCAGGTGTGCCGGGGGCGTTCCCGAGGCCTAAGATTGATGTCATCACACCGCCCTGAGGATGATTCGTGGATCAGCAAACTGTCAAACAAAGCCTCGACCGGCTGCGCGACGCCCTGGATTCGGGCGTACCGCTGGACGATCAGTTCAAGTCTGAACTGGCCAGCCTGGATGCCGACATTCGCCGCGTGCTCGATGATCAGGCGGGGCAAAACGAAATCGGTCTGACGCAACGGGTGCGCGAACTGTCGCTGCGCTTTGCCGAGCGCCATCCGGCCGCAGCCCTGGTGCTGCGTGAACTGGGCACTTTGCTTGAAGGCATCGGCGCCTGAAATCGCCGCGTGCTCCTGCCCCATCATCGCTTGTGCCCCCCATGCGTTGGTGGGGACGAAGCGAGGCTGTGAACTTGTCGCTGCATCCCATGTATCAAACTGATTTCGAACCGGTGTACTTCGCTGGTGAAGCACCGCCTCCGCCTGGACAGGTCCAGCGTGTGGCCGAAGGGCTGTACTGGCTGCGCATGCCCATGCCCTTGGCACTCGACCATATCAACCTCTGGTTGCTGGACAACGGGCCGGGTTGGACCATCATCGACTGTGGCTTGACCACCGATGCCACGCGTGCGGCTTGGGAGCAGGTGTTCACCGACGCTCTGGGCGGCAAACCGGTGACACGGGTGATTTGCACCCACATGCATCCCGACCACATCGGCCTGGCCGACTGGCTGTGTCAGCGCTGGGATGCGCCACTTTGCATGACCCAGGGCGAATACCTCAGTGCCCGGCTGCTTGCGGCCGGGTTGCCGCCCACCGATACCGCCTCCATGCTGGCGCATTACCGCCGCCACGGCGCCGACCCTGTGCATCTGCAGGAATTGGCCGGGCGTGGCAATTTCTATGCGCGCATGGTGCCCACGGTGCCGTTGCAGTATCAGCGTCTGGTGCACGGGCAGGTTCTGCGCATCGGTGCCGATGATTGGCAGGTGGTGGAGGGCGGTGGCCATTCGCCGGAGCATGCGGCGTTGTGGTGTGAGGCGCGTGGCGTGTTGATCGCCGGCGATTTGTTGCTGCCGCGCATCTCCACCAACGTCTCGGTGTTCCCCATCGAGCCGGAGGCCGATGTGCTCGGCCGCTATCTGCGCGCGCTTGCGCGCTTTGCCTTGCTGCCGGCTGGCATGCGCGTGCTGCCGTCGCACGGCCTGCCGTTCATCGGGGCGCATGCGCGCATTCGGCAATTGCGCGAGCACCACGCCGAGCGCCTGCAACGCGTGCTGCGCGCCTGTGAAGGCCAGGCCTGCACGGCCGCCGAACTCGTGCCGGTATTGTTCCGGCGCACGCTCGATGTGCATCAACTCGGCTTCGCCCTGGGCGAAGCCATAGCCCATGCCCATCGACTCTGGGCCTGTCAGGTTTTGCAGCGAGAGGTCGACGCGTACGGGGTGATTCGCTTTCGCTTCGAGGCGAACAGCCGCGTTGCTGTGGATGGGGTCGAAGGCCACGACATCGCCCGAATCGCGGCAAGCGCCGCTGGCCTTTAGGCCCGCGGATTCACCACCAGCCCGCCCACGTCTCTTGCGTGCATGGCCGACGCATGCTGTGCCTGCGCCGGCCGTGTGGCTGCGATGCGCTCCAAGCCCGTCTGGCCCTGTTCGGCATGGGGATGATACCCAGAGCAGACCTAAACATTACAACTAACTATAATGTTGAGGTGCGCTGCTGGATGATGATCTTGGATGCATGCGTGGCTGCCGCAGCCACGAGCGACAACTGCCGACCATCTTCTGGCGCCGCATCCAGGCTTGGATCACTCACGCGGGAGGACGCTGCACCATGAACGCCATGACCATCGGCACGCTTGCCCACGTCAACGGGCTGGCCACTGAAACCTTGCGGCATTACGAGCGTCTGGGGTTGATTGCGCCGAGCCAGCGTAGCGCCTCCAACTATCGGCTGTACGACCAAACCGCGGCGCAGCGCCTGCGCTTCATTCGCCGTGCCCAGGCGCTCGGATTTTCGCTACCCGAAATTCGCGAACTGCTCGGCCTGCATGCGAACGCGGGTGCTGACATGGGCGCGGTCAAGGCCATCGTGCAGCAGCGCGTGGCGCAGATCGACGCCCGGCTTGACGATTTGCGCCAGCTCAAGGCCGGACTGGAGGCTTTGGTCGAAACTTGCCCCGGACATGGCGCTGCAGCCGCGTGTCCCATCCTTGCGGCACTGACTCGCGAACCCGGAGCTTGAGAGCATCCCCCAGACCGCCCGCCGTGCGCCAGACACCCGAGATGGAGCGCGGACGACAAGGAAGCCATGATGAAGACAACCGAGACGACACCGAGCACCACACCGACATCACTCACTGATTCTGCCAACGCGGCCGAGGTCTGTGTGTTGCAACTCGACATCGACGGCATGAGCTGCGCCAGCTGCAGCAGCCGGGTGGAGCGAGCGCTCAATGCCATGCCCGGGGTGCAAGCCACGGTCAACCTCGCCACAGAGCAGGCGCAGTTGCGCTTCGACCCACGCAAGGTGCAGCCGCGGCAATTGGTGGACATCGTGCGCGACACCGGCTATGCGCCGCGTACTGCCGAGGCCACCTTGCTGGTGCAAGGCATGACCTGCGCCTCCTGCGTTGGTCGGGTGGAGCGCGCGCTGCAGGCCTTGCCCGGCGTGCTTGCTGCAAGTGTCAACCTGGCCACCGAGCGTGCCAGCGTGCATTACATCCCGGCCAGCGTGCAGCCGGCTGTGCTGCTGCGCGCCGTGGTCGATGCCGGCTACGCCGCCAGCCTGGCAGATGCCGGCGGCGCCGCAGCCGCCGCTGATCAGGCCGAGCACAAGCAGCGCCAATTGCAGTCCATGCGCCGTGATGTCTGGCTGGCACTGGCGCTGGCTTTGCCGGTGCTGGTGCTGTCCATGGGCGGGATGGTTTGGCATGGCTTGATGGCTGTGCTCGACGCCACGGCGCCCGCTGCCATACCCCGCTTCTGGGACTGGGTGCAGGCTGCGCTCACCACGGCCGTGTTGTTCGGCCCCGGACGACGCTTTTTCCGGCCCGGTTGGGCGGCTTACCGGCATCTGTCGCCGGACATGAATGCCCTCGTCGCCACGGGCGCAGGTGCGGCCTGGTTGTTCGGCATCGTGGTGCTCGCGGTGCCCGGTTTGTTGCCGCCGGATGCGCGGCATGTGTACTTCGACTCGGCCGCGGTGGTCATTGCCGCCGTATTGTTCGGCAAGTATCTGGAAGAGGTGGCGAAGGGCCGCACGTCCGCTGCGATTCGCGCCCTGGCGCGGCTGCAAGCCAAGGATGCCAGGGTGCGCCGGGACGGCAACGAGCTGACCGTGCCCATCGCTGACGTGCGGCAGGGCGATCTGGTCGTCGTGCGCCCAGGCGAGCGCCTGCCGGTGGATGGCGAGGTGGTCGAAGGCGCCTCGCATGTGGACGAATCCATGCTCAGTGGCGAACCCATTCCAACCGCCAAACACCCGCGCGACAGCGTGCGCGCCGGCACGGTCAATCAGCAGGGCATGCTGGCCGTGCGGGCCACCTCGGTCGGGCAGGGCACGGTGCTGGCGCAAATCATTCGGCTGGTGGAGCAGGCCCAAGGCGGCAAGTTGCCGATCCAGGGTTTGGCAGACCGTGTGGTGCGAGTGTTCACCCCGGCGGTGCTGCTGATCGCGCTGCTCAGTTTCATCGCCTGGCTCGTCGTCGGGCCGGCGCCCGCCATCAGTCACGCCTTGCTCGCGGCCGTGGCCGTGCTGGTCGTGGCCTGTCCCTGTGCCATGGGCTTGGCCACGCCGGCAGCGATCATGGTGGGCACCGGCCGTGCCGCTGAACTCGGCGTGTTGTTCCGCAAGGGCGAGGCGCTGGAGGCGCTGTCGAACGTGGACACTGTGCTGCTCGACAAGACCGGCACCCTCACCCTCGGTCGTCCCGCTCTCGGTGCCGTCTGGGCGTCACCAGGAACGCGCGAGGCCGATGTGCTGCGCTGGGCGGCGGCGGTTGAAGCCACTTCGGAACACCCGCTGGCACATGCCGTGCTGCAAGCCGCCACCGAGCGCGGCGCCCTGGTGCCAACAGCCGCAGAGTTCTCCGCGGTCGTCGGTTACGGCGCGCATGCCGAGGTCGAAGGCGCGAAAGTCGCTGTGGGCGCCTTGCGCTTCGCCACCCAACTCGGTATCGACCCCGGCCCCGCCGCAGCGGAAGTGGAACGGCTGCAACGCGAGGGGCAAACAGCCGTGTTCGTCATGCGCGCCGGCCGGGTGGTTGGCGTGCTGGGGATCACCGACCCCATCAAGTCTGACGCTGCAGCATTGGTGGCAGCGCTGCTGGCACGCAAGCTGCGGGTGGAACTCGTCACCGGCGACGCTGCGCGCACCGCGCAGGCCGTGGCTCGGCAACTCGGCATCACCGCCGTGCATGCCGACGTGCTGCCCGCGGGTAAGGCCGACGTCGTCAAGGCTTTGCAGGCCCTGGGCCGGCGCGTGCTGTTCGTGGGTGACGGCATCAACGACGCGCCCGCCCTGGCGCAGGCCGACGTGGGTATGGCGCTGGCCAGCGGCACCGACATCGCCATCGAGGCCGCCGATGTCACGCTCACCCGTGGCGAACTCTCCGGCGTGCTCACCGCACTGAACGCCGCACGCCGCACCCTGGGCACCATACGCGGCAACCTGTTCTGGGCCTTCGCCTACAACGTGGTCCTCATCCCGATTGCCGCCGGCCTTGGCGCCCCCTGGGGCCTGCACCTCAACCCCATGTTGGCGGGCGTGGCCATGGGGCTGTCGTCCATCTTCGTGCTCGGCAACAGCCTGCGGCTCAAGCGCCTGAAGGCCTGGCAGTCAGCAGCGCCAAACCCTGGCATCAAGGCCAGGGCCGCACAGGCCACCCGATCTTCCATCCCCGCGGGCAGAGCTGTCCCTTGAATCCGGCCGATCGCGTTCGGCCCAAACGCCCCCAGTCCCACCAGGAGATCATCCATGCAAACCACCACGCTTCAAGTCACCGGCATGACCTGCCAGCATTGCGTCGCCGCCGTCACCAAATCCCTCAAATCCGTGGTCGGTGTGCAAAGTGCCGAGGTCCATCTCGAGCAAGCCAGTGCCACAGTGACTGGCAGCGCATCCCCCCATGCCCTGGTTGATGCCGTGGTGCGCGCCGGCTACACCGCCGCCATCCAGGCCTGAGTGCATCGCTGCCAGGCCCAGCGGGTAGCCCGGTCCCCGCTTGCACCCCACTACACTTCAGCGGGCCGCAAACAATGGCACCTCGCCCCTGCTGCCCGTAGCTCAGCTGGATAGAGCAACGGCCTTCTAAGCCGTAGGTCACTGGTTCGAATCCAGTCGGGCAGGCCACGGCACTCCAGCCCGTGATGGGCTGGCAATCGCCGGCAAAGGCTCGCGCAGGTCCGCAGCATCGACCGGCGCGGGGCTTCAGCGGCCAATGGGTTTGGCGTGCCAGATTTGCTCGGCGTATTCGGCGATGGTGCGGTCGGACGAGAAGGGGCCCATGCCGGCCACATTGGCCAGCGCTTTCCTGGCCCAGTCGATGGGCGAGAGGTAGAGCGCGTCGACCCGTTCTTGCGTGGCGATGTAGCTGGCATAGTCGGCCAGCAGCATGTAGTGGTCGCCCCAGTTCACCAGCAGGTCGTAGATGTTCTGGTAGCGGTGCGGTTCCTCCGGGCTGAAGCGGCCGTCGCGGATGGCCGCGAGCACTTGCGCCAACTCGGGGTTGGCGTCCACGATGGCTTGGGGTTGGTACCCGGTCATGCGCAGATCGGTCACCTCGGTCGCGGTCATGCCGAAGATGAACAGATTGTCGGCGCCGACGTTCTGCAGGATTTCGACATTGGCTCCGTCGAGTGTGCCGATGGTGAGGGCACCGTTGACCGACAGTTTCATGTTGCCCGTGCCCGAGGCTTCGGTTCCGGCAGTGGAAATCTGCTCCGAGAGATCGGCTGCCGGGATCATCACCTCGGCCAGGCTGACGCTGTAGTTGGGCACGAACACCACTTTCAGCAACTCCCCCACCCGCGGGTCATTGTTGATGGTCTTGGCCACGTCGTTGATGAGCTGGATGATGAGCTTGGCCATGCGGTAGGCCGAGGCCGCCTTGCCGGCGAAGAAGACCACGCGCGGCACGGTCACGCTGCCGGGCTGCTCCAGGATGCGCAGGTAGCGCGTGACCACGTGCAGCACGTTGAGCAACTGGCGCTTGTATTCGTGGATGCGCTTGACCTGGACGTCGAACAACGCGTCCACTGGAACAGCCATGTCCGCGTGGGTTTTCAGCCAGTCTGCCAGGCGCTGCTTGTTGCTGCGTTTGGCCTGCTGGAATCGGTGAATCAAGCCGACGTCGTTCAACAGCGGGCGTAGCTTGCCCAGTTGCGACAGATCGCGTCGCCAGGTCGTGCCGATGGTGTCGTCGAGTAGGGAGGACAGGGCCGGATTGGCCAGCGCGAGCCAGCGGCGCTGGGTGATGCCGTTGGTTTTGTTGTTGAAGCGCTTGGGCCAGAGCTTGGCAAAGTCGGCAAAGATCGACTGTTGCATCAGTTCGGAATGCAGAGCCGAGACGCCGTTGACGGAGTGGCTAGCCAGCACTGCCAGGTAGGCCATGCGGATGGAACGGCCACCGGACTCGTTCACCAGCGACACGTGGCGCATCAGGTTGACATCGTGCCCGTGCTTTTGCGTGAGCTTGGTGAGGAAATGGGCATTGATGTCGAGGATGATTTGCAGATGGCGTGGCAGCACGCGGCCGAGCATGTCGATCGGCCAGGTTTCCAGCGCTTCCTGCATGAGGGTGTGGTTGGTGTAGGAGAACACGCCCTGGCAGATGCGCCAGGCATCGTTCCAGGGAAGGTGATGCACGTCGAGAAACAGGCGCATCAACTCCGGAATGGCCAGCACCGGGTGGGTGTCGTTGAGGTGGATGGACACCTTGTCGCTGAACTGGTCGAAGGTCGTGTGTCTGTGCAGATAGCGGCGCATCAGATCCTGCACACTGGCGCTGACGAAAAAATATTCCTGGTGCAAGCGCAGTTCGCGCCCGGCGTCGGTCGAGTCGTCCGGGTACAGCACGCGCGACACGTTTTCGGACTGGTTCTTCTGCTCCACCGCGGCGAGATAGTCGCCGCGATTGAAGGCGGACAGATTGATTTCCTCGGTGGCCTTCGCCGACCACAGCCGCAGCGTGTTCGTGGCCTGGGTGCCGTAGCCCGGAATGATGGTGTCGTAAGCCATGGCTTCGACATCGTGGGTATCGAGCCAGGCGCACTGGTCGCCCAGTTTGACGACATGGCCGCCGTATTGCACGCGGTAGGTGACTTCGGGGCGCGCAAACTCCCAGGGATTGCCGGCTGTGAGCCAATAGTCGGGAACCTCGACCTGATGACCTTGCACGATGGTCTGGCGGAACATGCCGTAGTCGTAGCGTATGCCGTAGCCATAACCAGGAATGCCCAAGGTGGCCATGGAATCGAGAAAGCATGCGGCGAGGCGCCCGAGGCCGCCGTTGCCCAAGGCGGCGTCGGGTTCCAGGTCGGCGATGACATCCATGTCCACACCCAGTTCGGCCAGTGCCTGGCGCAGCACGGCGGTCATCTCCAGCGCGATCAGAGCGTTGCTGAACGTGCGGCCGATGAGGAACTCCATTGACAGGTAGTACACCTGCTTGGCGTCCTGGTCGATTTTGGCGTGGGTCGTGGTCATCCAGCGCTCGACCAGCAGGTCGCGCACCGCATAGGAGGCCGCATGCAGCCAGTCCACCGGCTGCGCCGCCTGCGGGTCTTTGCCGACGTTGAACATGAGCTTGTTGGCGATGGCCCGCTTGAGCGATGCCACATCGTGCGGCGTCGTGTCGTGCTCGAAGGGCACGGTTGCCGCAGTGGGAAAAGGCTGTGTGAGATCGGTGGTCATAAGCAGCAGTACGGGGAAGATAAAAAGTGGGCGATCAGGTGTCTCACGGATCCATCAAGGCTTGGTAGATGGTGGTGTAGTGTGTGGCGGCCTGGGTCCAGCTGAAATCCTGGCGCATGCCGGTTTGCCGCACTCGCGCCCAGGCGCGTGGCTGCCGGTACAAGGCCAGCGCGCGGCGCACTGCATGCCGGTAGTCGGCTTCGGTGAAAGAAGCAAAGACTATGCCAGTGGCGGTGTGATCGGCCAATGTCGCCAGATCGGCGTCGACCACGGTGTCGGCCAGGCCGCCCACTGCCCGCACCAGCGGCAGACTGCCATACAGCAGGCCGTAGATCTGCGTGAGGCCGCAGGGCTCGAAGCGCGAGGGCACCAGGGTCACGTCGCTGCCGGAAAATATGCGGTGGGCAAACAACTCGTCGTAGCCGAGGCGCACCGCGACCTGTCCGTCGTGACGATGTGCAGCCTCGGTGAAAGCTTGTTCCAGTGCATGCTCGCCGCTGCCCAAAACCAGCAACTGACCGCCGCCGCGGAGAATTTCATCGATGCCAGCCAGCACCAGGTTCAGTCCTTTTTGCTCGGTGAGTCGGCTGACCACGGTGAACAGGGGTGCACCCTTGTCGATCTTCAACCCGCATTCCTGCTGTAACGCGGCCTTGCAGCCGGCTTTGCCGGCCAGATGGTCGGCATCGAAGTGCTTGGTGATGTGGGGGTCCAGGGCGGGATTCCACACTGCGGCATCCACCGCGTTGAGAATGCCGCTGAGATCGCCGTGGCGGGCGCGCAGCAGGCCATCGAGGCCGAAGCCTTGCTCGGGTGTCTGGATCTCGCGGGCGTAGGTGGGGCTGACCGTGGTGATTTTGTCGGCGTAGAACAAGCCGGCCTTCATGAAGGAGATCTGCCCATGAAACTCCAGGCCGTCGACCTGATAGGCGGCAGCCGGCAAACCCAGATCGCCGAAAAGTCGCGCATCGAACAGGCCCTGGTAGGCCAGGTTGTGCACGGTGTAGACGCATGGCACGCGCTTGACGCGACCATCCGGCCAGTGCCTGAGGCAGGCCAGGGCCAAAGCGGCATGCCAGTCGTGGCCATGCACCAACTGCGGCGCCCACGTCGCATCCAGGCCGTGGGCGAGATGCGCCGCCGCCCAGCCCAGCGCTGCAAAGCGCCGGTGGTTGTCGGCGTAGGGGCGGCGCTGCGCATCTTCGTAGGGGCTGCCGGGCCGCTCGAACAGGTCGGGTGCGTGCAGCACATAGGCATGGATCGGTTGCCTCGCTGCATCGGGCACGGCTGGCAGATTGCCCGCGAGCACCTGCACTGGGTGGCCCCAGGGCATGGTGAATTGACCGATGGGCACGGCGTCGTGCAGACCGGCGATGATCGCGGGGAAGCCGGGCAGCAGCACCCGGACATCGCACCCTGCGGCGCCGAGCGCCGCAGGCAGGGCGCCGGCGATGTCGGCCAGCCCGCCGGTCTTGAGAAGGGGGAAGATTTCGGCGCTGAGTTGCAGGACGCGCATGGTCGGCATGGCCCGCCTCATGCCTTGTTGAGCCGATCCAGCATCTCGCGCGTCACCAGGACCACGCCGCTGCTGGTGCGCTCGAAACGCGCGGCGTCGAGCTCAGGGTTCTCGCCGATCACCAGACCGTCCGGCAGGACGCAGCCGCGGTCAACCACCACCTTGCTGATGCGGCAACCCCGGCCCACCACGGTATCGGGTAGCAACACCGCCTGATCGATCTGGCAAAACGAGTCCACGCGGACATTGGAAAAGAGCACCGAATTGCTCACCATCGAGCCCGAGACGATGCAGCCGCCGGACACCATGATGTTGATGGCCTGGCCATGCCGGCCTTCGGCGTCTTGCACGAACTTGGCGGGGGGCAGCTGCATCTGGTTGGTCCAGATCGGCCATTCGGTGTCGTACAGATTGAGCTCGGGGGTGACCGAGGCCAGATCGAGGTTCGCCTCCCAGAAGGAATCGATGGTGCCGACATCGCGCCAATAGGGTTCGGCGCCCTGGGCCGCCGACACGCAGGACATGGAGAAGGGGTGCGCCAGGGTATGGCCGTCGCGCACGATGCGCGGAATCACGTCCTTGCCGAAATCGTGACTGGACGCGGTGTCGTTGATGTCCTCCTCCAGCAGCCTGTAGAGCACGCCGGCGTTGAACACGTAGATGCCCATGCTGGCCAGCGAGATGCCGTCGCGCCCGGGCATGGTCGGCGGGTTCTCGGGTTTTTCGACGAAGTCGATGATCCGCCGCTCCGCGTCGATGGCCATCACGCCGAATGCCGACGCCGTGGCGCGGGGAACCTCGATGCAGCCCACGGTGCAATCCGCGCCGGTTTCGACATGGTCCTTGAGCATCAGGGAATAGTCCATCTTGTAGACGTGATCGCCCGCCAGCACGACGATGTACTCGGGTTTGGACGACTGGATGATGTCCAGATTCTGGTAGATCGCATCGGCCGTGCCGCGATACCAATGTTCCTCGTTGATGCGCTGCTGCGCGGGCAGAAGATCGACCATCTCGTTGAGCTCGGCGCGCAGGAAGCTCCAGCCGCGCTGCAAATGCCGCAGCAGAGAATGGGATTTGTACTGCGTGATCACACCGATGCGGCGGATGCCGGAATTGACGCAATTCGACAGCGCGAAATCGATGATGCGGAACTTGCCGCCGAAATACACGGCCGGCTTGGCGCGCTTGTCGGTCAACTGCTTCAGCCGCGAACCTCGCCCACCCGCAAGCACGAGCGCAATCGAGCGCCGCACCAGCATATGCGGCTGCATCTGGCGATCCGGGATCGTCGTCGGGCTGGCATCCTTGTCCTGGCTCATCGTGGTCTCCTTGATTGTGGTTCGAGATGCGAGGTTTCAAAGCACGGCTGCAACTGCGGTTCAGGTCATCACACTGGGGGCACTCATGCCGGTCCAGTGCTTCACGCGGGCGACATGTTCAGCAACGGCGACGAGCGGTGCCAGAGCTTCTTGCGCAGGCAGGTCGTGGCGCGCCGGATCGGGTTCGTGATGCTCCAGGTAGATGCGCAGGGTCGCGCCTTGGGTGCCGGTCCCTGACAGGCGGAACACCACGCGCGAGCCGCCTTGCAGAACGATGCGCACCCCCTGCCTTTCGCTCGTGCTGCCGTCCGTCGGATCGGTGTAGGAGAAGTCGTCGGCGATGATGACCGGCTCCCCGGCAAGAACCTGGCCCTTCCAGCGCGGCAGCGAGGAGCGCAGGTCGCGCATCAAGGCGTCGGCCTGGTCGGTCGGAATGCCCTCGTAATCGTGGCGCGAATAGACGCAGCGGCCATGCTCGCGCCACAGGCTTCTCACCAGGGACTCGACCGACTCGCCGGTCACGGCAATTAAGTTGAGCCAGAACAGCACGGCCCACAGGCCATCCTTTTCACGGATGTGGTCGGAGCCGGTGCCGTAGCTCTCCTCGCCGCACAAGGTCACTTTGCCGGCGTCGAGCAGGTTGCCGAAATATTTCCAGCCTGTGGGCGTTTCATAGCAGGCGATACCCAGCTTGCGGGCCACACGGTCGATCGCCGTGGAGGTCGGCATGGATCGCGCCACCCCGGCCAGCCCCGCCTTGTAGCCGGGAATGCGCGTGGCGTGCGCAGCCAGCACGGCGAGACTGTCGGACGGCGACACGACGAAATTGCGGCCGACGATCATGTTGCGGTCGGCGTCACCGTCGGTGGCCGCGCCCATGTCCGGCGCGTCGGGTGCCCGCAAGTGTTCGATCAGGTCGATGGCATTTGCCGGGTTGGGGTCGGGGTGCAGGCCGCCGAAGTCTTCGAGCGACTGCCCATGGACAACGGTGCCCGGCGGCGCGCCCAGTTCGCCTTCGAGCAAGGTGCGGGCATAGGGGCCGCCGACGGCCCACATGGTGTCGAGACGCAGCCGAAAGCCGCGCTGGAACAGGCCGCGGATGGCGTCGAAGTCGAACAGGCCGCGCAGCACCTCGGCATAGTCGGCCACCGGGTCGATGATCTCGATCCGGGTGTGGAGCAGGTGGTGGGTGCCGAGTGAGTCGAGTGGGAGATCGGCGGCCTCGACGGCATGGATCATGCTGATGTCGCGCGAGCGACGGTAGATGGCCTCGGTCACCGCTTCGGGTGCCGGTCCGCCATTGGCGATGTTGTATTTGATGCCGAAATCGCCGTCGGCTCCGCCTGGATTATGGCTGGCCGAGAGCACGATGCCGCCACTGGCGCCGCGACGCCGAATCACGGCGCTCAGCGCAGGGGTGGACAGAATGCCGTCTCGACCGACCAGCACCCGGGCATAGCCCTTGGCCGCGGCCATGCGCAGGATGATCTGGATGGCGACGCGGTTGAAATAGCGCCCATCGCCGCCGACAACCAGGGTCTTGCCGCCGGCGTCGGGCAACACGTCGAACAGCGCCTGGACGAAATTGTCCAGATAGCCAGGCTGCTGAAAGACATCCACTCTCTTGCGCAGGCCCGAGGTGCCGGGGCGCTGGTCGAGGAACGGCGTTGCGGGGCGGGTGATGTAGCTCATGCTGAATCCTCTCCTGGGTCAGGTTGCGGGTCAAGCGCGCGGATGGCGACCCACAGGCTCGTGGGGGGCAGGGTTTCGCTGGCGGTGAGCGGGCGCGGCGCCGGGTCCGGTGCGTTATCCGGACTCGGCAAGGCGTTGCTCATCAGTCTGAGCATCCAACTCCCGGGGGGCGGGAGAACGACGGCGCTCTCTTCCCCGGCATGAACAAGAAGCAGGGCTTCCTGACGGTGCGTCGGGTCGGTCAGCCTGAGCATGAGGGTGCCCGCTCCGCGGTTTTGCCACTGCGCGGCCGTCATGGTCTGGCCGTCGGCCTGTAACCAGGTCGCGACCGGACCGCAGGCCTTGGGTACGGTTTGCCACCACCCCCGGCTTTGCAGCACCGGGCAGTCGCGCCGCAGGGCCAGAACAGCACGCACGAAATCGCGCAGGCCCAGGTCGGGCTGCAACCAGTTCAGCCAGGAGATGGCGTTGTCCTGGCAATAGGCGTTGTTGTTGCCGCGCTGGCTGTGGCCGATGTCGTCGCCCGCCAGCAGCATGGGTGTGCCCAGCGACAGCAGCAACGCGCCGAGCAGGGCACGGCTCTGCCGGGCACGGGTGGCCAGCACATCCGGACGGCCGGTTTCACCCTCGACGCCGTTGTTGATGCTCAGGTTGCGGCCGTGGCCGTCGCGGTTGTCTTCACCGTTGGCCTGGTTGTGGCGGTGGTCGTAACTGACCAGATCGCGCAGGGTGAAGCCGTCGTGCGCGGTGATGAAATTCACGCTGCTGTGGGCGCCGCGTCGTGTCGGGTTGAAGGTGTCGCTCGAGCCCGCCAGCCGTGTGGCAAGCGCCCCGGGTGTGTCCTGGCGCGTCAGCCAGAAGCCACGCTGCGTGTCACGGAAGCGGTCGTTCCACTCCAGCCATCCCGGAGGAAATGCGCCCAATTGGTAGCCGTCGGGGCCGAGGTCCCAGGGTTCGGCCACCATCAGGCAGCCGCGCAACACCGGATCCTGGGCGATGGCCATGAGCAGCGGCGCATGCGGCGCGAAGCGCCCGCCTTGCTCCAAGCTCCCGCGTGCCAGGGTCGTGGCCAGGTCGAAGCGAAAGCCGTCCACGCCGAATTCGGTGACCCAGCGTCGCAGGCTGTCCATCACCGTGCGCAGCACGAGAGGCTGGTGCAGATTGATGCTGTTGCCGCAGCCGGTCCAGTTCACGTAGCGGCTGCGGTCCTGCGTGTCGAGGTGGTAATACAGTGCGTTGTCGATGCCGCGCAGCGACAGTGTGGGGCCGAGTTCGTCGAGCTCGGCGGTGTGGTTGTAGACCACGTCGAGCAGCACTTCCAGCCCCGCGGCGTGCAGGGCATCCACGAGGGCACGCAACTCGGTGCGTGGCGTGCTGCCCGGCATGCCGCTCCAGTAGCGTGTTTCCGGGGCGCTCCACGCCACGGGGCTGTACCCCCAGTAATTGCGCAGTCCCATGTCGAGCAGGCGCGACTCGTCGGCGCGAAACGCCACCGGCATGAGGCTCAGCGTGGTGATGCCGAGGCGCTGCAAATGGGCGATGCAGGCAGGGTGGGCGAGACCCGCGTAGGTGCCGCGTAGTTCCGGCGGCAGCTCCGGATGCAGGGCGCTGAACCCCTTCACATGCACTTCGTAGATGACGCGCTGCGCCGGGTCGATGACCGGGCGCGGCACTGTGAGCGGGGGCAGGTCACCCACGACGCGGGCCTTCAGTGCTGACGCGGCGTTGTCGCGCGGGTCGGGTCGCGCGGGGTTGGTTGGGAGGTGGCCGAGGTGGATGTCGCTGCCGTCGTAGCGGCCCACGACGTCGCGTGCGCAGGGATCGAGCAGCAATTTGGCGGGATTGAAACGATGCCCCTGCTGCGGCGCCCAGGGGCCATGCACGCGCCAGCCGTAGACCAGCCCGGCGCCGCAAGCCGCCTCGACCGGCAGGATGCCCTGCCAGACGCCGTCGCGCTGCTCCGGCATCGGCAGGCGGGCCAGTTCGGTTTGTCCCTCGGCGTCGAACAGGCAGAGCTCCACGGCCCGCGCATGGGGCGCGGCCAGCGCGAAGCGCGTACCGTCCTGCTCGATTTGCGAGCCCAGTTCGCGAGCCCACCCCCGTCGCAGCCGCAGCGAAGCTGCGCTCGGGGTCGTGGGGCGGTGCGGCGCGTTCATGCGGAGGGCCGGAGGATGAGGCAGGCCAGCGGGGGCAGGGTCAAGTGCAGGGAAAATGGCCGTTGATGCGCAAACACCGGCTCGGCGCAGCTGAGCGCAAGCTCGATGCCGGAGCCGCCATACACCGGGTCGTCAGTGTTGAGCAGAACTTCCCAACGTCCGGACTGCGGCACGCCGATGCGGTAGGCGCGGCGGGGTTCGGGGGTGAAGTTGCACAGCACGACGAACTTGCTGCCATCTTGCGCGCCACGCACAAATGCCAGCACCGACTGCGTCGCGTCGTCGTGGGTGATCCACTCGAAACCGCCGTGCTGGTGGTCGAGCTGGTGCAGCGGGGGGTGCGCGCGGTAGGTCAGGTTCAGGTCGCGCACCAGGCGATGGATGCCCTGGTTTGGAGCACGCTGCAGCACGTCCCAGTCCAGGCTGGTGTCGGCCTGCCATTCCCACGCCTGGGCGAACTCGTTGCCCATGAACAGCAGCTTCTTGCCGGGGTGACTGAACATGTAGCCGAGATAGGCGCGCAGGTTGGCGAACCGCTGCCAGGGGTCGCCCGGCATTTTGGCCAGCAGCGAACCTTTGCCGTGCACCACCTCGTCGTGCGACAGCGGCAGCACGAAGTTTTCGTCGAATGCATAGACCATGCTGAAGGTGAGTTCGCCGTGGTGATGCCGCCGGTGGATGGGGTCGCGCTGCACGTAGCTCAGACTGTCGTGCATCCAGCCCATGTTCCACTTGTAGTGAAAGCCCAGGCCGCCGCCCTGCAGGTCGTCGCTCGGCGGCCTACTCACGCCGGGGAAGGCGGTGGACTCTTCGGCAATGGTGATGGCCCCAGGGCGCTGCACGCCCACGATGTGGTTCATGCGCCGCAGAAAGGCGATGGCTTCCAGGTTCTCGCGTCCGCCGAAGCGATTGGGCACCCATTCCCCGGGCGGGCGGCTGTAGTCGCGGTAAAGCATCGAGGCCACGGCGTCCACCCGCAGGCCGTCGACGTTGAAACGCTCAAGCCAGTAGAGCGCGTTGGCCACCAGGAAGTTGCGCACCTCGGTGCGGCCGAAGTTGTAGATGAGCGTGTTCCAGTCGCGGTGGAAGCCTTCGCGCGGATCGGCATATTCGTACAGGTGGGTTCCGTCGAAATTGGCCAGGCCGTGAGCGTCGGATGGGAAGTGCGCGGGAACCCAGTCGAGAATCACGCCCAGGCCTGCGTCATGCGCGGCGTCGACGAAAACCTGAAAATCCTCCGGCGTGCCATGACGCGCCGTGGGGGCAAACAGGCTGATGGGCTGATACCCCCAGGAGCCGTCGAACGGATACTCGCTCACCGGCAGCAACTCGAGGTGGGTGAAGCCCATGTCCCGGGCGTAGGGCACCAGGGTGTCGGCCAGTTCGCGGTAGCTCAGCCACTGCCAGCCCTCGCGCTTGCGCCAGGAGCCGAGATGCACTTCGTAAATGCTGATGGCCCGCCCGAATGCGTTGGCCTGTGCCATCTCGGGACGCAGCGCGTGCATCGGTGGCAGCCCCTGCACGATGCTGGCGGTGTTGGGGCGCAGTTCGCTGCGAAAGGCGAAGGGGTCGGCCTTGAGCAGCCGTTCTTCCGCCTGCGTCAGGATTTCGAATTTGTACAGATCGCCTGCGACGACGCCGGGCAGAAACAGTTCCCACACGCCGCATTCACGCCGCAGCCGCATGGGGTGGCGACGGCCATCCCACTGGTTGAATGCGCCCACCACTGACACGCGCTTCGCGTTTGGCGCCCAGACGGCGAAGCGCGCACCCGCCACGCCCAGCATCGCACCCGGGTGCGCGCCAAGGCATTCGTAGGGGCGCAGATGCGTGCCTTCGGCCAGCAGCCACACGTCCATGTCGCCGAGCACGGGAGGAAAACGATAGGGGTCCTCCAGGTCCGTGACCCAGGGTGGATCGCCCGCCTGCAGGGGCGGCCAGGTCACGCGCAACCGGTAGTCGAAGGGCTTGCGCCGCTCCATGCGCGCGCTGAACAGGGCGGTTTCGCCCAGCCGCTCGAGTGGGGCAACGGCCATGCCGCTGTCCCGTTCGACCACATTGACCGCCAGCGCGCCGGGCAGCAGCGCCTGAACCCACAAGGCGGTTCCGCGGGCGTGCATGCCCAGCACGCCGAAGGGGTCGGGATGGCGCCCCTGGGACAGGTCGGCAATGTCGAGGTCGGTCAGCATGGGGTGGCTTCCATCACGGGCAGGCGTGCGTACACATGACAAAAACGAGCCAGGCCATCGGCGTGCAGCGGCTGCACCTGACTCCAACGGAAGCGCCAGGACCAGTTGCCCTGCGGCGTGCCAGGGGTGTTCATGCGATGGGCGCCCGGTAGCCGCAGCACGTCCTGCATGGCATGTATGGCGAGATCGGCCACGCTGGCGCAGGCCGTGCGAATCAAGGTCCAACTGATGTCCTGGCCGTCGCAGGCCAGATACTCGCGCAGGTGATGGCGTGTGCGTTCTGGCGCCGACTCCCACCAGCCCTGGGAGGTGTCGTTGTCATGGGTTCCGGGGTACACCACGGTGTCGTGCTCGTAGTTGTGCGGCAGATAGATGTTCTTGCCGCCATCGTCGTCACCCCAGGCGAAGTGCAGGACACGCATGCCGGGGAAGCCGAAAGCCTTGCGCAGCGCAACGACGGCTGGCGTGATGACGCCGAGATCTTCGGCAATGATGGGCAAGGGGCCCAGCGCATCGGACACAGCCTTGAATAGCGCCGCTCCGGGGGCAGGAACCCATTGGCCGTGGATGGCATGGGGTTCCGAGGCGGGAATCTCCCAGCAGCTCTCGAAGCCACGGAAGTGGTCCACGCGCAGCAGATCGACCAGCTCGAACGTCACCCGCAGCCGCGCAATCCACCACTGAAAATACTCGGCTTCATGCGCAGACCAGCGGTAGATGGGGTTGCCCCAGCGCTGCCCGGTGTCGCTGAATGCGTCGGGCGGTACACCGGCGACCACCGTGGGGTTGCCCTGCCCGTCGAGTTGGAACAAGTCGGGCCGGGCCCAGACGTCGGCGCTGTTGAGCGCAATGAACATGGGCATGTCGCCCACCAGCCGCACCTTGCGCGCCTGCGCATGGGCGCGAAGCCGGTTCCATTGCCTGAAGAAGCACCACTGGCTGAACTGCCAGAAAGCGATGCGCTCGGCATGGTCGGCGGCGGCCTGTGCCAGGGCCTCAGCATCACGCCAGGCCAGGGGGGCATCCCATGTGTTCCACATGCGGCCGCCGAAGTGCTCGCTGAAAGTCATGAACAGGGCGTAGTCGTTGAGCCAATGGGCCTGCCGGGTGCAGAAGGCGGCGAAGTCCGCTCGCTCTTCCGACGAGGCCAGGGACTGGAACCTGTCGGCGGCGCGCGCGAGGCGCTCCATGCGGAAGGGGATGACCACGTCGAAATGCACATGCGTGTCGTGCAAGCCGTCCACCGGGACGAGATCGGCGGCGCTGAGCCAGCCGCGTTGCTCCAGTTCGGCCAGATCGATCAGCAGCACATTGCCGGCGAACGCCGAGCTGCCCATGTACGGCGAGTTGCCCAGGCCGATCCCACCCAGGGGGAGAAACTGCCAGAGGGTTTGGCGCCCGAGCGCCAGCCAATCGATGAAGTGGTAGGCCGAGGGGCCCAGATCGCCGCTGCCATGCGGGCCGGGCAAGGACGTGAGGTGCAGGAGCACGCCACTGGCCCGCGGAAATCGCGTCGTTGTTGTGCTCGGGGACATGGTCTGATCGGGTTGGGGACACACGATGCAAAAACGGCTGAGCGCGCCTGGCGGGACATGCTGGGTGCTTGAATCTGCGCGATGTTATTGATGACGTAATGAGTGTAAGGACAATGTGTGATGAATGGGGTGAATCGGGCGTGGCTTGCGGCTCTGGCGACCTCCAGCTCGCGATGCATGGCCACCCGCGGGCAGGCTGAATGACGAATCGAACGATCGTTCGATTTCCGCAAACACGGCTCTACAATATTGTTCGAGATGGCGCATCAATCGCCAGCGCATCATCCAGGAGACAGGCATGACATCGCAGCAACTGCTGGACCAGTACGGCCCGCGCGAGGCCATGGATTACGACGTGGTGGTGGTGGGTGGTGGTCCCGCAGGGCTGGCCACCGCCATTCGGCTCAAGCAGCTTGCAGCCGAGAAGCGGCAGGAGATTGCGGTCTGCGTGCTGGAGAAGGGCTCCGAGGCAGGTGCGCACATCCTGTCTGGCGCCATCATGGACCCGAAGGCGCTGACCGAGTTGCTGCCCAACTGGAAGGCCGACGGCGCGCCGCTGGACCAGCCGGTGACCGAGGATGCGTTCTGGTTCCTCAGCGCAACCACAGCCAGGCCGACGCCAGCCCTGGTCATGCCCGACTGTTTCAAGAACCACGGCAACTACATCATCAGCCTGGGCAGCGTGGTGCGCTGGATGGCGCAGCAGGCCGAAGCGCTGGGCGTGGAGATTTTCGCCGGTTTCCCTGCTGCCGAGGTGCTGTATGACGCCGCCGGCGGGGTGCGCGGCGTGGCCACCGGCAACCTGGGCCTGGGCAAGGACGGGCAGCCGACCGACCATTTCCAACTCGGCATGGAGTTGCGCGCCAAGTACACGGTGTTCGCCGAGGGCTCGCGCGGCCAGCTCGGGCGCGAGGTCATTGCCCGTTACGCACTCGACGCCGGATGCGACCCGCAGGGCTATGCCATCGGCATCAAGGAGTTGTGGGAAGTCGCCCCCGAGCAAGCCAAGCCGGGCCGGGTGCTGCACACCGCCGGCTGGCCGCTGGACAGCACGACCTACGGCGGCTCGTTTCTCTATCACCTGCCCGACAATCAGGTGGCGGTGGGCCTGGTGGTGGGGTTGGACTATCGCAACCCCTGGCTCAGTCCGTTCGAGGAATTCCAGCGCTTCAAAACCCACCCCGCTATCCGCCCGATTTTCGAGGGTGGCAAGCGCCTTGGCTATGGCGCCCGCGCGCTCACCGCGGGCGGCATTCTGGCCTTGCCCAGGTTCGTGTTTCCGGGCGGCTGCATGGTCGGTTGCGAGGCTGGTTTTCTCAATGCCTCGCGCATCAAGGGCAGCCACGCCGCGATCAAGACCGGGATGCTGGCCGCCGAGGCCATTGCCACGGCGCTGGCCGCCGGTCGCAGCGCCGACACCTTAGATGATTACCCACGCGCTTTCGAACAATCCTGGCTGCACGCCGAACTCCAGCGCGCGCGCAATTTCAAGCAATGGTTCAAGAAGGGCCGCACGCTGGGCACGCTGATGACCGGCATCGAGCAATGGCTGCTCAAGGGCCGCATGCCCTGGACCATCCACCGCAAGACGCCGGACTACGTCGCGTTGCAACCGGCCGAAACCATGCCCCGCATCGACTACCCCAAGCCCGACGGCAAGCTCACGTTCGACCGGCTTTCCTCTGTTTTCATCAGCAACACCAATCACGAGGAAAACCAACCGCCGCACCTCACGCTGAAAGATGTCTCGGTGCCGGTGCAAGTCAACCTTGCTCGCTATGCCGGCCCGGAGCAGCGCTATTGCCCGGCGGGCGTGTACGAGTTCATCAAGGGCCCTGACGGCCGTGACAAGCTGCAGATCAACGCCCAGAACTGCGTGCATTGCAAGACCTGCGACATCAAGGACCCGACCCAGAACATCGTCTGGGTCGCGCCTGAAGGTGGGGGTGGGCCGAACTACGTCGGCATGTAGTTCTGCACCTGATTGCACGATTGCACGATTGCACGATTGCACGATTGCACGATTGCACGATTGC
>JABEVE010000047.1 GCA_013044035.1 Burkholderiales bacterium
AACGTAATGTAGATCGTCGGATAAACCGGGTATCCCAGGATATCCGACGGGATAAGCACAATGACTCAAGAACGCGCTCTGCGCATCGCAAGGCTGCTGCCTGCTTGACAGCAGCCATTCCAGGTCAAATACTGTATGCACATACAGCCAGCGGTGACGCCATGAACCCTGTCATCTATCTCCCCCAATCGAAGCGCCTGCTGGAGCAGGTGAGCGAGGTTTTGCGGTACAAGCACTATAGCCTCAAGACCGAGCAAGCCTATGTGTATTGGGTTCGCTTTTTCGTCCGGTGGAGCGGGCACGGCGGGCAGTTGCGACATCCTCGCGACATGGGCGCCGCGGAAGTGACGCAGTTTCTCACCATGCTGGCCAATGAGCGTCGGGTCTCAGTGTCCACACATAATCAGGCGCTGAGTGTCTTGCTGTTTTTGTACCGGGATGTGCTGGGGATTGATTTGCCCTGGTTGTCGGAGGTGCAGCGTCCAAGCCGGCCCAGGCGCATTCCATCGGTCTTGACGCAAGCCGAAGTCGCTGCCCTGTTGGGGGCCATGGATGGTGAAATGGCTTTGCTGGGCAGTCTGTTGTATGGCACGGGCATGCGGTTGATGGAGGGCTTGCGTCTGCGCGTCAAGGACGTGGATTTTGACCGGCAAGTCTTGGTGGTGCGCCAAGCCAAGGGCGGCAAGGACAGGGTGGTGATGTTGCCTCGCGCCTTGCATGATGCGCTGAAGGCGCAAATGGCGCGTGCACGAGCAGTCTGGACGCGCGACCGTGATGTCGGTGCCGCCGGTGTGGAGGTGCCGGATGCGCTGTCCGTCAAATACCCGAGCCTGGGGCGTCGCTGGGGCTGGTTCTGGGTGTTTCCGGCGCCCAGGCCATCGGTCGACCCCCGCTCTCAGATTGAACGCCGGCATCACCTGTATGAGGAGCGATTGCAGCGCGCCATCAAACTGGCCAGCGCTGCTGCGCAGATTGTCAAACCAGTTTCTGTGCACACGCTACGTCATTCGTTTGCCACGCATCTGCTGCAGACCGGCACCGACATCCGCACCGTGCAGGAACTGCTGGGTCATTCCGACGTGAGCACCACCATGATCTACACCCATGTGCTGAAGGTGGCGGCGGGCGGCACGGCCAGCCCGTTGGATCGGTTGCTCAGGGTGTAAAGAGACGACGGCAGCGCTCTACACCGCAATCAGTTCCCGCACCCCGTCCGCATCCATCTCGCTGCCCTTCCCCGCCTTGATGACCTCGCCGCGCGACATCACGGCGTACTGATCGGCCAGCGACTTGGCGAAGTCGTAGTACTGCTCGACCAGGAGGATGGCCATGTCGCCGCGGGCGGCGAGCATGCGGATGACGCGCTCGATGTCCTTGATGATGGACGGCTGGATGCCTTCGGTGGGTTCGTCGAGGATGAGCAGCTTCGGCCCGGCCGCCAGGGCGCGGGCGATGGCGAGTTGCTGTTGCTGGCCGCCGGAGAGGTCGCCGCCGCGCCGGTGCAGCATCTGCTTGAGCACGGGAAACAGTTCGTACAACTCGGTGGGAATGGCGGTGCCGCCGGGTTTGGTGGCCAGGCCCATGCGCAGGTTCTCGTCCACGGTGAGGCGCGGAAAAATTTCGCGGCCTTGCGGCACATAGCCAATGCCCAGGCGCGCGCGTGCGTCGGGCTGAAGTTTGTCGATGCGTTCACCATCAAGGCTGATGCTGCCGCTACGGATGTTGATGAGCCCCATGAGCGACTTGAGCAGCGTGGTTTTACCCACGCCGTTACGCCCCAGCAGCGTGAGCACCTGGCCCTTTTTCAGCGTGAGGCTGACGTTGCGCAGGATGTGGCTGCCGCCGTAGTACTGATTGACCGCGTCGATGTTGAGCATGGTGACTGAGGTACGACGGTCAGGACTCCCGCCGGGCCGTCCCAAGGGAGACCTGCGCCCCCTCGGGGGGCAGCGAACGACGTGAGCGTGGGGGTGGTTTCATTTCAGCGCCCCAGGTAGACCTCGACCACACGCTCGTTGGCCTGCACCTGCTCCAGGCTGCCCTCGGCCAGCACACTGCCTTCGTGCAGCACCGTGACCTTGTCGGCGATCTTGCGCACGAACTCCATGTCGTGCTCGACCACCACCAGGGTGTGCTTGCCAGCGAGCGAGAGAAACAGCTCGGCGGTGCGATCGGTCTCGGCGTCGGTCATGCCGGCGACGGGTTCGTCCAGCAACAACAACTGCGGCTCCAGCATGAGCAGCATGCCGATTTCCAGCCACTGCTTCTGGCCGTGCGACAGGTCGCCGGCGCGGCGCGCGGCCTGGTCGTGCAGGCGGATTTGCGTGAGCACTTCCTCCACCCGCTCGCGCTGCACGCTGTTCAGGCGAAAACGCCAGGTGCTGCGGGCGCGCTTGTCGGCCTTGAGCGCAAGCTCCAGGTTGTCCTGCACGCTCATGTCCTCGAACACGGTGGGCTTCTGGAATTTGCGGCCGATGCCAGCCTCCACCACCTCGGCCTCGCGCAGTTTGAGCAGGTCGATGGTCTGGCCGAAATACGCGCTGCCGGAGTCGGCCCGGGTCTTGCCGGTGATGACGTCCATCATCGTGGTCTTGCCGGCGCCATTGGGGCCGATGATGCAGCGCAGCTCGCCGGTGTCGATCGCCAGCGACAGCTTGTTCAGCGCGCGAAAGCCGTCGAAGCTGACGCTGATGTCGTCGAGGTACAGCGCCACGCCATGGCTCATGTCCACGCCCGGCTGGCGCAAGTGGCCGTAGCCGCCTTCCTGGACGCTGCCGCCCAGTTCGGGATTCGGTTGCTGGAAGACGATGTCGCGCCAATCGAGTTCAGCCACGGCGCTGCCTCCATTGCCTGACCAGGCCGACGATGCCATAGGGCGCATAGAGCGTGACGACGATGAACAGCCCGCCGAGCAAGTACAGCCAGGCTTCGGGGATGGCGACGGTCAGCCAGCTTTTGGCGGCGTTCACCAGCACCGCGCCGACGATGGGGCCGATGAGCGTGCCGCGCCCGCCGATGGCCGTCCAGATGGCGATTTCAATCGAGTTGGCGGTGGACATTTCGCTCGGGTTGATGATGCCCACCTGCGGTGCGTACAGGGCACCGGCCAGGCCGCACATCATCGCGGCGATGGTCCACACACCAAGTTTGAACCACAGCGGGTTGTAGCCGCAGAACATGACGCGGCTCTCGGCATCGCGGATGGCGGTGAGCACGCGGCCGAACTTGCTGCGCACCAGCCAGCGGGCGAACACGAAGCAGCCGGCCAGTGCCACACAGGTGGCGACGAACAGCGCCACGGTCATGCCCGCGGTGCCCATGGGAAACCCCAGCAGCACCTTAAAGTCGGTGAGGCCGTTGTTGCCGCCGAAACCGGTTTCGTTGCGGAAGAACAGCAACATGGCGGCATAGGTCAGTGCCTGGGTGATGATGGAGAAGTACACCCCCTTGATGCGCGAGCGGAAGGCGAAAAAACCGAAGATGAAGGCCAGCAGTCCGGGCATGAACAGGGCCAGGAACAGCGCATAGGCAAAGTGCTCGGTGCCCACCCAGTACCAGGGAAAATGCGTCCACTGCATGAACTGCATGAAGTCGGGCAGATTGCCGCTGGCGGCGGTCATGCTGCGGTTCAGGTACATGCCCATGGCGTAGCCGCCCAGGGCGAAGAACAGCCCCTGGCCCAGCGAGAGGATGCCGGCATAGCCCCAGACCAGGTCCATCGCCAGCGCGACGATGGCGTAGCAAAGAATCTTGCCAGCCAGGCCAATCCAGTATTGCGACAGATGCAGGCTGCTCCCCTGCGGAACGACCAGCGCCAGGAACGGCGCGGCGACACAGGCCAGCAGCAGGAAGACGATGAGCGCGGTCCAGCCCCATGCCGGCAGGAAGCTCGTGGCCGGCTGCAGTTGCACGCGTGGCGTAGCGGGCTGGGGGGGCGGCGTGACGACCACGCCCGATTCGCGGGTGACGGCGGCCATGGCTTCAGCTTTCCACGCTGCGGCCCTTCAGGGCAAACATGCCTTGCGGGCGCTTCTGGATGAACAGGATGATGGCCACCAGCACCGCGATCTTCGCCAGCACCGCACCGGCCACGCCTTCGAGCAGGGTGTTGGCCACGCCCAGCGTGAGGGCCGCCGTGACCGTACCGGTGAGCTGGCCGACGCCGCCGAGCACCACCACCATGAAACAGTCGACGATGTAGCCCTGCCCCATCTCGGGGCCGACGTTGCCGATCTGGCTGAGGGCACAGCCCGCCAATCCCGCAATGCCGGCCCCCAGGCCGAAGGCCAGCATGTCGACACGTGGCGTGCGCACGCCCATGCAGGAGGCCATCGGCCGGTTCTGCGTCACGGCGCGCACGAACAGGCCCAGGCGGGTGCGTGCGATGAGCAGCCACATGGCCAGCAGCACGAACGCGGTGAAGGCGATGATGACCATGCGGTTGTAGGGCAGGATGAGATTGGCCATGACGTGCAGGCCGCCTGACATCCACGGTGGGTTGTCCACCTGCACGTTCTGCGGCCCGAACACGGTGCGCACGATCTGGATCAGCACCAGGCTGATGCCCCAGGTGGCCAGCAGCGTTTCCAGCGGCCGGCCATACAGTTTGCGGATGATGGCGCGCTCCAGCACCATGCCGATGCCGCCGGCGACGATGAAGGAGAACGGCACCGCCGCCACCAGTGCATAGCTCTGCAGGCCTGGCCAGTCGCGCTGGAACCAGCCTTGCATGACATAGGTGGAGTAGGCGCCGATCATGATGAACTCGCCCTGCGCCATGTTGATCACGCCCATCAGCCCGTAGGTCACGGCCAGGCCGAGCGCGGCCAGCAGCAGGATGCTGCCCAGGCTGATGCCGGAGAACAGCGTGCCCAGGCGCTCGCCCCAGGCCAGACGCTCGTCGATGGCAGCGAGGCTGGACTTGATTTGCGCGCGCACGGCGGCGTCGGGCTCGACGAACTGGCCATCCTTCTTGTCCAGCCGCGACAGCAGCAGGCTGCGCACCGCCGGATAGTTGCTGGCGGCAAGATCCTGCGCCGCGCTCAGGCGTTCGGCGGCGCTGTGGCTCGTCAGGAGAATGGCGGCATGCAGCAGTTGCAGCCGCTCCAGGATGTCAGGGTCTTTCTCGGTTTTCAGGGCCTGCTCCACCAGACCGCGATCCACCGATGTCGGGTCGTCCTGCAACTGCTGCACGGCCTTCAGGCGCAAGGCGCGGTCGCCGGAAAACAAGTCCAGCGCGGCGCGGGCCGATTGCAGCTCCTTGCGCACGTAGTTGTTGTTGATCACCGCCTGCGCGTTGGCGCTGGGCGTGACTTTGCGGCCGGTGGCGAGATCGATCCAGTCCTGGCCCTGCTGCACCTGCACCATGCTGCCGTCGATCTGCACCGCGTTGTTCAGCAGCTCGTGCAGAAAATTGGCAAGCTGTGCATCGGGGTGCCCCACGGCCTGGTGCAACGCGGCGATGCGGGCATCGGTATCGCCGCTGGAAATCGCCAGCGCCTCCTGCGGCGTGAGCGCATGCGCCAGCGGCAGCAGACCCAGCAGCAACAGACCAATGACGGTACGAAGCCAGGTGCCAGAGCGGTGCCGAAGGACGTGCTGGAAGGTCATGGTGAGGATGCGTGTTCAACACCGGTCGGTGTGCTTGCCAGGCTCCCCACCCCAACCCTCCCCACGGCGTGGGGAGGTCGGGCGGGGGAGTTGTTCCTTTGCCGATGCTCAGGCGTTCTTCGGCTTGGGGATGTACGGGCTCCAGGACTCGCCCGGGACCAGGCCCTTGGACTTCCACACCACGTCGAACTGGCCGTCTTCGCGAATCTGGCCGATGAACACCGGCTTGCTCAGGTACTGGTTCTTCAGCACCTCGACGGTGTAGCCGTCCGGCGCGGCGAACTTCTGGCCGATGAGCGCCTTGCGCACGGCATCGGTCTTGGTGGACTTGGCCTTCTCCACCGCCTGCTTCCACATGTGGAGGCCGATGTAGGAGGCCTCCATCGGGTCGTCGGTGACGGGATAGTCCTTCAGGCCCTTGGCCTTGACCCAGCTCTGCCAGGACTTGACGAACTTGGCGTTGGTCGGGTTCTTCAACGACTCGAAGTAGTTCCACGCCGTGAGCTGGCCCACCAGGGGTTTCAGGTCCATGCCGGCGATTTCCTGCTCGGCGATGGAAAAGCCCACCACCGGAATGTCGGTGGCCTTGATGCCCTGGTTACCGAGCTCCTTGTAAAACGGCACGTTGGAGTCGCCGTTCACGGTGGAGATCACGCAGGTGGGCCCGGCCGAGGCGAACTTCTTGATGTCGGCGACGATGTTCTGGTAGTTGCTGAAACCGAAGGGCGTGTAGACCTCGGCGATGTCGGCATCCTTCACACCCTTGGAATGCAGGAAGCCTCGCAGGATGGCGTTGGTGGTGCGCGGGTACACATAGTCTGTGCCCAGCAGGAAGAAGCGCTTGGCACCCCCGCCGTCCTTGCTCATCAGGTATTCGGTGGCGGGAATGGCCTGCTGGTTGGGCGCGGCACCCGTGTACACGACGTGCGGGTTCTCCTCCTGGCCTTCGAACTGCACCGGGTAGAACAGCAGGCCGTTGAGTTCGTCGAGCACCGGCAGCACCGACTTGCGCGACACCGACGTCCAGCAGCCGAAAATGGCGGCCACCTTGTCCTGCGAGATGAGCTGGCGCGCCTTCTCGGCGAACAGCGGCCAGTTGGACGCCGGGTCCACCACCACGGGTTCGATCATGTGGCCATCCACACCCCCCTTGGCGTTGATTTCGGCGATGGTCATCAGGTCCACGTCCTTGAGCGCGGTCTCGGAGATGGCCATGGTGCCCGACAGCGAATGCAGGATGCCGACCTTGATCGGCGCCTTCTTCGACGCGATGGCGGGGAAGGACAAACTGCTGGCTGCTGCGGCGGCGACGGTGGTGCCGACGGTTTTCAAAGCGGTACGACGATCCATGTTGAGACTCCCTCCGGTGGATGCGAAATGCAGGCACCACGTCAGCAAGTCCCGTGCCACGTCGGGATGACGCTCGTCCTGTGCACGTGTCGCGGCTTGTGCGCGACCCCACGCCGCACAGGCCAGCACGCTGCCTCGGCCTGGTTGCAATTCGGTGCGCATGCACCAGCCCACATGCCTGCCGCGTGCACTGCTTTGGTGTCTGCGTCGGCGCATCCGGCACATGCCGGCCGTGAAACACCGTCAACGCATGGGTATGGTTTTTGCGCTGCTCTTGTTGCGCTGCCTTGAGCGGCGGATCACCGGCGCAGGTCCGCCACATCGCCTGCGCACCGCGCTAAGCTGACTCCACACGCTGACACCACACACCCACCCAGAACCGCAAGCCCATGGATCTCACCCCTCGCGAAAAAGACAAGCTGCTGATCTTCACCGCGGGCCTGCTGGCGGAACGCCGCAAGGCGCGCGGGCTCAAGCTCAACGTGCCCGAGGCCATCGCCTACATCACCGCCGCGGTGATGGAAGGCGCGCGCGACGGTCGCACCGTGGCCGAACTGATGAGCCACGGCCGCATGCTGCTGACCCGCGACGACGTGATGGACGGCGTGGCCGAACTGATTCCCGACATTCAGGTGGAAGCCACATTCCCCGACGGCACCAAATTGGTGACCGTGCACCAACCCATTGCCTGAAACGGAGCCGCACATGATTCCCGGAGAAGTGCTTTGCGTCGAGGGCGATCTCGTCCTCAACCCCGGTCGCCCCACCCTCACCCTGGTGGTGGAGAACGCTGGCGACCGCCCGATTCAGGTCGGATCCCACTATCACTTCGCCGAAACCAACCCCGCGCTACGTTTCGACCGCGCAGCCGCCCGCGGCATGCGGCTGAACATCGCCAGCGGCACCGCGGTGCGCTTCGAGCCCGGGCAGCAGCGCACGGTGGACCTGGTGGCCTACGCCGGCGCCCGCGTGGTGATGGGGTTCCGTCAGGCCGTGATGGGCAAGCTCTGACGCCCTGCGCCCATCACCGCCCGCTCAACACTTTCGAGGTCCGACACCCATGCCCACCCTCTCCCGCCGCGCTTATGCGGAGATGTTCGGCCCCACCGTGGGCGACCGCGTGCGCCTGGCCGATACCGAATTGCTGATCGAAGTCGAGGACGACTACACCCTGCGCGCCGGCGGCTACGGCGAGGAGGTGAAGTTCGGCGGCGGCAAGACCATCCGCGACGGCATGGGCCAGGGCCAGGCCACGCGCGCCGAGGGCGCGATGGACCTGGTCATCACCAACGCCCTCATCCTCGACCACTGGGGCATCGTCAAGGCGGACGTGGGCATCCGCGGCCAGCGCATCGCCGCCATCGGCAAGGCCGGCAACCCGGACGTACAGCCGGGGGTGGACATGGTCATCGGCCCGGGCACGGAGATCCTCGCCGGCGAGGGCATGATCCTCACCGCCGGCGGCATCGACAGCCACATCCACTTCATCTGCCCGCAGCAGATCGAGGAAGCGCTGATGAGCGGCGTCACCACCATGCTCGGCGGCGGCACGGGACCTGCCACCGGCACCAACGCCACCACCTGCACGCCGGGGCCGGAAAACCTCGCCCGCATGCTGCAGGCGGCCGAGGCCTTCCCCATGAACCTGGGCTTTCTCGGCAAGGGCAACGCCAGCCGCCCGGACGCGCTGCGCGAGCAGATCGACGCCGGCGCCATCGGCCTCAAGCTGCACGAGGACTGGGGCACCACACCGGCGGCGATCGACTGCTGTCTGGCGGTGGCCGAGGACACCGACACCCAGGTCGCCATCCACACCGACACGCTCAACGAGAGCGGCTTCGTCGAGGACACCATCGCCGCGTTCAAGGGCCGCACCATCCACACCTTCCACACCGAAGGCGCCGGCGGCGGCCATGCGCCGGACATTCTCAAGGTGCTGGGCGAGGCCAACGTGCTGCCCTCCTCCACCAACCCGACGCGGCCGTTCACCGTCAACACCATCGACGAGCACCTCGACATGCTGATGGTGTGCCACCACCTCGACGCCAACATCGCCGAGGACCTGGCCTTCGCCGAAAGCCGCATCCGCCGCGAGACCATCGCCGCCGAGGACGTGCTGCACGACCTCGGCGCCATCAGCATCATGTCCAGCGACAGCCAGGCCATGGGACGCGTCGGCGAGGTCATCCTGCGCACCTGGCAGACCGCGCACAAGATGAAGCTGCAGCGCGGCTGGCTGGCGCCGGATGTGACGGCCCCCTCCGGTTCGGCGCTCCACGCCCCGCCCCCCGCGGGGGGCAAGGAAGCTCGGGAACGGCCCGTCGCTTCCTTGCGCGAGGCCGTGCAGCGCGAAGCCCGCAACGACAACTTCCGCGCCAAGCGCTATGTCGCCAAGTACACCCTCAACCCCGCGCTGGCCCACGGCATCGCGCATGAGGTGGGTTCCATCGAAGTCGGCAAATGGGCCGACCTGGTGCTGTGGCGCCCGGCCTGGTTCGGCGTCAAGCCCAGTGTCATCCTCAAGGGCGGCTTCATCGCCGCGGCGCTGATGGGCGACGCCAACGCCTCCATTCCCACGCCGCAGCCGGTGCACACCCGGCCGATGTTCGGCGCCTTCGGCGGCGCCCGGCTCGCCACTTCGCTCACCTTCGTCTCGCAAGCGGCGCTGGGCCTTGGCATCGGTGCGCGCCTGGGTCTGCACAAGCCGCTCGCCGCCGTGCGCGGCTGCCGCAGCGTCAAGAAGGCCGACATGGTGCACAACGCCTACACGCCCCACATGCAGGTGGACGCCCAAACCTACGAAGTCCGCGCCGACGGCCAGCTCCTCACCTGCGAACCCGCCACCGTGCTGCCGATGGCGCAGCGGTATTTTTTGTTTTAGCGCTGCGCCAGGTGGGTGCGTATCCAAGCGGCGAAGTCGTCTTCGCTCGTGTCACCGGACGCGACGGCAAGCATGCTGAGTGTGGCGTCAACCTGCGTAGCGGCGAGGCGGTATCCGTTCAAAGCGAGAAACAAGCCCACCGCGAGAAAAGCGGCGCGCTTATTGCCGTCGACGAAGGCATGATTTTTCGCCAAGCCCACGCCATAGGCTGCAGCGAGTGCGGCCAGATCCGGCTCGCCGTAGGCCATCAAGCTCAAGGAACGCGCGAGCGCAAAGTCAAGCAAGCCTTCATCGCGCAGACCGGGTGCGCCGCCGTGTTCGGCCAGGCTTTCGTCGTGCAACAACAGCAGCGCGCGCCGGTCGATGAAACGCCAGCTCATTTGGCGAGCTGGTGGAAGGTGTCGCGGTACTCGCGCATGAATTCGCGGCCCAATTGCAGTTGCTCGTCAAGCGCGGGATCGTAAGGCGTGAGCGTGACGCCATTCGCCGCCTCGGTGACGAACAGCATGTCGCCTTTTTCCAGTTTGAGGCGGGCGAGGAGTTCCTTGGGCAGAATGACGCCGACCGAATTGCCGATCTGGGTGAGTTTGAGGGCGGACATGCTGTTCTCCTGACGCCTGAGTGATGATGTTATAACGATTGTTATATTAGGCCCTGCTCTGCTTTCTTGCAAATTTTCCCCGAGCCACCGCCATGCTCATCATCAACAAACACCTTCCCGCCGCGCGCGGCCTGGCCCCGACGCTGATCAAGCGTGCCACAAGCGTCGGCCTGGATTGGGACACGCGCAGCAAAAGCCGCTTCGACGCCCACGACAGCGCTGGGCGTCACTTGGGCGTGTTCCTGCCGCGCGGCACCGTGCTGCGCGGCGGCGACGTGCTGGTGGCGGAGGATGGCTCGCTGATCCGCGTCGAGGCCGCGCCGCAAGCCGTGCTGCAGGTGCGCGCCTGCCAGGCCCGCGGCACCGCCACGGATCTGCCGCGCGCCGCCTACCACCTTGGCAACCGCCATGTGCAGCTCGAAGTCCAGACCGATGGCCTGCAGTTCGAACCCGACCCGGTGCTGGCCGACATGCTGCGGCGCATGCACCTGATCGTCACCGAGGCGCTGGCCCCGTTCGAGCCGGAGGCGGGGGCGTATGGGGAGGGCGGTGGGCAGCATCACGATCATGCGCACGACCACGACCACGGCCACGAGCATGGACATGACCACGCGCATTGAGGGCGAAGGCGTGGCGGGCGATGCTCCCCACCCCAGCCCTCCC
>JABEVE010000048.1 GCA_013044035.1 Burkholderiales bacterium
GGGTGGTCGCCGATCGAATAAACATCAAGTGGAACTGGTGGACTGGGCGGGACGGGCTTCTTCCGGGCCTGCCGTCTCGGCTCAGCGCGTGATGTGGATGTCGTACCGATCCATGATCTCGGCGATCTGGGTCTTGTTCGACTTGATGGCCGCATCGAGCTGATGCTTGAGGGTCTCGTCCTTGGGCTTGACCGCCATGGACATGAAGAACGAATACCGCTCGGGGGTTCCTTGCGAGTTGGTGCTGGGCACGGGCGCCACCGACAAATCGGGAAAGTCCTTCATGTAATAGCCGATGGCCGGCTCCCAGGTGATCAGCACGTCAACCTTGCCGTCCTGAACGGCTTGCAGCGTGTCCTTGGGCGAGACGCCTTTTTTCTCGGCCGTGTCGAACGGCGTGGCCGTGAGCAGCAGGCCACGCATCTTCAAGCCTCCCTCGGGCGGCGTGCCGTTCTCGAACCCGATCTTGACGGACTTGAGAACGGACGAATCCAGTCCGTTGCTCAGTTGGTAGTTGTTGGATTTTTTGGAGACGAACACGTAGGTCGAGCCGTAATACGGCTTGGTGTAGTCCTCCTCCGGGTCGCCGTAAGGCAGGTCCATCACGATGTCGCACTTGCCTTTGTCGAGGCCGAGCGCGAGGAAATTGTCAAAGCCGCCTTGTTGGCGGTAGCTGGTCCAGACATATTCAAGCGGGCGATCGAGGGACTTGGCCATGAGTTCGGCCACCTTGTTCTCGAAGCCTTGCCCGGCCTGGTTGGAGTAGGGCATGTAATCGGGGTCGGCGCAGACGGTGAGCGGCTTGGCCGCCAGGGCGTGGCCGCAAGCCAGGGCGGCGATGGCCAGGGCCATCGACCATTGCAGCGATTTCAGCGATAGGGTGTTCATACGAGCCTCCAGACGAACATGAGATGGAACGGGTTGGGCATGCGATCGAATCGACGGCTTGCGGGCTGGATGCGGAGCGGTTGTGCTTTAGGGGAAAAAAAGGCCACATCAAAACATGCTCGATGTGGCCTGGCTCCATCATTGCCGCAAGAAGAGGCTCGATCAGGTCTTGGGCAAAGCGAAGACCATCAAGGTGCCACCCAGTTGCGTGTATTGATTCAGGCTGGCATTCAGCCCCACCGCACCCAGGCCGGCCGTGGCCTTGTGCAGGTTGTTGGTCATGCCGATGGCAGCCCAGCCGCCCACGCCGGTCAGCACGGCCACGTACTGATGGCCGTCATGCGAGTAGGTGATGGGGTTGCCGATGATGCCGGAAGGGCAGTGGAAGCTGTACAGAATCTTGCCGGTCTTGAGATCCACCGCGCGGAAGTCACCCTTGAGTGTGCCGTAGAAACCCAGGCCGCCAGCCGTGGTCAAGGCGCCGCTCCAATCCTGGAACTCGTCATGGATCTGCCAGACGGTCTTGCCCGTTACCGCGTCGTAGGCAATGAAACGCCCGCGATATCCGCCTGGGCCAGGTGTCATGTTGAGAATGGCGCCGACGAAGGGGAAGCCGGCCAGGTATTTCACCTTGAAGGCCTGGTAGGACATGCACAGGTGGTTCAGAGGCGCATAGAACAGTCCGGTTTGCGGGTCATAGGACACCGGCTGCTCGTCCTTGTCACCCTGCGCTGCCGGGCAAATGCCCTTGACGTTCACACCCGCATGCGTCTCATACTTCGGATCCTTGATCGGCATGCCGGTCTTCATGTCATAGCCGGACGCCCAGTTCACCGACGGGTCGTACTTGTGAATCGCGACCAGCTTGCCGTCTTCCCGGTTGAGCACGAAGGAGAAGCCGTTGCGATCGAAGTGGGTCAGCGTGGGAATGTCCTTGCCGTCCACCTTGGAGGTGGTCAACACCATTTCGTTGACACCGTCAAAGTCCCAGGCGTCGTGCGGCGTCATTTGATAGACCCACTTGACTTCACCGGTCTGCAGATTGCGAGCCCAGATGGTCATGGACCAGCGGTTCAGGCCGGGGCGTTGCGACGGGTTCCAGGTCCCGGGGTTGCCGCTGCCGTAGTACAGGGTGTCGAGCTTGGGGTCGTAGGAATACCAGCCCCAGGTGGTGCCGCCGCCCACTTTCCACTCGTCGCCCTTCCAGGTTTTCAGGCTGGAATCGGCTCCGACGGGTTCCTGGGTCGCACCGTTGATGGACTTGGTCGGGTTCATCAGCAGGTCCTTGTCGGGACCCTCGCTGTAGCCTCTCCACATTTCCTTGCCGGTCTTGGCGTTGAGCGCGGTGATGTAGCCGCGCACGCCGAATTCACCGCCGGAAACCCCAACCATCAGCACGCCGTCGAAGACTTGCGGCGCTGCCGTCACGGTTTGCCCGAGCTTGTCGTCGGCGTTCTGGTACTTCCACTCGACGGCACCGGTCTTGGCGTTGAGGGCGTAGACGGTACCACCCAGGGTGACCGAGTAAATCTTGCCGTCGTAATAGCTCACGCCGCGGTTCACCACGTCGCAGCAGGCAACAGCCGGCGCATTCGGTTCCGCCGGAGGCGTGAACTGCCACACCACCTTGTGGTCCGCGTCGCTCAGGTCAACGGCATAGACGTTGGTGGGATAAGGCGTCTGGAAGTACATCATGTTGCCGATCACCAGGGGCTGGCCCTCGTGACCACGCAGCACCCCGGTGGACATCGTCCAGGCGGGTTGCAGATCCTTGGCGTTGCTGGTGTTGATCTGGTTGAGTGTGCTGTACCTCCAATTGGCATAGTTCCCGGCGGGCATGACCCACTGGTTCGCGTCCTGCGACATGGATTCGAGAGATTGCGCCTGGGCGGCGATCAGGCCGCCCGAGGCGCACACGGCAAGCGTGGCGGACAGCAGCCATCGCTGCGTCCGTCCTGGCTTGTTGGACAGGGGGTTTTTGAACGTAAACACGGCAGATGTCTCCTCTAGGGCGAGTGAACGAATCGGCAGTCTTTTGCAGACTGTGAACGTGAGATCTCGGGGGTCTCGCCTTGCTCAGGAGCAACGTCTATGCCAGTTTGTGTTTTTCAATGAAATGAACGACTTAGCTTGAAATCGCAGGGCTGCGCGTGACGTCGTGGGACAACTGATCTGGCGCTGCGGAACAGTTTGCTCCAGCAGCCGTGACACTGGCGCGGCCGTCACGGCTGGCCGATGGCCCGCTGGTTTCGCGCCTACCACTGCTGCAGGAAACGCAGGGCCGCCCCAAGGGCACTGGCCCCCACGGGATGGCGTGTCTGCGAGCCGGCCCTGTGGCGCTCAGGCCGACAGCGCCCCGCTGCGCTCCAGGGTCCGCAGCACCTGCTCGCGCGGCACGGCCTGATTCAGCGGCGCACCCAACTCGCGCAACAGCACGCAGCGCATGTGCTGGGCATCCGTCGCGCCATCCAGCGGCAGCAGTTCCAGCCAGCGGTCGAGCGGTGCCCGCGGCGGCGACATCGGCAGCCCGGCGCTCTGCAGCAGGCGACGCAGGCGCTCGGCCGATTCGGCGCTTTGCAGGCCCAGCGACTGCCCCACATCGGCTGCCAGCAGCATCCCCAGGCCGATGGCCTCGCCGTGCAGGTAGCGCCCGAAGCCGAGCACGGACTCGACCACGTGGCCCAGCGCCATGCCGAACTCCAGCGGCGATGGCGAGCGCTGCAGCTGCCGGTCCTCGACCTCGATCTGGTCGCGCAACTGCTGGATGCGCTGCACCGCATGCGCCACGGCATGCTGCTGCTGCGTGCGCAGGTCGTCGACATGGCGCTCCAGCCAGGCGAAGAGTTCCGGGTCGGCGATGGCGGCGCACTTGATGATTTCGGCCAGGCCGGCTGAAATTTCACGTGGCGAATCCGCGCGTGATTCCAGCGCCGCCCGCAACCCCTGGCCCAGCTTCGCAAACGCGGTCAACCGGGGTGCCGGCTTGGGTTCGGGAGCAGCGGCGGGCGTTGACATGGGCGTCGGTTTGGGCGCGCGGGCATCGGCTCCGGCCGCCGGTGCTGACGGCGGCGCGGCTGCGGCTGATGCCGGCGTCGGCACGGCCCGAATCAGGCCCCGCTCCAGCAAGCTCGTGAAGGCCTGGGAATCGAGTCCGTTTCCGCCCAGCATGCCCAGCAATTCGGCTTCGCTCCTGGCGCCGTCCACCAGCAACAGCAGCGTGCGCAACGGGCGCGGCAAATCGGACTGGCGGTTGGCCAGTGTCTGACGACCGGCATCAGTTTTTTCGTACGTCATGGCATCGACACAAAAACGGCCCCGACTGGGGCCAAGAACACCCCGGAGGATGCGGAAGAACACCAGAGAAAACGCCACGTTGCCGCAGCTTGTCTCAGCGTACCAGGGGCAACGTCTGCGCCGAGGTATTGCGGCATTCCCAGGGGAAATCGTTGCAAGGTCCCGGCTTGGAGGCGTTGTCGATCGGGATGGGTTGGATGATGCGACAGGTCCGAGACGATGTCACGCCCTGACGGCCTGCAGGCATGCCGTCATTTCGTGCGGGGGGTGAGAATGCCCAGGCGGTGCATGCGCCGGTACAGCGTGTTGCGGCTGATGCCGAGGTCTTCGGCAGCATGACTGATGTTCCAGCGATGGCGCTGCAGCAGCGCACTGATGTCGGCATGGCCCACACCGTCGTCGTCGCCGTCGGATGTGGCGGGGCGCATCCCAGCGACCTGGCGCGGCGCGGTGACAGACGCATGCCAGCCCGAGCCGGGCTCCATCGGCGGCAGCGCCGCGGCCGAGGCGTTGCGGCGCAGGCTCCAGGGCAATTGTTCCAGGCGCAAGGTGCCATCGGACGCCAGGGCCAGGGCCGTGCGCACCACATTGCGCAGCTCGCGGATATTGCCGGGCCAGGCGTAGGCCAGCAGGCAGTCCATCGCGGCCGACTCGATGGGCGCGGGCCGATCCTCGTTCTCGCTGCGGCTGACGCCGACGATCAACTCCTCCAGATCCTGCCGCTCGCGCAATGGCGGCAGGGTCAAGGTGATGCCGTTGAGACGGTAGTACAGATCCTCGCGGAACAAGCCCTTCTCGATGAGCTCCTGTAGGTTGTGGTTGCTGGCGCTGATCACGTGCAGGTCCACCGCGATGGGTCTGGTGCTGCCCAGCGGCGTGACTTCCTTTTCTTCCAGCACATGCAGCAAGCGCGCCTGCAACGGCAGCGGCATATCGCCAATCTCGTCGAGGAACAGCGTGCCGCCGTGCGAGGCCACGATCTTGCCGCGCATGCCGCCGGAGCGCGCGCCCGTGAAGGCGCCGGCCTCGTAGCCGAACAGCTCGCTCTCGGCCAGGGTTTCCGGGATGGCGGCGCAACACATGGCGATGAAGGACTTTTTGCCACGGCTGCTGCGCAGGTGGATGGCTTTGGCCAGCGTGCCTTTGCCGGTGCCGGTCGCACCCTGCAGCAGGATGTTGATGCCCTTGTTCATCACCTGCTCGGCGCACCAGATGTTGTAGGCCATCACCGGATCGCGCTCGCTCTCCACCGGGTAGTCGGCCATGTCCGACGGCGGGTTCGCCGGCGACGTCGCACCCGGCCGCGGCAGGTTCGTGACTGCGGCAGTCTCGTCCACGCGCCCGTGCATGGCCACGCGCAACGGCCGGTGCGGTGGCCGCACCGAGAGGAAATGCCGGCTGCCCACGCCCTGGCCCTGTGCTGCCCAGATGCGGCATGGCATGCTGCGCGCCTGGCCGAAAAACTTGGCTGGTGACAGCGCGAACAGCTCCGACACGCTGCGGCCGATCAGGTCGGACGGCTGATCGCGGCCGAGCAGTCCGGCGGCCAGGCTGTCGGCGCCGCGCACGCGGCCCTCTTCGTCCACGGCGAGCATGGCGTCGTGCACCATGCCCACCAGTTCGGCGCGGCTGTGAAAGCGCACGATCCAGCTGTCCTTGAAGCTGCTGGCAAAGTAGATCTGTTCGATCACGCGCGCCGACATGCTCACCAGCAGCATGGTGTGCAACTGGCTCTGGCGGCTGTCGGTGCAATCGAAACAAGAGGCGTCGAGCACCGCCATCAGGTTGCCGTCCGGCCCCCAGATGGGCGCGGCCGAGCAGCTCAGGTTGCCGAAGTTGCTGAAGAAATGTTCGTCGCGGTACACCGTGATCGCGCGCCGCTCCTGCAGGCAGGTGCCGGGTCCGTTGGTGCCGGTGTGGCGCTCGTCCCAGATGAAGCCGGGCGCCAGCCCCTGCGATTCGAATGTGCGGGCCTGCAATGGGTCGCAGACCTGTTCCAGCACCAGGCCCTGCGCATCCGTCAGCACCAGGGTGTTATGGCTGTTGGCGATTTGGGCATAGAAGCTGTTCATCTCCATGCGCGCGATGCGCAGCAGGCGATTGTTGGCTTCCAGTGTGTCGGTCAGCACGGCGTGCGCAACCCGCGGGGCTTCGTGCTGGCCCTCCGGCCGCAGACCGTAGTCGTTGAGGCAGCGCTGCCAGGATGCGGTGACGTAACCGTCGCGCTCAGGCCGTGTGTCGATGGTGCCCCAGGGCGCGGCAGGATGGCGAGGAAGCTGCGCGGGGCTGCTGGAGCCTGCGCTGGGGTCGAGTCTCATGTCCGGTCTCCACGGCTGAAGCATTGAGTCCGAGAAATCGTGCAGGCGCCATCCGTCACCCCATGACTCTTGCAACTGCCGCCGGGCCACCGTCCCAGCAGATTCATCATCCGCTGGGGTCAGGCCTCGGGCAGAATGGATCGGGGCGAAATGCAACAAACCGCAAGCCGATCCATCCTGCTTGGCAGCCGCAGTCCGCGACCCGATGCACGCAACAACCTCTCGGCAGCTTCCGATGGTTTCTGCGCTTGGCGTTGTCACCCGCACGCGCTATGTGAGCCAGAAGCTGATTCCAATTCTGGTGCGTGGTTCCCTGTGCGTCCAGGGCTGAAACCCGCGAAAGTGAAAATCGATGTAACGGCGTGCAGGATGCCGTCGCAAATCGCCACCTTCGCAGTACGGCTGGCGCAACGCAAGGTTATGATCAAACGGAACTTGATCATCGGTTGCAGAATCTGCAACACAAGAGACAGGCGGCGCTCAGCACCTACCGACCCCCTGCTCGACATCCTGCCGACGGCTTCGGTGTGGACCGGCTGCCCCGGCCGCGCCCTGAAACGCCGTTCAGGGCTTTGCTCCGAGACGCCGCGCGCTTAGCATGCGTGCGCTAGAAGTCCAATGGAGCTTGGCCATGACCTTCGCCGAACTGACCCGTATCGCCCAGACTTCGGGTGACATCCTCTACCTGATGGTGGTGCTGCTGTTCGTGGCCATCGTCGTCACGCTCGAGCGCACCTGGGTGCTGCGGCGCATGCTGGCGCGTGGCCAGGACTGGCTGGCCCTGTTGCGGCGCCATGCGCGGCTCGACGCGGCGGCGCTGCAAAACCTGCTCGACGCGGGCGCCCCCGGGCCGCATGCCGGTGTGGTCGCCGCAGGCCTGACGGTGCAGCCCGGCGAGCCTGCCGAGCGCATCGCCGACCTGCTGGAGGAGGCCGTGATGGAGCAGGCGCCGCGCGTGGACCGCGGCTTGTGGATGCTCGACACCATCGTCACCCTCGCCCCGTTGCTCGGCCTGCTGGGCACCATCATCGGCATGTTCAACACCTTTCAGGCGCTGTCGAACCCGGGCGCGGCGTCGCAGCAAGTCACCGGGGGCGTGGGCGAGGCCCTGGTGGCCACGGCGTCCGGCCTGTTCGTCGCCATCCTCGGCCTGGTGGCCTTCAACTTCCTCAACCAGCGCGTGCGCCTGGTGATGCACCAGCTCGAGCGCATCAAGCTCATGTTGCTCAACCGGCTGGTGGCGACGCCGACGCGTGTGGCCAGCGAGGCGGTGGCGCAGGCCCGCAGTGCCGTGCCCGGCCTGGGCATCGCCCCGGCCGCGAGCACCTGCGCTCAGGCCAATCCCACCCATCCTGCCCCGTCGCGGCAGACCCAGTCGCGCACCGGGCATGCCACGCAGCACCCGGCCGAGCCGGCGGCGCGCGGGGCGCTGGACCAGGCCACGGCCTGAACGCAGGCCAGGCTGACAGCCGTGTATCACCGGACAAGGAGCCGAGCATGAAGTACTTCGCCGTGCGCAAGGCCCGCATCGAGATCATTCCGATGATCGACATCATGTTTTTCCTGCTGGTGTTCTTCATCATGGTGACGCTGCACATGATTCCCGACGCCGGCATCGCCTCGCGCCTGCCCACCAGTGCCACGGCGCAGAGCATGCCCAAGGCGCAGATCACCCTGGCGGTGGACAAGGCCGGCGTGATTCATCTCGACCAGAAGACGCTGAGCCCGGCCGCGCTCACGGCCCTGCTCCGAGGCCGGCCCGATCCCGACGCCTTGCAGGTCACCCTGGCCGGCGACAAGGACACTTCGCTGCAGCAGCTCATGACGGTGATGGACGCCTGCCGCAAGGCCGGAGTGACCAAGATCGGCCTGGCGGCGCAACCCCAGGGACCAGGATGAGCGTCATCGCGCTGCGCGCAAACGACCCGCCCCCAGGCCAGGATCGCGACCCTGGCGAGGGTCGATCCTGGCTGGCCTTCGCGTTGCTGGCCGCGCTGGTGGAGGGTGCTTTGCTGCTGGGCGTCGCCGTGTTCCTGCAGCATCGGCCGCTGCCAGCCACCCCCCAGGTGCCGATGCAGATCGTGCTCGAAGCGCCGCCTGCGCCCAAGCCCGTGGTGCAGCCCAAGCCTCCGCCGCATCTTGCGCCGCCGCCACCACGGCCCCGCGTGCAACCGCGCATCGCCAAACCGCCAGCGTCCAGAC
>JABEVE010000008.1 GCA_013044035.1 Burkholderiales bacterium
CGCCCTCGCCCTCGCCCTCGCCCTCGCCCTCGCCCTCGCCCTCGCCCTCGCCCTCGCCCTCGCCCTCGCCAACTCCAACTCCAACTCCAACTCCAACTCCAACTCCGGCCGAAGCTGAAGGACTATCGAGTGCCGAGACGGTTGCGTTCCCCGCTGTGCCTGTCCCGTCGTCCATGGACATGGCTTACCACGCTGCGATCGTGGCAGCCTTGCCGGCGCAAGCGGCCCATCAGCGCTCTGGCGATGTGACCACTGGCAAATCGCCCTGGCAAAGTGGCACCTTCGCGTACTCGATTCCCGACCCGGTCTTTTTGATCCCTACCGACTCCGCAGGGTCGGACGCGACTGGCCAGTCCTCAAGCACGCAGGCTGCGCTCCAGGCCAGCGAACACGAAACCGTTGCTGCACCCGCTGCCGTTGCTGAAGCCTTTATCCAGACCGAGCTCAAGGAAGAGGACGGACGACGGGCAACTGAGACTGAAGAGTTGGTGAATCGGCCATCACAACTCGGCCTGGACGAGACGGCTCGTACAGAGCAAGATGTTTTTCCGGCCTTGGAGCTGACGCAGGCTCCAACCAGCGCGGCAACCCTGGACGCAGCACTCGAAGCTGGCGCCGTGCCCGATTATCCGCGCGACATCGACGGCTCCGATGACGAGGCACTTGCCAGTTTCTCGGCGGAAGCCGAGGCTGCCTTGCGTCACGAAGGCTCGGCGTCCGCAGCACCACCGCCTGCCCCTTTCGAAGAGTTGTTGCGCGCCGCCAAGGAAGAGGCTCTGCTCGCAGAGGCGGATCGGCTCCCTGAAGCAGCAAATCATGGTTCCAGGTTCGGGCTGGATCCCTGGGCTGGTAACGACGCGCAAGCCAAAACAGACCCAGGGGACGCAGACTCGCACTTCGACCTCGGTGCCGTCCTGCACTACGAATTCGGGCCCGACACGGGAGCCGAAACCGGAATTGAAGCTGAAGCGCAGAAACCTGAACCGCTCCTGGATGCAGTGGCACTCCGCGCCGATGCGGTCGATCCGGCCCAGCCATTCATGGCGGACACACTGGCGAACCCCGGGGATCGCCTTGATGGCGTCGCGACCGAACCTGAGTTCCTGCGCCAGGCACGGGCGCAGGAACGTTGGCGGCAGCCTCGCGTGCGTGCCCTTCTGACTGTATTGGCCGTGCTGTTGATCGCCACCGGTGGCGTGCAAGCGGCATGGACTTGGCGCGATGTGCTGGCGACGAATTGGCCGCAAAGTCGTTCCATTCTGTCCCGGCTTTGTGCCGTGGCCGGCTGCAGCTTGGCAGCACCGCGCAGGCCACAGAGTCTGGTGATCGACACCTCGTCCATGTCACCGGGAAGCGATGGGCTGCTGCAACTTGACGCATCGCTGCGCAACCGCAGCGGCGAGGCTGTTGCCTACCCCGCTTTTGAGCTCACACTGACGGGAATGCAGGATCAGATCGTGGCGCGTAAAGTCATTCTGCCTGCGCAATACCTCGCCGGCAACAAGCTGGCCAGCGATGCCGCCGCCCTGCAGCAACGGATCCAACGAGGCCTGGCTGCCGGAGCCGAATTGCGCATTCAACTCAAGCTGCAATTGCGCAAGGACGAAGCCAGCGGCTACACCCTTTACGCCTTTTATCCCTGAAGGCGCTCGCCAGTCTCGCCATGCCTGGCAGCTCGAGGGTTGCTCCCCGTCAGATTCGTGCGAGGTCGTCGAGCCCGGCGAGATATGCCGGGCTGCGCATCAGCACATCCCAAGGTTGCTGCGGACGCGAGGCCAGCAGCGCCAGGCGCCGCGGCTCGCTGGCTGCGTCAACATGCCACTGCCTGCTGACGAGCGCCTGCTGCAAACCTTGCAGCACCATGTCGATTGGGCGCCCGTCGTCCACCTGACTCTGGTTGCACAACAGGGCAAGGTCGCATCCGGCGTTCAGCGCCTGAACCACCGCAGAGGTGTCGTCAACTGCCTGAGTGCGAGCACCGTGCATGCTCAAGTCGTCGCTGATGATGGCGCCGTCGAAACCGAGCCGGCCACGCAGAATATCCTGCAACCAGCGCGTACTGAAGCCTGCAGGGTTGGCGTCCACCTTGGGGTAAATCACATGCGCAGGCATCACCGCCTGCAGGCCATGGCGCAACCAGCCATACGGCGCAGCGTCATGCTGCAGGATGTTGCGTGCACTGCGCGTGTCATGCGGCGTATCGACGTGCGAATCCGCCAGCGCCCAGCCATGTCCCGGGAAATGCTTGGCACAGTGCGCCAGGCCGGCGCGCTGCAGGCCAGCCATCAAGCCTTGTGCCAGCAGGCTGACGACGCGTGCATCAGCGTGGAATGCGCGGCTGCCGATCACGCCCGAGCGCCCCCAGTCGAGATCGAGCACAGGCGTGAAGCTCAGGTCGACACCGCAGGCACGCAACTCGGCCCCCAGCACCAAGCCACAGGCGCCTGCCACCTGCACCGCACCCATGGCGTCACGCATCCACAAGCGGCCGAGTTCGGCCATGGCGGGCAGCAACGTGAAGCCACCTTCGCGGAAACGCTGCACGCGGCCTCCCTCGTGGTCGACCGCCACCAGCAAGTCGGCACGAACGGCCTTGATGCTGGCCACCAACGCGACGAGTTGCTCGCGCGAAGCCCAGTTGCGGGTAAACAGGATGACACCGCCGACTAGCTTGTTGTTCAGACGCCTGCGATCGTGGGCAGTCAGAGCGGTACCGGCGATATCGATGACAAGAGGAGCTGTACGCATGCTGCTTGAGAAGTTGGAGTGTTCAATTCCGAGGAGAAACTTCGGCGACGACAAAGGCCATGGCAGTGAGCACTTCGTCGGAGACCGAGACATGAAAACGTAGCTGCCGCGCAGCACACCATGCAGCAAGTTCACCATGCAGCACGATGTTTGGGCGCCCTCCGGCGGCATTGAGAATTTCACACGCGCGCCAGGTCATGGGCATGTGGATGCCCAGGCCGATCGCTTTGGAGAACGCCTCTTTGGCGGCGAAGCGCGTAGCCAAATAACGCTCACCACGAGCCGGCGCCCTCGCGTGCCGCTGGCGAAAAACCTCGAGTTCCTGCTGGCCGAGAATGCGTTCCGCGAAACGCTGCCCGTGACGTTGCCAGGCGCTACGGATACGGCCGATCTCGCAGATGTCGGTGCCGATGCCGTAGATGCTGTTCATCTTGATGCGGCTGCGGCGCGCGCCAGGCTGGCACGCCAGATGACCGCCTTGAAATCACGCACCGACTGCTCCATGCCGACGAACAACGCATGGCCGACAAGCGCATGCCCGATGTGTAGCTCGCTCACCTCGGGCATGGCGGCGATGCTGCTGGTGCTGGACAGTGTGAGCCCGTGACCGGCATGGGTTTGCAGGCCGAGAGAGTGCGCAGTGGCCATGCCCTGTTGCAGGCGTTCAAGCTCGTGCTGTGCAAGGACTGCATCGCCAGACTCGCAGGCATTGGCGTAGGCGCCGGTGTGCAATTCCACACAAGGCGCGCCAGCGCGGGCCGACGCCTCGATTTGCGCGTGGCTGGCTTCGACGAACAAGGAAACCTGGCAACCAGCGGCCGCCAGGCGGGCGCAGGCATATTGCACACGATCGAGTTGGCCAGCCACATCGAGCCCGCCTTCGGTTGTGATTTCCTGGCGACGTTCAGGTACGAGGCAGACACTTTGAGGCCTGACTTGCTCGATGATGTCCAGCATCTCATCGGTCACCGCGGCCTCAAAGTTCAGGGCCACTCCGATTTCCGCCCTGATGCGCTGCACATCCGCGTCGCGGATATGGCGGCGATCTTCGCGCAAATGAAAGGTGATGATGTCGGCCCCGCCATCCACCGCCACGCGGGCGGCAAGCACAGGGTCGGGATGGAAGCCGCCGCGGGCATTGCGCAAGGTTGCGATGTGATCGATATTCACACCCAGTAAAGGGCCCGACGCTGCGGCGAATGCAAGGGGATTCATAGCTGATGGAGATCGATCAACAACTGCCGCGTGCGCAGCGGTTGGGTGCCAAGATGATAGTGAAGCAGTTCGCGCATCAGTGTCTTGGCAACACGCGCTGTACCCACTTGAGCCCAGTCGCCGGACTCCATGGCCAGCAACTGCGCCCCCAAGTACAGCCCACCCCCAGCACTGATCGAATCAACCTCGGCATGGCGACCGCTCGCGGGCTCGGGCAGTACGCCGAACTGCGGGTCGACGATGTAATGCACATCCGCCCGTACCGGCAGGTCCGATTGACTTTCGCGATCGAGCGGCGGCAGGTACCCCAGCTCACGCAGCAGGCTGATTTCGAAGCGCCGCAACAGGGGCTCGACGCCTGTCGTCCAACCATGCGGCGCCGCCCCCAACTCCACCAAGGCATCATGGTAGGTGTCGAACAAGGCCTCGTGCGCATCCTCACGCGCAAGCAGGCGCACCAGCAATTCGTTGAAATAAAAGCCGCACAACAAGGGCAGTCCGATCAATGGCGCCACGCCCCCACTCCAGTCCGCACGCGTGAGCGTACGGACCTCGCCGCTTCCGCTCCAGCTTGCGGCAAAGGGCTGAAATCCCAGCAGCACCGTACGCAGTTGCGAAGTTGGCCGCTTCGCCCCCTTGGCCACCAGCGCCAGGCGACCGTGGTGGCGGCTGAACACGTCGAGAATCAAGCTTGTTTCTTTCCAGGGATGGGCGTGCAGCACATAAGCGGGTTCGTCATGCACCCGCTCGATGCGCGCGCGTGAGCGGCGCTTGGGCTGTGTTGCCGCGACTCGATCGGCAACGGTGCTCAACGTCGCCGGGGGTGCGACAGGCACATCATGCGGCAAAGCCACAGGGTCCATGAAACGGGGCGCCGATGTTGGGTCGGATCAGGCTCTGACAAGCGCGGGCGAAACGATTGAACGCATGGCACCAAGCTAGTCCTCGTAGCCGAAAGCGCGCACAGCGCGCTGGTCGTCGGCCCAGCCCGAGCGTGTCTTGACCCACACCTCTAGAAAAACGGGGGCGTCAAAAAGACGTTGCATTTCCATACGTGCTTCCGTGGACATTCGTTTGAGTCGCTCGCCTGCTGCGCCGATGACCATGGCCTTATGGCCGTCACGCTCAACCACGATGGCAGCGGCAATGCGGCGCAGATCACCCTGCTGCTCGAAGCGCTCGATCAGGACCGCGCTGGTGTACGGCAGTTCGTCTCCAGTCAGGCGGAACAGTTTTTCGCGCAAAATTTCCGCAGCGAGAAAGCGCTCGCTGCGATCGGTGAGAGCGTCGGCGTCATAGCCCCACTCGCCTGCGGGAAGATAGGACGCAATGATGGCCAGAAGGCGCTTCGCATCGGTCGATTTGCGCGCCGATAGTGGCACGATCTCGGCTAGGTTTTTGTGCGCACCGAGCCCTTGCAGCCAAGGCAAAAACTTCTCGCGGGATTGCACGCGATCGAGCTTATTGGCCACGAGGACGATGGGCTTACCGGCTGGAATCAACGCTCCCACACGCTCGTCCTCGGGATCGAGGTGCCCAGCTTCGATCACCCACAAAACCACGTCCACCTCGGCCAGCGCGGCTGTCACGGTGCGGTTCATCGCGCGGTTGAGCGCGCGCGTGTGGCGCACCTGAAAGCCAGGCGTGTCGACGAAAGCAAACTGCACCGAACCCTCGGTATGCAGACCCAGCAGGCGGTGGCGCGTGGTCTGCGCCTTGTCGGACGTGATGCTGAGTTTTTGCCCGATCAGGCTGTTTAGCAAAGTGGACTTACCCACGTTCGGTCGCCCGACAATGGCGACGGTACCGAACTGCCTGGGCAAAGGCGGGATGACGACGTCGGTTTGCATGCTGGGGTCGCTTACGTTTTGGGCGGCAAGGGGGGACGGCGAGGCTTGCGCCTGGAGGGAATCTCTGACTGCAGGCGCTCGATCATCTGCTCAGCTGCCTGTTGCTCGGCTGCGCGCCGGCTGCTGCCATCGCCCTGGGTACGCAAATCCAGTTCGGCCACCTCGCACTGCACCTGGAAATGCTGCAGGTGGGCAGGACCGGTGGTGGCTGTGACGACGTACAACGGCACCTTCAGTTTGCGGCCTTGCAGAATTTCCTGCAAGCGCGTTTTGGCATCCTTGGCACTGGCCTGGGTATCGAGGTTGCGCAGACGGTCGTGAAACAGTCGCTCGGCGAGATCTTGCGCTGCAGCGTAACCGCCATCCAGGAATACGGCGCCCACCACGGCCTCCAGCGCATCGGCCAGGATGGACGGGCGCATGCTGCCACCACTGCGCATCTCACCCTCGCCCAACAGCAAACAGCCCCCTAATCCAAGCTCTTGCGCCAGCCCTGCCAAGGTTTCTTCACGCACCAAGCTGGCTCGCCAATACGAGAGCTTGCCCTCGCTGGTTTGACCATCGCCATACAACAACGACGCGATGACCAGGTTCAGCACGGAGTCGCCAATGAACTCGAGCCGCTCATTGTTGCGTCCACCGTGGCTGCGATGGGTCAGTGCCTGACGCAACAGCGCCGGATCGCGAAACACATAGTGCAAACGCGCTTGCAGGTCAGCGTCAGAAGGCATCCGCTCAGACCTGTGCTTATGTTGCCGCAAGACCTCGTCCGGTGCCGGCCTGGGTGCAGCAATCAGTTGGAGTGCCCTGAGAATTTAAGCAGCAGATAAGCAGGGCCGAACAAGTGGATTTCCTTGTTGTAGGCATAGGAAACAACCACACGGCCATTCACTTTGGTGATGTCGAGATCCTTGCCGGTCACCATGCTGATGTAGTCAACCGAGGCCGTCTTGTCGAATGCGTTGCGAATGTCGCCCACTGTCGGGCCGGCTTTGGCGGCCTTGTTCACCGCATTTTGCACGGCAAAGGACTCTTGTACTGCAGGCACGGCCTGCATGCCGACCACCACCAGGAATGCAATGATGGCCCCCCAGAAGATCAGGCCAATCAGGGTGATGCCACGTTGTTTTGAACCACGGGTCATATCAACCACCTTATTGGAAAAAAATCGCCAAGATTGTCGAGCGGTCAATGAATCGGGCCAATATTTTTCAATCCGCCAAAATTCATCCAGACAAAAAAAGCCTTGCCGACAATATTGCGCTCGGGGACGAAGCCCCAATAACGCGAGTCCAAAGAATTATCGCGATTGTCACCCATGACAAAATACATGCCCGGCGGAACCTTGCACACAAAACCTTCAGCGTTGTAATGGCAGTTGTCGCGATGGGGAAAGTTGTCGGGTCCCCCAATGACATAGGTCGGCGCTTGTGGATTGATGAGAATGCGGTGTTCTGTTTTGCCCAGCATTTCCAGGTATTGCTGGTAATACACCATGGAGCGGGGATCGAACCACTCGCCATCGGTCTTCTCGGCGACCGGCACGCCATTGATGACCAGATGCTTGTTCTCGTACGACACCGTATCGCCCGGCGTACCGACGATGCGCTTGATGTAGTCAATGGCTGGATCTTTCGGCAGGCGAAACACGATGACATTGCCACGCTGCGGACTTTCACCAGGGGTCATGCGGTCGTGCACCAAGGGCAAGCGCAGGCCATAGATGAATTTGTTCACCAGGATCAGATCGCCCGGCACCAGGGTAGGCTCCATCGACCCGGATGGAATTTTGAACGGCTCGGCCACGAAGGAGCGCAGAAGGAAGACAAAGGCAATGACAGGGAAAAGCCCGGCCGTCCATTCCAGCCACCAGGGCTGGCGCAACAGACGTTCACGGGTGGCGAGAATGTGGTCATCACTCAGGCTGGCGTCCGGGGCGATACCCTGCTTATGCAACTCTTCGCGGCGTGTGCGCAGTGCCGCCGCCGCGGCATTCGCCGCGGCGATGCGTTGGCGGGAAAAGCGGAACTTCTCGGCAATCCAGAAAACGCCGGTGACCAGCAGGAGGATGAAGAGAAGGAGGGTGAAATTGACGGCCGGTGCTTCCATGTGGTCAGGGTGTGTGCTTTAGTTTTCGACTTTGAGAATGGCCAGAAACGCTTCCTGCGGGACTTCGACAGTGCCGATTTGTTTCATGCGTTTTTTGCCGGCTTTTTGTTTTTCCAGGAGTTTGCGTTTGCGCGAAATATCACCGCCATAGCACTTGGCCAGGACGTTCTTGCGCATGGCTTTGATTGTCTCACGCGCAATGATGTTCGCCCCGATCGATGCCTGCAGGGCCACATCGAACATCTGGCGCGGAATGAGTTCGCGCATTTTTGCCGTGACCTCACGTCCTCGGTACTGGCTTTGTGCGCGGTGGATGATGAGTGAGAGAGCGTCGACCCGCTCGCCGTTGATCAGGATGTCGACCTTCACGACGTCAGCGGCACGATAGTCGAGGAAGTGGTAATCCATCGAGGCATAACCGCGCGAAATGGATTTGAGCTTGTCGAAAAAATCGAGCACGATTTCAGCCAAGGGCATCTCGTACGTGAGCTGCACCTGGCGGCCCATGTAGGCCATGTTTTTTTGTGCGCCGCGCTTGACATTGCACAGCGTCATGACCGGGCCCACATAGTCTTGCGGCATGAACAACTTGACTGTCACGATGGGCTCGAGGATCTGTTCGATGCGCCCCGCCTCCGGCATGCGCGACGGGTTGTCCACGGTCAACTCGCTGCCATCGCGCAACTGCACCTTGTAGACCACCGAAGGCGCGGTGGTGATGAGATCCATGTCGTACTCGCGCTCCAGGCGCTCTTGCACGATGTCCATGTGAAGGAGCCCAAGGAATCCGCAGCGAAAGCCAAAGCCCAGCGCCGACGAGACCTCCGGCTCGAACTGCAAGGCAGCGTCGTTGAGCTGCAACTTCTGCAGCGCGTCGCGCAGAGCCTCATACTGGTTGGATTCCACCGGGAACAAGCCTGCGAACACCTGCGGCTGGACCTCCTTGAAACCCGGCAGCGGTGTTGACGCTGGACGCTGCGCCAGAGTCACGGTGTCACCCACGCGCGCGCCTTTGAGCTCCTTGATGGCGGCGATGATGAAACCGACCTCGCCCGCCCCCAGTTGGTGACGTGCCAACGACTTGGGCGTGAACACGCCAAGTTGCTCGCATTGATACTGCGCACCCGTAGCCATGAGTTGAATTTTGTCTCGCAACTTGAGCACGCCGTCGACCACGCGAACCAGCATCACCACACCGACATAGCTGTCGTACCAGGAGTCGATCACCAGCGCCTTGAGAGGTGCGTCCGGGTCACCCTTTGGCGCGGGCACGCGGGCGATGACGGCCTCGAGAATCTCATCGATGCCCATCCCGGTTTTGGCGCTGGCCAACAAGGCATTGGAGGCGTCGATGCCGATCACCTCTTCGATCTCGCGGCGCGCGCCTTCAGGGTCGGCCTGCGGCAAATCCATCTTGTTGAGCACGGGCACCACTTCGACGCCCAGTTCGATTGCGGTATAGCAGTTGGCCACGGTCTGCGCCTCCACGCCCTGGCTGGCATCCACCACCAGCAGCGCGCCCTCGCAAGCCGACAACGAGCGACTGACCTCGTAGCTGAAGTCCACATGTCCAGGCGTGTCGATCAGATTGAGCTGGTAAGTCTGACCGTCACGCGCCTTGTAGGACAGGGCCGCAGTCTGCGCCTTGATGGTGATGCCCCGCTCGCGTTCCAGGTCCATGGAATCAAGCACTTGGGCATTCATTTCGCGGTCGGACAAGCCGCCGCAACGCTGAATCAGCCGGTCTGCAAGGGTGGATTTGCCATGGTCGATATGGGCGATGATGGAAAAATTGCGGATCAGTTGCATGCGCTCTCGGTTCGCCTCGCAGACGGCCTGCGCTGGTGTCGGCCCCACGCCCTGCGACCAAATATGAGCAGCAAAGGTCGTGGACCACTGGGTTGTGCGTGTAGCAGGCCAAAAAAAAGGCGCGGCATTGAGGTCGCGCCCACCAACAAAAACTGTTTGGCAACTGCTTGTTGGGCCTCTATTTTAAGCGCGGCGGATACTCGAGCCGGACCAGAAGCGGACCCATTTGCGATGAAATTTGTATCAAATCTTGATTAACTCTTACTTGATCGATGATGAAATCAAATTTTCTTTTTAAATTAGCTTAAAATCAATGTAAATGAAATGAATCTTGGTGATCATTCTCCGGTCGCCTTGGGCCGGACCAGGATGAATTGCGCCGCATCGCCACGACGCACCAGCAACGCAACCGGCTTGCCGGTGGGCAGCGCGGCTGCAAGATCTTTGAACTGCTTGGCGCTGGTGATTTCGACGTTGTTCATGGTCGTCACCACGTCGCCCACGCGCAAGCCGTCACGACCAGCCGGACCTTGCACAGCCTCCACCAGCACACCAGACTTCACTCCTAGTTCCTTCTTTTGCGTGTCGTTCAAATCAACCGCTGCGACCCCGATGGGGCTTTTCTCAGCGCCCGACTTGTGGGCGTGTTTGGGCTTCTCACTGGCCGCTTTTGTGTCCTTGGCCCACTCGCTCACACTCACTTGCAAGGTACGCTCGGTGCCGCGACGGAACACCTGCATCGGCACGCGGGTGCCGGGTTTGATCTCGCCGACGATGCGGGGCAAGTCAGTTGCCCGCTCGATGGTTTTGCCATCGAATTTAGTGACGATGTCACCGGCTTGGACGCCAGCCTTGTCGGCGGCACCTCCCGCTTCCACACTGCGCACGAGCGCACCCATCGGCTTGCCCAGGCCGATGGACTCGGCGAGTTCGCGACTGACGCTGTCGATCGCCACGCCGATCTTGCCGCGCACGACGTAGCCTGTGGCTTTGAGTTGATCAGCCACGCGAATCGCCTCGTCGATCGGAATGGCGAAGGAGATGCCCATGAAGCCACCCGTGCGGCTATAGATCTGCGAGTTGATACCGATGACCTGACCCTGCATATTGATCAGCGGACCACCCGAATTGCCTGGATTGACAGCAACATCCGTCTGGATGAAGGGGGTGTAGTCGCCGGTGTCACGGCCTTTGGCACTCACGATGCCGGCGGTCACCGTGTTCTCCAACCCGAACGGCGAACCAATCGCCACCACCCATTCACCAACCTTGATTTTTTTCGAGTCACCAATGTTCACAGCGGGCAGATTCTTGGCGTCGATCTTCACCACCGCGATATCGGTGCGCTTGTCGGCACCAATCAGCTTCGCCTTGAACTCACGCTTGTCCGTGAGTGTGACCATGATCTCATCTGCGCCATCGACCACATGGGCGTTGGTCATCACATAGCCATCGGCACTCAGAATGAAACCAGAACCCACGCCGGTGGGCTTTTCCTCATCTTCGCCCCTCGGCGCAGAGCCGCCGCCGGGGGGCGTCGTGGGTGGCACAGGAACACCGAAGAAGCGACGCAGGAATTCACGCGTCTGGTCATCCATCTGCGGCCCCTGGTCGGCCGAGATCCTTTTGAAAGTGCGGATGTTGACGACCGAGGGGCCGACCTTTTCGACCAGCCCCGTGAAGTCGGGCAGGCCACATGCACCCGGACAGTTCGCTGCTGCGACCGGAGCGGCGGCTGCCGTGGCGTTGATGGTGGCAAACGTGCCAAGACCGAGGGCAATGGCAAAGGCAACAGCAGTGAAGCGTGTGTCCACAAAAGACTCCATCACAAGTAGGTGCGGGCGGCTATCAGAACGCGCAGCATAGACGACGCGTCAAAATGCAACCTATTGTGAATGAAACCATCTCTCAGTGAAGTTGTTTCAGCGAATCGGCAAAAAGTTGAAGGGTTTTTGCCGGGACAGCGCCGATCACGATGACTGACCATGCGCCCTTGCGAGCAAGCAGTGCGTTGGTGTCGCCCATATGCAGGCTGGCGCCAGGCTGGCGTGAATCAGCGCTGGGGCCGGCAAACAGCGAAACCGAAGCCAGTCCGTCACTGAACAGCCACTGCGTGACCTCCGTCGGCTTGCCGTGCAACATGAGACGGCGCTTGTAGATACCCACGGACTCGAAGCCAGGAATCGGGTGACTCAAGGCCCAGCCTTGCGCCTGGGGTGTGCTCAGGCTGGCACGCATATGCTCAATGCGATAGTTGGATGTGCCTTTCAGCGCCTCGGAAATCAGGTCGGGCCTGGGCTTCGGGTTGAGGTCGAGTTGAGTAAACGCCACCTGGTCAAGCACCTTACCCAGATCATTCAATGTTTGCGCCTTCACCAGCAAACCTGATCTCTGCTCGGTCCAAAGCCTGTAACCGTAACGCAAATCGTCCTGCGGGATGATGCGCGTGACGTCGCAGACATAGCCGGCGCAACGCTCATGACCCTCTTGCCTGAGTTTGTAGTGCGTTGCATAGTCTGCATGTGGCGTCTTCAGCATGCGCGGAAAGCTGTAGTCGGTGTGGTGATCCTCCACCACAATCAGACGAGCGTCGGGCAAAATCGTCCGAGTCTCGGCGTTGTGGCAGACCAGGATCCGACGTTGGCCATCAAGGGTTTCCACGCGCTCGAGGGTGTTGCCATGCACCACATAGTGGTCGATCGTTGACGTCACGATGCGGCCACCGGATTGCACCACGAAAACGCCCGAGTAATTGCGGTCCTTCGCTGCCTGGCTAACGCGTTGCAACCAGGATCGCAAGGAGGCTTCATGATGTTGTTGGGGCTTGGAGTACTGACCATCCGCCGAGGCTGCAGAATCAATTTTTTGCGAAGGATTGGCAAGCAGCGCCACATCCCGCGTCCCTGCGCCCGCGGCAGTGACGCGGCTTGGGTTGGCCCAAGTGATGGCGGGTATCAGCCACAAGGCGCAGCACACCACGGCGTGCTGGACTCGGATGCGCGGCGAACCATGCGGGACAAGCATCTTCAACTTAATGCGCAAGGGCCACACGGAAATCCGCTTCATGAATGCCGGCTGGGGTATAGGGCAGGACACTCCCAGCCAATTGTTGATGGGCCATCAGATATTGCGCCCAAATGGCGGGCATCTGACCTCCCATCTTGTCAACGACCGGGATTTGATCAGACTGCACATCGCGCGCGATGTGCAGCGGCGGAGTCACTAGTGCCGACGATTCGACTGGCCGTTGCGCAACCAACTGTACTGGCTGGTGGATGGGGGGCAAGGACGAAAAGGACACCAAGGCCACCGCCGCCACGCCCGCAAGGGCTGCGCCCGTCGCAGCCCAACGTGCGCGCAGTCGCTTGGGCTGTTGCGTAGCAACCTGGGCAACAGGAGCGAGTTGCACCGGTTCTTGACATAGCCGTTCGGAAAATCGCCGCAGAAACGCCTGCTCCAACTGCAGTGGCGCGAGTTCGGAGGATCGCAGCAAATCGCCAATCTGGTGGTATTGCAGCCAAGTCTGTCGCGCCTCGGCGTCGGCTGCTACTGCACTCCAGGCAACGTCGTGACATGCTGCGCCTGGCGCAGGATCATCCGAATACATCTCACCATCCATCAGCGCGGAAATGCGTGCTTGCATCGCAGCTTCATTCATGTTCGATGGCTCCATCACAATACTCCAGATATAGCGTGACCACTCATGACTTACCAACGCTCGCCTGACTTGGTGCCCAGCAAGGGGCGAAGTTGCCTGGCAATTGCCTCGCGCGCCCGGAAAATGCGCGAGCGTACGGTCCCGACCGGACAACGCATGGCCTGCGCAATCTCTTCGTAACTCAGGCCTTCGATTTCGCGCAAGGCGATTGCTGTGCGTAAGTCTTCCGGCAACGCATCCATGGCAGCATTGACAGTTCTGGCAATTTCCCGGCTCGCCAACACGGCTTCCGGGGTTTCCATGTCGCTTAGTTGCTCACCGGAAACAAAAGTTTCGCCATCGTCAGAAATGGTGGATGACTCGCGGATGATGGGGTCGCGCGCGCTGTCGGCAATGGCTTTCTTCGCCGTATTGACGGCAATGCGATAAAGCCAGGTGTAGAACTGGCTGTCGCCACGGAATTGACCGATGGCGCGGTAGGCGCGCAGAAACGTCTCTTGCGACACATCTTCGGCCAAGGCTGAGTCGCGGATAAAGCGTGAGATAAGCCGGAAAATCCGGCGCTGGTATTTGGCAACCAGCAACTCGAAGGCTTTCTGGTCGCCAGCCTGAACACGCTGGACCAGCAACTGATCGGGCGTCGGCTCCACGAGAGCGGTCACAACGCCAGCCGGGTGCGCAACTCTCGCCAGGCAGTCGGGGAAATGTCGGATGACACGGGAAGCACCACGCGGCCCTGTGCGCTCATCCCCAACACCAGGATTTGCCCAGGCAAGGCCAAGCCTCGCACCTCGGCGAGATCCTGTTGTCGGCGACCTTGCAATAATTTCCAACCGCTGGCGCCGTGTACCAGGGTGAACGCCCGCGTTTTCCAGTAGGGAAACTGGGCTGCCAGCACCAGAAGGAATACAGCTAGGGACAGGCCGCCCATGAATCCGACCTCACGATGCCCACGCCATTGCCAGACATTCCAGACCACTGCCAGCGCGACAGCAAGATCGAATCCCGTGAGCAAAGCATGCCAGCGAGCGAAGCGCTCCACATGGAGTTGAAATTGAGCGGTCGCTTTCATGGCGGGACTGAACTTCGCCGGAATCAGACGCGGCGGAACACCAACGAACCGTTGGTTCCGCCGAAGCCGAAGTTGTTCTTGAGCGCGTATTCGATCGGCATCTGGCGTGCCGTGTTGGCACAGTAGTCCAGATCGCAGTCCGGATCGGGCGTCTGCAAGTTGATCGTGGGGGGTGAGATTTGATGGTGCAGCGCCAGGACGGTGAACAACGACTCCAACCCACCAGCACCGCCCAACAAGTGCCCGGTCATGGACTTGGTGGAGTTAACCACGAGCTTGTAGGCGTGGGCACCGAACGCGGCCTTGATGGCATCCGTCTCGTTCTTGTCGCCAAGCGGAGTGGACGTGCCATGCGCGTTCAGGTATTGCACCTGATCCACGTCAATCTCGGCATTGCGCAAGGCAGCCAACATGCATTGGCGTGGGCCGTCGACATTGGGTGCTGTGATGTGGTGTGCATCACCGCTCATGCCAAAACCGACGAGTTCAGCATAGATGTTCGCACCACGCCGGGTGGCGTGTTCCCAGGCTTCGAGCACCATGACGCCGGCACCCTCGCCGAGGACGAAACCATCGCGATCCTTGTCCCAGGGGCGACTGGCCGCAGTGGGATCATCATTGCGCGTGGACAGTGCACGGGCCGAGGCGAAACCGCCGATTCCCAAGGGACAGACGGTGGCCTCGGAGCCGCCCGCCACCATGGCATCGGCATCACCCCCCTCGATCAGGCGTGCAGCCAGGCCGATGGCGTGCAGGCCTGTGGTGCAGGCAGTGACCACAGAGAGATTGGGGCCCTTGAATCCATATTCGATCGACACATGGCCGGAAATCATGTTGATGATCGAAGCCGGGACAAAAAATGGCGAAATGCGCCGGGCGCCTCGATCAATGAAATCTTGGTGAGTCTGCTCGATCATGGGAAGACCGCCGATCCCCGAACCCACCAAAACGCCGACGCGCTCGGGATCGAGGCCGGCATCAACCAACCCGCTGTCGCGTACGGCCTGCATGGAGGCCGCGACGCCATAGTGGATGAAGGTGTCCATATGGCGCGCTTCTTTCACCGGGATGTATGTGCCGATATCGAAGTCGCGCACCTCGCCGGCAATTTGTGCCGAAAACGTCGAGGCGTCGAATTTGGTGATGCGTCCGATGCCGGACTTGCCTGCAACCAGATTACCCCAGGCGATTTCAACCGTGTTGCCAATTGGAGAGATGGCGCCTAGGCCGGTGATGGCGATACGTCGACGCTGACTCATGGGGGAAGAAGGGATCGCAAGGCAGAAGTGGAATCGGAGGTGCTGGCAGCGCCAGCAACTGCGCAGCCATGAAGGCACAGGCCGAGTATTAAAGCCTCAAGTACCACGACGACTCGGCAAGCAGGCACAAAAACCAGGCGCGGCAGATGTGACAGAGCACCGAGTCGAGCGTGCTGCTCAGGCTTTGTGGTGTTGCTTGGCGTAGTCAACAGCCAACTGCACCGTGGTGATTTTTTCGGCGTCCTCATCGGGAATCTCGATGCCGAATTCATCTTCCAGCGCCATCACGAGTTCCACGGTATCGAGCGAGTCTGCGCCCAGGTCGTTGACGAAGGATTTCTCGTTCGTGACCTGATCTTCAGCCACCCCCAGTTGCTCGGCGATAATTTTTTTAACGCGCTGTTCAATATCACTCATGTAATTCTCCAGAAAAAAGGCAGTCGAATTCTAGCAACCCGGATGACGGTATCCGGGGATTCAAATCATGTACATGCCGCCATTCACGTGCAACTCGACGCCTGTGATGTAGCCTGCAAGCGGACTCGCCAAAAAGCCTACTGCATGGGCGATGTCTTCAGGTTGACCTAGCCGACCCAGCGGAATGCGGGCCACGAGAGCCTGGGATGCCGTTGCACCCAACCCGCGCGTCATGTCGGTATCGATGAACCCTGGGGCCACGCAATTGACGGTGATGTTGCGGCTGCCGAGTTCCTGCGCCAGGGCACGGGTCATGCCAGCCACACCGGCCTTCGCGGCGGCATAGTTGGCCTGTCCCGGATTGCCCGATGCCCCCACCACCGAAGTGATGCTGATGATCCGTCCCGCACGCTGCTTCATCATCGGGCGAATAGCTGCGCGCGACAGGCGAAATACGGAACTGAGGTTGGTGTTGATGACCGCGGCCCAATCGTCGTCCCTCATGCGTAAGGCCAGGGTATCGCGGGTGATGCCGGCGTTGTTGGCCAAAACATGCAGGCCACCCTTGTCGCGCACCAGGCGGTCGATCAAGGCTGCGCCGGCTTCGGCATCATTCACGTCGAGCACCACGCCCTCGCCACCGGCGCCCAGCGCTTCGGCAATGCGTTGTGCACCGGCTTCGCTGGTGGCGGTGCCGACGACATAAGCCCCCTGCCGTAGCAGTTCGGCGGCGATCGCCTGGCCGATGCCGCGCGTGGCGCCCGTGACCAATGCAATCTGGCCGGCCAGAGTGGATGGTTGATTCGTCATGCCAAAGCCTCCTTGATGCTGTGTGCGCTGCTTGCGTCAGTCAGGGCATGGCTGCCCAGATTGGGGTCGATGCGGCGCGTCAGACCGGCCAGCACCTTGCCAGGCCCGCATTCCACGATGTCGGCGCAGCCTGTAAGTGCCAGGGCTCGGACACATTCCACCCAGCGTACAGCGCCACTGGCCTGGGCCGCCAGCGCCTGGCGGATGGCCTGCGGCTCAAGGTGCTGGACCACATCCACGTTATGCACTACGGGCACTGCAGGACTTCGGACCGCCACCTGTTCCAGGTATGCGGCAAGCCGATCCGCCGCCGGTTTGAGCAAGGTGCTGTGAAAAGGGGCCGACACCGCCAGCGGCAGCGCACGCTTGGCGCCACGCGACTTCAAAAGTGTGCAGGCCAGATCGACCGCGGCCTTGGTGCCGGCAATGACCACCTGCCCGGGCGCGTTGAAGTTCACCGCCTCCACCACTTCCCCGCTTTGCGTCGTCGCGTCGCTGCAGACCTCGCGCACCGCAGCATCGTCCAGACCCAGCACTGCAGCCATGCCGCCACTACCCACGGGAACTACATCCTGCATCGCCTGGGCACGAAAGCGCACCAGGGGCAGGGCATCGGCAAAGGCCAGCGAGCCAGCGGCGACCAGCGCCGTGTACTCGCCCAGACTATGCCCCGCCATGGCCTGTGGCATGGCACCATCCTCGGCCAGCCACAAGCGCCAGAGGGCGATGCCGGCAGTCAGCATGAGCGGCTGGGTGTTGGAGGTGAGATTGAGTTGCTCGGCTGGACCTTCTGTCATGAGCGCGGCCATGTCCTGGTGCAGCGCGTCACTCGCTTCTTGCAGGGTCTGGTGCACCGCCGGATGCTCGGCACATGCATCGAGCATGCCCACTGCCTGGGAGCCTTGACCGGGGAAGACAACAGCGAAGGGTTTCATGAATGGTGCGGCGAATCGGCAGTCGGGTTGGGTTGATGTAGCCAGGTGAACCCTGGCAGGGTCGGCGCGGCGAACGGCCAGCGTCCGGCAGCGAATCCTTCAGTAATCCAAGAGCGCAGCGCCCCAGGTCAAGCCGCCGCCCACGGCTTCGAGCAAGAGGGTGTCGCCTCGCCGGATGCTGCCGGCACGCACGGCAACGTCCAACGCTAACGGGATCGAGGCTGCTGACGTGTTGCCATGCTCCGCCACGGTCTGCACCACTTTTTCGGCTGGCAGCCCCAGCTTTTTCGCCGTGTGCAGCATGATGCGGATATTCGCCTGGTGCGGGACCATCCAGTCGATGTCCTGCGGCATGCGGCCGGCTTTCGTCAGCACCTCCCGCGCCACGTCTTCCAGCACATGCACGGCCTGCTTGAAAACCGCTTGGCCGTCCATCTTGAGATAAGGGTGCCCCGTCACTTCGCCCCCGGAAACCCTGCCGGGTGTGCACAAGATGCCGGCCTTGCGTCCATCGGCATGCAATGCCGAGGCGAGTAGTCCGGGCTTGTCGCTGGCAGCCAAAACGACTGCGCCGGCCCCATCGCCAAACAACACGCAGGTCGCGCGATCCTTGAAATCGAGAATCCGTGAAAACACTTCGGTGCCGATGACCAGTGCATGATGAGCCATACCGCCACGCACGAATTGGTCAGCCACGGCCAGAGCATAGACAAAACCGGCACACACAGCCTGCACGTCGAAAGCCGCGCCACCAGGTACGCCGAGGCGACCCTGGATGAGCGCCGCATTTGATGGAAAGATCATGTCCGGCGTCGACGTGGCAACGATGATCAGGTCGATGTCGCCAGGTGTCAGCTCAGCAGCATCGAGAGCATGGCGAGCTGCCTGCTCACCCAGATCCACGCTTGATGTCGCCGGGTCGGCGAAATGGCGGAAATGGATGCCGGTACGCTCGACGATCCAGGTATCGCTGGTCTCGACGCCGTCACGCGCCAGTTGTGCAGCAAGTTGCGCGTTGCTGACGCGATTGGGCGGCAGGTGGCTACCAGTGCCAATGATGCGGGTATAGCGCGACATAGATCCAGATTTTCGGAAATGAGAAGTGCCGTGATTCGATCAATCGGAGGGCAGCAAATTGGAAGATTACGTGAGCCACGTGTACTTCTGATCCGAGCGCGTGACCATTTAATGCCCACTCACGATGATCTGCGGTGTTGGGGTTCGCGCCGCAAGTGCGGCTTCATCTGCAGAGGACGCGGCAATGGACTGATCAGACGCGGTGGCCTGCATGTGCAGCATGGCCACAACCTGTTCGATTTCCTGGACCACCCGTCCGACCGCCGCCTCGTGCGCGCGTTCCAGCGCTTGCTGGAACGAGAAGGCATCAGCCGAACCGTGGCTCTTCACCACCAAGCCGCGCAGACCGAGTAGCGCGGCACCGTTGTAGCGCCGGGGGTCCACCCGTTTGCGGAAACGCTTGAGCACTGGCATGGCGGCAAATGCCAGGAGCTTGGCCAGCGGCGTACGGGTGAATTCCTCGCGGATCATGCCTGTCAGCATTTGTGCCAATCCTTCGGAGGCCTTGAGGGCCACATTGCCAACGAATCCATCGCAAATCACGATGTCGGTTGTGCCCTTGAAAATGTCGTTGCCCTCGACATTGCCGAAGAAATTCAGGCGGCCTTCGGCATGCGCCCTTCGCAACAGCTCGCCAGCCTGTTTGATCATCTCGTTACCCTTGATGACCTCCTCGCCGATGTTCAACAGCCCGACCCGAGGGTTGGGATGTCCGCCAGCCGAGGCAAATGCCGTGCCCATGACGGCAAACTGCAACAGATGTTCGGCCCCGCAATCCACATTGGCGCCCAGATCCAGCATCAGAGTGCCTGTACCCCGGGCATTGGGCAAATAAGTGGCAATCGCTGGGCGGTCGATGCCGGGCAAGGTTTTAAGCACATAACGCGCCACGGCCATGAGGGCGCCGGTGTTGCCCGACGACACGCAAGCGTCCGCCGAACCTACCTTGACCAGTTCGAGAGCGCGACGCATCGACGAGTCTTTCTTGCGTCGAAGCGCAACCTCGACCGAATCGTCCATCGTGACCATCTCGGTCGCCGGCACCACCTGCACCCTTGGATGATCAACCAGGCCATGCTGGTGCAGGTGGACCTGCATGGACTCGAGCTGACCGACCAGCAGCACGCGGCTCTGCGGATGCGCGTCGAGCAGCGCTCGGCAGGCAGGCAGCGTGACGGACGGCCCATGGTCGCCACCCATGACATCGACGGCCAGACTAGCGGTCATGGGCTGCATGCAATGGAGGGAAGGAAGCGCGAACTCCAGCCACGCCAGCTTGGGCCGGCCGGATCAGCTCAGACAGCACCGAATGCGCGCAAGCTGGACAAATGCGATCGCATCAAGGCAACCGCAGTCAGGCAAACATTCACGCTTCGGACTTGGTCTTGACGACCTGGCGCCCGCGGTAAAAGCCGTTCGGGCTGATGTGATGACGCAGATGCACTTCACCCGTAGTGGGTTCGACCGCAACTGGCGGTTGCTCCAGATGCTGGTGCGAGCGATGCATGCCGCGTTTGGACGGCGATTTCTTGTTTTGCTGGACGGCCATGGCACTACCCCATACGAAAAATCGAAAGATTGTACACGTCCAGTCGCTGACGCCAGATGGCTATTTGTCCTTTTTGAGACTGGCCAGGACTACAAAGGGCAGCGTGCGCCCGGGCAAGTCAATCGGCTGGTCCTCCAGCCCCGCCGCCGCGATGGGCTGAAGGCAAACCTCGTGCATGGGCACCAGCGGGAGCGCGAGCAGCATCTGGTCTTCGACCATCGCTTGAATGTCGACCGGCTCTTGCACGCACAACGCTTCGTCTTCGGCTTCAAGTTCTTGCTGCGTAAGTCCAGGCTCCTGTCCCACCAATCGGAACAGCGCCTTGTCCTGCACCTGCTGCAATACTGGTTGTAAGCAGCGCTGACACAACAAAGGCAAGACGGAGGTGACCTCCAGTTCGACCATGGGCTGCACACCACCGCCGGGTTGTGCTTGCGAGTAGCCGCGCACTAGCCAATCCACCTGATTCGTCTGAACCGTCGCGTGTCCAGCAAGGAGCGACGGAAGCAGGCGCGACAGGTGGAACAAGGCCAACTGACCGCGCTCGGTACGCTCCTCACGCGCGAGTTCGTGCAAATTCAAGCGCATCGGGGCCGATGGACTGCTGTGATCCACGGGAGCACTGAACTTTTTTTCCATCATTCGAGCAGTGTAGTTGCGCATACCTTCGCTTACGGATTTGCCGCAGCAATACTCCTAAACTGGACAATTCAAGCCTTGACTCGGGGCATCGCGGCAGCTCATTGAAAACCTGTTGTGGACCCTGGCGCAAGGCTAAAACGTTGAATGTGAGGACGCGAGGATATGGATTGGATTGCACACTGGTTTCCCCAAGGCTGGATCCATTTTTTAGGAGGTGGCGTTGCCATCGGCCTGGGTGTCAGCCTGCTGTTCTGCTTGACCGGTTTCATTGGTGGTGCCAGCACCGTCTATAGCGCCGTATGGTCGTATTTCAGTCAATGGCCGCACTTTCAACACCCTCAATTTGTCTCCACTCGTCACTGGCGGCTGACCTACGCCCTGGGCATGATCGTCGGCGCTGTCATTTTTACCTTCGCGGTGAATCGTGGCGAGGGTTTCGTCACTCGGGTGCCGGCCTGGCAACTCCTGGCCGGCGGTGTGGTCGGCGGCTTCGGCGCGCGCATGGGCGGCGGTTGCACGTCGGGACACGGCATCTGTGGCCTGGGATCGCTGCAACTGCCCTCGCTGCTGGCTGTGATCACCTTTCTCGTCACGGCCATTGTCACAGCGCATATCGTGCGCGCATACGGGGGGTTCTGACATGACGAAGCATGTGCGCACCGTTCCGGTGCTGCTGTCGGCGCTACTCGCCGGGGTGCTGTTCGGCTTCGGCCTGGCTTGGTCCACCATGGTCCAGCCCGAGGTCATCCTTCAATTCTTGCTGTTGCAGAACATGGGGTTGCTGCTGGTGATGGCTGGTGCTGCATGCACGGTGATGCTGGCCTATCGGCTCATCCCCAAACTGATGCGTACCCCGGTTTTCGGCCTGGGTTGGGGCGTGCATCCATCGCACCTGAAGGCGCGCACCATCATCGGCGCAGCCTTGTTCGGCGTGGGCTGGGGGCTGAGCGGTGTTTGCCCGGGACCGGCGATCGCCGGTCTGGGAGTGGGAAACTGGCCGCTGATCTACGTCATCGTCGGCATCCTGATCGGTGCTTGGATCGAAGGTCGGCTTTTCGAGAAGGCCTGACGATGCCGGCAAAACAGTTGACCGACTCTGCCATGCCGGCGCCGCTCATTTTGGCATCCACTTCAGCTTATCGGCGCGTTCTGCTCGAGCGCCTGCGCCTGCCCTTCACCGTGCAGAATCCACAGACGGATGAAACACCATGGCCGAGCGAAGCTCCAGACGCCTTGGCTCTTCGCCTCGCTCAAGCCAAGGCAAGATCCGTGGCTTCAACCGCCCCCGGGAGTTGGGTGATCGGCTCAGATCAGGTCTGCACTTGTGAAGGCCGCATTCTGGGCAAGCCCGGGCAGCACGCCGCGGCAGTTGGGCAACTGCAAATGCTGCGCGGCCGAAGCTCGGTGTTCCACACCGCGCTGGCACTGGTCGCGCCAGATGGCCGCGTGCAAGTGCGCACCGTCCCGACCACGGTCCGCATGCGCGCACTGACCGACGCGCAGATCGAGGCTTACGTCCAGGCCGAACAACCCTACGACTGTGCCGGTAGCGCCAAGTCCGAGGCACTGGGCATCGCCCTGATGGAGTCCATCTGCAGTGATGACCCGACCGCTCTGGTCGGCTTGCCACTCATCGCGCTTTGTGACATGTTGCTGTCCAGTGGCTATCCACTGCTGCGGCTGATGCGTTGATGCAAATGCCGTCCAAGTCTAAAGGCCGTTTGCTGCTTGTTCCCACGCCACTTGCTGACGTTGCGCGAACGCCTCTGTCCGACATCCTGCCTCAGGCCACCATCGCCGCAACCAGCGCGCTGCGGCATTGGGTCGTGGAAAACGCCAAGACCGCACGCGCCTTCCTCGGTGCCGTGAACGCTGTGCAGGCGCTAGGTCTTCCACTGCAGCAGCATGACATGGCGGTGCTTCCGAAGCATGTCAAGCTGGATGCGGCGGCAGCTCGCGTTTTGCTGCAACCGGCACTCGATGGCCTGGACATGGGCTTGATGTCCGAAGCCGGCGCACCCTGCGTAGCCGACCCCGGGTCCACCCTGGTGGCGGCGGCGCACGATCTCGGCATCGCAGTGGTTCCTCTGGTCGGACCAAGCAGTTTGTTGTTGGGACTCATGGCCAGTGGACTGGATGGCCAGCGCTTTGCGTTTCATGGTTATTTGCCCGTGGACGCGGAGCAGCGCAGGCAGCAAATCCAGATGTTTGAACGTGAGAGCGCGCTGCGCCGCCAAACCCAGCTGTTCATCGAAACACCATATCGCAACGCGGCTTTGTTGCAGGTTCTGATCAAGACGCTGCAACCTGCAACGAAGCTCACTGTCGCAAGCCACCTGACCGCTCCGGACGCTGCGGTGCGCACCTGCAGCGTGGCACGGTGGCGCGAAGATCCCTGTCAGGTGCCGGAGAGGGTTCCCGCGCTGTTCGCCTTTCTGGCGAGTTGAACCGAGGAGGCCACGCGCCTCAGCGCAACGACCAACTGCTGCCGTCGAGCATTTCGCGGACAGCGCCCATGCCGAGGGATGCGCCAAAGCGCTTGGCCAGGCGGTCGACCACGTTTTCGCGACGCGTGTAGTCCACCAGGTTCTTCGCGTGCACCACGTCACGCGCCACGGTGTCGGAGTCGCCGTAACCATCGGCCAAGCCCTGCTGCACGGCAGACTCGCCTGTCCACACCAGACCCGAGAAGGTCTGGTCGTTGATTTTCAGACGCTTGCCACGGCCTCTTTCCACCGCAGTGATGAACTGCTGGTGGATTTGCTTCAGCATCGACAGGGCATACGCCTTCTGGTCTTCGGGCATGGGCGAGAACGGATCCATGAAGCCCTTGTTGTCGCCGGCCGTGAGCAGGCGGCGGGTCACACCCAGCTTGTCCAGGAGACCCGAAAGACCGAAGCCCTCCATGAGCACCCCGATCGAGCCCACCAGGCTGGCTGGGTTGACATAAATTTTGTCGGTCGCCACCGCGATGTAATAAGCCGCCGAGGCGCAGACCTCGTCGCAGACTGCATAGATGGGAATGTTCTTGTACTTGGCTCGTAATCGCCAGATCTGATCGTTGATCTGACTGGCCTGAACTGGGCTGCCACCAGGGCTGTTGATGCGCAAGATCACGGCCTTGGTGTCCGGGTCGTCGAAAGCGTCTTGCAGCGAGGCGTTGATGTTGTCGGCGCTCGCAACAGAGGAGGCCGATATGTCGCCGTTCAACTCCACCAGTGCAGTGTGCGGTCCGGTGGCGGGGCTGCCCCCACGCTCGGAGAAATAGCCACCGACAAAGATGGCGAGCAGCAGGCCGAGAAAGGCTAACCGGAAAAAGATGGACCAGCGACGGGCACGGCGCTTTTCGTTCACGACCTCCATCACGAGTTTTTCAAGCACGCCGCGCTCCCAGGCGGAAGACGCGTTGCGAGTTGGCTCGCCGGGGCCGGGTTCTCGCAGGGTGTCGTTCGAGTTGGCGTCGTTCATAGGCAAAGGCTGTCAAGATTGGCAAGCAGATGTCGCCGGGCGGTTGGCAGGATAGCAGCGGGGTTGATCACGCACGCGATGACAACTGGCTCATGCGCCCAGCAGAAACCGCTGCAACGCCGGCACCGAATCGGCGAGAAAGACAGGCTGCAGGTCGGCAAGCTGCTGTGCATCGTGCGCACCGTAAACCACACCGACAGCGGCAGTACCGGCGTTGCGAGCCATGAGCAGGTCGTGTGTGGTGTCGCCGATCATGAGGGTGATCTCGGGCGCTCCATCCAGCTCCTGCATGATTTCCAGCAACATGGCCGGGTGCGGTTTGGATGCGGTCTCGTCAGCGGTACGCGTGGTGTCGAACAGGCCACGCAGGTCGACGTGGTCCAGCGCGCGGTCGAGACCGACGCGAGACTTGCCGGTGGCAACGGCGAGGCCGCAGCCTGCTGCCTTGAGCGCGTACAGCATGTCAAGCGCGCCTGGAAACAAGGTCAGATCGTTGTCATGCGCAAAGTAATGCCGGCGGTAGGCCTGCGACAACTGGCCATAGTCACGCGGGTCCAGCGTCGGGACCGCATGGCGCAGCGCATCGCCCAAACCGAGGCCGATGACATAAGACGCATCGACATCGCTGGGGACCGGCAGGCCGAGATCGCGGCATGCAGCCTGAATGGAGTGGGTGATGACTGCGGTGGAATCCATCAGGGTTCCGTCCCAATCGAACACCAGCAGTTGGTATGGCGTGGTCATCGCGGTTTCAGTTTTTGCCTGCGGCTTGGCAGACTTGGCCCAGCCGCCCGAGCCAGTGCGCATCTTCGTCCGGCCAGTCAGCCTTGAACAGCAGCGGCTCGCCAGTATGCGGGTGGGCTAACGCAAGGTGCGACGCATGCAGGAACATGCGGGCATTGCGCGGCAAGCCAGGCGCAGCCTCGCCACGCGCCAGCAGGCGATTGAGGGCTTCGTTGCCGTACTTTTCATCGCCCACCACTGGGTAGCCCTGGCTTTGCAGGTGCACCCGGATCTGGTGCGTGCGCCCGGTATGGATGCGCGCCTCGATCAAGGTCAAGCCCGCCACGCCGGTGCATGCGGCAATGTCTGTAGACCATGGGTAACGCCGCACCGGGCGGAACTGGCTACGTGCCGCCTGACCTTCGACCGTCGTGGCGATGCACACCCTGCGCTCGCCGCTGGGGGTGAGATATTTATGCAGGGGTTTGCTCACCGTCATCGCATCACCCTGCCACAGCCCGGCCACCAGAACGAAATAACGTTTGTCGGCCTCGCGCTCGCGCAAGCTGGCGTGCAGCGTGGTGAGGGCGCTGCGCTTCTTGGCCAGCAGCAACACGCCAGAAGTGTCGCGGTCAAGCCGGTGCACGAGTTCGAGATAACGCCCTTGCTCAGAGGCGCGCATGGATTCGATCACGCCAAAACTCAGACCGGAGCCACCATGCACCGCCACGCCCGCTGGCTTGTTGATCGCCAGCAGCCAGGCATCCTCGTGCAGGATGGGATACTGACGCGCGGGGGCTGCTGGCGCAGCCTGGGCCATGCGTACCGGGGGTACGCGCACCCGATCGGAACCAGCGAGTTTTTGCGAAACTTCCGCCCGCGCTCCATTCACCCGCACCTCGCCAGAGCGCACGATGCGGTAGATATGGCTGCGGGGAACCCCCTTGAGCACGCGGGCCAGGAAGTTATCCAGCCTTTGGCCGGCGCCGGATTCGCCCACTGAGAGCAAGGTGGCAGCAGCAGGACTGGGGCGGTGCATATAATGAGGATGCGAAGCGTGTGCTATTAGAGGCTGGCTGAGTGGAAAATTGCTCGTCTTAATCTGCCGCAGGTTGTGTATCAAGAAGCCATTCGCAACCGTCGATCATCGGCATTTTAGTGCGGCAACCGTGCAACCCTCATGGGATTCACAGAGGGCTGCCCCACCAACAGAACCCGACTCTGAGCACCGCTGAAGTCCGCAAATCCGGGCTGTCCAGGCCGATTCGGTCGGCCGGCAAACCTCAGGAATAGCGCAGGACGAGCAAGCTCGTAGCTGAACGAACAGAATGCCCCACGACCCGGCCCAGGTGCCGCGGTTCTCGACAAAACGAAATCTTCCGTGTCCATCTTGACCCACCATCGCTCCCCCACGCGTCACGCACTTGCGGCAGACTCTGGCCGCCGCGTCGCTCGGGTAGGCATCTGGCTGGTCGATGGCGCGACTCCAGCCCGCCCAAGCCCAGGCATGCCCGCATGTGCTGGGGCAGGTGGCTGCGCCTCCACGAGGTCTTTGTCCTGAAGCCGGCGACGAGGCGACTCGTCGCTGCGCGGTCATTCTCCACTTCGGCATCGAGCCTGCTGCGCGAGTCGGGTCTCATCGACCCTGGTGCAATCACGCAGTCCGCCTCATGGGCGGGACGGAGACATTGAAATGAAACGTATGTTGTTCAACGCGACGCAGGCCGAAGAACTGCGCGTCGCCATCGTCGAAGGCCAGAAGCTGCTCGACATCGACATCGAGCAGGTAGGTCGCGAGCAGCGCAAGGGTAATGTCTACAGCGCCGTCGTCACCCGCGTCGAACCCTCGCTCGAAGCCTGTTTCGTCGATTATGGTGAAGAACGCCACGGTTTTCTGCCGTTCAAGGAGATTTCCCGTCGTTACTTCAAGGAAGGCGTGTCGCCTTCGCAGGCACGCATTCAGGATGTCATCCGCGAAGGCCAGGAATTGCTGGTGCAGGTGGAGAAAGAAGAGCGCGGCAACAAGGGCGCGGCGCTGACCACTTATGTGTCGTTGGCCGGGCGCTATCTGGTGCTGATGCCCAACAACCCGCGCGGTGGCGGCGTCAGCCGCCGCATCGAGGGTGAAGACCGCCAGGAACTGCGCGAGACGATGGAACAGTTGCAGCACCCGGACGGCATGAGCCTGATCGCGCGCACCGCCGGCATCGGCCGCAGCGCCGAGGAACTGCAATGGGATTTGAACTACCTGCTCAAGCTGTGGACGGCCATCGAGGACGCAAGCACGACGCAGAAGGGTGCTTTCCTGATTTACCAGGAGTCGTCGCTGGTCATCCGCGCGATTCGCGACTACTTCACGAGCGACATCGGCGAAATCCTGATCGACACGCAGGACGTGTTCGAGCAGGCACACCAGTTCATGGCGCATGTGATGCCCGACAACGTGAGCCGGGTCAAACGCTACCGGGATGATCTGCCGCTGTTTTCGCGCTTCCAGATCGAGCACCAGATCGAGACCGCGTACTCACGCACGGTGAACCTGCCGTCTGGCGGCGCCATCGTCATCGACCACACCGAGGCGTTGGTGGCGGTGGACGTCAACTCGGCGCGCTCCACCCGCGGTAGCGCCATCGAAGACACGGCACTGCGCACGAATCTGGAAGCAGCCGAGGAAATCGCACGGCAAATGCGTCTGCGCGATCTGGGCGGGCTCATCGTCATGGATTTCATCGACATGGACGAGCCGAAGAACCAGCGCGCCGTGGAAGACCGCCTGCGTGACAGCCTGCGGCAAGACCGCGCCCGCGTGCAAACCAGCAAGATCTCCAAGTTCGGCCTGCTCGAAGTCTCGCGTCAGCGCCTGCGCCCTGCTCTCTCGGAAGGCGCTTATGTCACCTGCCCCCGCTGCAATGGCACCGGACACATCCGTGACACCGAATCCAGCGCGCTGCAAATCCTGCGCATCATCCAGGAAGAAGCGATGAAGGAAGGCACGGCCGCTGTGCATGTGCAAGTGCCCGTGGAAGTCGCCTCCTTCCTGCTCAACGAGAAGCGGGCGGAGATCACCAAAATCGAACTGCGCCAGCGTGTCTCTGTGCTGCTGGCGCCGAACAAGCAACTGGAAACGCCGAACTACAAGCTCGAGCGCCTCAAACACGACGATCCGCGCCTGGAAAACCTGCCTGCCAGCTACCGCATGGCCGAAGAGTTCGAGCAGGAGACCACCATCCTGCGCAGTGAGAAGGATGAACGTCCGCGCCAGGAAGCGCTGGTTCGTGGCGTCACCCCAGAAGGCCCAGCGCCCATGCCCTTGGCCGCTGCGCCGGTGCAAGCTCCGGTTACTGTTTCGCCAGCGTCAAGCAAGCCCCTACCGGCAACGGCAGCGCCTTCAACTGGCGGTTTCTTC
>JABEVE010000049.1 GCA_013044035.1 Burkholderiales bacterium
CTCCGCCGGCCGAGGGATGCGCACAAACTTCCTCCCCACCTGTGGGGAGGGTTGGGGAGGGAAGCGTTGCGCCGCGACGCTTGCAGCCGGAGCCCGACGCCGAGGCGCCACCCAAAGATTTCGCCGCATGGGAGAAAGGCCGCTTCAACCCCGAAGTCGTGCCCATGCTGCGCACCATCGGCCGGGGCGCGCAGGGCAGCCGCGGGCTGAGTGTGGAACAGGCGCAGACCTTGATGGGTTGGTTGCTGCGGCGTGAACTGTCGGACGCGCAGATCGGCGGCGTGCTGCTGGCGCTGCGCATGAAAGGCGAGAGCGCCGAGGAACTCGAAGGGTTCACCCGGGCCGTGCGCGCCTCGCTGCCGGCCATCACACCGGGGCGGCCGGTGGTGGTGGTACCCAGCGTGAACGGCGCGCGGCGCCTGCCCAACCAGGTGCCGCTACTGGCCCTGTTGCTGCGCCAGCGCGGCATCGCGGTGCTGGTGCTCGGCACCGAGCAGAACGACGGCCGGTTGCATACGGCGCGCATCTGGAGCGCGCTGGGCCTGCATCTCGCGGGAAGCAGCACCCAGGCGCAAGCATTGCTGAATGCAGGCGAAGCGGTCTATCTCGACCTCGGCTGCATCAGCCCGCAACTGGCCGCGCTGCTGCAATGGCGCAGCGTGCTGGGCGTGCGCAACGCCGGCCACAGCGTGGTGAAGTTGCTGGCTCCCGTTGCCGGCTCGAGCCTGCTGCTCGCCAGCTACACCCACCCGGAATACGCCGTGCTGATGCGCGACGTGCTGCAGCGCCTGGGTCAGCCGGCGCTGCTGATGCGCGGCTGCGAAGGCGAGGCTGTGGCCCACCCGCACCGTGCGAGTGAACTGCTCTACATCGACGCCGCCGGTGGCCTGCGCATGGAGCCGGCCACGGACGCGGCGCCGGCCGAAGTCGCCCTGCCACCCTGCGGTACCGACCTGGCCGCCACCCTGGGCTGGATTGCCGATGTGCGCGCCGGCCGCAAGCCCGTGCCGATGCCCCTGGCTCGCCAGGCCGACAGCATTGCCGCTGTCCTGCAGGCGGCACGGGCTGGCGGCTCGGAAGGCATGGGCGGTCGTGGCGCCTCCGACGGCGGCGGCAGGGATGAGCCGCAAGACCACCCCGCGCCCATACGCGGCATCAGCAGCACGCTTGCCGGGACCGGGCCATTGCCTGCCGCTGATCAAACCGATGATGCCGGTCGCGCCGGTCCGGCCGCAGCCGCGTCCCTCCTGCAGGCCTGAATCCCGGAGCGCCACCATGCACGACATGCCCACTGCCACCGGCCCCGCGGCTGCGGGTTCAACAGCCGATACCGCACCCAGGGTTCACCTCATCGGTGCCGGCCCCGGCGACCCGGAACTGCTCACCCTCAAGGCGGTGCGCGTGCTGCAGCAAGCCAGCGTCGCGCTGGTGGACGATCTGGTCCACGACGGCTGCTTGCGGCATCTGCCCGCCTCCTGCCGCGTCGTGCATGTGGGCAAACGGGGCGGCTGTGCCAGCACGCCGCAGACCTTCATCGAGCGCCTGATGGTGGCCGAAGCATGGCGCGGCGAGCGCGTCGTTCGCCTCAAGGGCGGCGACCCGCTGCTGTTCGGTCGCGCTGGCGAAGAAATCGCCGCGCTGCGCGCCGCCGGCATCGCCGTGGAGGTGGTGCCCGGCATCACCGCCGGCGTTGCCGCCGCGGCGGCGTCAGCGGTCTCGCTCACGCACCGCGACCACGCCCGCGGCGTGGCCTTCGTCACCGGTCATCCCGCTGCCGGCAACGGCGTGGACTGGGCCGCGCTGGCGCGCAGCGGGTTGACCCTGGTGATTTACATGGGTGTGGCCACCGCCGCGGCCATCCAGCAGGCCTTGCTCGACGGTGGCCTGCCGGCACGCACTCCAGCTCTGCTGGTGCAGTCCGCCAGCAGCCCGCACGAGCGGCGGCTGCGCACCCGACTGGGCGCGCTGGCTGCAAGCCTCGCCGCCAGCGGCCTGGCCAGTCCGTGCGTGATGATCATCGGCGCGGTCACCGAGGCGCCGATGCAGACGGCCATGCCCATGCCGACTCCAATGCAGGCGCAGGCCGAGGCTGTCGTCGAGGCCTGGCCCGGCTCGCCATCCGTGCTGGGCACCATGCCACATCCGGTGTCGCCCGCGCCAGCCGCGAAAGCGCGTGTGGCATGAGGTTTGCTGACGTCACACCCATCGTTTCCCAACAACCCAGGAGTCCCCATGAACCGCAATGACGTGACCGAAGCCATCATCGCCGCCAAGATTGCCAAGGGCCTGAACTGGGCCGACGTGGCGAAGGCCGTGGGCCAAAGCAAGGAATGGGTCACGGCCGGCTGCCTCGGCCAGATGACCTTCGACGCCGGGCAGGCCGCCATCATCGGGCGGCTGTTCGACCTGCCGGCGGACGCGGTGAGGCTGCTGCAGGTGGTGCCGTACAAGGGCTCACTGCCCACCGCCGTGCCCACCGACCCGCTGATCTACCGCTTCTACGAGCTCGTCAGCGTCTACGGCACGACCTTCAAGGAGTTGATCCACGAGGAGTTCGGCGACGGCATCATGAGCGCCATCGATTTCAGGATGGACCTGACGCGCGAGCCCGACCCCAAGGGGGACCGCGTGCACATCAGCATGAGCGGCAAGTTCCTGCCCTACAAGACGTATTGAGCTGCCTTGCGCGCGGCCCCGGCGGTGGCGGCGCCGCGGCGTGCGTTCATTTCACAAGAGGCCGGATGGTGGTGAAGCCGCCATCCACCGCCATGACCTGGCCGGTGATGCGCGAGGCCGCGGCCGACAGCAGCCAGGCCATGGCCTGCGCCACCTCCCCGGCGCTTTGCACGCCGCCGAGCGGATATTGCCGGCCCGCGCCTTCGCGCATCGCCGGCACCTTGAGCATGCCGGCGGTAAGCGGCGTGTCGGTCATGCCCGGCGCGACGGCGTTGACGCGCAGGCCGATGGGCGCATAGGTGGCCGCAGCGCTGCGCACCAGGGCCTCGATGCCGCCCTTGGCCGCGGCGATGGCTTCGTGGTTGGCCACGCCGATCTGCGCCACGACCGAACTCACCAGCACCGCCGCGCCCGGTTGCTGCGCTCCGCGGCACGCCTCGATCCAGGCGCCCAGCATGCACAGGGCGCTGTCCAGATTCACGCGCAGCACCTCGCGCCATTGCGCCACGCTGGTGCGGTGCAGCGGGGCGATCAGCGTGCTGCCCACGCAGTGGGCCAGATGGCTGGGGGGACTGCCGAGCATGTCCTGGCATTGCCGCACGGCCGTCGCCGCACCTTCGGGCGTGGTGGTGTCGGCGGCGATGCGGGCATCGGCCGGCACATCGGCCAGCAATGCCGCGTCGCGGCCGACCGCGGCGACGCGCCAGCCGTGCGTCGTGAGCTGCTGCGCCAGGGCGCGGCCGATGCCGCCGCGTGCGCCGGTGATCAGGACAATCGCTGGGTCAGACATGGAACAAGTCTCCTTGGGTGGAACGGGGGTGGGAATGGGGCTGGCGCGCTTGCACCCGTGACCAGAACGCGGAGAACGAGCGGCAGCGGGCGGCGGGCTCGTCGAAAGCGAGCGGTGGCTGGGCCAAGTCCAGCGCACTCAGCGCCGGGCCGAGGTGGGGATTGGCCCAGCCCCGAACCGAACCGGCCGCGGCCAGCACAAGCCGCAGTTCCGCGCCGGTGGCGAGCCAGCGCAGGGACGTCATCGCGGCCATGCGGGCGGCGACCCATTGCCAGCGCGCCGCCGACCAGGGCCAGCGGGCGTGAA
>JABEVE010000050.1 GCA_013044035.1 Burkholderiales bacterium
AATCACTGTAGAAACCCGACCGCAAAACGCACCCCGGCGGCGTGCGTCAACCGCTCACGATCGTTGTCGCTGAGCGATCAAGGTAATTGTCGGCCGCCAGTCGTGCGCACTACGATCAGCGATGCCAAGGCGCCGTGCCCGTTGGACCGGGTGGGCAGGGTCTTCAAGGCCGACCGACCCAATCAGCTTTGGGTGTCCGATTTCACGTACGTGTCGACCTGGCAAGGCTGGCTGTACGTGGCGTTCGTCATCGACGTCTTCGCCCGGCACATCGTCGGCTGGCGCGTGAGCAGTTCCATGCGCACGGACTTCGTCCCCGACGCCCTGGAGCAGGCCCTGTATGCACGGCAGCCCGAACGCGACGACGCCTTGATTCATCACTCGGACCGCAGGTCGCAATACGTCAGTATTCGCTACACCGAGCGGCTGGCCGAGGCCGGCATCGAGCCCTCAGTGGGCAGCGAGGGCGACAGCTACGACAACGCCCTGGCCGAGACGATCAACGGCCTGTACAAGGCAGAGCTGATCCATCGCCGCGCGCCGTGGAAGACCAAGGAATCCGTCGAGCTGGCCACTCTGGAATGGGTCGCCTGGTTCAACAACCACCGCTAGATGGAACCCCTGGGCTCTATCCCTCCCGCAGAAGCTGAGGCAAACTACGACCGGCAACACGCCAGTCAGGCCCCCAACTCGGCATGGCTTAAACCAACCGGCCTCCACGGAACCCGGAGCGGTTCAGTCTCGTCCATTCCGAGTTCCGTCACTGCGTTATTTCTGAGAACGCGATGGCTTTTTGACCCCAGACGCTCCTGACCCCGTTTCGCTTTCCGACGGATCTTCAGGCCAATACTTGGCGATAAGGCCAGCAAGGGCCGCCCCAGCCAAGGGAATGAGCAGTGGTCCGGCGATGAAGCCAACTGCGCCCAAATACGGGCGCAAGGCATCAAGCATCCCGCCAGAACTGGCGCCAGCCCAATCTTTAGGTGGGACGTCACCAACGACGATGCCCTTGGCCTTGAACTCCTCTTCAAGCTCCTCCGCCTTTCCCAGAACAAAGGCGGAGCTAACACCCAAGGCTTTCGCTGCAGCGCGCAGTTGCTCAGTCGAGAGCTGACTACTCCCCTGTTCAATTCTTGACCAGGTGGTGGCCCCCACACCGGCCGCCTTGCCAAGTTGATCCTGGGTCAGATTCTTTTCCTTACGCAGGCGTGCAAGGACAGCACCCAGGATGGCTGCTGATGTCGTCACTACTGATGACGCGTCGCTCATAAAAGTCCTCTTGCATCCGCTGATCTTGGGAAGCATGTTAGCTCAAAATGCATACAATCTCATGATGCAAATTTTTACTATTTGATTGTTTGCATGTGATGCATATTTGCTCTACACTACACCCATTGCAATCGACCGGAGAGCAAAGCGATGAAACACACCAAGCACAGCGCACGCCGCATGCAACAGCGCGGCATCCCTCGCCTGATGATTGAGATGCTGCAACGTTTTGGCAAGCGAGCCTACGACCACCATGGTGGCGTTGTCCGCTATCTGGATAAGTCGGCGCGACGCACCATCGAGAAATACGTCGGATCTCAGGTGTATCGGCGGATGCATGAGTTTCACGACGCCTATCTGGTGGAGGCCGTGGACAACGGCACCGTCATCACATGCGGCCACCGCTTCGCCGGCCTGCATCTGCACTAAGCCACACTGGGAGATCTTGCATGCTTTCCTATGCTCAACATCTGACGGTTTCATGGCGCGCCATAAGGCTTGACGTACTTGAATTCATCGGTTTCATCGTGCTGTCGACGACTTTGCGGGTCACCTTCAAGCAGGCCCTCAAGTCCTTTTTGACAACTTTCGGGAAATGATCATGCTCATCCTCATCACCACCTTCATCGCCACCTTCGTTACCTTGAGCAAGGGACTGATGGTGCTCCTCGGCGTGCTGTTCGGCGGCGTCGCCTTTGTGCTCGTGCTGTTTGCCTTGCTGGTCGCAGGGGTGAGCGCCCTGATCGAAAGCTGTTCGGGCCGGTGCGCCCACGCCCACGCCCACGCCCACGCCTGAACGGATGCCCCGCATGCACTCAGCCCCATCGTCCCTGGATGTCGCCCCCGACACCGCAGATCTGCGCCTGCAACCTCTGCGGCGGATGCAGCTTGTCGCCCTCGGCTTGCTCGGCTTGGCCCTCGCGGGACTGATCACCGCGACCGCATGGGGCGGGCAAGGGCCATGGGGCTGGGTCAAGGCCTTCTGCGAAGCGGCAGCCGTGGGCGCGCTGGCCGACTGGTTTGCCGTGGTCGCACTGTTTCGTCGGCCGCTGGGTCTTCCCATTCCCCACACCGCCATCATTCCCGCTAACAAGGACCGCATCGCCGACAACCTGGCGGTGTTCGTGCGCGATCACTTCCTCGACCCCAAGACCCTGCTGGACAAACTCGCCGTGTTCGACCCGGCCGCACGCCTGAGCCAGTGGCTGGCCGATCCGCTGCGGGTGCAGGGCTGGGTACACGCCGCGCGCCAATGGGGTTTGCAGGCCCTGGACTGGCTGGATGACCGCCGCCTGCAGCAAGACCTCAAGGGCATCGTGCAGGATGCCCTGCAGCGCTGGGATGCGGCGCAGACCGCCGGGCAGGTGCTCACCGTGCTCACCCACGACGGCCGCCATCAGGATCTGCTCGACGGCACGCTCGACAAGATCGGCGAGTTCCTCAATCAGGACGAGGTGAAGCAGCGCGTCTCTGCCCTGCTGGTGAAACATGCCCGCAAGGAGTGGCCCACCATCATCGCCCTGGTCAACACCGTGAAGTCCGTGGACAGCGTGGCCGGCTCCCTGGCCGACAAGCTCGCCAGCGCCCTGATGGCCGAACTGCAGGACATCCTGCGCCAACCCGACCATCCGGTGCGTGTGGCGTATGGCGAGAAAGTGGAAGACTTCATCGCCCGCCTGCGCACCGACCCGGCCCTGGCCGCACGGGTGCAGGAGATCAAGGCGCAACTGATCGACAACCCCGCCGTGCACACCTATGTGGACGGTCTGGCGCAAGAAGCCAAGGACTGGCTGCGGCGCGATCTGGCCGATCCGAACTCCCGCCTCGGCCTGCATCTGCAGGCCGCCCTGAGCAGCATCGGCAGCAAGCTCGCCAGCGACGCCAGCTTGCGCGAGGCGATCAACAGCCACATTCTCTCGGCCGCCGCGCTGCTGGTGCAGGACCTGCGCGGTGGGGTGACCGAGCACATCGCCTCCACCGTCAAAGGCTGGGATGACCGCGCGTTGGTGCGGGAGATGGAACGCAGCGTGGGCAAGGACCTGCAGTTCATCCGGATCAACGGCACGCTGGTGGGGGGACTGATGGGCGTGGTGTTGTATGCCGGTGCGCAGTTCTTGCCGATCCTCCTGGCCCATCTGCATTGAGCGGCCCCACAGAACCCACTGTCGGCCCGATGGCCATCACAACCCGCGAGGCGACTCCCATGTCGGATACCTTCCCCCTTCTTCCAGCCCCGGAACCCCAAGCCGAAGCCGGCGCACAGGATGGCGAGGCCGATGGTGGCCTGCGGACGTTACCCGACGGCGATCATCTCATCGGCCAGATGACGGTGGCTTATGTGTGCATCGGCTGTGAGAAATTTCTGCAACGCTTGGTGGTGGACTGGGTCTACCCGGCGGGGAAGACCATCTGCTTCGGCACCATGCCCATGGTCTATGACGTCGCAAGGCGCCGGGATCGCCCGCACCGCTTTGACCACCTTCTTGGGCCGAACCCCACGGGTGTGGAGCAATCCGTCCTGTTCGAGGAGGTGCTCTGCGAGGCCTGCTATCCCCAGCGGCAGGAGACATGTGAGGCCAATACCCGCAAGCTGGATGCATGGTGGCCGTCGTACCGGCGGGTGAGCGCGTTGGCCCGAATCGCCCAGGAGGACCTCGAGCGCAATATCGAGCCCAGCGTGCAGCGTGTGGTCGACGCCATCACCGCAGCGGATCTGCCGCAGATCCTGGGGGAGGCGCAGTGTACTGAACTGGCCTGTAAGCATCGCACGCCCGCCAGGCGTGAGCGGCAACTGCGCAACTTCTTGCATCAGCACCAACGCCGCATCGAGCGTTACATCTTCTCTCGCCTGGATCGCAAGGCGCTTTGGGATCGGGATGGTTTTCTGCAGGCGGTGGTCGCGTCGCGCCATCTGGCGAAAGAGCTCGGCCTGGAGGGGGACGTGTCCTTCGCACGACGGCTGGATCGCCCCGAGCTCGGGGCCTACGGAACGATCGGTTTCGGAAGCCAGTTGGCGCAAGTCTGCAACCCGGAGGCGCTGCAGGCGTGGCCCACCATGTGGGAGTTATTGACGCTCAATGCGCTTCAACGCATCCGGCAGACGCGCTCCGAGATCAAGTTTCCGTATTTCTTTGGCGCGGTCGAGCAGCTTCGCAAGAAGGTGACGGAGCTGGCGATAGCGACGTTCATCGCACCGGACATCATTCAATGAAATTTCTTCGAGTGACGATCAATGATGGCGCATGACGCGCGCCCGGCTTTGTGCCTTGTCAGGGCATCAATTCGTCGTCGGCGGGCTGCGCTGTAGGCTCACCATCACGTTGCCCTGGCTGCACTGAACCTGCATTCCGACGTCACAAGGACTTCACTGTGCTCTGGATTTTTCTGATCGGGATCTTCGTCGTGGCCATCGGACTGTTTGTGCTTGTGGCGTATATCACGATCCTGGTCGCCCTGTCGGTCGCTGGAGCGGTGTACTTCGTGTGCTTTTTGGTGTGTCTACAACTCTTCCCGGCCGATCTCCTCCCGGCAGCGCTCTTGGTCAGCGCAGTGGTCGGCACCCTGGTGAACTATGGGCTTTATCGCGCCTTTGTGCCAGAGGACAATCATCAGAAACAATCGCACTGAATGACGGCGGTTTCAAGAGCGAAGTGCAACGCCCGTTGGTTATTGAATTGAGGAGGGAGCTTCGTGGGTATTGGCCAGCATTTGCGCGAAGACCTCCAAGGGGGAACGGAATCCATGGGTGGCGCGTGGCCTGCCGTTGAGGCTGTCAGCGATGGCATCGAGGTCAGCCTGGGAGCACACCGACAAGTCGGTACCCTTGGGCAGATATTGGCGCAGCAATCCGTTGGTGTTCTCGCAGGTGCCGCGCTGCCAAGGGCTGTGGGGGTCACAGAAGTAGACGCGCACGCCGGTCTTGGAAGTGAGTTCTGCATGGCGCGTCATCTCCCGACCCTGGTCATACGTCATGCTCTGGCGCAGCGGCGCGGCAATCGACCGCAGCTTGGCCGTAAAGCCAGCCAGGGCCGAGGCGGCCGTGGCATCGGGCATCTGCACGAGCAACAGCAGACGGCTGGAGCGCTCCACCAGCACGCCCACGGCGGACTTGTTGCCAGCCCCCTTGATGAGGTCGCCCTCCCAGTGTCCAGGCATCAAGCGGTCTTCCATCTCGGGCGGGCGTACATGGATGCTGATCATCTCGGGAATCTGGCCGCGGCGGTCGGTGCCACGCAAACGCGGCAGGCGCTTCGCATGGCCATGGCGCAGACAGGCAATCAACTGTCTGCGCAACTCCCCACGGGCCTGGGCGTCGATGGCGGTGTAGATGGTCTCGTGGGAGACGTGGAGTTCGGGGCGGTCTGGGTGCACCCGACGCAGTGTGCCAGCAATCTGCTGGGGCGAATACTTCCAGGCCAGCAGCGTCGACACGACGCCCCACAGCACCCCATCAGGCGCCAGCTTCGCCGCTGGGCGGCGGGCTACGGCACGCCGCACACACGCGGCTTGCGCAGCCATGGCGTTATAGGCACCCTCGACCGGGAGATTGCGGGAAAGCTCGCGCGTGAGCGTCGATGGCGCGCGGTTCAGCATCCGGGCCATGGCCCGGATGCTGAACTCCTGCTGTTTCCAGATCTCGATGCGCATGCACTCTTGGGGCTGAAGTTGTCGGTACGTCGTTCTTGTCATTCACTGCACCTTACCGGATGGCAAGGTGTTGCACTTCAGATTTGAGGCCGCCCTGCTTTTGTCATAACCCGTTTTTCATTGCAAAAAGCTCAAGGCAACGGCTGGGGAAATTGCAGCCTGACTGCGATGCACCCCCTACGAGATGGTGCATGTCGGTGTTGTTCGCAACAATCTCGCACCTTGGGTGCCAGAGTCGCCTCATCGAGACGAACGATCAGACGGGCAAGAGCCCATGCTTACACCTTGTTTGCCAGGGTGCGTGACCGGCGGCGATGCCGCCTACAGGCCTGATCGCCCATCAGGCCGCGTACAGCAGCACCGCGAAGAAATGGAACACGGTGCCGGCGAGCACGAACAGATGCCAGATGAAATGCGTGTAGGGAACTTTCTCGTCGAGCAGGAAAAACACCACGCCTAATGTGTAGGACACTCCGCCTGCCAGCAGTAGCGCCAGGCCCGGCGCCGGCATATCGACCCAGAGCGGGCGTATGGCGATCAGCACCACCCAGCCCATGGCGAGGTAAAGGAAGGTGGATAGGCGGGGGAAACGTGTGCCACCCAAGGCTTTGAAAAACAGACCTGCCAGGGCAAGGGCCCAGATCAGACCGAATAGGACCCAGCCCCAGACGCCGCGCAGCACACCCAGGGTGAAGGGGGTGTAAGTGCCGGCAATGAACAGATAAATGGCCACATGATCGACGACCTGCAACACGCCTTTGACGCGCTTCTGAGGCAGGGCGTGATAGAGCGTGGAGACGAGGTAAAGCAGAATGGCGGTGCTGCCGAAGATGATGGCGCCGACAAGCGTTGTCGCGCTTCCCAACACAGCAAAATGAACGACGAGGATCGGAAGCGCGGCGATGGCCAGTGCCAGACCCAGGCCGTGGCTCAGGCTGTTGGCGATCTCCTCACCGGGAGTCTGAGCACGCGAGACCGCAGGAACCGAGTGATGTTGTGCCATGCAGCAAATAATAGGTTCATTCCCGCGAAGGGCCATGAACTGCTGGGCCCGATGCCCGGACGCTTGGCGAGGTAAGGGCATGGTGATCAGTCATTCGCGGTATCAGTCGACTTGGCGAGCAGGGTGTAGTGCTCGACTTGCGGCGCTGCGGCGAAGAAAGGACCGACGATGCCGCGCCATGCGGCGAAGGCGTCCGATTGTCGAAAGCCTACCGTGTGGTCCTCCAGCGTGGCCCAGAAAATCATCAGTAGATAGCGCTCGGGGCTCTCCACGCCCTTGTTGAGCTTGTAGCCGCAAAAGCCCTTGGCATGGGCAATGACGGTTTCGACGCCGCGCACGATGGCGATGTCGAATTCGGCCTGGCGGCCAGGCTGGATGCGGATGTCGGCAAGTTCGAGAATCATGGCAGGTTTCCTGGGTTGGGGCGAGCGTTCAGCGCTCCTGGTCGGTCGGGCGCATCAGGATTTCGTTGATGTTCACATGCGCCGGTTGACCGGCGCAGAACACGATGGTGCGGGCGATGTCGGCGCTTTGCAACTGGCGCATGCCATCTGCCCAGGCGTTGAGGGCGGCTTGCGTCGGGCCGTGAGCGATGTGCTCGCGCAACTCGGTTTCCACCACGCCCGGCTCGATCACCGTCACCCGGATATTGTCTTTGTAGGCTTCGCGCCGCAGCGACTCGCTGAAACCCACCACCCCCCATTTCGTCGCCGAATAGCCACCTGCGTTCGGGTTGGCCTGGCGCCCTGCGGTGGATGCGATGTTGATGATGTGTCCGTCCCTGCGCGCGCGCATCCCGGGCAGGGCTGCCTGGCAGGTTGCGATGAGGCTCAGCACGTTGAGCTGCGTCATGTGTTGCCAGCGTGCCAGATCGGCTGTGTCGATGGGCTCCAGGTACATCACTCCGGCGTTGTTCACCAGCAGGTCGAGCCGGCCGAAGTGGGCCTCGGCGTTACGCACCACCTGTTGCGCGGCCTGCAGGTCCGCGAGATCGGCGGGCAGCACCAGCACATCGGTGGCCAGTGCACGCAGCTTGGCTGCAAGTGCCTCGAGCCTGTCGGCGCGGCGGGCGCAGATGGCGATGCGTGCACCGGCCTGTGCCAGCAGCAGGGCGGTGGCTTCGCCGATGCCGGACGAGGCACCGGTGACGAGGGCAACGCGGCCGGCAACGCCGGCCGGGGCCAGATTGAAAGAAGCGGATGGTGCAGACATGCTGAACTCCGAGTTGAATGAGCGTCGACCTCGATTGTCGAGCGATACGCCGTGGGCTGCAGGCAGCATGTGCTGAACCTTGCCGTGCCGGGCATCTTTTCGCGTCTGTGTGCGGCCTGTCGGCGCATCGGCTAAAGTCAAAGCGTTTCTCGAACCAGACGCGCACCCAGTCTCTTTGACCATGCAAATGAAGCCAAGTGCCCTGATCGTGGGTGCCGGTGACGGCCTGAGCGCCTCGCTCGCCCGCGTGCTCAGCCGAGAGGGCGGTTATCGCATAGTCTTGGCGGCTCGCAACCCCGGCAAGCTCGCGCCATTGACGCAAGCATTGGATGCCGTGGGGCTGGCCTGCGATGCCAGCGACCCGGTTCAGGTCGATGCCCTGTTCGCGCAGTTGGACCAAGTCCTCCGCGCCCCGCCGGATGTCGTCATCTATAACCCTGCCGCCAGAGTCCGCGGACCGATCACCGAGGTCGATGCCCAATCGGTGGCGCAGGCGCTGGCCGTCACCGCATACGGTGGTTTCCTCGTTGCACAGCAAGCCGCGCGGCGCATGTTGCCGCGCGGGCAAGGCGCGCTACTGTTCACCGGCGCCTCGGCCAGCGTCAAGGGCTATGCCCACTCTGCTGCCTTTGCCATGGGCAAGTTCGCGCTGCGCGGCCTGGCGCAAAGCCTGGCGCGCGAGCTCGCGCCCCAAGGCATTCATGTCGCGCATATCGTCGTCGATGGTGTCATCCGTAATCCGGGACGGGAGGAGCCCGGCGGAGCGCCCGACTCCATGCTCGACCCCGATGCCATCGCGCGCAGCTACCTGCAACTGCTGCGACAAGATCGCAGCGCCTGGTCATCGGAGCTCGAACTGCGGCCCTGGGTGGAGCGGTTTTGAGCGGCGCAATACCCCTGGGCACCGCCCCCTTGCTGTGGCTCTAAAGCCTTGGGTTGGGTAACCTCCACAAATCCACGATGATCGAAATCTGCGCTGTCGATTGGTCCAACCCCAGCCACGCAGCAGGTGTGCTGGCGATGATCCGGGCCTACGCCCTGGAGGCGACGGGGGGCAAGGGGCTGGAGCCGGAAGCGCAGGCTCGCTTGATTCCGGCGCTGCGCGAGCGCCACGACTACGTTGGCGTGATCGCTCTGGTGCCAGGGCAGGCGGTAGGTCTGGTGAACGCCTTCGAGGGCTTCTCCACCTTCATGGCACGCCCACTGCTCAACGTGCATGATGTGTATGTGGCACCAACTCGGCGTGGGTACGGCTTGGCAGCGTGCATGCTGGAGTCGTTGGAAGCACAGGCCATGGCGCGAGGGTGCGGCAAACTCACACTGGAAGTGCTGGAACACAACCTGCCGGCCATCGCCAGCTATCGCAAATTCGGCTTCAAGCCCTATGCCCTCAATCCGGCCCAGGGCCCTGCCACATTCTGGGAAAAACGGCTACCGCTGCGCACCGGTGAAGCGGCCGTCTGAAGCGCAGGAGGTCTCGCGTCCCTTGCAAGGCTCGGTGGCGACGTCGCGGCGCACACCTTGGTGACTCAGGGTTCGTTGGCGGCAGGCGCACCGTGGCACAGCTTGTACTTCTTGCCCGAGCCGCAGGGGCAAGGATCGTTGCGTCCGATCTTGGCAGCATGACGGATGGGCGGTGCTTTGGCCTGACGCCAGTAGTCGTAGATCGCGATGGCGCAGTCAGCCAGTGCGTCGGCGGCGGCACGATGGTCGTCGTCGTCGAGTTGTTGATCACCGAGCTGCGCCCAGCCTTCCTCGGTGCCGTAGAGCATGATGAGGCTGAGTTCGTCGGACGGCTCCTGCAGCATCGGCCCCCAGCCTTGCGGGTCTTGCGCCAGACCCAGCACGTAGCCGCTGCACCATTCCTCGATGATGCTTTCCTGTTCGTCGCCTTCTCCGTTCAGATAGATGAGCGGGGCGTAATCGTCAGGATGCTCGCTCAGGGTGGTAGCCAGCATGTTCCAGTAGCGCATCAACAGGCCCAGCAGCTCCTCGGCCTGCTTCTGGTTTTCGAATCGGGGCTGGGCTTTGCCCTCCTCGCTGTCCCAGATCCACGGTAGCGCCTGGGTCGGGGGCAGAAGGCTGGGGCCTGAATGCAGGGCGGTGAAAAACCCGTCCAGCATGGAAATATCCATGGCCGTTTCGGGCAGGTCGTCGCTGTCGAGCAGTTGCTCCAGGCGGTCGAGCTCCGTGTCCGAGAGGGGTGTGTCAGATTCAGCAGTCGATGTCCGGGACATGTTCAGGTCGTCAAGGCAAGAGGGCAGACGAGTGTAGAGCCTCCTCGGTGCGCGTCAGCGCCAGTCCTGATGTCGGCTGGCGCGCTCAACCGGGTGTGAACGGGCGCTCGCCGATGGACGCTCAGGGAAATGCCGGTATGGCAGGTTCGACGCCCTCTGGGGTGGCATCGGGGTGGTGCAGACGGATCAGGGCATGAATCTCGTCCACACGCGCCACAGGCACGTCCAGCATCATCAGGATTTCGCCAGCCTGGATGGCTTGTTCGTACTGTTTCAAGCGCGGGCTTTCGATGCTGATGCCGATCATGCTGCTCACCCAGGCGCCGACCACGGTGCCAGCCAAGGCCAGCGCCACCACCAGGACACCGGCCGAAATCACTGCCACCCCGGGTATCGAAATGGCGATCAACCCGGCGATGGTTCCCGTGGCGCCCCCGTATCCGAGGCCACGCTCGATGGCGGGAATGAGGTCGGTTTTCTGGGCCAGACCGGCTTCAGGCAGGTTGCCAAGGGAGGTGCCGTCACGGGCGATGATATGCATGTGTTTCTCGGCAAGACGCGCCACCAGCAACTCATCGACGATGGTGCTGGCCGTGGCGGGATCGGGGACCAGGAAATAAAGGCGTCGCATGGCAGGCTCCTCACAGAAACTGAAAGGACGCGGAGCCGGTTCAGCAGGCTTCCAGCTTCGCTGATGCTTCGATCTTAGGCGCTGAACATCAAAAAAACACCCCGGAAACACCCATCACGGAGTGTTTCAGCGTCGCTTCAGATTCCATCGACCGTCACGTCCCTTCAGGCCAGTGTGCGCAGAGCACGGCGCAAGGAGTCGATGAGTTGATCGATCTGCCCCCGTTCGATGATGAGCGGTGGTGACAACGCGATGGTTTCGCCGGTGTAGCGAACCAGCACGCCGAGTTCGAAGCATTTGAGAAAGGTTTGAAGGGCGCGCTTGCCCGCGCCATCCGCATGGGGGTGCAACTCGATACCCGCCACCAGACCGAGGTTGCGGATGTCCTTGACATGGGGTGCGTCACGCAGATCATGCACGGCGTTTTCCCAGTACATGTCCAGCCCCTCGCGCTGCACGCGGGTGAGCAGGCCTTCGCTGGCGTAAAGCTTTTGCGCGGCCACCGCCGCGGCGGTGGCCAGTGGATGGCCCGAGTAGGTGTAGCCGTGAAAAAACTCCACCGCCCCCTCGGCCGCACCGTTGACCACGGCGTCATAAATACCCTCGCGCACGAACACCGCGCCTAGCGGAACGGTGGCGTTGTTCACTGCCTTGGCGCTGGTGATGATGTCTGGCGTGACGTTGAAAAACTGCGCCGCGAACGGAGTGCCGAGGCGACCGTAACCCGTGATCACTTCGTCGAAGATCAGCAAAATGCCATGTTTGCTGCAGATAGCGCGAAGTTTTTCCAGATAGCCCTTGGGTGGCGCCAAAACCCCGGTGGAGCCAGCCAAAGGTTCGACAATCACTGCGGCAATATTGCTGGCATCGTGCAACTGCACGATGCGCTCCAGATCGTCGGCCAGGTGGGCGCCCCACGCCGGCTGGCCGCGCGAAAAGGCCTGATGCTCGGGTGCGTAGGTGTGAGGCAGATGGTCCACATTGGGCAGCAGGCCGCCGCGGAAGACCTTGCGGTTGGCCACCATGCCGCCTACCGAAATGCCGCCGAAGCCCACGCCGTGGTAGCCGCGTTCGCGGCCGATGAACAGGGTGCGCGTGCCTTCACCGCGAGCACGGTGATAGGCCAGCGCGATTTTCAGCGCGGTATCGACCGACTCCGATCCTGAGTTGGTGAAAAACACCTTGGTGAGATCAGCAGGCGCGATTTTGGCCAGCAGGTCGGCAGCCTCGAATTGCACCGGGTGGCCCATCTGGAAGGGTGGTGCGTAGTCCATCTCTGCCGCCTGTCGTGCGATGGCTGCGGTGATCTCCTCGCGTCCGTGGCCCGCGTTCACGCACCATAGTCCAGCCACGCCATCGAGGATCTCGCGTCCGTCATGGCTGCGGTAATGCATGCCGCGGGCGCCGACCAACATGCGCGGTGCCGCTTTGAATTGGCGGTTGGCGGTGAATGGCATCCACAGCGCCTCCAGATTGGGCAGTTCCATCGCACCTCGCTGCCCCGCGCGTGTCAGTTCGGTCTGGTCCATCGTGCATCTCCGTTGTGTTCGACTCGATGCAGGGAATTGTGCTTGCGATTGCAACGCTGTCCAAGTACCACAAGCTCTGCGCTCCATGGGGCCATGCTCGGGATATGGGGCACACGTTGCAGCGAAAGCGCGCCACGCGCGATCGGCACGACCCGGCACCGAGTTTGAACCGGTGCTCACGCGACTGACGCCGTGGCTGTATGTTCTCGGCTGTGTGTGGACCGCTTTGTGGTTCGCGCATGATGTGCTGGCTGTCGTGGCCACCCCGAACGCGAGCAACGCACGATCCCGGCTTGCTCCAGGACTCTGGTTGCAGAGCGGAGGTATCGCCTGACATGCCATGTGCCGCAGTTACTCCTGCAGTGTCCCTGTTCCACCCTACCTCTCGTTCCATCATGGCGATCGGCCTCTACATCATCGGCGATGAAATCCTGTCTGGCAAAAGGCGGGACAAGCATTTCACGCAAGTCCAAGACTTGCTGGCAGCCCGGGGCATGCAACTGCATTGGGCCCAGTATCTGAGTGATGACCCGGCCTTGCTGCACATGGCCTTGCGTGCAAGTTTCGCCCGGGGCGACGTGGTGTTGAGTTGCGGGGGGATTGGCGCCACGCCCGACGACCATACGCGCCAGAGCGCGGCGGCGGCCCTGGAGGTGCCGCTTGAACTCCACCCCGAGGCCAAGTGCCTCATTCAGCAACGCATCGTGGCGGCAGCGCTTGGGCCGCTCGATGCGCCAGCCAACGTCCAGCGTTTGCAGATGGGCATGTTCCCGCGAGGCAGCGCCATCATCCCCAACCCCTACAACCAGATTCCCGGGTTTTCGATCCACCAGCACTTTTTCGTGCCCGGTTTCCCGGTCATGGCCTGGCCCATGCTGGCCTGGGTGCTCGACGGACCGCTGAAGCACCTGCACCGCATTGGCAGCTATCTCGAGCGTGCCGTCGTTCTCCAAGGCGCAATGGAATCCGACCTGACGCCGCTGATGGAGCGCATCGAACGCGAGCATGCCAGTGTCAAGGTGTTCAGCCTCCCCAGTGTTGATCACCCGGAATGGGGCCGGCATATCGAACTGGGCGTCAAGGGCGAGCCTCAGGACGTGGACTGCGCATTTGATGCACTCAAACAGGGACTCGCAGGTCTGAAAGCGCAGATCCGCACAGAAGTTGTGCGAAAACTCTAATGAGCACGCTCTTGGTGCGAGCTGACTTTCGGGTAACCATCTCGACCTGTCGATTTTGGCGGCGGTTCCGCAGAGACGGCTGCCTGCCATTGTGTGGCATGGTTTCTGCTAGATTTTCGGCATCGTGGACGGCACGACCGGTGTGCTCATGAACAGCCTCCAGCAGGTCCATGCCCCAGCGCCAGACCCTTTCCACTAACCCATTCCCATGACTGGAGAATTTGCATGACCAAACACGTTGCTGATGTGATGAACTTGGTGAAGGAACACGATGTCAAGTTCGTGGACTTCCGCTTCACCGACACCCGTGGCAAGGAACAGCATGTGACGGTGCCGATTTCCGCTTTCAATGACGAAAAGTTCACCCAGGGCCACGCTTTCGACGGCTCGTCCATCGCCGGCTGGAAAGGTATCGAAGCGTCCGACATGTTGCTCATGCCCGACCCGAACACCGCCAATATTGATCCGTTCATGGAGGAAACCACGCTGCTGCTGAGCTGTGACGTGCTCGAGCCAGGCGACGGCAAACCCTATGACCGCGATCCCCGCTCCATCGCCAAGAAAGCCGAGGCCTATCTGAAGGCGTCGGGCGTGGGCGACACGGCCTACTTTGGCCCGGAGCCCGAATTCTTCATCTTCGATCAGGTGCGCTGGAGCGTCGACATGTCCGGCTGCTTCGTCAAGATCGACTCCGACGAAGCCTCCTGGAAGTCGGGTGAGAAGATCGAAGGTGGCAACATGGCCCATCGCCCGTCGGTCAAGGGTGGCTATTTCCCCGTACCTCCGGTGGACAGTCTGCAGGACATCCGTTCGGAGATGTGTCTGCTGCTGGAGCAGATGGGTGTACCGGTTGAAGTCCACCACCACGAAGTGGCCGGTGCCGGTCAGTGCGAAATCGGCACCAAGTTCTCCACCCTGGTGCAGCGCGCCGACTGGACACAGATCCTGAAGTACGTGGTGCAGAACGTGGCCCACAGCTACGGCAAGACGGCCACCTTCATGCCCAAGCCCGTCGTCGGTGACAACGGCTCAGGCATGCACGTCCACCAGTCCGTGTGGAAGGACGGCAAGAATCTGTTCGCCGGCAACGGCTATGCCGGGCTGTCCGAGTTTGCGCTGTACTACATCGGCGGCATCATCAAGCACGCACGCGCGCTCAACGCCATCACCAACCCCGGTACCAATTCATACAAGCGCCTGGTGCCGGGCTTCGAAGCTCCTGTCAAGCTGGCCTACTCGGCCCGCAACCGTTCTGCCTCCATCCGCGTGCCCTATGTGCCTAGTGACAAGGCACGTCGCATCGAAGTGCGCTTCCCCGACCCCACCTGCAACCCTTACCTGGCGTTCTCGGCCATGCTGATGGCTGGCCTGGATGGCGTTGAAAACAAGATTCATCCGGGCGAAGCCGCCAGCAAAAACCTGTACGATCTGCCGCCGGAAGAGGACGCCAAAATCCCAACCGTGTGTTCCAGCCTCGACCAGGCGTTGGAGTATCTGCATCAGGATCGTGCCTTCCTGACCAAAGGCGGTGTGTTCAGCGAAGATTTCATCGACGCCTACATCGACTTGAAGATGGAAGAAGTGACCCGCTTCCGCATGACCACCCACCCGGTGGAGTTCGATATGTACTACTCGTTGTAATCGCGGCCTGCTGGCGTGCGTTGAACATCGCAGCGCGCCAGCGTCTCAACCACAAAGCAAAGGGACGGCTCGCCGTCCCTTTGTCGTTTTTTCGTTGTGTGGCGACCCTGCACAAACATTGCGCACGGCAGTTTGCATGCACGGTCTTACACTGAGAAGATACTCAATCGCTGCGTCTCGCAGGCTGATTTTCACCAAGCCGGCTCAACTTTCACTGACAGGTGTTCGATGTTGCGACTCCCAACTCCCCGCCGCAATCTTGCTCTTGGACTGGTGTGGCTCGGACTGGCCCTGGTGCCGCTGAGGCCTTTACCAGCGCATGCCCAGGAAACCGACCCGAACCGCGTCTACCGCTGCCCGGATAATTCATACACCAATATGTTGAGTGTGGTGAAGTCGAAAAACTGCAAGCCGGTGGATAACGCCAATGTCAGCGTGATGTCTCCTGCCACGCCGTCGAAAGGGCCTGCTGCCTTGCCACGCAGTGCTTCCGGCACGGCCCGTGTCAGCCCCTCAACCCAGGCTGAGCGCGACGCCGAGGCGCGGCGCATTCTTGAGGCTGAATTGCAAAGCCAGCAACTCAAGCTGCAAGAATTGCTCAAGTCCTACGACAATGGGCACCCCAGCTATCTGGGTAACGAACACAACGTCGGCGGTGGCATCAACCAGCAGAAATATCTCGACCGTGTTGCGGCGATGAAGAATCAGATCGCGTTGACTGAGGCCAACATCCAGGCCCTGCAGCGAGAATTGCAACGCTATGGGCAGTGAGCCTGGGGACCCGGCCGAATTCCTGACTCGCGAGGAAGCAACGCACCCATCCCAGGATGATTGGGTTGCCTTCGCGGGAGTCGCAGAGCCACGCACTGCTCCCGCCGGCGCCCAGGCCGCGCTCGACTGGTTGGCCACAATGACCGCCCTGGTCGATCCGCAGGGGCGGATGATGCATGCCAATCCGGCAATGGAGGCTGCGCTCGGGCTGTCCCGCAGGCATCTGCTCGGTCGTGATCTGTCGCACTGGCTGACACGACAGAGCCTGTGGCACGAAGCCCTGCAGCAGGTGCAGGCCAATGAATTCAGCAGCAAACGTTTCGACTGCACGGTGATGGCACGGACTGCGGCTGATCCGCTGCAGGTCCAACTCATCGTGGCGCGCACAGACCTGCCCGATACGCTCCTGGTGGAACTTGTGGAGCTTGGTCAGCAGACTCGGCAGGAGCGCGAGGAGCAGTGGCTCAACCAGGCGCAGGCCAACAAGGATCTGATTCGCAATCTGGCTCATGAGATCAAGAATCCGCTGGGCGGTATTCGCGGCGCGGCCCAACTGCTCGACATGGATTTGGAGAGTCGCGAGTTGCAGGAGTACACCCGCATCATCATCCACGAGGTGGATCGGTTGCAGACCCTGGTCGACAGATTGTTGGCACCGCACCGTCGCCCGCATGTCGTGGGCGATCTGAATATCCACGAAGTGCTCGAGCGCGTGCGTTCGGTCATTCTGGCCGAGTTTCCGCAGGGCCTGAGCGTGGAGCGTGATTACGACGCCAGCATTCCCGAATTTCGTGGAGACCGCGAACAACTCATCCAGGCCATTCTCAACATCGTGCACAACGCGGCCCTGGTCCTGAGCGAACGCATGCGCGCGAGCGATGCGCGTATCGTGCTCAAGACCCGCATTGCACGGCAGGTGACTCTGGCGAAGCGGCGACATCGCCTGGCACTGCTCTTGCATATCACCGACAACGGCCCTGGCGTGCCGGCGGAGATCAAGGACCGTATGTTCTTTCCGCTGGTTTCAGGGCGGGAGGGTGGCAGTGGCCTGGGACTCACCCTGGCCCAGACCTTCATCCAACAACATCAGGGAACCATCGAGTGCGACAGCCAGCCCGGCCTGACCGACTTCCGCATCCTCATCCCGCTGCCGTGAGACTGACACGCCGGAACGCTCGCACACGCTGGACTCCTGTGGAGAGATGTCCACCATGAAACCCATCTGGGTCATCGACGATGATCAATCCATCCGCTTCGTCCTGGAAAAGGCGCTGGAGAAAGCCGGTTTGCCGGCACGCAGCTTCTCCAACATCCGCGAGGTACAGGCTGCGCTGAGCGACGAGTCCCCACAGGTTCTGGTCTCCGACATCCGCATGCCCGGAGGCAGCGGCATTGAGCTGCTGCAGGAGATCAAACGTTCCCAACCGCAGTTGCCGGTCATCATCATGACGGCCTATTCCGACCTGGACAGCGCGGTTTCTGCTTTTCAAAGTGGAGCCTTTGAGTACCTCAGCAAGCCCTTCGATCTGGAGAAGGCGGTTGAACTGATTCAACGCGCGGTGGATGAAAGCATGCGCGAACAGGACATTGAGGAGGCGCGCATCGATACCCCCGAGCTGCTGGGCCAAGCTCCGGCGATGCAGGATGTGTTTCGCGCCATCGGCCGTTTGTCGCCGTCGCAGGTCACTGTGCTTATTACCGGTGAGTCGGGCAGCGGCAAGGAACTGGTGGCGCAGGCCCTGCACCGCCACAGCCCGCGTGCGAACGGCCCCTTCGTCGCCATCAACACCGCCGCCATTCCGCGCGACTTGCTGGAAAGCGAACTCTTCGGCCACGAACGCGGCGCATTCACAGGGGCGCAAACGTCGCGCCGCGGGCGCTTCGAGCAGGCGGAAGGTGGAACCCTGTTTCTCGATGAAATCGGTGACATGCCCTACGAACTGCAAACCCGGCTGCTACGGGTGCTGTCCGACGGGCATTTCTACCGCGTGGGTGGACACAATCCCATCAAGGCCCATGTACGGGTGATCGCCGCCACGCATCAGAACCTTGAAAACCGGGTGCGCGACGGACTGTTCCGAGAAGACCTGTTTCACCGCCTCAACGTCATTCGTCTGCGTCTGCCCGCGCTGCGCGAGCGCCGCGAGGACATCGTTCTGCTGGTTCGGCATTTCCTGCTGAAAAGTGCGAAGGAGCTGGGGGTCGATGCCAAGCGCCTCTCGGACGAAGCACTGATCACGTTGCAGAACTACCCCTTTCCCGGAAATGTGCGCGAGTTGGAAAACGTGTGCCACTGGCTGACCGTCATGGCTCCCGGTCTGACGGTCGACGTGAAGGATCTGCCGCCGGAGCTGCAGCAGTCGAGCCGATTGGCGCAGTCAGGTTCCTCGATGCCAGCGCCGGCGCCGGCGCATCGGATTGCCGTGCCGGACATGCATGAGTCTGTCGGCGATGCGCGCACCGAAGACGGCATGCCGACCATCGTGACGGGCCTCTCGGCAGGCGCGAACCTGAGCGCCAGTCATGCGACCACCGTGCCACCATCGCACGAGGCCACTTCGCCGATGACAGGGTCTTCGACGCCTGTCGTAGCGGCGGAGGGCTGGGAGGCCATCGTCGCGCGCACCACGCGTGAACTGTTGCACAACGGCCAGCCGGAGGTCATGGATTGGCTCAATCAGCGCTTCGAGCGTGCGGTGATCCAGGCGGCACTGGAGTTCACGCATGGGCGTCGCATCGAAGCGGCAGTCAAGCTTGGCATCGGTCGCAACACCATCACCCGCAAAATCCAGGACCTGGGCCTGGACGACTGAAGCCGTCCACGCCGAGCGACCTGGCCGCGCCCGAGCCGTGCGCGCTCAGCCGAGGTTCAACTCCACCACCACCGGGGCGTGATCGCTGGGGCGCTCGTGTTTGCGAGGCGCTTTGTCGATGACGCAGTTGGCGACGGCCGATTGCAGCACCGTACTCACCAGAATGTGATCGATGCGCAAGCCCTGGTTGCGCCGAAACGCCAGATTGCGGTAGTCCCACCAGCTCCAGCTCTTGGGTGGCTGCTCGAACAGCCGAAACGCATCCACCAGACCCAGGCCCAGCAGAGCGCGAAAGTGTGCGCGCTCCGCGTCGGTGCAGTGAATCTTGCCGCGCCAGGTCTCGGGGTCGTGCACATCGCGATCCTCAGGAGCGATGTTGTAGTCGCCCATCAGCACCAGTTGCGGATGGCGCAACAACTCTGCGCGCAGCCAGTCTTGCAGCGCCTGCAGCCACGTCATCTTGTAGGCGAATTTCTCGCTGCCGGGTTCCTGGCCGTTGGGGAAGTAGGCACCGACCACGCGCACACCAGCCACCGTGCCGGCGATCACCCGCGCCTGGGCATCGTCCAGGCCGGGAATATTGCGCACCGTGTCCGACGCAACTTCGAGCGACAACAGCGCAACGCCGTTGTACGTGGGCTGGCCGAAGCACTGTGCCCGCCAGCCGGCAGCCAACAATTCGGCATGCGGAAACTTGGCATCGGTCAGTTTGGTTTCCTGCAGCACCAGCACGTCAGGGCGATTTGCCTGCAGCCACTCCAGCACCTGCGGCAGGCGCACGGACAGCGAGTTAACGTTCCAGGTGGCGAGTTTCAAATGAGTCATGCTGACTGTTGGAATGCGTGCATTCAATTCAAACTTGGTGAGTTCGTCCACATCGATCCCCAGAGTGTTCTGCTGTGAACGCGGTCGGCGTCGATGGGCGAGGCACTGCTGTCGTCATCCTACAAGCGGTCGCTGGCGCATGATGGAGATGTCTGCTGCTCTTCGCATGGTGGCGCGCACCTTGTCGGTGAGCGTCTGAGATCGGTGTTGCCGCACGCTGCAGGCATGTCCTGGAAGTTCGTCCAGCTTCCGGGTTCCGGGGGCAGTTCCAACCCAAGCCGGTTCGGCTGCGCGGCGCAATCGGCGCTGAGGCGGACTTAGGCCAAGGTGCGCACTGCCAGATCGGCCAGGCCGCACGCGGCGGCAATGCGCAGCAGCTGTGCAGGATCGCCATTGGTGTAGGCCGTCAGCTCGACGCCGCAGTCAGTAGTCTGTGTCGGAATGGGTTCGGGCGCTGCATCACCGTCTCGCGGCGGCACATGCCTGCGCTGGAGCTGGGCGGTTTTGTCCATGCCCGCGAGCACGCGGCGGGTTTGCGTGGCCACGGCATCGGCTGGATCGAGCAGCAGGGCGCTTGAGCCGCCGGGCCCAAGCGCCGCGCGCAGGGCAGTTGCCACCAAAGGGTAATGGGTGCAACCCAGCACCACGACCTTGCAATGCGCCGAGCGCAGCGGCGCGCAAAACTGCGTCAGGAGTTGCAGGGTTTCACGAGCTTGCGGGCCGAGGGTTTCAATGGCTTCGGCAAGGCCGGGGCAGGGTTGCAGTACCAGTCGGTCTCGGCCGCCAAGGGATTGCAGCAAGGCCTGAAATTTGGCGCTGGCCAGGGTGCCGGGCGTGGCGAGTACGCCAATGGGTGCCAGCGAGTGGCTGACATGCATCGCGTTGTCCGCACTTCGATCTTGCACGGTGCGTGCCTGGGCTGGAGCGCTGTGCGCCAGGGCCGGTTTGATGGCGGGTTCAATCCCGATGAAAGGGGTATGCAACCACTGCTGGCGCAAGTTGGCGATGGCCAGGGCGGTGGCCGTGTTGCAGGCAACGACCACGATGTCTGCGCCCTTGCGCAGCAAAAATCGGGTGAGATGTTGGCTGCGAGCCAGCACGTAGGCGGCGTCGCGCTCGCCGTAGGGGGCGAAGGCGGAGTCGGCCGCGTAGATGAAGCGGGCCTTGGGCAATTGGCGCCGCAATGCGGCGAGTACTGTGAGGCCGCCCACGCCTGAGTCGAACACGCCGATGCAAGGCGTTGTCTCGTCGGCGGCGGGTGTGGGTTCGATCTCGGAACAACCCGGGCAGAGGCAGGTTTTGCCATGCAGCGCGAGGGGAATGCTGGCGAATGTCGCAGCGGGGATACGGCCACTTCGGCACCAGCAGGGCGCATCGACACCGCCGCCGGCTGCCAGGGCGCAACGGTTGGGTTCGCCACAAAGGGGGCAGTGCCCAACTGCGCCAGGCGCAGGCTGTGGCATGCTCAAGCCACGGTCACGGGAATTTTGCCGATATGCGCGCGCCACTCGGCCGGACCGGTGATGTGTACCGAGGTGCCCAGCGCGTCCACAGCCACAGTCACGGGCATATCTTGCACCGTGAACTCGTAGATGGCCTCCATGCCCAGGTCTTCGAAGGCCAGCAGGCGCGAGGCCTTGATGGCCTTGGACACGAGGTAGGCGGCTCCGCCCACGGCCATGAGATACGCGCTCTTGTGCTTGCGAATGGCCTCGATGGCCACCGGGCCGCGCTCGGCCTTGCCGATCATGGCGATGAGGCCGGTTTGCGCCAACATCGTTTCGGTGAATTTGTCCATGCGCGTGGCCGTGGTGGGGCCGGCCGGGCCGACGACTTCACCATGCACCGGGTCCACCGGGCCGACGTAATAGATGACACGGTTGGTGAAGTCCACTGGCAGCTTCTCGCCCTTGGCCAGCATGCCGGCGATGCGTTTGTGCGCAGCGTCGCGCCCGGTCAGCATCTTGCCCGTCAGCAGCAGGGTTTCGCCTGGTTTGAAACTGGCCACCTCGGCCGGTGTCAGGGTGTCGAGGTTGACGCGGCGGCTGCGTGCGTAATCCGGTGCCCAATGCACGTCGGGCCACAAGTCCAGGCTGGGTGGTTCGAGATAGACCGGACCCTGGCCGTCCATGACGAAGTGCGCGTGGCGGGTGGCGGCACAGTTGGGGATCATCGCGACCGGCAGGTTGGCGGCGTGGCACGGCCAATGCTTGATTTTCACATCCAGCACCGTGGTCAGTCCGCCCAGGCCCTGCGCGCCGATACCCAGGGCGTTGGCCTTTTCATAGAGTTCGATGCGAAGCGCCTCGTACTCGTCGCGAGGTCCACGCGTGAGCAGTTCAGACATGTCGATGTCGTCCATCAGGGCCTGCTTGGCTAGAAGCATGGCATGTTCTGCGGTGCCGCCGATGCCGATCCCCAGCATGCCGGGCGGGCACCAGCCGGCGCCCATGGTGGGCAGGGTTTGCAGCACCCAGTCGACCACGCTGTCGCTGGGGTTGAGCATGACGAACTTGGACTTGGCCTCCGAGCCACCTCCCTTGGCCGCCACGATCACGTCGAGCATGTTGCCGGGAACGAGTTCGACATGTAACACCGCGGGGGTGTTGTCACCGGTGTTCTTGCGCGCGAACAGCGGGTCTGCCAGGACCGAAGCGCGCAGCTTGTTGTTGGCATCCAGATAGCCACGTCGCACGCCGGCGTCCACCGCATCCTGCAGACTGCCACTGAGGCCCTCGAAGCGCACGTCCATGCCGACCTTGAGGAAGACATTGACGATGCCGGTGTCCTGGCAGATGGGACGACGTCCTTCAGCGCACATGCGGCTGTTGGTCAGGATTTGTGCGATGGCGTCCTTGGCTGCCGGGCTTTGCTCGCGGGCGTAGGCGCGCGCCAGATGCGTGATGTAGTCGGCTGGGTGGTAGTAGCTGATGAATTGCAGCGCCGCAGCGATGCTCTCGACCAGGTCGTCCTGGCTAATGCGTGTGGTGGACAAGGGGATCTCCGTGGGTTGCTGAACCAGTGGCCAGATTCGCCGCGCACGATGTTAAGACCGCTCCAAGACGCTTGTTGTTCAGTGGCCGCTTGCAGGATCGTTGGCGGGGGCGTAATCGTGGATGGTGCGGGTCATCATGCGGTCGGTATAGGCAATGGCCATGGCCGAGAGCAGAAAGGTGAGATGGATGGCAGTCTGAGCGATCAGTGCCTTGACGCTGTAGGCGTCGGCATTGATGAAGGTGCGCAGCAGGTGGATGGACGAAATGCCGATGATGGCCAGCGCCAGCTTCACCTTGAGCACCGAGGCGTTGACATGCGACAGCCATTCGGGATGGTCCGGGTGATCCTCGAGGTACATGCGCGACACGAAGGTTTCGTAGCCGCCGACGATGACCATGATCAGCAGATTGGCAATCATCACCACATCGATGAGGCTGAGCACCACCAGCATGATGGTGGTTTCGGTCAGCTTCGGCAAGCCGATTTGAGCGGCGGCAGCGATTCCGCCTTCTGGCGGGATCGGGTTGCGTACGGCCACGGCCTCGAGCAGGTGCTGCAGGGACGTCTGGTTGCCCATGGCGGCACCCACCAGGTCCACCAGTTCGACCCAGAAGTGGAAGACGTAAACGCCCAGCGCGAGGATCAGTCCGACGTAGAGCGGCAGTTGCAGCCAGCGGCTGAAAAACAGCAGGCGGGGTACGAGTGGCAACTGAGCGGTGGGTTGGGGTTTGGCCATGGGGGTGCGGTGGATAGCGGGAATATTGCAGGCACCGCGATTCTAAGGATGCAATGTGTTGCGATTGGAGCGGCTGCGTTTCCAGCGCGTCAGGGGGGTGTAAGAGCGGGTGGCTCACAATAAAAAGCAAACACAATACAGTCAAAGCCTTGCGGAAGCCAAATGCACCGTGCACCATAACCCGCATGCTTCGGCAGAACCGCCACCCCTCTGGAGACAACCATGGCCGAACAACAAGCCCCCGAGCATCACGTCCTGAAGACCTACTACCCCTCGTCCGACGCGGTCAAGCGTGCCCGCATCTCCGGCATGGAGGCATACCACAAATTGGTGGCCGAGGCCGATGCTGACTTCGAGGGTTTCTGGGCGCGGCTGGCACGCGAAAATCTGCACTGGCACAAGCCATTCACGCAAACTCTCGACGCCAGCGGTGCGCCGTTCTACAAGTGGTTCGCGGATGGGCGCACCAATGTCTCCTACAACTGCCTGGACCGGCATGTGGTGGCCGGAAAGGGGAGCAAGACCGCCATCGTGTTCGAGGCCGATGACGGCGCCGTCAGCCGTGTCAGTTACGCCGAACTGCTGGAGCGCACGGCCAAATTCGCCAATGCGCTGAAGCGGCTTGGTGTGAACAAGGGCGACCGCGTTGTCATCTACATGCCCATGTCGGTGGAGGGCGTCGTGGCCATGCAGGCATGCGCGCGCATCGGCGCGACGCATTCGGTGGTCTTCGGCGGTTTTTCCGCGCAGTCGTTGCGTGACCGTATCCAGGATGCCGGCGCCGTGCTCGTGATCACGGCCGACGAGCAGCGCCGCGGCGGCAAGTCGCTGCCACTCAAGGCCATCGTCGATGAGGCGTTGACGCTCGGGGGCTGCGACACGGTGCGCAACGTGGTGGTTTACCGCCGCACCGGTGGCGAGGTGGCCTTCAAGCCGCCGCGCGACCTCTGGATGCACGAACTCGTCGCCGCGCAAAGCGCCGACTGCCCACCGGAATGGGTGGAGTCCGAGCACCCGCTGTTCCTGCTTTACACCTCGGGCTCCACCGGCAAGCCCAAGGGTGTGCAACATTCCACCGCCGGCTATCTGCTCTGGGCGCAGCTCACCATGCTGTGGACCTTCGACATCCAGCCCGATGATCTGTTCTGGTGTACCGCCGACATCGGCTGGGTCACGGGCCACAGCTATATCGCCTACGGCCCGCTGGCTTGTGGCGCGACAGAGGTCGTGTTCGAGGGCGTGCCGGTGTATCCGGATGCCGGGCGCTTCTGGCGCATGATCCAGGATCACAAGGTGACGGTGTTCTACACCGCGCCCACAGCCATTCGCTCGCTCATCAAGGCGGCTGAGACCAATGCCGCAGTACACCCGCGCAACTACAAGCTCGACTCGCTGCGCATTCTCGGCACGGTGGGCGAGCCCATCAATCCCGCTGCCTGGGAGTGGTATCACCAGCATATCGGCGGCGGCCGCTGCCCCGTTGTCGATACCTGGTGGCAGACCGAGACCGGCGGCCACATGATGACCCCCCTGCCCGGCGCCACACCCATGGTGCCCGGCTCCTGCACCCTGCCGCTTCCAGGCATCGTGGCCGAGGTGGTGGACGAAGTCGGACACGACCTACCACGGGGAACGGGCGGCATCCTGGTCATCAAGAAGCCCTGGCCAGCAATGATTCGCACCATCTACGGCGACCCCGAGCGTTTCAAGAAGAGCTACTACCCGGAGGAGTTGCGTGGCTATTACCTGGCGGGCGACGGCGCCATTCGCGATCCGAACACCGGCTACTTCACCATCACCGGCCGCATCGACGATGTCCTCAATGTCTCCGGCCACCGCATGGGAACGATGGAAATCGAGTCGGCGCTGGTTTCGCATCCGCTCGTGGCCGAGGCTGCCGTGGTGAGCCGCCCTGATGATCTGACGGGGGAGGCCATCTGTGCCTTCGTCGTGCTCAAGCGCCCGGTACCCACCGGGGACGAGGGCAAGCAGATCGCCGCCGAGCTGCGCAACCATGTGGGCAAGGAGATCGGGCCCATCGCCAAGCCGAAAGACATCCGTTTCGGCGACAACCTACCCAAGACTCGCTCAGGCAAGATCATGCGCCGCTTACTGCGCACCCTGGCCAAGGGCGAGGTCATCACCCAGGACACGTCGACGCTGGAGAATCCGGCAATTCTGGAGCAACTGGGGCGCAATCACTGAGTAACCGTGTTGAAAGTCAAGCAGTGAGAGGCGCCATGTGTCTGGCGATGAGCGGCGCTTGAGGGTTCGCCTGCCGGCGGCGTGAACAGACCGCTGGCCTGAGCACACGGGTTTCGATGGTCGCGTTTCAGGCCGGGCCAGCCATCACGGCAAGCGTCCCGCTGCGACCCGGTACTGTGCCCTGCGCCACGCCGCGCAAGGGCAGGGCGTTGAGAGCCAAGGTAGCGGCGTAGTTCGACAAACTGCCGATGTGCATGCCGGCCGCCTGCCAGCCACCCAACAGGGCATCGAAGACCGGGGACAGCTTGCCGCCTTCAAGCTCGGCGTGCAAGGTGAACACATGGTCGTGCCCGTCGAGCGAACGTTGCAGGATATGCTCGGCGACGGTATCGGGGGTGATGCCGTCGAGGCCGATGCACTCATCCAGCGTTGGCAGTGTGGTGGGTAGTTGCGGCACGGCAAGGGCTGTGCCTTGCACCACAGGACGGAAAGGGGCATCGCCGCGGCCGTCGGAGGCAAGGGTGAAGCCGAGTTCAACTTCCAGCGCATAGGCCGCATCGTTCATCTGCCAGCCGGCGGCACCATGCACCCGGGGCGGGCGACCAAAGATCTCGGTGTAGCGCGCGACCGCCAGTTCCATCTGCTGCCGGGTCCATGCAGCGTCCTTGAGCGCCACATGGTCCTGCCACAGGATGTGGTTCCAGGTGTGCACGCCCGTTTCATGCCCGCTGCGATCGATGCTACGCATGGTTTCGGCTGCCTGTCTGCCGATATCCGGTCCCGGCAGCAGGGTGCCGTAGAGCAAGGTCTTGATGCCGTAATGTTCCACCACCGAAGTCCGCCCCACCTTGGCCAGGAAGCCGGGCCGGAAGACGCGCTTGAGCGCGCGGCCAGTATGGTCCGGTCCGAGGCTCAGCAGGAAGGTGGCGCAGACTTGGCGGCGATCGAGCAGGCGCAGCAGGGTGGGTATGCCTTCGCGTGTGCCGCGCAGGGTATCGACATCGATCTTCAGGGCGAGGAACGGCATGGCGCGAGGGTGCAGTCTACGGAGCTGTTCAGTTGCCGGTCTCGTCCATCAGGGCTCTTGCCTGGGCAATATGGCTGCGGTAGGCATCAAAAATTTTGCGCAGCGCGGTGTCCATGTCGGTCGTGGGCGCCCAGTTCAGGTCGCGCATGGTGTTGGTGATCTTGGGCACGCGGTTCGGCACGTCCTGGTAGCCCTTGCCGTAGTAGTCGCCCGAACTGGTTTCCACCAGTTTCACCTGCCGGGCCGACGCGGCATATTCAGGCACGGAGGCGGCGATGCGCAACATGTGGTCAGCCAGTTCGCGGATCGAGTGGTTGTTCGCTGGATTACCGATGTTGTAGATCTGACCGCTGGCCACGCCGTCCTTGTTGTCGATGATGTTCATCAACGCATCAATGCCGTCGTCGATGTCGGTGAAGGCGCGTTTTTGCTGACCGCCGTCGACCAGGCTGATGGCCTCGCCGCGCACGATGTGGCCGAGGAATTGGGTCACTACGCGCGAGCTGCCTTCCTTGGCGGAGAAGATGGTGTCCAGCCCGGCGCCGATCCAGTTGAAGGGACGGAACAGGGTGTAGTTGAGCCCTTCCTGCTGGCCATAGGCGGCAATCACCCGGTCCATCAACTGCTTGGAGCAGGCGTAGATCCAGCGCGGCTTGTTGATCGGACCATAGGTCAGGGGCGAGTTCTCGGGGTCAAATTCGGCATCGGTGCTCATGCCGTAGACCTCGGAGGTGGAGGGAAACACGAGGTGCTTCTTGTGCTTCACCGCGGCGCGCACGATGGGCAGGTTGGCTTCGAAGTCGAGCTCAAACACTCGCAGCGGGGCCTTCACATAGGTGGCTGGCGTGGCGATGGCCACCAGCGGCAGGATCACGTCGCACTTGCGCACGTGGTATTCGATCCATTCCTTGTTGATGGTGATGTCGCCCTCGAAGAACTTGAAGCGCGGGTTGCGCAGCAACTCGTCGATGCGGTCAGTGTTCATGTCCATGCCGTACACCTGCCAGTCGGTGGTGGCGAGGATGCGCTTGGACAGGTGGTGACCGATGAAGCCGTTGACACCGAGAATGAGGATTTTTTTCATGGCTGAAGTCCTGCGAGTTCCGAAAAATGTTGTGCGCTCAAGGGCTGGCCGGGATGATCCGCCATCCACAATTCGAGGATGTGAATCACGCCGCCGTCGCCGCCTCTGGCGAGGATCAGCTCACCTGCAGCATGCAAGCTGGTGCCAGCCGAAGCCGGGAACAGCCCCGCCACTTCAGGCCTGGCCATGCGGGCACGCGCGACGATGAAGCGCCGGCCGTTGCAGTCGAAAAAAGCGCCAGGGTACGGGGGTGCGACGGCGCGCATGAGGTTGTAGATGGCTTGTGCGGGTTGCTGCCAGTCGATGCAGCCGTCTTCGGGCTTGCGCCCGCCGAAGTAGCTGCCTTGGGCCAGATCATTGTTGCGGCGCGGTACTTTGCCCTGCAGCAACTGTGGCAGCACACGCCATAAAGCGATTTCGGCGGCCACTGTGACTTTGTCGAACACGTTTTTGGCCGTATCGTCCGGCAGGATGGGCACGGCCTGCTGCGCGACGATGTCGCCGGCGTCGGGTTTGGCCTGCATGACATGCAAGGTGGCGCCGGTTTCGCGTTCGCCGTGAAGCACCGCCCAGTTCACGGGCACGCGGCCCCGGTACTTGGGCAGCAACGAGCCGTGCATGTTCAGCGCGGCGATGTGCGCCGCAACCAGCAGTGGGGCAGGCAGCATGCGACGGAAGTAGAAGGAGAAGATGTAGTCCGGCGCTAGTCTCGTGACGCGATCCTGCAAGGCATCGTCCACGGTTTCATCGACCAGCACCGTCGCGATGCCATGCTCGGCTGCAACGGCAGCCACGCTGTCGAACCAGATGGTCTCGCCGGGGTCGTCCGGGTGCGTGACCACGAGATCCACCTGCACGCCGCCGGCCAACAACGTGCGCAGGCCGCGCGCACCAACGTTGTGATAGGCGAAAACAACGACGCGCATGCGGTCAGTCGGTTAGCCGCTGGAAGCGGTCAGGCTGGGAGCTTTGTCATCGGTGCTCGCGGTCCGCAGGCCCCGCGCCGCATGAGACTGTGCGGTGTCATCGAGGACAGCCTGCACCACGAAACGTGGCCTGCCGCGCACCTGCTCGTAGATGCGGCCAACGTACTCGCCCAGCAGGCCCATGCTGAACAGCAGCACGCCGAGCAGACAGAAGGTGATGGCGAACAGGGTGAACACCCCCTCGACCTGTGAGCCGAACAGCAGGCGCTGCAGCATGAGGTAGGCGAACAGAGCGCCCGATGCCAGCGCCAGGGCGATGCCGAGGAAGGACATGATCTGCAGCGGCATGAGCGAGAAGCCGGTGACCAGATCGAAATTGAGCCGGACGAGCTTGAACAACGAATACTTCGACTCGCCTGCAGCACGTTCTTCGTGTGCCACCTCGATCTCAGTCGGCCGCAAGGAGAAGGTGTAGGCCAGTGCGGGCACGAAGGTGTTGACTTCGCTGCAACGGTTGATGGTGTCGACGACATCGCGGCCATAGGCCCGCAGCATGCAGCCCTGGTCGGTCATGCGGACATGGGTGATTTTTTCCCGCAGATTGTTCATCGCCACACTGGCGTTGCGGCGGAACCAGCTGTCCTGGCGCTGGCGGCGGATGGTGCCGACGTAATCGAAGCCATCGCGCATCTTGGCCACCAGCTTGCCGATTTCCTCCGGCGGGTTCTGCAGATCGGCGTCCAGCGTCACCACGATGTCGCCGCGACTGTGCTCGAAGCCCGCGAGGATGGCCATGTGCTGGCCGTAGTTGCCGTTGAACAGAATGGCGCGGGTGACGTCGGGACGCAGGCGCTGCTGCGCTGCCAGCAGGGCTGCCGAACGGTCCCTGCTGCCGTCGTTGATGAAGATGATTTCATAGCGCTCGCCCAGGGCGTCGAGCGCTGGATAGAGCCTGGCGAACAGCGCAGCCAGCCCGGCTTCCTCGTTGTAGACAGGAACGACGACCGAAACGGCGGGCGGAAGAACGAAGGTGCTCATACGCCGAATTCTCGCAGCACCGCGTTGAGAGCGCCGCAGACGCGCCCGATATCAGCGTCGCGCATGGCGGGAAACAGTGGCAGGGTGAGAATGCCCGCGCCGACGCGCTCGGCATGCGGAAAGTCACCGGGCTTGAAGCCCAGCTTGCGGTAGAGCGTGAACAAGTGGATCGGCGGGTAATGCACGCCGGTGCCGATACCGCGGTCTTTCAACGCCTGCATCACGGCGGCACGCGGAGCAGTCGATGGCAGCACGATCTGGAACATGTGCCAATTGCTGTTGGTGAAGTCGCGCACCGGCAACTGCGCGCCACGCTCGGCCAGTTTCATCGCGTCGAGTACCGCGAAGTAGGCCTTTGCCAGCTCGGTGCGGCGGCGGTTGAAACTGCCCAGTCGCTGCATCTGTCCCCAGCCCACGCGTGCGGCCACGTCGGTGAGGTTGGCCTTGCCGCCGACCACGTCGACGTCCATGCCGTCCAGACCGGTGCGGCGCACGCCTTGCAGGCGCAGGCGCTCGGCTAGTTGCGGGTCGGCATCGGTGGGAAGGACCAGGCAGCCGCCTTCCAGGCTGGTGGCATTCTTGTTGGGGTGGAAGCTGAATGAAGCGAAGTCGCCGAAGCTGCCCACGCGCCGGCCTTGCCAGGTGCTGCCGATGGCTTGCGCCGCATCCTCCAAAATCCGCAGTTTGTACCGTGCGGCCAAGGCACCAATGGCGTCCAGGTCGCAGGGAAGGCCGGCCAGATGCACCGGCAGGATGACCTTGGTGCGTGACGTGATGGCGGCCTCGATGCGGCTGGTGTCGAGGTTGCGGGTGACCGGGTCGATGTCGACGAAGACCGGGCGCGCCCCCACCGCCAGCACCACATTGGCCGTGGCCACCCAGGAAAACGGCGTGGTGATGACTTCGTCGCCCGGACCCACGCCCAACATGCGTAGCGCGACTTCCATGGTGACCGTGCCGGAGTTGAAGGCGCGCACCATGCGGCCGCCGAAGAACTCGGACAGCATCTGCTCGAACTTCGTATTCCAGGGCCCGGTGGTCAGCCAGCCCGAACGCAGCACCTCGATCACACCAGCGATGGTGGCCTCGTCGAGGTCGGGACGGGTGAACGGCAGGAAATCAGTTTCGGCCATGGCGGCATCCTCAGGAACGTGCAACCACAATCACACCGATGATGATGATGGCAATGCCGATGAGTTTCTGCGCCGTCAGAGCCTCGCCGAACAGCCACCAGGCGACGAAGGCTGTGACCACATAGCCCAGCGACAGCATAGGGTAGGCGATGGACACCTGGACCCGGGTCAGCGCCAGGATCCACACCACCACCGAGACAGCGTAGAACGCCAGTCCAAGAAGGATCTGCCACTGCAGGGCAAAGTGCAGTCCCGCATGCCAGATGTTTTCCAGGCTGAAGGAAAAACGGCCGACCGTCTCGGCCCCAGCCTTGATCAACAGCTGCGCGGCTGCATTCAACAGCACACCCGTGAGAACCAGGGCGAAGGCGACGGCGCTCATGGCTTGGCTCCGGTGGGCTGGGTCGTGGGGGGGGCATTCCAGGCGGCAGACAGGCGCGAGGCGGCAGCTTGCGCTGCGCTTCCGTAGTCCTGTCCCGGTTTTGCAACGACCACATAGCGTGGAGTGCGTTCGATCACTTGCAGCGGCAGATGCATGGCCCGCAGCGCGCCCAACTGCCCGGCTGGCATGAAGGCCAACGGCAGGTGATCCCGCTGCCATCGCCGAGCGAAGTCGGCCAGCGTGGGAACCCACAATTGCGGTTGCTGCGTGATGCCGAAGTGCAGCTCGCCCTGGTACTCCACCACCGTCACGGTCCGGCGCAAGTAGAACGGCAGCGTCTGGTCATAAGTCCCCACGACGTAGAACTGCTGACCGGCATGAAGCCATGGCCGGATGGCGGCGACCACATCCTTGGTCGATGCCGTGCGCCCCAGAACCTGAAAACCCTGTGACGCCACCGTGAAGCCAAGAAACATGCAGATGGCCAGCGCCAGGACGGCAGCGCTGCGGCGCCCGGCCTTCTCCCAGCGCCAGGCCAGCGCGCTGCCGACGATGCCCAGCCCCGCGGTGATTTCCAGCCACCAGCCGTATTGCTGGTAGAGCGAGCCGGGCGTGATCGCGTTGCCGGCGCGCCAAAGCTGGGTCAAACCCACGGCGGTCGCCAGCGAGATGAAGCCATAGAGCGCAAACTGCCAGCGCAAGGCGCCGCGCTTGGCATGGGCGAAATGGTTGCCGATCATCAGCGCCAGCGCCGGAAACACCGGCAGGATGTAGGACGGCAGTTTGGAGTGTGAGGCGCTGAAAAAAACGAAGATGAACACGGTCCAGATCAGCAGCGCCCAGTTGGGTTTGAAACCGGGTCTGCCGGTAACCACTGTGTTCGCGCTCGGGGCTTCGATGCCACTGGGCTGCTTCCACGCATGCCGCAGGCCGCCAAACAAACCACCCACCCAGGGCAGCACGGCGAGCAGCAGGATGGGGAAGAAATACCACCACGGCCCAGGCCGCGCCAGTTCCGGCGTGAGAAAACGGGTGAACTGCTGGTAGATAAAGTAGTAATCGAAAAACTCGGGATTGCGCAGCTGCACCAGCACATGCCAGGGCAGGCCGATCGCCAGAAAAATCAGCAGGCCGGTGACGATGCGTAACCGCTTCCACAGGCCCCAGTCGCGCGTGACCAGGGTGTATAGCACCAGCGTCATGCCGGGAAAGGCCGGGCCGATAAGCCCCTTGGACAGCAGCGCCAGCGCCATGAAGGCCCAGCAGGACCACATCCAGTTGCGGCTCTGCGCCGGCGTTGCAGCATCGCGCTGCGCCAGCAAAAAACTCAGCAGGCTGCCGCCCAGCATGGCCGACACACCCATATCCAGGGTGTTGATGTGGCCCATCGCCACCCAGTACAGGCTACTGGCCAGAATGGCCGCTGCGTACAGCCCGGTGCGGGCGCCGAAGACGCGCCAACCCGTGTAGCCGGTGAGCAAAATGGTGAAGAAGCCGGTGAGTCCGGTCCACAGCCGGGCTTGCCATTGGCCGAGGCCGAACACCTCGTAAGCAACGGCCGTAGCCCAATATTGCAGCGGGGGCTTCTCGAAATATTTCAGGCCATCGAGATGCGGCGTGACCCAGTTGCCGCTGGCCACCATTTCACGCGGAATTTCGGCGTAGCGGCCCTCGTCCGTGGGTACCAGATCGCGGTAGCCCAACATCCCGAACCACAGGACAGCCAGCATGATGGCCATCGAGCACAGCATGCTGCGTGAGGGAAGACGGTCTTGCTGTGAGGATAGGGTCACGGCACTGGCGCTAGAGATACAAGGGCCCGAGCAGTCCGCAGGCGGACTCCCCCTGGAGGGGACAACGAAACCCGGGAGTGGCTTCTCGATTCCCGCAGAGCCGTTCTGGTGCCGGTGAAAGGAATCGAACCCTCGACCTTCTCATTACGAATGAGCTGCTCTACCAACTGAGCTACACCGGCGGCAAACGAGAAATCTTAACTGATCCAACGCGTGAAACGGTCGATCAGACGTTGCCGCTCTCGCATCCGCACAGCCGTACTCATGGTGCTTCCTGGTGATACGCATGCAGCAGGGCGACTTCTTCGCTGCTGCCCAGCATGACCGCCGCACGTTGATGCAGGCTGGTCGGCTGGATGTCGAGAATGCGCTGCGTTCCGGCCATGGCCATGCCGCCCGCTTGTTCGACAAGGAGCGCCATGGGGCTGGCCTCGTAGAGCAGGCGCAGCTTGCCGGCGCGGTCGGGCTCGCGCCGGTCCCAGGGGTAGAGAAAGACGCCGCCGCGACTGAGCACGCGGTGCACGTCGGCCACCATGCTGCCGACCCAGCGCATGTTGAAGTCTTTGCCACGCGGCCCGTTCACACCTTGCAGGCATTCGTCGATGTAGCGCCGCACGGGTGGTGCCCAGTGGCGCAGGTTGGACATGTTGATGGAGAACTCGCGGGTGGATTCGGGAATGCGCAGGCCTTCCTGCGTCAGCACGAAACTGCCCTGGTCGCTATCGAGGGTGAACATGGCCACGCCGTGGCCGAGCGTGAGCACAAGCGTGGTTTGCGGGCCGTAGGTGCAGTAGCCGGCGGCCACTTGCTGGCGTCCGGGTTGCAGAAAGTGCTCGGGGCCGACTTCGCTGACGCCATCGGCCAAGTGCAGCACCGAGAAAATGGTGCCGATGGTGACGTTGACTTCGATGTTGCTAGAGCCGTCGAGCGGGTCGAACATCAACAGGTATTCGCCACGCGGATAGCGGTGCGGAATGGTGTGGATGCGCTCCAGTTCCTCCGAGGCCATGGCGGCCAGATGCCCGCCCCATTCGTTCGCTTCGAGCAGCACGTCGTTGGCGATGATGTCGAGCTTTTTCTGCACCTCACCCTGGATGTTCTCACTGCCGGCGCTGCCCATGATGCCGGCGCTGGCGCCTTTGCTGACGGCGTGACTGATGCGCTTGCAGGCGCGTGCCACTTGCTCGATGAGCAGGCGCAGCGAGCCGGGAATATGGCCGTGGGTGCGTTCTTGCTCGATGAGCCAGCGCGACAGGCTGATGGTGGTCTCGGACATCGGGGTTTCCTGCGTGTTGGAGTGACGGCTGCGGATGCGGTGTGAATCAGATCGGCCGTTGATCAGGCCAGGGCCTTGCCCAGGATCTCGCGGGTATCGGCCGACAGGTCTGGATGGGCCGCGAGTCCGCGCATGACGGGCTCGACCACCTGAGCGTAGGAGGGCGTGAGTTTGCGCCAACGGTCCAGCGCGCGGGCCAGACGGGCGGCAACTTGTGGGTTGATGGCGTCGAGCGTGCGCACCTGCTCGGCCCAGAACCCGTAGCCAGCGCCATCGAGGCGGTGGAAGGCGCCGGGGTTGCCCTGGCAGAACGTGGAGATGACACTGCGCGCACGATTGGGGTTGCGTATGCTGAAATCGGGGCGCTGCATCAGGGCACGAATGGCACGGATCTCGACCCCAGGCGCGCTGGCCTGCAACGCAAACCATTTGTCCATCACCAGCGGTTCGTGAGCGAACTGTGTGGCGAAGCGCTCCAACGCTGGCGCCGCGAGCGCGGCGTGGCTGCCGACCAGGGCAGCGAGGGCGTCGAAGCGGTCGGTCATGTTGTCGGCATCCTTCACCAACTGGTAGGCACGCCCTTGCCACACCGCATCACCCGTGAGACAGAGGCAGGACAAAGCGAGATTGCGCAAACCGCGGCGGCCGGTTCCGGCGAAATCGGGGGCGTAGCCGCTGGCAGGTGCAAGTGCATGCCACGCTTGCTCCCAGTCGGCTCGCAATTGTTCTGCGAGAGCCAGGCGCATGGCCTGGCGGGTTTGATGGATGCGTGCCGGATCGATTGGGCTGAGCTGCTCGGCGATGTAGCCTTCGCTGGGCAGCGTGAGGGCAAGTTCCTTGAATGCGGGATCGAGTGTGGTGTCATGCAGCACCGCACGCAGGGCATCGAGGTAGGCCGCGTCCAATGGGAGATTGCTGTCCTGCAGGGCGGGCAGCAAGCGGGCCAGGGCCAGGCGCTGTGCCGCCTCCCAACGGTTGAAAGGATCGGTGTCGTGGGCCAGGAGCACCTGACGGTCCGCGTCGCTCAGGCCGTCATCGAGCAGCACGGGGGCCGAGAAGCCACGCAGCAACGAAGGGATGGGCTCAACATCGACCTCATGCAGCACGAAGCTCTGCTGCGGCTGGTTGAGCACCAGCAGGGCTTCGGTGGCGCCGCGCGCGCTGTCTTCCAAGCGGAAGCTCAGCGCCTCGCCACCACGGGCCAACAGGCCCAGGCGCACGGGGATGATCTGCGCTTGCTTGTCGGGCTGGCCGGGTGTGGCGGGGCAGGCTTGCGCCAAGCTGAGGGTGTAGCTGCGAGCGGTGGCGTCATAGCGGCCGGTGGCGCGCAAGCGGGGTGTCCCGGCCTGCGCGTACCACAGGCCGAACTGGGATCGGTGCATGTCCAGCGCCGAACCGGGGTTGGCGTCGGCCATGGCGGCGAGGAAGTCGTCGCAGGTCACGGCCTGGCCGTCGTGGCGGGCGAAGTAGAGCTTCATGCCTGCAGCGAAGCCGGCGCGGCCGACGAGCGTTTGCATCATGCGCACGACTTCGGCCCCTTTTTCGTAGACCGTGGGGGTGTAGAAGTTGTCGATGGCCACGTATCTGTCGGGGCGCACCGGGTGAGCCATGGGGCCGGCATCCTCCGGGAACTGCACTGCGCGCAGTCCACGCACGTCCTCGATGCGTTTGACCGCGCGGGCCGATTCGCCGCCAGTTTGCGCCGCCAGGTCCTGGGTGAACTCCTGATCGCGGAACACCGTGAGGCCTTCTTTCAGACTGAGCTGAAACCAGTCTCGGCAGGTGATGCGGTTGCCGGTCCAGTTGTGGAAATACTCGTGGCCGACCACCGACTCGATATTCATGTAGTCGACATCGGTGGCGGTGGCCGGGTTGGCCAGCACGTATTTGGTGTTGAAGATGTTGAGGCCCTTGTTCTCCATCGCACCCATGTTGAAGTCGGAGACGGCGACGATCATGAAGCGGTCGAGGTCCAGGCTCAGGCCGAAGCGCTGCTCGTCCCAGGCGACAGAATGCACCAGGGACTGCATGGCATGCTCGGTCTTGTCCAGGTCGCCTTCGCGCACATACACCTGCAGCAGGTGTTCGCGGCCATTGGCCGCCCGGATGCGCTGCTCGCGGCACACCAAACGCCCAGCCACCAGCGCGAACAGATAGCTCGGCTTGGGGAAAGGATCTTCCCACACCGCCTCCATGCGGCCGTCGTCGAGCGGGCGCTGGCTTTTGAGGTTGCCGTTGGACAGCAGCACCGGGTACTTGGCCTTGTCGGCGCGCAGCACCACGGTGAAGCGGCTCATCACGTCTGGACGGTCAGGCCAATAGGTGATGCGGCGAAAGCCCTCGGCTTCGCATTGCGTGAAAAAGGCATCGCCCGACAGGTACAAGCCCGACAGGCGCGTATTGGCACGCGGTGAGCAGGCGGTGACGATGTCGAGTTGAAAGACGGCGGGCAACTTGTCGAGCCGGATGCCGCCGTCGGTGGTGGCGTAGACCCAGGCCTTGCCATCCACGGTGAGTGACTGCAACGTCAGGTCTTCGCCGTCCAGAAACAACGGAGCTTCACCCGGGGCGTCGGCCAGGCGACGCAGTTGCATATGGCTTTTCACCCGTGTGCGATCGGGATCGAGGTCGAACTCGAGCGTGACCCGGTCGACGGCATAGGCCGGCTTGGCGTAGTGCAGGCGGGAGATGACGGGAGCTTGATCGGTGCGCATGGCGGTCATCCGGTTGATGCATCGGGCGGAAGGGGAGAGAACGTCAGAACACGGCGAGCGGCTTAGAGCCCTTGTTTCAGGCTGGCGGAAATGAAGTCGTCGAGGTCGCCGTCGAGCACCTTCTGGGTGTTCGACATTTCCACCCCGGTGCGCAGATCCTTGATGCGGCTCTGGTCGAGCACGTAGGAGCGGATCTGGTGCCCCCAGCCGACGTCGCTCTTGCTGTCCTCCAGCTTTTGCTGCTCGGCCTGGCGCTTGCGCAACTCATGCTCGAACAGGCGTGAGCGCAGCATGGCCCAGGCCTCGGCGCGGTTCTTGTGCTGCGAGCGGTCGTTCTGGCACTGCACGACGATACCCGTGGGAATGTGGGTGATGCGCACCGCCGAATCGGTCTTGTTGATGTGCTGACCACCCGCGCCGCTGGCGCGAAAGGTGTCGATGCGGACATCGGCCGGGTTGATGTCGATCTCGATCGAGTCATCCACCTCGGGATAGATGAACACGCTGGCGAAGCTGGTGTGCCGCCCGCCGGACGAGTCGAACGGGCTTTTGCGCACCAGCCGGTGCACGCCGGTCTCGGTGCGCAACTTGCCGTAGGCGTAGTCGCCTTCGACCTTGATGGAGGCGCTCTTCACCCCGGCAACGTCGCCGGCGGATTCTTCCAGCACGTCGACCTTGAAACCCTGGCGCTCGCTGTAGCGCAGGTATTGGCGCAGCAGCATCGAGGCCCAGTCGCAGGCTTCGGTGCCACCGGCGCCCGCCTGAATGTCGATGAAGCAGTTACCGGGGTCCATCGGGTTGGAGAACATGCGGCGGAACTCCATGTCCTCCACGCGCCGGGCTGTGGCTTGCACATCGGCCTCGATCGACAGCAGGGTCGCGTTGTCGCCCTCGTCGCGCGACATCTCGAACAACTCCTGCTCGTCCGCCAGCTCACGCTCGATGCGCTCGATCTCCAACACCACGGCTTCCAGGCCGCGGTTTTCCTTGCCCAGTTCCTGCGCGCGCTTGGGATCGTCCCAGACCTTGGGGTCTTCCAGCGCGGCGCTGACCTCTCTCAGGCGAGCCGACTTGGCATCGTAGTCAAAGATACCCCCGGAGCGAGCGCGTCCGCTCGGACAGGTCGCGCAGCTGGGCGGAGAGGGTGTTGAGTTGTTCGGCTTCCATGATGGCTTGTTGGACGTTGGATGGAAAGGCGCGCATTGTCGCACCGGGACAGTACGAACTTATTTGAAAAAGTCCCGGACCTTGTCGCCCCAGGTCTTGCCCCCGGGTGAATGGCGGTCGCCTCCGCGCTTGAACGACTCGTCGAGCTGCTCCAGCATACGGCGCTGCTCCTCGCTCAGCTTGACCGGCGTTTCCACCTGAATGTGGCAGTACAGGTCGCCGGGGTGGCCGGCATGGATGCCCTTGATTCCCTTGCCGCGCAAGCGCAGGGTCTTGCCGGACTGCGTGCCTTCGGGCAGGTCGATCTCGGCCGGGCCAGACAGGGTGGGCACCTCGATGCGCGAACCCAGCGCGGCAGCGGTCATGCTGACTGGAATCTTGCAGTGCAGGTCGTCGCTGTCGCGCTCGAAAATGCTGTGTGGCTTGATCTGGATTTCCACGTAGAGGTCGCCCGGAGGGCCGCCGTTCACGCCCGGCTCGCCATTGCCGCTGGAGCGGATGCGCATGCCGGTGTCGATGCCAGCGGGAATTTGCACCTCCAGGGTTTTTTGCCGCTGCACCCGGCCCTGACCGTGGCAGGTGGCGCAGGGCTCGGGGATGATCTTGCCAGTGCCACCGCAGGTGGAGCAGGTGTGCTGCATCGCGAACGGGCCCATGCGCTGCGTGGTGGCGCCACTGCCCTTGCAAGTCGGGCAGGCCTTGGGTTTGGTGCCGGGTTTGGCGCCACTGCCGCCACAGGTGTCACAGGAGTCCCACGAGGGGATGCGCAACGATTTGTTCACCCCGAGAGCGGCTTCTTCCAATGACAGGCTGAGCGAGTAGCTGAGGTCAGAGCCGCGGTACACCTGCTGCCCGCCACCTCGCTGCCGACTCCCGGCACCGCCGAAAATCTCCTCGAAAATACTGCCGAAGTCGCCAAAACCGCCAGGCGCGCCACCGCCCATGCCACCGGCGGAAGGGTCCACTCCGGCATGGCCAAAGCGGTCGTAAGCGGCGCGCTTTTGCGGATCGGTCAAGGTTTCGTAGGCTTGTTTGGCTTCCTTGAAATGTTCTTCGGCGGCCTTGTCACCCTGGTTGCGGTCCGGGTGGAATTTCATCGCCAGTTTGCGGTAGGCCTTCTTCAGGGTGTCTTCGTCCGCGTCGCGGGAGACGCCCAGAATCTCGTAGAAATCGCGCTTGGCCATGCTTGAAACGATCCTGTATGAAAAACGCAAAAAGGGAGGGTGCTGACACCCTCCCCGCAATCAGCATGCGAACCGCATGCCCGTGGCCTCCAGCACTGCGGCTCAGGCCTTGCCGTCCTTGACTTCCTTGAACTCGGCGTCCACGACCGTCTCATCGTCGGCGTGGCCGGAGGCGCCGCCGGCTGAGGCGGCCCCTGTCGCGGCGGCGGCCGCGGCAGGATCCTGAGCGTACATTTTCTCGCCCAATTTCTGGCTGGCGCTCATGAGGGCCTCTGTCTTGGCTTCGATCGCCGCCTTGTCGTCACCTTTGATGGCGTCGTCCACCTCTTTCAGAGCAGCTTCGATGGCAGATTTTTCACCAGCGTCGAGCTTGTCGCCATGCTCGGTCAGCGACTTGCGCACCGTGTGCGCGGCGGCCTCGGCCTGGTTGCGCGCGTCGACCAGTTCGCGTTTCTTGTGGTCTTCGGCGGCGTTGACCTCGGCGTCGCGCACCATGCGCTGCACCTCGTCCTCGCTCAGGCCGGAGTTGGCCTTGATGGTGATCTTGTTTTCCTTGCCGGTGCCCTTGTCTTTGGCCGAGACGTGCAAGATGCCGTTGGCGTCGATGTCGAACGTCACCTCGATCTGCGGCGTGCCGCGGGCGGCCGGCGGAATGCCCTCGAGGTTGAACTCGCCCAGCAGCTTGTTGCCCGAGGCCAGTTCACGCTCGCCCTGGTAGACCTTGATGGTCACGGCCGGCTGGTTGTCGTCGGCGGTGGAGTACACCTGGGTGTGCTTGGTCGGAATGGTGGTGTTGCGCTTGATCATCGGCGTCATGACGCCGCCCAGGGTTTCGATGCCCAGGGTGAGGGGGGAAACGTCGAGCAGCAGCACGTCCTTGCGGTCGCCGGCCAGCACCGAGCCCTGGATGGCCGCGCCCACGGCCACGGCTTCGTCGGGGTTGACGTCCTTGCGCGGCTCTTTGCCGAAGAACTCCTTGACCTTGTCCTGCACCTTGGGCATGCGCGTCATGCCGCCCACCAGGATGACATCGGAGATGTCGCCGATCTTCACACCCGCGTCCTTGATGGCTTTGCGGCAGGGTTCGATGGTGCGCTCGATCAGTTCTTCCACCAGGGCTTCGAGTTTGGCGCGCGTGAGCTTCAGACTCAGGTGCTTGGGTCCGCTGGCGTCAGCCGTGATGTAGGGCAGGTTGATTTCGGTCTGCTGGCTGCTGGACAACTCGATCTTGGCCTTCTCGGCGGCGTCTTTCAGGCGCTGTAGCGCGAGCACGTCCTTGGACAGGTCGACGCCGGACTCTTTCTTGAACTCGGCGACGATGTAATCCATGATGCGCTGGTCAAAGTCCTCGCCGCCCAGGAAGGTGTCGCCGTTGGTCGACAGCACTTCGAACTGCTTCTCGCCGTCCACATCGGCAATTTCGATGATGGAGATGTCGAAGGTGCCTCCGCCCAGGTCATACACCGCAATCTTGCGGTCGCCCTTACCGACCTTGTCCAGGCCAAAAGCCAGCGCCGCGGCGGTCGGCTCGTTGATGATGCGCTTCACATCCAACCCGGCAATACGCCCGGCGTCCTTGGTGGCCTGGCGCTGGCTGTCGTTGAAGTAAGCCGGCACGGTGATCACGGCTTCGGTCACTTCCTCACCGAGGTAGTCCTCGGCGGTTTTTTTCATCTTGCGCAGGACTTCGGCGGAGATCTGCGGCGGCGCCAGTTTTTTGCTGCGCACGTCGACCCAGGCATCGCCGTTGTCGGCGCGCACGATGCTGTAGGGCATCATGCCGATGTCCTTTTGCACTTCCTTTTCCTCGAACTTGCGACCGATCAGGCGCTTGACCGCGTACAGTGTGTTGCGCGGATTGGTCACCGCCTGGCGCTTGGCCGGAGCGCCGACCAGGATTTCACCGTCTTCCATGTAGGCGACGATCGACGGTGTGGTGCGCGCGCCTTCGCTGTTTTCAATGACCTTGGGTGCGCCACCTTCCATCACTGCGACGCAGGAATTGGTGGTGCCAAGGTCGATGCCGATGATTTTTGCCATGTCGAACTCCGTGTTTGTCGTGGGTATCTTGCCGGCCGTGACGGCTCGTGGTAATGATGGGCTACCGCCCGGCGCTCATGTGGATCACATGCTGTCGATTGCCTGGGATTCAAGCGCCAGGCTGGTCATTCGCGGCTGCCGCCGGACTTGCTGCCGCGGCGACGGTCACCATCGCCGGCCGCAAGGTGCGTTCGGCCAGGGCATACCCTTTCTGCAGCACGCTCACCACGGTGTTGGCGGCCTGCTGCGCCGGCACCGAAGCAATGGCCTGATGCCGGCTGGGGTCAAAGCGCTCGCCTGCGACTGGAGCCACTTCCTGGATGCGGCTGCGTTCAAAAGCACCGCGCAATTGGCTGAGGGTCAGTTCCACGCCCTTCTTCAGCGCCTCGATGCTGCCGCTGGGGTCAGCCAGCGCAGCCTCCAGGCTGTCTTTCACTGGCAGCAACTCCTGAGCCATGGCTTCCACGGCGAACTTGCGCGCTTTGGCGGTTTCCTCTTCGGCACGCCGCCTGGTGTTTTCCGCCTCGGCCTTGGCGCGCAGGAACTGATCTTTGAGTGTGTCGAGTTCGTCCTGGGCGACTTTCAGGGCGAGCTCAAGTGCATCAGGCGCTTCATCCTGAGGCGCGTCTGCAGACTGGAGGTCGACGGACTGAGGTTCGGTGGGCTGTTCGGCTGACGACATGGACATAGGGAAAGGTGGGTTGGGCTTGGACCGGAAAAACGCAAATCTGTGCATGATGTGAGGTCAAGCAGGCCGAATTCAAGGCAGAGGACTCGGATTTTCCGGCAGTGGCGCCGTGGAATGGGTCCGTCTGGGGCTGTAAAACACCACGCTGTCGCGGAAGTTCAGGCGCATGAGGCCGAAGGCCAGACCGGAGCGCAAGAAGCTGGACAGACGGCTGCGTGCCACCCACACCGCCACCGCCTGCCCCTGGGCGCGTGCCTGCACCAGCGCCTGCGGGCCCACACAGATCGAAGCCTGCGGTGCATGGCGGCAGCCGAACCACAGATCCGCGCTGGTGCTGTCGATCACCCGCAGCGGACGCCAGCCATACAGCAGCAGCGAGGCATCATGGTCCTCGAAGGTTTGCCAGGAGAACATCGCCGCGCCCCCCGGCAGCACTGCGTGCAGAGTCGCGGCCACCTGTTTTTGCGAGGTGTCGGCCGTCTTGGCGATGTCCAACTCGGTGGCGAAGCCCACCATCACCACCCCGCTCAGGCCCAAGGCCAGCAGCCCGGCCTGCAAGCGCCCGCTCGCCAGGAGGGCCCCCGCCAGCAGCCCCAGCAACGCCACCCCGCCGATGAGCGCCGGCAGCAGCGCGAATTGCGCCTGCGGCAAGCCGATCTGGCGCCAATAGGCCTGCACCGCAGGCATCAGGCTGACCCCACCCAGCACCGCGGCAAACACCCCGAACAGCGCCGCCCCTCCGCCCAGCCAGGGCAGCAGGCGAGGCAGCACCTCCTGGTCTGCGGCCAACTGCAGCTTGATCCCCAGCCACCAGGCCACCAGCGGCACCACCGGCAGCAGGTAATACGCCCCCTTGTTGCCGGCCATGGAGAAAAACACGGTGAGCACCAGGGCGGCATTGCGCGCCCAGCGCGCCGAGTCCAGGGCCAAGTCTGCGCCCGATTGGCCCTGCAGGCGTGGGCTGCGCCAGGCCAGCAGGGCCAACAGAGCGCTCCACTGGAAGAACCCGATCAGCAACCTGGGGCCGTAATACCACCAGGGGCCGGCGTGGTAGTCATCGGGGATGCGCCGCCCGAGAAAGCGCATGATGGTCTCGTTGATGAAGTAGAACCATGCGAAGCCGGGCTGCTCGTGCAGGGCGGCCAGGTGCCAGGGGGCCACCAGCAGCACGAACAGGGCGATGGCCCAGGGGTCGAGATAAAAGCGCAGCAGCGCCGCGCGTGTCCAGGCGCCCGGGGCCCACAGCAGTTGCAGCACGGCGATGAGCCCCAGCAGCAGCAAGGCCTCGGGGCCTTTGGTGAGGGTGGCCAAGGCCAGGGGCACGGCGGCCGCGCGCAGCCACCCGCGCCGACGCTGGTGCACGCCCAGCACCGTCAGGGCCAGGGCGCTGAGCCACAACAGCAGCATGAGGGGGTCGAACAGGATGGTGCGGGCAATCAGCACCAGGCCCAGCGCGGTGCCGCTGACCAGGGCGGCGAAACGTCCGGCAACGCGGGCGCCAAGATGGCGCCCGTAGGCGATGCAACCGGCGCTGATGAGCCAGGCGGCCAGGGCGTCGGGCAGTCGTGCTTGCCAGGTGCCAACGCCAAAGGCCTTGAAGCTCAGGGCCATGAGCCAGTACAGCAGCGGGGGCTTCTCGATGTAGGGTACGCCGTCGAGATGGGGAATGATCCACGAGCCCCCGCGGGCCATGGCCCAGGCGATGTCGGCGTACAGCGCTTCGTTGTTGTCGCGAATCGGCGGCCCGCCCAAGCCCCAGAACAGGCACGCTCCGGCAACCAGCAGCACCAGTGCATCCAGTGCCACGTCGGGGACCCACTCCGGTAAACAGCGCAATCGATGTGACAACACGGGAACTTGGCGGATGTCGAGACGCCAAGCAATGTTCGGCTATCTGCGCACAATCGTTTGAATTGGAATCGCCCATTCTAGGCGGGGGCTCGGCGCCCGGGCTGCGTCAGCGCAGGCCGTCAACATGCAGACTCGACGTGCACGACCCCCGCGTGAGCGAGTTGGTTCAAACGTTGTCTGCACCCATGGCTTTGGCGCGGTCGCGACTGGCGTTGCGCTGGGCCGCATCAGCGATCGGGTGCGTCGGCCAGCCCTGTAGATGGGTTTCGATCAAGCCGGAGAAGGTTTCAACCCAGTCGGGATCGTCGTTGAGACAGGAGATGTAGTGGTATTCGTGTCCACCGCTCGAGAGGAAGGCCTGCTTGCCCTCCTTGGCGATTTCTTCGAGCGTCTCCAGGCAGTCGACGGCAAATCCCGGGCAGACTATATCCACGCGTTGGGTCCCGGCTTTTGCGAGTGTACGCAGCGTGGGTTCGGTATACGGTTGCAACCAGGCCTGCTTGCCGAAGCGTGACTGGAACGTGATTTTGTAGCGGCTTGCATTCAGCCCCAGGGCCTCACCCAAGAGGCGACCAGTCTTGTGGCATTCGCAGTGATAGGGGTCGCCGAGCTTGAGGGTGCGCTGCGGCATGCCGTGAAAACTCATGATCAGTTGTTCGGCTTGACCATGATCGGCCCAATGGCGCTGAATTTTTCTTGCCAGGGCTGCAATGTAGCCGGAATCGTCGGCATAGCCGCGCAGGGTGCGGAGTTCCGGCTGACGACGGACACGACGCAGCCAGGCCATGACGACATCGAGCGACGACGCCGTGGTTGCGGCGCTGTACTGCGGATATAGCGGCACGAGCAGCAGGCGTGTGGTGCCTTGCGCATGCAGTTCGTCGAGCACGGTTGCCGCAGCCGGGTTGCCGTAGCGCATGGCATGACGGACGATGACTGGGTGCCCTCGCGTGTCCAGGCTGACTTGCAGGGCTCGTGCCAGTGCTGCGGTGCCGCTGGCCAGGGGCGAACCGTCGGCCTGCCAGATGCTGGCGTATTTGGCCGCAGACTTCGGCGCGCGCAGCGGCAGGATGACGCCGTTCAACAGCGGGAGCCAGATGGCACGCGGAATTTCGACGACGCGCGGGTCGCTGAGAAATTCACGCAAATAGCGACGCAGGGCAGGGGCCGTGGGGGAGTCGGGTGTTCCCAGGTTTAGCAGGAGCACGGCCGTACTCGGGGCCGTGCCATGGATGTACTGGCGGTCTGCGACGGAACGCTGCATGGAAGGCGGAGCGTCGAATCAGGCGTCGTGAAGCTGGAACAGCACGGTGGGCGCCGTCGGGTCGGTCGGTTTGGCGCCCAGGCAAATTTCGCCTTGCCCGTGCAGCACGCATTCGTTACGGCGCAGGGCGAGCACATTGTCCTGGCTGCTGTAACGCACCCAGGTCCCATTACTGGACAGGTCGGTGAGCATGAAATAGCTGCCGCGCCACTCGATGCGCGCATGCTGACGGGAGACGCGTATGTCGTTGACGGCAAACTCCGCGGCTTGCGTGCGGCCGATGTGGATGGGGCTTTGTTCGGGGCTGAAGTCCTGCGAGGTGTCGAGCCAGCACAGGTTGAGCCGCTGGGTGACGGCGGACAGGACGGTGGGTTGGTGGGGCAGGGTCTGGCTGTTTTGCCAACTGGCATCCCATTCGATCTGGTGAACCGGGACAGGCACGTCGTAGCCACGCAGGAAAATGGCCCCGAGGCTGCGAAGACGCGCCAGAAGTTCCAGCGGCAGACCCTCCATGACGGCATCACTCACCAGAATTTGCCCGCCACCGGCCGAGTCGGAAAGCCGTGCCGCGGCATTCACGGCGTCGCCGAAACAGTCGCCCGGCGTCAGGACCACAGGGCCGCGCGACAGGCCGATTTTCAACGGAACGGCGATCGGAGTCTTGCCAGTGTGGCCCCAGTTTGCGAGGGTTCGCTGCACCTCGCTGCAGGCATGCACAGCTTCGGCGTTGTTGTCAAACACGGCGAGGACGCCATCCCCAAGAGTTTTGACGACCTGACCATGAAATTGGCTCACCGCGGTCGACATGGCGTCAGTCACACTGGCCATGAGTCTCGCCGCAACGGCATCGCCCAGTGATTTGTAGAGTCCGGTACTACCGACCACGTCGGCAAATACGACTGTGCGGACGACGGGTTTGCGCAAATTCGACATAGCCGCGAGTCTAGCTTGAAATGACCAAATTTCGCACGTCGCAGGACGGGATGAGACGGCTGATGGACCGCCGTTGGTCTCCCCATGAAAAAGCCCGGACGAACCGGGCTTTTTCATGGGGAGCGGTTGTCAGAGGGAATCGAGAAAGCTGCGCAGTTTGTCCGAGCGGGTCGGGTGTTTGAGCTTGCGCAGGGCCTTGGCCTCGATCTGACGAATGCGTTCGCGGGTCACATCGAACTGCTTGCCGACCTCTTCCAGTGTGTGGTCATTGGCCATTTCGATGCCGAAACGCATGCGCAGCACTTTGGCTTCGCGCGGCGTGAGGGAGTCGAGAATGTCCTTGACCACTTCGCGCAAGCTGGCCTGCAGTGCTGCATCGGTGGGCGCCAGCATGCCGGTGTCTTCGATGAAATCGCCGAGGTGGGAGTCGTCATCGTCGCCGATGGGTGTTTCCATCGAGATCGGCTCCTTGGCAATTTTCATGATCTTGCGCACCTTGTCTTCCGGCATCTCCATTTTCTCAGCCAGCATGGCAGCATCAGGCTCGGTGCCGGTTTCCTGCAGATATTGACGCGAAATGCGGTTGACCTTGTTGATGGTCTCGATCATGTGCACCGGGATGCGGATGGTGCGCGCTTGGTCGGCAATCGAGCGTGTGATGGCCTGGCGGATCCACCACGTCGCGTAGGTGGAGAATTTGTAGCCGCGGCGATATTCGAACTTGTCGACCGCCTTCATCAAACCGACGTTGCCTTCCTGAATCAGATCGAGGAATTGCAGGCCGCGGTTGGTGTATTTCTTGGCAATGGAAATGACCAAACGCAGATTGGCCTCGATCATTTCGCGCTTAGCCTCACGGGCCTCCTGCTCGCCCCGGCTCATCTGGGCGTTGATGTCTTTGAAGTCCTGCAACGGTACGACCACACGGGTCTGGGTGTCGATCAGCCGTTGCTGCAACTCCTGCACTGAAGGCAGGTTACGCGCCAGGATGGACGCATAAGGTTTGTTCGATGCCGCCAGCTTCTCGGCCCATTTCAGGTCGAGTTGGTGACCAGGGAACGATTTGATGAACTCTTCCTGTGGCATGCCGCAGCGGTCGACGACGATGCGGCGAATTTCGCGTTCGTGGCGACGCACTTCGTCAACTTGGCTGCGCAGCAGGTCGCAGAGTTTCTCGACGGTGCGTGCCGTGAAACGCACTTCCATCAGATTTTTGGAAATCTGGCCCTGTGCTTTCAGATAGGAGGGCGAGCGGTAGCCGTCCTTGTCGTAGGAGCGGCGCATCTTCATGAAGGCGTCGTGCACCTGGGCAAAGCGTTCCAGCGCCTTGGCCTTGAGTTCTTCCAGTTTCACGGAACTGGCCGCAGCGGCGGCTTCCTCGTCATCTTCCTCGGCCTCGTCGGCCAGGGCGAAGTCCACGTCTTCCTCCGCGACGTAGTCGTCCGACTCGTCATCGGAGACCATGCCGTCGACGACTTCATCCACTGGCAATTGGTTGCTGGCGATGCGTGTGGCCATCGCGAGAATTTCGGCCACCGTGGCGGGCGACGCGGAGATCGCCAGCATCATTTTGCGCAGGCCTTCCTCGATGCGTTTGGCGATGACGATCTCGCCCTCGCGGGTAAGCAACTCGACCGTGCCCATCTCGCGCATGTACATGCGCACCGGGTCGGTTGTGCGGCCGAATTCTGAATCGACCGAGGACAGCGCAGCCTCGGCTTCCTCTTCAGCCTCCTCGTCACTGGAAGCGGTCGGGCCGTGCTGGTTGAGCAGCAGGGTCTGGGCGTCAGGGGCTTGCTCATAGACCGCAATGCCCATGTCATTGAGCATGCTGATGATGGTTTCCAGCAGATCCGGATCGGCTAGGTTGTCGGGCAGGTGATCGTTGATTTCGCCGTAGGTCAGGAAGCCACGGGTCTTGCCGAGCTTGATGAGGTTCTTCAGGCGCTGGCGGCGGCGACCGAGTTCCTCTTCCGTGACGTTCGAATCGTCATAACCGAATTCCTTGAGCAGTTGCTTTTCTTTGGCACGCGAAGGCCGGCGGCCACGTGGCATGGGGGCCGAAGGGGTGGCGCCGTCGTCGGCGTCATCAGGCATGTGGGCTCGGAAATCGTCTCCTGGAAGGTTTTTCTTATCGGCCTTGGATTGTGGCTTGTTCGCGGCCAGCGCAGCCGCAGCCTTCGCCTTGGCGGCACCACGCTCAGCCAGCTTAGCCAGGGTTGCTGCATTCGGCGTTGCGAGGACCTTGGGGGCGGCAGGCTCAACCACGTTGGCGGCTTTAACCGCTTTGAGCACAGATTTGGCGGCCTTACCGCCGGTGGTTTTCTGGACGACGGCGGAAACGGTTTTTTGGGTAGGCATATCTTGAGGCTTGTGTGAGGATGACGCCACGGCCTTGCGACCGGCTGAAGCTTGTTTGGCAGCGGGTGTCGTGCGCGCAGTCTGTGCCAGAGCCTTGCTTTTGCTCGAACCAGCCTGTTCCTTGGCTTTGGAAGGTGCAGACTTCGGTTGCGGCATGTTCAAGCTCCTAGGTTGGACTTTGTGGGCATGGCGGGGTCATGGGAGGTCAACGCTTCAGTGCCGAGCGCAATAAGCGAAATCGCACCGCGAAGACCCCACGACGCTCTCATGTTCTGCAATTTCCCGTGCAGTTCGGTCTCCGTGGCGCTCCCAAGTGCTGATGTGTGCATGATTTAGGCCGAAATCGGCCGTAACCCACGGAACAGCATCCCCACCGACCCCTGCCTTGTAGACTTCAGGGGAAAGTCACAGAAAAACGTTTAATTATAGTCAGCGGGTCAATATTGCAAGACTGCACGGCATGTCGAAGCGACGGTTGCGATTCGACTGAATCGGGTGGGAATCGTTCGACTGGGACCCGTGTCTTCACCCTAGTTCGCGGCGGCGGCTCAAGAGACTACGAAATTCAGCCCTGGTTGCTTCGTCGATCAGCCCGTCACGGCTGAGTTCCTCCTGCCGCTGCCGGATGCGTTCCAGTTCGACCCAACGCAATGCGCCCATCAGATCCTGATGCGCACTGGCTGGTTCGGCTTCGAGTCCATCCGCGACGCCCATCGATTGAACCTGATTGAGCAGCCCAGCCAGCCGCAGCCCCTCCCACAAGGCCGAAGCGCTCGAGTCGGGATAAGCGTCGAGTTGGGCTTCGAGCCAGCCTGCAAGCGCCTGGGTGCTGCTGCCGTCTTGCATCAGCAACTCGTGTTGAGACGGGCTCAACGTGCTCCACAGTTCGGGTTGCGCCAACAAGATGCGCATCGCCGTTTGTGCGTGATCGGTGCGCAGGCCTGCAAGGCGGTTGGCGCGCTGAGTGGTCATGCTGGGGCGGCGTTCGTGTCGGCGTTCGCTCTCCTGGCGTCTGGCCTTATCCGTGCCGGCATGGCGCTCTGGCAAGGCCAGGGCTGGACGCAGTTCTGCCAACGGCATCTCGACTCTTTTGGCGAACTCACCAAGGATCTGCGTCTTGAGTGCCGAATCCGGCAGCAGCGCGAGCAGCGGGCGGGCGCGGGCGATGGCCTGCGCGCGTCCCTCGGCCGTGCCCATGGCGAGCCCGGAACCCAGGGTGTCGAGCAAAAACACCGACAACGGTTGGGCCCGGCCCACTTCGCGCTCGAACGCATCGGCGCCGTGTTCCCGAACGAAACTGTCCGGATCGTGCTTCGGCGGCAAAAACAGGAACTTGGCTGACCGCTCATCACTGAGCGCTGGCAGGGCAGCTTCCAGCGCGCGCACGGCGGCTTTTTGTCCTGCGGTGTCGCCATCGAAGCTGAACACGATTTGCCCGCAGTGGCGGAACAGTTTTCTGACATGCTCGGCGGTGCAGGCCGTGCCGAGCGTGGCGACGGCATTGCCCACGCCATGCTGGGCCAGGGCAATGACGTCCAGATAACCTTCGACGACGAGGGCGTAGCCCTGGCGCTGGATGACCGCACGTGCCTCGAACAGCCCATACAGTTCCTCGCCCTTGTGAAACAGCAGGGTTTCGGGTGAATTCAGGTATTTGGGTTCACCTCGGTCGAGGATGCGCCCGCCGAAGCCAATCAGTTCGCCTTGCGTGTTGCGGATCGGGAAAGTGATGCGGTCGCGCAAGCGGTCATAACGCCGCGTGACCGCCTGGCCCTGCGACGCACCGGGTTCGATGGTCTCGCCCAGATCATCGCGCGCCACCACCAGGCCGGACTGGACCAGCGGGTCGGCTTCGTAGTTCGGAAACACCCGGGCTAGTCCTTGCCAGTCGTCCGGCGCATAGCCCAGGCCGAAATGCCCGGCGATTTGGCCGCTCAGGCCGCGTCCTTTGAGATAGGACACGGCACGCTTGGAGTCGCGCAGTTGGTCGCGGTAGAAGCGGTTGGCTTGCTCGAGCACGGTTTGCAGGTTTTGCTTCAGGCGGCGTTGCTCGCGATCCTGCTGAGCTTGCTGGGGGTCCAGCGCAGCGACGGGTAGGGTCATGCCCGCTTGCGATGCCAGTTCACGCACCGCGTCGGGGAAGGTCAGACCCAAGTGATCCATCAGGAAACCGATGGCCGTTCCGTGGGCGCCACAGCCAAAGCAGTGATAGAACTGCTTGCTGGAACTCACCGTGAACGAGGGTGATTTTTCGCTGTGAAAGGGGCATAGCCCCTTGTGGTTGGTGCCGGCTTTTTTCAGTTGCACCGAACGCCCCACCACCTCGACGATATCAGTGCGGCCGAGCAGTTCCTGGATGAATTCTTGAGGAATCAGGGACATGGCCGATCGCTGGGGTACAGGCCGGGGCCGGCGGACAATCTCTGCGCCTATTTCGGCGGCATGCGGATGGCGCCATCCAGGCGGATGGTTTCGCCGTTGAGCATGGGGTTGGTGACGATGGCCTCGACCAGTCGGGCGAATTCATCGGGGCGACCGAGCCGGGAGGGGAACGGTACGGCTGCGCCGAGGGCCAGGCGCACGGCTTCGGGCATGCCCATCAGCATGGGGGTCTCGAAAATGCCGGGGGCGATGGTCATGACACGAATGCCATCGCGCGCCAGGTCGCGCGCCATCGGCAAGGTCATGCCGACGATACCGGCCTTGGAGGCCGCGTAGGCGGTTTGGCCGATCTGACCGTCGTAGGCCGCAACCGACGCGGTGTGGATGATGATGCCGCGTTCGCCATCAATCATGCTCTCCTGCTGCGCCATGGCGGCTGCGGCAAGGCGAGCCATGTTGAAACTGCCAATGAGGTTGACGTTCACCGCGCGAGCAAAAGAATCCAGTGGATGTGGGCCATCCTTGCCCAAGGTGCGCGTGGCGGGGGCGACGCCCGCGCAGTTCACGAGTCCGCGCAGGGGGCCGAGTTTCTGCGCCTCGGCGACGGCTGCTTGGGCCTCGGTGGCAAGAGTTACATCGCAGTGCGCGTAGCCGCCGCCGAGTGTTTGCGCGAGTTCCTGGCCAGCAGCATCCTGCACATCGACGATCAACACTTTGCCGCCGGCCGCAGCCAGATGACGTGCAGTGGCAGCACCCAGGCCCGAGGCGCCGCCGGTGACGATGAAAGCTTGTTGGGCAATGTGCATGGCTCGGGTTATCCCGTTACTGTTGGGGCTCAGCCCAGGGCCGTGAAAATGCGCTGGCTGACTTCGTCCACCGAGCCGACGCCGGAAATCCTGGCCAACCTGGGGGCTTGCGCATCCCCGCTCTGGGCCCAGCGGGTGTAGTAGTCCACCAGCGGCCGAGTCTGAGCGCGGTAGACGGCCAAACGCTTGCGCACGGTCTCCTCACGGTCGTCGTCGCGCAGCACGAGGGCTTCGCCTGTGATGTCGTCTTTCCCGATCACCTTGGGCGGGTTGTAATGCACGTGATAGACGCGGCCGGAGGCCGGGTGCACACGGCGCCCGCTCAGGCGCTCGACAATGTCTTCATCGGGCACGTCGAACTCCAGCACGACGTCGATGTGCACATTGGCTGCCTTCAACGCGTCGGCCTGGGCGATTGTGCGGGGAAAGCCATCGAACAGGAAGCCGCGCGCGCAGTCGGATTGCAGCAGGCGGTCGCGCACCAGGCCAATGATGATGTCATCCGACACGAGCGCGCCTGAATCCATCACGGCCTTGGCCTGTCGGCCCAGCGGTGTGCCGGCCTTGACAGCGGCACGCAGCATGTCGCCAGTGGAAATCTGGGGAATGGCATAGCGTGCGCAGATGTTGGCGGCCTGTGTGCCTTTGCCGGCGCCGGGTGCGCCCAGCAAGATTAAACGCATGAAAACTCCCGCTTTTTTGTCATTGGAAAGAAGCCCTGAAACAGCTTTTCAGAATAGCACGCGAGTCCGGCAAAAGGCTGACGCCCGGGCCGGGTTGGCATCGCGCGGGCGCTGCCTGATCCAGCACGATTTCAGGCCCCGGCGCCGGTCGAGCCGTTGATCTCGATGCCTCACCTGGTCCCTACGGCAAAACCTGCATCAACCGGCGCACCCGGGCCAGATCTTCAGGTGTATCGACGCCTGGTGCCGGTGCTGCGTCCACGCGTAGCACGGCGATGCGTCGACCATGCCAGAGTGCGCGCAATTGTTCCAGGGCCTCGGTCTGCTCCAGTGGGCAGGGAGGCAAGGCGGCAAACTCTTGCAGGGTATGCATGCGGTAGGCATAGAGGCCGACATGACGCAGGACGGGAAACTCGGGCGGCAGGCTGTGGAGCGCAGCCGACGTTGTCCACGGCGTGTGCGTGCCGCCGGTTGCGAAGGCCTCACGGTGCCATGGAATGGGGGCGCGTGAGAACAGCAGCGCATGATTGCGAGCGTCGAGAACGACCTTGACCACATTGGGATTGAATACATCGGCCGCATCGTGAATGGGATGCGCCGCCGTTGCGATGGCGGCTTGCGCATCACTGGCCAGGCATTGCGCGCAGGCGCGGATGAGGGCGGGGTCGATCAGCGGCTCGTCTCCCTGCACGTTGACGATGAGGGCGGCTGCGGGTAGGAGGAGTTGTTGCGCGACTTCGGCAATGCGGTCGGTGCCACTGGCATGGTCGGCGCGGGTGAGCAGGGCCTCGATGCCGTGGCTGGAGCAGACGGCTGCAATCTGCGCATCATCCGTGGCAACAGCTACGCGGCCTGCACCGCTGCGCTGTGCCCGCCGGGCAACATGCACCACCATGGGCAGGCCAGCGATGTCGGCAAGCGGCTTGTCGGGCAAGCGGGTTGAAGCGCGGCGTGCAGGGATGAGGACGGTGAAGTCCAGAGTGGTCATGTGCCGCGGTCCGGCGTCGAATTGCCAGCGGGAGAAACAGATGGGCTATCGGCTGAATTGTGAATATTGAGGCCCTGGTCGCGCGCCTGCTCAACCAGCATCACCGGGATGCCGTCACGGACCGGAAAAGCCAGCAGGTCGCGTGGGCAACTCAGTTCCTGCACAGATCGGTTGTAGTCCAGTGGACCCTTGCATACAGGGCAAACCAGGAGGTCAAGCAGGCGTGAATCCATGGGGGTGATCCGGACGCGCGGGCAATCGCGCAAGCAGCCAGGGAAAAAAAGCAGGGTCAACTTCTAGCAACAACTCGACCGCCCAGAGTCGGTCCAGGCTAGGGAACGAAGACTTGCATTTTAGGGCGTCCTTTTCCGTGATGAGCAGGGCGGCAGCCTCGAGCTGACGGAACGGATCGACCTCGAAACTGTGGTGGTCGGGCAAGGCCAGCGTGATTGCCAAGGTGGCGCCCGCCATGCGCAGCATGCCGAAAAATTGTTCGGGGTGGCCGATGCCAGCCGCTGCCGCCAGGGCTTGCCCGGTATGGCGCAGGAGGAAGGCGTCCAGACTGAGTCGCTCGCCCGTCGCAAGCTGGCGCACCAATCCGAGTTTGCGATGCAAAACAAAGCCGGGCGCGGCCAGTGACAGACTCGCCGGGCTGGTGACGCGTAAAACTGGACCAAGCGTGGCGTCACGCGGGCGATTCCAGGGTTCGCGCAAGGGGCCGGCTGGCAACAGCCAACCGTTGCCGGGGCCGCGCAGATCGGTCACCACCAGTTCGACGTCACGCGCCAGCGCCAGATGCTGAAGACCGTCGTCACTGAGCAGGACGTCCACCTCGGGGTGGGCGCGCAGCAGGGCTTGTGCTGCAGCGACCCGACGGCGTCCAACCCAGACCGGACAGGCCGCGAACCGGCGCAGCAGCAAGGGCTCGTCACCGGTTGTGGCCGGGTCGGCATCCGGCTCGACCTGGAGCGGATCCGGCCCCATGTCCTTGCGGCCGTGGCCGCGCGAGACAATGCCGGGCTTCCAGCCCGAGCGGCTCAGGTGCTGCGCGATGGCCAGCACCAGCGGCGTCTTGCCGGTTCCGCCGACGGTCACGTTACCCACCACGATGACGGGCAGCGGGGCGCGCCAGGCTCGCCTCCAGCCGTGTCGATAAGCCAGCCGCCGCAGCGCGGCCAAGGCGCCAAACAACCCGGAAAGGGGGAGCAGTAGCCAGGCTTGCCAGCGGCGCCGCAGCCACCAGGCCGGCCAGCCCGAGGCAGATTGCCCCGCGGTGCAGGTAGAAGGCTGCGGAGGAATCACGAGCCTGGCGAACGTTGGGTGGCGAACGTGAGCTGGCTCAGGCCGGCCACGCGTGCGGCTTCCATGACGTTGATGACGGACTGCTGGGTGCTTTGCGCGTCGGCACTGATCACGACCATGGCGTTGGCATTGCCCTTGGCCGCCTGCGTCAGCGAGTTGGCCAGATCCGCCACGCTGCGGCTTGGGAGGACATGACGGTTGACGGCATAGGTGCCGTCACTGCTGACGGCAACCACGATCTCATGCGGGTAGTGTTCGGCTTTGGGTGCATTCGCCGTGGGCAGGTTGATCTTGAGCTCGGTGTACTTCGAGTAGGTGGTGGTGATCATCAGAAAAATCAGGATCACCAGCAACACGTCGATCAACGGAATCAGGTTGATTTCCGGCTCTTCAGGCCGCGGGCGCTGGAAATTCATGAAGGCTCCTGCCCGGCATCAGGGCGATATCCGCGTCGCGGCTTCGAGTTGGGGCTGCAGATGCGTGGCCAACCTGCGCGCGGCCTGCTCCAGTTCGATGCCGAAGTCGTCCACCCGGCCACGAAAGTAGCGATAGAACATGAGGGATGGCACGGCAATGATGAGCCCGAAGGCCGTGTTGTATAGCGCCACAGAGATGCCGTGCGCCAGCAGTGTCGGGTTGGTGCTGCCGCTGGTTTGCGAGCCGAAAATCTCGATCAGGCCGACCACGGTTCCGAGCAAGCCCAGCAATGGCGCGGACGAGGCCACGGTGCCCAAGGCGTTAAGGTAGCGCTGCAGACCGTGCATCACGGAGCGGCCGCTGTTTTCCAGATCTTCGCGCAAGCTTTCCGCCGTGGCATGCGGCCTGCGCACGGCACGAAAACCCGCAGCCAGAACCACGCCCAACGGCGAATTGCGCTCGAGTTTGTCGATGGTGTCAGGGGAAGGAATGGAGCTTACCGATACCGCCATGGCCTCTTCCAGCAAGCGTGGCGGGATCACTTTGGCGTTTCGCAACGAAGACAAACGCTCAAGGATGATGGCAAGGGCAGCGATGGAGCAGGCAATCAGCGGCCAGATAGGCCAGCCTGCGGCTTCAACAATACTGAGCAAGATGGAAACCTCGGTGTTGGAAGGGGTTCGGGGGGCTGGCAACGACCAGCATGGTAAACGGTGGAACAACGCCTACCAGGGGCCGAGCCATGGAAGTTGGGCGGGGTGTGGGCGCACTCTCGCAAGGCAAGCGCAGAGCGGCGTGAAATGTGCCCAACACCGGTTCCACCAAAACCGGATGGCGCGTTGCCTCTGGGTTCTCAACCCCAAGGCGCAAGCGACTCCGGCAGGTGCGGGGTTATCCCAAAGAATTGTGGATAACAATGTGGGCAGCTGCGACTTTGCTGGCGTAGGCGACTGAATTCCAAGGCTCGGATTTAATGTGACTGTTTTTTGAACACAGAAAATTGATTATGAATCAACGAGATAGATCAGATCTTCGCGTTCCTGGCGTTCGTTCGCAGGCAACAGGGCTATTCCTCGGCGTTTGTGGACAGCTTGCGTTGCCGGAACGGGCTCGCCGGAGTCGGCAGCATGCCCGTTGAGCGCGGGAGCGAGCGGCAGGCGACGCAAGCCTGGAGCGTCGGCCGTCTGGCGCGGGCCTTGACCGACACCTTGTCGGCACGCTTCGGTGTGGTCACAGTCGTGGGTGAGGTCAGCAGTTTCACGCGCGCGGCAAGCGGGCATTGCTACTTTGCCCTGCGCGACGCTTCGGCGCAACTGCGCTGTGTCATGTTCCGCCAGCGCGCGTACCTGCTGGACTTCGATCCGCGCGATGGCCAGCAGGTCGAAATCCGCGCGGTGGTTGGCCTTTATGAACCTCGCGGGGACTTGCAACTCACCGTGGAATCCATGAGCCCGGTCGGACAGGGGGCGCTGCTGGAGCAATTTCTCCGGCTCAAGGAGCGCCTGCAAGCCGAGGGCCTGTTTGACCCTGATCAGAAACAGCCCCTGCCCGCGTACCCACGCGCGGTCGGTATCGTCACGTCGCGACAAGCGGCTGCATTGCAGGATGTTCTTGCCACGCTCAAGCGCCGCAGCCCACAGGTTCGCGTCGTGATTTACCCCGCCAGTGTGCAGGGGGTCGGGGCTGCACAGGAACTCGTGCAAGCCCTGAAACTGGCAGAACAACGCGCCGAGGTGGATGTGCTGCTGCTGGTGCGTGGTGGAGGGGCCATGGAAGATCTCTGGCCCTTCAATGACGAGGTCCTGGCACGCGCGCTGCACGCTTGCCGTCTGCCTGTGGTGTCGGGAGTGGGCCACGAAACAGATTTCACCATTGCCGATTTCGCCGCTGATGTTCGCGCCACCACCCCCACAGCCGCTGCAGAATTGTGCGCTCCAGCCTTGGCCGACTTGCGCTTGCAAGCACTGCAACTGGCGCGCGACCTGCAGCAAGCGGTGGCGCATTGGCAAGGGCGCGAACAGCAACGCCTGGACCGGTTGCATCTGCGCATGCCCAAGCCGGGACGCACGCTGCAGGGGGCTGCGGTCCAGCTGCGCGGCTTGCAAGCGCGTCTGCAAGATGGCTCGCGGCGCCTGCTTCTGGAGCAGATGCATGCCTGGGTGCAGCAAGAACGTCGGTTGAAGCTGCTGCCCGCGCGATACCGGGCTGAGCGTCGGGCGCGGCTTGAGGCCCTGGGCGTTCGCCACGACCAGGCGCTACGCCAGAACTGGAAGCTGGTGCGCAGCAAACTCGCCGGCCAGGAGCAGCGTCTCGCTTTGCTCGACCCTGCCGCCACCCTGGAGCGGGGGTATTGCCTGGCCTGGTATGAAGATGGAAGCCTGTTGCACGATGCGCGGCAGATTCGCGGTGGGCAAAGCCTGTTGTTGGCTACGGCCGAGGCCGCTGTGACCATCGACATCGTCACGGTCGCGCCGGTCAAGCACCCCCTGCCAGCCCCTTGAGGGGGTGCGTCAAACGACTTGCTGAAGCGGCAGGAAGTGCCGCATGAAGCCAAGGCTCAGCGCGACTTCGCCCTTGACCTCCTCGGTGGTGTGGCGTCAGCTCCTGCTGGGCGTCTTCATTCCGGCAGACTCCTAAAATGATTCACTGTTCTTCGCAGTCCAATTTCGAAAGGCTATCCCATGGAACACCAACTTCCCGCACTGCCATTTGCCCTGGATGCGCTTGCGCCTCATATGTCGCGTGAAACCCTGGAGTACCACCACGGCAAACATCACCAAGCCTATGTCACGAACCTGAACAATCTGATCAAGGGCACCGAGTTCGAGGCCATGCATCTCGACGACATCATCCACAAAGCACCATCTGGCGGCATCTTCAACAACGCGGCCCAGATCTGGAACCACACATTTTTCTGGCATTCCCTCAGTCCCAAGGGCGGTGGCGAACCGGGGGGGGCGTTGCAGAACGCCATCAACAAGAAATGGGGGAGCTTTGCCGCCTTCAAGGAGGCTTTCCACAAGTCGGCCGTGGGCAACTTCGGATCCGGCTGGACATGGTTGGTGAAAAAAGCCGATGGCTCGGTTGACATCGTCAACACCAGCAATGCGGCTACGCCACTGACTTCAGCCGACAAACCGCTGTTGACCGTGGACGTGTGGGAGCACGCCTACTACGTGGACTTCCGCAACCGCAGGCCTGATTTCGTCAAGACCTTCCTGGATCACCTCGCCAATTGGAGTTTTGCCGAGCGCAACTTCGGTTGAGGTCAGGATCAAGCTGCCGCTCTTGTCCAGGAGGGCCATGTTCGGCACGGGCTAGATGTGGCGGCTTGAGGGCGTTGGTGTGGCTGCTCGGAGCAGAGTGACCGATCGCCCATGGCGTCAGCGAGCAGCGGTCGTCCCGAAGGGTTCGCCACGAAGCTGGAAGCCGGGTTGGAGGCCGCGCTGTGCAAACCAGCCCAGCGGCATTTCAAGCGCGAAACGCACGTTTTGAACCGCGCAGTGACTATCCAGCGTCTGCGGCTTCATATCGGCGATGTTGGTGATTCGCCCTTGGTCGTCGAGGAACGCCACGGACAGCGGTATGAGGGTGTTCTTCATCCACATGCACACCGGTTGATCGGTGGAGAAGATGAACAGCATGCCGTGGTTGCCGCTGAGTTCGCGCCGATACATCAAACCGGTTTCACGCTGATCTGGTGTCGTGGCGAGCTCGGCGTGAATCAATTGCATGCCCGCCTGCAGAGTGGTTTCCGGGAGGGCGGTCCATTGCGCACGCGCCGCAGGCGCGAGACTTAGAAGCCCGAAGCACACCAGGATGCCAAAGAGGCGGCCCCGCATCCTTGGGCTTGGGTTGGTGGTCAGTTTCATCCGGGGGTTCCTTGTACCGAATTTGTGCCCGGGTATTGTGCCCCAGCCCTTCGGACCGAGCACCAAGCGCGCCGGCCGTTGCAAACACGGGATGCAAAAAAGCGCCCGAAGGCGCTTTGGGTGGGCCGAACGAAACCGGCCCTGTGCGGTATGGAGCGACCGGGGATTACTTGGCGGCAGAGGCGGCAGGGGCCTTCTTTTCCATGGCCTTCTTGTGCATCGCCTTCTTGTGCATGACCTTCTTGTGATGCTTCATGGGCTTGTGCGCTTCGGCCTTGGCGGCTGCAGCGGGCTTGGCGGCTTCAGGGGCGGCCTGTGCCATCACGGCAGACGCGAGGAACATGGCGAACACGGCGGCAAGAATCTTTTTCATGACTGACCTTTCAAAGAGTTTTGGATGTTGATCCAAGGGGATCGCATCCATAACGCGACGCTGCAAAATTCGGTTGACATGTTCGACGAGCGGGAAACTTCCAGGCGTGTATGGTTTGCGTCAATCGCCCTCTTGATCAGGCCGGTGCTTCGGCCCTCCGCTACGAGGCGCCGGACATCAGACTTATGTCTTATAAAAGACATGACTCCGCGCTCGCGCCCTGACTAGAATGTGTCACACACACGATCCGGAGTCTCCCATGTATCAACACATTCGTATCCCCGAGGCGCAGCGCATCACCGTGGGCGCAGACCATGCCTTGCAAGTTCCTGACCATCCCATCGTGCCCTTCATCGAGGGCGATGGCACTGGGGCCGACATTACGCCCGTGATGATCAAAGTCGTGGATGCGGCTGTGGCGAAAGCTTACGGAGGGCAGCGCAAGATCGCCTGGATGGAAATCTATGCGGGCGAGAAGGCAACCCGCGTCTACGGCCCGGATGTCTGGCTGCCCGAGGAAACGCTGGATGCGCTGAAGGAATTTGTCGTCTCGATCAAGGGCCCGCTGACCACGCCCGTTGGCGGCGGCATTCGCTCGCTCAATGTCGCGCTGCGTCAGCAACTCGACTTGTATGTGTGTTTGCGGCCAGTGCGTTACTTCACCGGGGTGCCCTCACCCGTGAAGGCGCCGGAGAAAGTCGATATGGTGATCTTCCGCGAAAACTCGGAAGATATTTATGCCGGCATCGAATGGGCGGCGGAGTCTGATGGAGCGAAAAAAATCATCGATTTCATGATCCGTGAGATGGGCGTGAAAAAAATCCGCTTCCCTGCAACCTCCGGTATCGGCATCAAGCCCGTGTCGCGTGAAGGCACGGAGCGACTCGTGCGCAAGGCGATCCAGTACGCTATCGACAACAACCGTGCTTCGCTAACCCTTGTGCACAAGGGCAACATCATGAAATACACCGAAGGCGGGTTCCGCGACTGGGGCTACGCTTTGGCGCAGCAGGAGTTCGGTGCCAAACTCATCGACGGCGGTCCGTGGTGCAGCTTCAAGAACCCGAAGACAGGGCGAGACATTGTCGTCAAGGACTCCATAGCCGATGCGTTCTTGCAGCAGATCATTCTCCGCCCGGCGGAGTATGACGTCATCGCCACACTGAACTTGAACGGTGACTACATTTCCGACGCGCTGGCGGCTCAGGTCGGAGGCATTGGGATTGCGCCCGGTGCCAATTTGTCCGACACGGTGGCGATGTTCGAAGCCACGCATGGCACCGCGCCCAAGTACGCCGGCAAGGATTACGTCAATCCAGGCTCGGAAATCCTGTCCGCCGAAATGATGTTGCGTCATATGGGTTGGGTCGAAGCGGCTGACCTGGTGATTGCCAGCATGGAAAAGTCGATTCAGTCCAAGCACGTGACCTACGACTTTGCCCGCCTCATGCCAGGCGCCACGCAGGTGTCATGCTCGGGTTTTGGGCAGGTGATGATCGACCACATGTGAGCCTGAGTCCGGCTTGGCCGGTAGCTCAATGCATCACCGACCTGGTCTTGCATGCCAAGAAAAAGCCGCACGCTGTGCGGCTTTTTCTTGGCTGGTACGTTATGTGAACGATCAAAAGCGTGCGCGCGTTGCAAACGCAGCGCTGCGCACGCGCAACACATCGTCCCGTGTGCTGCAATCAGATCCATGAGGGCAGCAACTTGGTGAACAATGGGGCGTAGCCTTCGGCGAGCAGACGCATCCTGGTAAATCTAAAATCGGTGCATGTCCAAACCACGCAAAATTTCCGGTTCCGACCCTGGTTCTGCGCTTGTCGTCGAGCGCCAGGAGCAGCAACTCAAACCCCCGCCGCTCTACCAGGTGGTGATGTTGAACGACGATTTCACACCGATGGAATTCGTGGTGTTTGTGATTCAGCAGTTTTTCAGCAAGGACCGTGAAACGGCGACGCAAATCATGCTTAAAGTGCATCAGCATGGTCGAGCTGTATGCGGGGTCTTTGCCAAGGATGTGGCGGCGACCAAGGTTGAGCAAGTGATGGCGGCGGCGCGTCAGGCAGGGCATCCCCTGCAGTGTGTGATGGAGGCCATTTAGGAGAGTGTCATGATTGCCCAGGAACTGGAAGTCAGTTTGCATATGGCCTTTGTCGAGGCGCGCCAGCAGCGGCACGAGTTCATCACCGTGGAGCACTTGTTGTTGGCGCTGTTGGACAACCCGTCGGCCGCGGAAGTGCTGCGCGCCTGCTCGGCCAATCTCGATGATCTGCGCAAGAGCCTGGCAGCCTTCGTCAAGGAAAATACCCCCGTGGTGCCGGGTTCGGACGATGTGGACACCCAGCCCACGCTGGGATTCCAGCGCGTGATCCAGCGCGCCATCATGCATGTGCAGTCGTCCAGCAACGGCAAGAAGGAGGTCACTGGCGCGAATGTGCTGGTAGCCATCTTCAGCGAGAAGGATTCGCACGCGGTGTACTACCTGCACCAGCAGGGCGTGACGCGGCTGGACGTGGTGAACTTTCTCTCGCACGGGATTCGCAAGACTGACCCGGTGGAGCCTGCCAAGCCTTCCAGCGGTGGCGCAGCTGATGATGACGAGAAGGAGGCCAAGGAAACGCCGCTCGATCAGTTCACCCAGAACCTCAACCAGTTGGCCCGCGAAGGGCGGATCGACCCCCTGATCGGTCGCGAGGCCGAGGTGGAGCGGGTCATTCAGGTGTTGTGCCGTCGACGCAAGAACAACCCCTTGCTCGTGGGTGAAGCGGGTGTTGGGAAAACCGCCATCGCCGAGGGTCTGGCCTGGCGCATCGTGCAGGGACAGGTGCCCACCGTGCTGGAGCAGGGGGTGGTGTATTCCCTGGACATGGGCGCACTGCTGGCTGGCACCAAATACCGCGGTGATTTCGAACAGCGGATCAAGGCGGTGATCAAGCAGATCAAGGAATTGCCGCACTCGATTCTGTTCATCGACGAGATCCACACCTTGATCGGTGCCGGGGCTGCTTCGGGCGGAACACTGGACGCTTCGAATCTGCTCAAGCCGGCGCTGACATCCGGCCAGTTGCGCTGCATTGGTGCAACGACGTTCAATGAATATCGCGGTATTTTCGAGAAAGATGCGGCGTTGTCGCGGCGTTTCCAGAAAATCGACGTCGTCGAGCCCAGCATCGAGCAAACCGTGGAAATCCTCAAGGGGCTGAAGTCGCGCTTCGAGGAGCACCACGGCGTGAAGTACGGCGCCGGTGCGCTGGCGGCCGCTGCCGAGCTGTCGGCCAAGTACATCAACGACCGGCATCTGCCCGACAAGGCCATCGACGTGATCGACGAAGCCGGTGCGGCACAGCGCATTCTGCCCAAGAGCAAGCAGAAGAAGACCATCGGCAAAACCGAGATCGAGGACATCGTTTCCAAAATTGCTCGTGTGCCGGTGCACAGCGTCACCATGGACGATCGTTCCAAACTGCGCAATCTGGAACGCGACTTGAAAAACGTGGTCTTCGGTCAGGACGAGTCCATCAATGCCCTCGCCGCCGCCATCAAAATGGCACGGTCGGGTCTGGGCCGGCCGGAGAAACCCATTGGCGCCTTCCTGTTCAGCGGGCCGACGGGGGTGGGCAAGACCGAGGTGGCGAAACAACTGGCTTTCGTGCTCGGCATCGAGTTGGTGCGCTTCGACATGTCCGAGTACATGGAGCGGCACACCGTGTCGCGCCTGATTGGCGCGCCTCCGGGCTATGTCGGCTTCGACCAGGGAGGTTTGCTGACCGAGGCCATTTCCAAGAGACCCCACGCGGTGCTGCTGCTCGATGAGATCGAGAAGGCACATCCGGATGTCTACAACGTGCTGCTGCAGGTGATGGACAACGGCACCCTGACCGACAACAACGGGCGCAAGGCGGATTTCCGCAACGTCATTGTGATCATGACCACCAATGCGGGCGCCGAAGCCATGCAGAAGAGCACCATGGGCTTCACCTCCAAGCGCGAGCGTGGTGACGAGATGGTCGACATCAAGCGCATGTTCTCGCCCGAGTTCCGCAACCGGCTCGACGCCATCATCAACTTCCGTGCGCTCGACGAAACCATCATCCTGCGCGTGGTCGACAAGTTCCTGCTGCAACTCGAGACGCAACTCACCGAGAAGCGCGTCGAAGCCACCTTCACCGATGCCTTGCGCAAACATCTTGCCGCCGATGGGTTTGACCCGCTGATGGGCGCCCGCCCGATGCAGCGCCTGATCCAGGACACCATCCGCCGCGCCCTCGCCGACGAATTACTCTTCGGCAGACTGGTCGACGGAGGCCGGGTGACGGTGGATATCGACGAACACGGCAAGGTCACGCTCGACATTTCCGAGCCGGATCCCAAGCCGCGCAAGCGCGAGGCGGAAGATGCGCAGGTCTGAGTCTTGATGCGGACCGGTGGAATGCAGCGGCCCCCCGCGCTGCATTCCACGTGGCGTTCAGCGCTTCAGTTCCAAGCCGTTGGCAAGCTGGCCGAGGGTTTCGAGCACCATGCGGCGCGGCTGGATGCGCACCCCGTGGCGCTGTTCCAGCGTGGTGACCGCGCGCATGGCCAGCAGGGAATGACCGCCGAGGTCGAAGAAATTGTCGCTGACGGCGATCTGCTCCGTGCCCAACAGTTCGGCCCAGACCGCTGCAATGGCGTTTTCAGCCGGGCTGTTCGGGGCGGCTTGCGCGCGAGGACGATGGCGAGCCTGGGAACTCTCCGTCGAGGGCGGCGGTAATGCGCCGCGGTTGATTTTGCCGTTGGGCAGGCGGGGCAGGACGGGTAGCGCGACCACATGCTGCGGCAGCATGTGGTCGGGCAGGCGCTCGCGCAAGGCTTCGCGCAGGGCGGAAACCTGCAGCGCCTGGCCCGCGGTGGGTACCACATAGGCCACCATTCGCACGTCTTGCGCGCTTGGGGCGTGCGTGGAGACCACCGCATCGGCTACCTGCGGCAGCGCCAGCAAGGCTGCCTCGATTTCCCCCGGCTCGATGCGAAAGCCACGCAGCTTCACTTGATGATCCAGCCGGCCCAGGTGCTCCAACTGGCCATCGTGGCGCCAGCGCCCGAGGTCGCCGGTTTTGTAAAGGCGGGCTTCCGGGCTCTGACCGAAGGGGTCGGCGATCAAGCGCTCGGCGGTGAGTTCCGGGCGACGCCAGTAACCCAGTGCCACCCCGGCCCCGCCGATGTGGATTTCACCCGGAACGCCGATCGGGCAGCAATGGCCGTGCGCATCGAGCACCCAAACCTGGGTGTTGGCAATGGGGCGGCCGATGCACATGCCAGCGCGTGGGTTCTCCACCTTCCATGCAGTCGACCACACCGTGGTTTCGGTGGGGCCGTACAAATTCCAGACTTCGCCACAGCAGCCAAGCAAGCGTTCAGCCAGATCCAGCGGCAAGGCCTCGCCACCCACCAGGGCGCGAAAGCCCGGGGGCGCGTTCCAGCCCGCATCCAGCAGCAGTCGCCAGGTGGAGGGCGTGGCCTGCATCACGTTGCAGCCGCTGCGTTCCAGCAGCGCGCGCAGGGCGTAAGGGTCATGCGCCGTGTCGGCATCGGCAATCACCACCTGCGCGCCAACCGCCAAGGGCAGGAGCAGTTCCAGCACCGCGATGTCGAAGGACAAGGTGGTGACCGCCAGCAGCTTGTCGCTTGGACCCAGTCCCGGCGCCTGAGCCATGCTGGCGAGGAAATTGACCACCGCGCGATGCGGCACCAGCACCCCCTTCGGCCGCCCGGTGGAGCCGGAGGTGTAGATCATGTAGGCCGGATCATCGGGGCGGGCGTCGTTCGACGCATCGGGTGGCAGCGGCAATCCGTCCAGACCGGCCCAGAAACCCGGCGCATCCAGCGCCAGCAGGGGCACATCGCAGCCGGCGAACAAGGCCTGCAGCGGGCGGTGACTCAGGATCAGGGCCAGTTCGGCATCCGCCGCCATGTCGCGCAGGCGCTGCGGCGGGTAGGCGGGATCGAGGGGCACATAGCAGGCACCGGCGTGCAGCACGCCGAGCAGCGCTGGCAACATGTGGGCGCCGCGCGGCAGGCTCAACCCCACGCGCTGGCCGCGGCCAATGCCGCGCTGGCGCAGCAGGCGCGCAACGCCAAGAGCTTGGGTGTGCAGTTCGGCAAAGTGGCTGGGCCGGGCGTCGGCGGTGAACACGGCCTCGCGTTGCGGTGCTGCAGACAGGCCGCCTTGCACATGTCGATGCACCAGCAGTTGGGGCGGCAGCAGCACTTGCGTGGCGTTCCAGGCGCCGCGCAGCAGATCGACTTGCCGTGGCGTCGCCAGTGAGAACGCAGAGAGCGCAAGGTCGGGCCTGGCCAGCGCCTGATCGAGGACGTGCAGATAGCAGTCGAGCAGGCGCTCAGCGGTGGCGCGGGTGTAGAGGTCGGTTGAATAGTCGAGATGGACGCGATGGGCGAATTCGGTGTCGACGTGGATGGAGAGGTCGAACTGCGCGGCGATGCGCTCGAAATCGAAGTCCTCGTAGTCGAAATCCACCGCGGCGAATCGGCCTAGCGGCGCATTGCGCAGATTGAACAACACCCGCACCAGCCCGATGGGATGGCCGGCACGATCGCTGGCCAGGCTTTCCACCAACTCGTCATAGGGCATATCCTGGTGTGCGTAGGCATCCAGGGCGGTTGCACGCACCCGCTCGACAAGATTCCGGAAACTGGGGTTGCCCGACAGATCGGTGCGCATCACCAGAGTGTTGACCAGCGTGCCGACCAGGGTTTCGGTGGCGAGATGGTGCCGATTGGCGATCGGGCTGCCGACGGCGATGTCGGTCGCACCGGAGATGCGGGACAGCAGGAGGTCGAACGCCGCCAGGTACAGCATGAACGGTGTGACGTCCCAGGCGGCGCCAAGCTGCTTCACCTGCGCCCTGACCCTGGGTGCCAACTCGGCCGAGACCTCGTGGCCGCGGAAGGACGGCACCTTGGGCGCAGTACGGTCGGCCGGAAGGTTGAGGGGCTGAAGATCCCGCAGTTGCCTCAGCCAGTACGCCGTCTGCGTCTGCCGGCTTGCGACTACCGCTGCACTGCGCTGCCAGGCGGCGTAGTCCACGTAGTGAACTTCGAGGGGCGGCCAGTCGGGCTGCTTTCCCTGGGCCAGCGCCGCGTAAGCCTGGAGCAATTCACGCATCACGATGATGAGTGCCCAGGTGTCGGCTATGGCATGGTGGAACACCCACGACAGCACATGCTGGTTCGCGCCCAGCCGCAGCAGCGCGATGCGATGCAGCGGTGCGCTGGCGAGATTGAAGGGCAGGTCCAGGCCTTCGCTCAGCCAGCGCCGCGCGGCAGGCTGGCGTTGATCGGCAGGCAAATGGGTCAGATCGACCTGCTCGACAGTCACGTGCAATTCGGGTTCGATGCGCGTCATCGGCTCGTGTTCTCCCATCACCAGACTGGCGCGCAACATCTCGTGCCGTTGCACCAGCAAGTCGACCGCGTGTTGCATGACAAGGGTGTCGAGGGGGCCCCGCAGCAGCAAGGCCACGGGAATGTTGTAGGCGACCGAGGCGGGATCGAATTGCTGGATCAGCCACATGCGTCGCTGCGAAGACGACATCGGCAACAGTCCGTTGCGCGCAATCCGCGGTATTGCAACCAGGCTCGTGCTTGCCGGCGCGCTGCGGTTTGGCAAGGCCTCCAAATGCTGCGCCAGATCAGCGATGCGAACATGCTCGAAGAGCTTGGCCAGGGCCAAGTCCAGACCGAGGCGCTCGCGGATGCGCGAAGCCACCTGGGTGATCTGCAGGGAGTGGCCGCCCAGGTCGAAAAAGCTTTCGCGGGTGCCGAACGCTTTCAAGCCGAGAACCTCGCTCCAGATGGCCCACAGCGCCTGCTCGGTGGGTGTGTTTGGCGCGACGATCTCACCGGGCGCAGGGGTCGCAAGGTCGGGCGCGGGCAGGGCCTGGCGATCGAGCTTGCCATTGGCCGTGAGCGCGAATGCATCGAGGTGGATGTATTGCGAGGGCACCATGTAGTCTGGCAGGGCCTTGCTCAGATGTTCGCGGCAAGCCGCAGTGTCGGGAACCTGCGAGCCCTCGTGCACGGTGAAATAGGCGACCAGGCGCTTGTCGGACTGCGCATCCCCCGCAGTCGTCACCAGCGCTTGCCGGATGTCGGGATGCAGGGTGAGTTGGTTTTCGATGTCGCCCAGCTCGATGCGGAAACCGCGGATTTTCACTTGATGGTCGTTGCGGCCGATGAACGCGATCCGACCGTCGTCAAGCCAGCGGCCGAGATCACCGGTTTTGTACAGCCGTTCGCCAGCACCCTCGCCGCAAGGATCGGAGATGAAGCGCTCGGCGGTCAGTTGGGGCCGGTGGAGATAGCCGCGCGCCACCCCCAGCCCGCCGATGTGCAATTCGCCCACGGCGCCGATCGGCACGATGCGGCCCATCGGGTCGAGGATGCGTACCTGGACATTAGGCAGCGGGCGGCCGATATGGGGCTGGGGCGAGGCGGAGTCGACGCGTGTCGTCGTGGCGTCGACCGTGCACTCCGTGGGGCCGTAGACGTTGTAGAACGCGTGTTCGCGCCGCCCGCGCAACTCGGCCCAGAGGGCGCTGTCGATGGCTTCACCCCCCACCAGGGTGACTCGCGGCCAGCCCGGCGGGGGGCGCAGTTCCCCGGCTGCGATGACCGCCTTCATCTGCTGCGGCGTGATGTCCAACACGTCGACCCTGTGCTGGGTCAAGTAACCCGACAACTGCGCAGGATCGAAGCGCACGGACTGCGGCAGCAGCACCAAGGTGCGTCCAGCGGCAATCTGGATGATCTGCTTGAGCGCGGCGTCAAAGCCCAGCGAGGCATTGACGCCGACGCGTCTGAGATCCGCATGGTGGCGGTACACCGCATATTCCAGTGCATCCAGGAGGTTGCCCACGCTGCGATGCTCGATGAGGACGCCTTTGGGTTTCCCGGTCGAGCCGGACGTGTACAACAGATAGGCCAGATCCTGCGGGCCTGGCGGGGCTGGCGCGGCAGCATCCGGCGCCGGCGCATCGGCGGTGCCGAGGCCGTCGAAGCCCATGATTCGCGTGCCCTTGGCCACCAGATGGGTGATCGAGGCCGCGAAGTCGGACAGCACCACAGGAGGACGGGCGTCGTCCAGGATGGCGCAAACGCGCCCTTCAGGCAGCGTCGGGTCCAGGGGGACGAAGGCACCCCCGGCGGCGAGGATGCCGAGCAGACCGACGATCATGCCCGGCCCGCGGTTCACATGCAGGCCGACCAGCACACCGGGCCCCACGCCCAGTGCGCCGAGCGCCTGAGCCAGGACGTTCATCCGGAGCGCAAGCTCGCCGAAGGTCAGGCGCTGGTCTTCGTACACCACGGCCAGGGCTTCGGGCTGGCGGCTGGCCTGGGCGGCGAAGCGCTGGTGGATCAACACCGGGTCGGGCAGAAGGGCTGGACCGCGCCCAAAGTCATCAAGGATGTGATTTTGTTCGCCAGTCTTGAAGAGGCTGAATGCATCCAAGGGCAGATCCGGGCGCTGCAAGGCTTGGGTGAACAGCAGGGCCAGCCGGTCGCGGATGTGCTCGGCATCCGAGCGATCCAGGGCGTCGGGGTTGAAGTTCAGTTCGACGTGGACATCGGCGTCCCGGTGATAGTCCCGCACATAGATCATCAACGGGGTCTTCGCCAGTCCGTTGTGCAGGGGGATGGTGGTGTAGCTGGCGCCATGCAGCACGCCGTCTTCATCGAACGGTTCGAGCGAGAACACGAGGTCGTAGATCCGCGCTCGGCCGCTGGATGCCAGGTTGAGGTCACGATGGATTTCCGAGACCGGGAAGTTCTGATGCCGGTAATCGCTGCGCAGATCGGCTGCAATCGCTGTCATGAGCGATGCAAAGGATTGCATCGGCTCGCAGTTGATGCGCAGCGGCAGCATGGAGGCGAACATGCCGATCGTCGATTTTTCCTGTACGCCGATGCGGTTGTGCACCGGCACCCCGATGCAGATCGAGGTTTGCTCCAGCAGTCTGAAGCATGCCAGGCCGAGAAGGGCAAGCAGGAAATGGGCCTGCGAGGCGCCCAAGCCCATCGCCAGGTGACGCATGGTGTCGTAATCCGTGCGCCCGATAGGCCAAATCATCTGATGCTGGGTCGCCCCTCGCGTCTCGGTGCCGGCGGTCGATGGCAGCGGGAACAAGGCGGGCGGGATATGCGGGAAGCGCTGCTGCCAATAACGCCGGTCGGCCTCGAAGCGCGCCGAATGCAGGTAGGACTGCTGCTTGTGCACGTACTCGACATAGGGCGGCGTCGCGGCCGGTGGATCGAGACCAGCCAGCAGGTCGTTGTAGGTTTGCCGGATGTGGCGCAAGAGCAAGTGCAAGCCATGGCCATCCACGACCAGGTGGTGACAGCGAGCCAGGAGAACATGCCGGGTTTGCGCGATGCACATCAGCGTGAAACTGCACAAGGGCGAGACACGCAGGTTGAAGGGTTCGAGGAAGCGCTCGCGCAGCAAGCGGCGGGCCTGCGCCATGGCATCGGCCTGGTCGGAGAGATCCATGAGCGGCAAGGTGAAGACGAATCGCTCACACACGCGCTGCGTGATCAATCCCGTCGCATCATGGCGCGCGAAGGCCAGGCGCAGCACGTCGTGGCGATCGAAGGCAAGCTGGATGGCCGCTTGCAGGGTAGGGTGGTCCAGCGGACCTTCGATGTCCAGGTAACAGCCGATGTTGTAGAGCGGACTGCCCTCGTGGATGCTCTGGTCGGCGTAAATGTCGAGCTGTTGAGGGGTCAGCGGGAACTCGGACATGATGGACGTTGGATTCCAGGGTGCAACACCGATAGCTGCTTATGCGCAGCACGCAACGCGCATGTGACTTGGAAACCCGAGATCGGGCAACCCATGACTTTGGGGATGGGTCTTTCCGTCGACGTGGTTTCGTGATCAAGATCGAGCATGAGGCGGCGCCTCGAAAGCGTCCGCGGTGTCAGCGGATGGATGGCGCCGTGGACGCAAGCCGGCGCCGGTTGCCCTGCGGTTCGCCTGGTGGGGACTCAGCCCAGTTCGGCGTCCAGTACCGATCCACGCGACGCCGTCCCCGCAAGCTTGGCGAACTTGGCGAGAACGCCGCGGGTGTAGCGTGCCTTGGGCGGCTGCCACGCGGTACGGCGGCGGGTGATTTCGGCTTCACTGACGTTGAGTTGCAGACGCAGGCTGGGGGCGTCGATGGTGATGCTGTCACCTTCATGGACCAGGGCGATGAGGCCGCCGACCTGCGCCTCGGGCGCCACATGGCCGACCACCATACCCCAGGTGCCGCCGGAGAAGCGGCCATCGGTGATGAGGCCGACGCTCTCACCCATGCCGGCACCGACCAGAGCCGAGGTGGGGGCCAGCATTTCGGGCATGCCGGGGCCGCCCTTGGGGCCAAGGTACCGCAGCACCAGGATGTCACCATGGTTGATCTGCTTGGACAGAATGGCTTGCAAGGCGCTTTGCTCGTCGTCGAACACACGCGCCGGGCCAGTCATGCTGGGGTTCTTCAGGCCGGTGATCTTGGCCACGCAGCCTTCCGGGGCGAGATTGCCTTTCAGGATGGCGAGGTGGCCGTGCGCGTACATGGGCGCGGTGATCGGCCGGATCACGTTCTGGTCGGCGCGCGGAACCTCGGGCACGTCAGCCAGGTTCTCTGCCAAGGTCTTCCCGGTGATGGTGATGCAATCGCCATGCAACAGGCCGGCGGCGAGCAGGATTTTCATCACCTGTGGAATGCCGCCGGCGCGATGCAGATCTGTCGCCACATAGTGACCGGAAGGCTTCATGTCGCACAGCACCGGGGTGCGCTTGCGGATGACCTCGAAGTCGTCGATGGTGAAGGGCACCTCTCCTGCATGGGCGATGGCCAGCAGGTGCAACACCGCATTGGTCGAGCCGCCGGTGGCCATGACCACGGCCACGGCGTTTTCCAGCGCTTTGCGGGTGACGATGTCGCGCGGTTTCAGACCGGTGCGCACGGCAGCCAGCAGCACCTGCGCCGAGTCACGCGCCGATTGCACCTTCTCGTCGTGCACATTCGCCATGGTCGACGAGTAGGGCAGCGACATGCCCATGGCCTCGATGGCGCTCGACATGGTGTTGGCGGTGTACATGCCGCCACAGGAACCGCTGGTGGGCACCGAGCATTGCTCGATGGCGTCGAAGTCCACCTGGTTCATGCGACCGGCGGAGAACTCGCCCACCGCCTCGAACACCGAGACGATGTTCAGGTCTTTCCCTTTGTAGTGCCCGGGCAGGATGGTGCCACCGTAGACAAAAATGCTCGGCACATTGCAGCGAAGCATGCCGATCATCGCGCCCGGCATGTTCTTGTCGCAGCCGCCGATGGTCAGCACGCCGTCCATCCATTGGCCTTGCACGCAGGTCTCTACGCAGTCGGCAATGACCTCGCGCGACACGAGCGAGTACTTCATGCCCTCGGTGCCCATCGACATGCCGTCGGCGATGGTCGGCGTGCCGAAGGTCTGCGGATTGCCGCCGGCTGCACGCACGCCTTCAACGGCAGCATCTGCCAGTTTCTGCAGTCCGGAGTTGCAGGGTGTGATGGTGGAATGGGCGTTTGCGATGCCGATCATCGGATGCGCGAAATCGGCTTTCGTGTAGCCCATCGCGTAGAACATGGAGCGGTTGGGCGCGCGGGCAACGCCCTCGGTGATCATGGAAGAACGGAGTTTGTCGGTCATGGGATTGGCGATGCAAAAGTCGGTGCGAGAGAGGTGTTGAGACAGAAACAAAACGGAAACGAAAGGCAACTGCTCCTGAACCTGGCCGGGTCGAGCTTGTCGTACCGGCAGGCATCCGAACGGCTCGGGCTGCGGTTTTGCTGCAGCAGCCCTCCCTCGCGGAGATCGAAACAGCTCGGGAGTGGCCCTTCGTTTCATCGAGATCGGCGGCGCGAGTGAGCCCTCTTGCAGACCCCGTACACTTCGCAACCATGCTAATTCATCCCAATTTCAACCCCATCGCCCTGAAGCTGGGGCCTGTCGAAATCCATTGGTACGGCATCATGTACCTGTTGGGCTTCCTCACGTTCTGGCTGCTGTCGAAGAAGCGGCTGAAGGATCAACCCTACGCGCGTTTCGGCTGGACTTCCCGCGATGTGGAGGATTTGCTCTTTGCCGGCGTCCTGGGTGTCATCCTCGGCGGCCGGATCGGCTACGTGCTGTTCTACCAACCCGCGTATTACTTCGCCCATCCCGCTCGCATCATCGCCGTCTGGGACGGCGGCATGGCGTTCCATGGCGGTTTGATTGGCGTGATGATCGCCGCCGGCTGGTTTGCCTGGACGCGCAAGGTGGCGTGGATGGATCTGCTTGACTTCGTGGCGCCGCTGGTGCCTCCCGGTTTGGCGTTCGGCCGCATCGGCAACTTCATCAATGGTGAACTATGGGGTCGCCCGGCGCCCGCCTGGTGGCCTGGTGCGATGATCTACCCGGAGTCGGGCAGCATGGTGCCGCGATTTCCATCCGAGCTCTACCAGATGTTCTTCGAGGGCATTGTGCTGTTCACGGTGTTGTGGTGGCTGTCTCGCAAGGAGCGGCCCCGTGGCTTCATGGCTGGCAGTTTCGCCCTCGGCTATGGCCTGGCGCGTTTCACCGACGAGTTCTTCCGCCAGCCCGATGCCTTCCTGGGCTACCTCTGGTTTGGCCTGACCATGGGGCAACTGCTGTCCATTCCACTCATCGTTCTGGGCATCGGCATGATCGGGTGGTCCCTGCGCCGGGCCAAGCGGCTGGGCTGGAAACCGGCCGCCTGAGCGGCTCAGGCACGAGGCTCAAGCCCTGGTCAGCCTGCCGCGTCGGGCATGGCCCAATCTTGCGGCTGCAGGATGTGAAGGCCTCGGGTGCGGGCTGCCGCTGCCAAGGCGAGCAAGGCCTTGTCCCGTGTCAAGAGCAGTCGCGCTGAACGGCTCAGGGCCAGGTCGATGAATCCTTGGTCGTCCGGGTCGGCGCAACGCAAGGCTGGGGTGTCTGCAAGGCAAGGCAAGGGGTCGGCAAGCAGGGTGGCGTGTCGCGTGAATCCGCTTGCCACGCGTTCGCGCCGATCGAGCGCTGCGCCGAGTCTGGCGAAGACGTTGCGCGTGGCTACCTCCAGCGCTTCTTCCTGCATCGCTGCCGTCGCGATCCACCATGCCCCGCCTCGCATCAGGCGCCGGGATGGCGCCAGCATCGCAGCGTCCTGGAACAGCAGCCAGTCGAGCACGACGTTCGTGTCGAGGACCCAAAGCGGGCGACGTTCTGGGAATCCATCGCCATCGAACGGCTGATCAGTCGCCAGATTGGTCTGCGCCCGGGGAGCCATCAGACTCAGATTTGCCGCCAGCCCATGGCATGCACACCTTTCCACAGCATGTAGCTGGCCAGCCCAAGCAGCAACAGCGAGAACACCCGCTTGAGCGACTGCACATGGATGCGGTGCGCAACGCGCGCGCCGATCGGTGCCATCAGCACGCTGGTGGCGGCGCAGGCGAACAAGGCAGGCAGATAGACGAAGCCCAGGGAGTCGGGCGGCAAGCCGTTGGCCTGCAACCCTGAGACGACATAGCCCAACAGGCCTCCCGCCGCGATGGGAAAGCCCATGGCCGCGCTGGTGGCTACGGCGTTGCGCATATGCATGCCGCGCCAGCCCAGGAAGGGCACCGTGAGGAAGCCACCGCCGGCGCCGACGAGCGACGAAACGAAACCGATGAGGCCACCGACACCGATGAGTGCCGGCTTGGCTGGCAGGGTTTCCCGTGTGTCGGCAGCCTGCGTGCGGCCCGACGCCACCAGCATGCGCAGCGCCGACAAGCCGACGAACACGGCAAAGAACAGCGCCAGCCAGCCGGATTTGAGCAGGCCGGCGACTTGCGCGCCGATGAAGGTGCCGAGCACGGCGCCCATGCCCATCCACAATGCAATCGGCCAGCGCACGGCGCCGCGCTTGTGATGTGCGCGCACGCTCGAGGCCGAGGTGAACAAGATGGTGGTGAGCGAGGTGGCGATGGCCATGTGCACGATCAGGTCGGCGCCGAAGTGCTCGCGCGTGAACATGAAGGTGAGAAAAGGCACCAGCAGCATGCCGCCGCCAATGCCGAGAAGACCAGCCATGAAGCCCGTGAACGAGCCCAGCACCATGAGTTCAAGCAAAAATTGCCAGGCCATTGCACATCGGAAGGTTGAGGTCGTCGTGCGCCGTGTCACAAATGCGACAACGCTGCGCGCAGAAGAGGTGTCTGCCCAAACCGCGCCGACCATTGATCCCTGAACCCAGTTGGAACAGGTGGGCAAGGTCACCACACTTCGGGAGCGTCTGCGCGAGACACTGCGCGCCCATGCGAAATATTCCAAGCCCGAGGCAAAGCGCATCGGTTCAAGAAATGCCTGATCGGGGCGGCCAGGCAGACGTAGCGGATTGTAGGCGGCTGTCGCCCCCCGCTGTTGCCGGGGTCAAACTCTCAGAGCAACTGCCCGTCGGTTTCCAGCGCGGCGTCGAGCCGGCGGTTGATCTGTGTAATCCTGGCCGCCAGCACGGGCAGACCGACTGGAAGCGGGGTTGCCGTTTCTGCATTGGCCCCGGGCCTGGAGGCCAACATCTTGGCATGGGCCAGGTTGAGCGCCGCCAGGACAGCGATGCGCTCGCGGGCGCGGATCTTGCCCAGTTCGCGAATGCTGCACATCTCGCGATCGACTTCAGCGACGGCAAGCCGCAGCGCGTCCTCCTCACCCTGCGGGCAGGCCAGCACATAGCTCTGGCCCATGATGCTCACTTCCAGGGTGGCGCTGCTCATGGATGCATCTCGCGGAATGGGGTGAGGAAAGCTGGCGCGGCGGCGCTCAGACTGAGGGCTTGATCGTCGACGTGCTAGACGGGGGGTCCAGCCGGGCCAGCAGGTGATCAACGCGTGCACGCGCTTCATGCAGCCGTGCCCGCAAGGAGTCACGCTCGGCTTCGAGTTGGCGAATGCGATCATCCAGCAAGGCATTGGTGCGTTTGAGCTCGGCGTGACGCAGCACCAGACGATCGGCCTTGTCGCTCAAGGCATCCAGCAAGGCGGGCAACTCGGTCGGCGTCGTCGGCGGGTTCATGCAAGGATTCTAGTGCCAGGATCCGCCTCTTCGAACAGCATGAGCAAGGGTCTTCTGTCACGCCTTGCCCTACCATGATGGCGTTGGTGCTTGCGCGGCCACTCATGGTCGCGCGGTTAAACGGGAAACAGGGTGATGTTGCTTTGCGCGCATCCAGCCTGTGCTGCCCCCGCAACGGTACGTGGACGCAGGCGCGAGCCTGCCGTTCCGATGCTACAAGCCACTGGTCGCCCGCAAAGGCACTGGGAAGGCGCATCGGGAAGGTCCACCAGCCCGGATACCGGCCAACAGGCGAAAACCGTAGCGCTGCCCGGGGTGAGGCAGGCTGGGTGCTGGGATCCTGCGCACCGCGCGGGTTCACGGCCGGCGTGGCTTCGTGTCGGGGCGATGCGGTTTTCGATTTCGGCAGGCCGTGCGGGGGAGCGCGGCAGCCGCTACCCATCGACTCAAGCTCCATGAGTAACCACCATTCCACGAAGCCGTGCCGCAACGCGCGCCGGTCTGTCTCTCCCGTCGGCTCACCCCGTGCCATGGCTCCCGGCATGACTCCTGTCGCCCGGCGCGCACTCGCGTTGCGACCGCTGCGCATGCCCATGCTCGGCGCATGCGCCCTGTCGCTCTGGGCGGTCCATGCCGCACAGGCCCAGACGTCGGCCTCAGTCACGGCGCTGCCACCGGTGGTGGTGTCAGCCAGTGGCTATCCGCAGTCCTTGTCGAACGCGTTGCCCAGCGTGAGCGTGATCACGCACGAACAGATCGAGGAGTCGGGCGCACAAAACCTCACGACATTGCTACAGCAGGCTGCGGGTGTGCAGGTCACGTCCAACGGCGGGCCGGGGCAGAGCGGCAATCTCTATGTGCGCGGTTTTGGCGGTACCGACGTGCTGGTCCTGCTCGACGGTGTGCCGATCAATGCGCAGGACACAACCGGCACCGCCTATCTGAACAACTTCACGAGCGGGCAGATCCAGCGCATCGAAATCATCCGTGGCAACGTCTCGGCGATCTACGGCTCGGGGGCTATTGGTGGCGTGGTGCTCATCACCACGCGCAAGGGCGAAAAAGGGCCGCAGGCCTCGGTTTCGATCACGGCCGGCAGCCGCAACACCGCTACCGTCTCGGCCAATGCCAGCGGGGAAGTGGGGAAGACGCAGTTGCAAGCGGGCATCAGCCGCTTCACCACACAAGGCATTTCGTCGATCAATCCGGAACAGCAGAGCAATGTCAACCCCAATGCGAACGGCTATCGCAACACCACGATCAACGGCTCGATCGTGCAGGAGCTGACCCCAGGGCAATCGCTGGGGCTGCGCGCCTTTCGCAGCGAAGGCCGGGCCAGTTACGACAGCTACGGCTCCTTCGCCAGCCCGACAGATACCAATCTGAGCAGCACCACGCAGTCCTTGTATCAACTGTTCAGCGATAACCAGTTGACGGCGACCTGGACCTCGCACTTGAGCCTGTCGCAACAAGCCACTGCGAACACGGTGGACAACTTCAGCGCTTCTCCGTACAGCATCAACTACCGCACCCGGACCCAGCAACTGTTGTGGCGCAATGTGATTCAACTCGACAGTGCCTGGACAGCCACAGCCGGACTGGATCTGCAGCGCCAGTCCATCACGTCCCTGACCGGCTCCTTCAGCGCCACCAGCCGCAATGCCAACGCGGTGTTCGTCGGCTTGAATGGCGCGTTCAGCGGCAATCAAATCCAGTTGAACCTGCGCCACGACAGCATCGACGGCTACTCGGGCCAGAACACGGTTTATTGGGGGTACGGGCGTGCGCTGGGCGGCGGCTTCAAGGCCATTGCCAGCTATTCCACCGCGTTCAACGCCGCTCCGCTGGGCTACCTTTACGCACCGTACTACGGCAACCCCGCGTTGCGGCCGGAGAAAGCCCATTCCGCTGAGGCCGGGCTGCAATGGTCGCAGGGGCCGAACGTGCTGCGTGCCACGCTGTTCCAGACCCAGGCGACCAACCAGTGGATCTATGACGACTACACCGGCATGTTCCAGAACATCGCCAGCAGCCGGACCCGCGGCCTGGAACTGACGGGTCGCGGTGCCTGGGATGGCTGGGCCTATGACACCAACCTGACCCTGCAGCAGCCTGTGAATACCAGTTTGCCTGGTGACCCGACGTTGCAGCGAAGGGCGCGCAGCCTGGCCAATGTCAGCGTGAGCCACGCCATCGGCAATGTGCTGTATGGCGCAACCGTGCATTACAGTGGGCCGCGCTGGGACAGCGATGCCAACGGCAATCCGGTGACGCTCGGAGCCTATACCCTTGTCGACCTCACCGCCAGCGGTCCGGTCACGCCGCAGTGGAGTTGGAATGCGCGGGTGCAGAATCTGTTCGACAAGAAGTATCAGACGGCCTACAGCTACAACCGCGAACCCTTCGGCGTCTTTCTGGGTCTGACCTGGCGACCGTTGGGTTCGTGACCAGCGGTCGCTGCCCCGCTCATGCCGCACCCCATGCCCGCTCCCGCCATTGACCAAGCCCTGGAACTGACCGGCCTCCGCATCGAGCCCCCCAGCGGCCGTCTGTTGGCCGTGACTGTCGGTGTTCTGGTGCTGGCGGTGCTGCTGGGCGTGAGCGTGGGCGCGGGCGGCTGGAACTGGCCGATCATCGCGCAGCTGCGTATTCCACGCGTGCTGGCCGGCGCTGGTGCCGGAGCCCTGCTGGCGCTGGCCGGACTGGCGATGCAACTCGTGCTGCGCAACCCCCTGGCCGACCCCTATGTGCTCGGCGCATCGGCAGGCGCCGGTATGGGGGCCATTGGGATGCTGGTGGTCTTCGGCAGGCTGCTCTGGCTGGGAAGTGTGGGCGGGGCGCTAGCGGCGCTGGGTTTGCTGCTGTTGCTGGGCCGCCGCGCCATGGCCAGCCCGGATGACGAGGCACCGGCCCAGCTCATTCTGATCGGCGCCATGCTCTCGGCGGTGTTCGCCGCCGGCTCCACCTTGCTGCTGGCGCTGGTGCCGGAGCAGAGTTTGCGCGGCGCGGTGTTCTGGCTGGTGGGGGATTTGTCGGGCGCGCGCTTCGGTCGCTGGCTCTGCCTGGTGGCCATCGTGCTGGCGGCGGTTCTGGCGGGATGGAGCCGAGCCTTCGACCGGCTGGCGCTGGGCAGCGAGCATGCCTGGCTGCTCGGCGAGCCGGTGCATCGGTTGCGTCTCGGGCTGGTGCTGCTGGCCGCCGTGGCCACGGGAGCGGCAGTGGCCGAAGCGGGCGCAGTGGGCTTTGTCGGTCTGGTCGTGCCGCACCTGTTGCGCCTGTTCGGCGTGGTGCGCATGCGCCAGCAAAGCTGGGCCGTGCCCTTGGTGGGCGCGGCGCTGGTGGTGGTGGCGGACTCCCTTGCGCGCGGTGTGGCCATGCCTTACGAACTGCCGGTCGGCGCCATCACCGCCTTGATCGGAGCTCCGGTGTTCGTGCTGTTGTTGATCCGTCAGCCGCGATGAATTCGCTCGCCACGCTGCTTGCCGCCGACAGGCTGGATGTGCGCGTCGGCTCGCGTTTGCTGTTGCGCCAGTTGTCCATGCAGGTGCGGCGTGGTGAACGCTGGGCGGTGCTCGGTCGCAACGGCGCGGGCAAGTCCACCCTGCTGCGGCAACTGGCCGGCCTGGGCGTGGCGCCGGCACCGGTGCTGCTGGGCGGTGCGGCCCTGTCTGCGTTGTCGCCGCGCGCGCTGGCGCAACAGCGCGCGTTTCTGCCAAGCCAGCCGCGCGACCGCTTCGGCATCGCCGTGCTGCATGCCGTGACCCTGGCGCAGCACAGTGTTGACGACGCCGCGGCGATGGACTGCCTGCGCCGGGTGGATGCGGCGCATCTGGCCCATCGGCATGTGCTGCAACTCTCGGCCGGCGAACGCCAGCGCGTCGCTCTGGCCCAGGTCCTGGCGCAGCGCACGCCGCTGCTGTTGCTGGACGAACCCGTTTCGTTTCAGGACCCGGCGCATCAGGGCCTTGTGGCGCGCTTGCTGCGTGGGTTGCCGCAACAGGGCATCGTTTTTGCTGCACATGATGTGAACTGGGTGGCGCATGTGGCCACCCATGTGCTGGGTCTGGTCCCTGGTGGGCAGTGGATCGCCGGCCCCGTCGATCAAATCCTGCAGGCACATCACCTGCAGCGGCTTTACGGCTGTGACTGGCAGCGTGTAGCGCGCCAGGATGGCCCGGATGTGTGGCTGCCGGTTTGAAGCATCGTCTTCATCGCCTGCCGTCGATCCCGCGGGTGCGGGCGATGGCAGCGCAGAGTTGCGCCACGCCGTCCAGCACCTGTGCGCCCATGCGCGGCAACTGATGCGGGTTGAGCAGCACGAGCTGACCGTGGCGCACGGCGCTGACCTCGGAGTCGCGGGTCCAGGCGTCGAGCGCGTCGGCATTGGGGCTGGCGGCGACGATGAGTTGCGGGTCCGCGGCGATCACCGCTTCGCGGCTGATGCTCGGGGCCAGCAGCGGCAACGCGGCGAAGGGGTTGACGCCACCGCACAAGTCAATCGCCTGGTTGATGAGTTGCGGCCCGCCTACGGTCATCAGCGGGTCACCCCAGACCTGGTAGAACACCCGTACTGGCGCCAGCCCGGCATAGCGTGCGCGCAAGGCTGCCATGCGGGCGTTGAAGTCACGCACCCAGGGCCGGGCCACGGTTTCGGTGCCGGCCAACTCACCAATGCGCTGCACTGTGCTGGCGATGGCCTGCAAGCTGTCGGTCTGGCTCCAGTACACCGGAATACCCAGGCGTTGCAGGGTGTCGATTTGGCGCGGTGGCGTGCCTGATTTCCAGGCCAGGATGAGATCGGGCTTCAGGCTGGCGATGGCTTCCAGATTGAGCGCAAAGGCATCTCCCACCCGCCGCAGCCTGCGTGCGGCGGGTGGTGCGTCGGCATGTTGCACGGTGGCAATGAGTTTGCTGCCCGCTCCGGCGGCGTAGCTCAATTCCACCAGTTGCGGCGACAGCGCGATGATGCGCCGTGCCGGATGCGCCAGCCGCACCAACTGGCCGGTATCGTCGCGCACGCTGATGTCGGCTTGAGCTACGCGCAGCAGGCCGACGCACAGCAGGGCACCAAGAAGCCAGCCCGGTGTGGTGATGCGCATTCGGCGCAGGGGGCGTGCAGCCGGGCTCTGGTCATGTCCGGCTGTTTGCCGCACGCCGCTCATGCCGAGGGCATCCTTGTCTTGGGCTGGTGCGCACACAGATCGGTCAGATCGCAGCGCCAGCATTCTGGCTTGCGCGCCTTGCAGACGTAGCGCCCATGAAGGATGAGCCAGTGATGGGCGTCGCGCAGGTAGGCGCTGGGCACGACCTTCATCAGCTTGGATTCCACCTCGAGTGGAGTTTTGCCACGCGCCAGGCCGAGGCGGTTGGCCACGCGGAAGATATGCGTGTCGACCGCCAGTGTGGCCTGGCCGAAGGCGACGTTCAACACCACATTGGCCGTTTTACGGCCCACTCCCGGCAAAGCTTCCAGGGCCTCGCGCCGGTTCGGCACCAGGCCGCCGTGCTGCTCCACCAGCAAGCGACCGAGCGCAGCCAGATGCTTGGCCTTGGTGCGATACAGGCCGATGGTGCGGATGTGGGGCGCGATGCCGTCCTCCCCCAAGGCTGCCATGGTTTGTGGCGTGGGTGCGGCGGCGAACAGGGCTGGTGTGGCCTTGTTGACGCTGACGTCGGTGGCCTGGGCCGACAGCACCACGGCGACCAGCAGTTCGAACGCGTTGCGGTACTCCAACTCGCTGCGGGGCTGCGGATTGGCGGCCTGCAGGCGTGCAAACAGGCTTTGAATCGCAGCTTTTTGCATGGTTGAATGGTCGCCTTGTCTGGATGGTCCTAACAGCGCTGCCGCGAGGCTGCGAACGCCTCGCCTGCTCTGTCCGGGCTCAGTTTTTGCGCTGGGCCTGGCGTTGGCGTGCACGCTCGAGCGCGGCCGCAATCAACTCGCTCTTGGGCCGTGCAGCCGAGGGTGTCTCGCGTGGTGGTGCGTCGGCTGGCAGCGTGGGGGCACTGGTCTTTGCGGGCTCGCCCTGCAGGGCCGAGCCCGTTGTTGGCAGCCCATCCTGGTGCTTGTGGCGTCGTGGCTCGAGCCGGCTGCGGTGCGCTGCGTAGCGCAGCCGCGCCCGCTGTGCCTGCGCATCGCTCCAGGCGCTCCAGCCCGTCTGGGCAGCCAGCGCGGGGTCGCTCAAGGGCTGCATGTGGATACAGTCCATCGGGCAAGGGGGCAGGCAGAGTTCGCATCCGGTGCAGCCGTCCGCCCAAACCCCATGCATGCGCTTGGGTGCACCGACGATGGCATCCACCGGGCAGGCGTCGATGCACAGGGTGCAGCCGATGCACCAGGCCTCGTCGACCACGGCAATGCGGCGCGGGCCTTCAACGCCATGTGCGGGATCGAGCGGCACGCTGGGTCGGCCGGTGACGGCCGCAAGGCGTGCCACGCCTTCAGCGCCTCCTGGCGGGCATTGGTTGATCTCGGCAAGCCCCGTCGCCACGGCCTCGGCGTACGCGCGGCAATCGGCATAGCCGCAGCGGGTGCACTGTGTTTGCGGCAGGGTCGCGTCGATGCGATCGGCCAGGCTTGGAGTCATCATGCAGGTCGTGAGTCCGCTGTCCCTCGCAGCTTGCGAGCCGCTTCGCGCCGATCACAGGGCGCGAAGCATTCAGGCGGTGCGGCGGCGGGTTGTTTTCTGCACCGCGCCTTCGCGGTGGGCGGCAATGAAGTCGCGCACGCGGGGATAGGTGATCTCGCGCCAGCGGCGGCCGGAGAAAATGCCGTAGTGGCCGGCGCCCGGAACGGTGAAATGGGTGCTGTCGGCTTCCGGAATGCCGGTGCAGAGTTGATGCGCGGCTTCGGTCTGGCCGGCGCCCGAGATGTCGTCGAGTTCGCCTTCGATGGTCATGAGCGCGGTGTTGCGAATGTCTTGCGGCCGCACCGGTTCGCCATCCACATGCCATGTGCCATGGACCAGGGCGAAGTCCTGGAACACGATGCGGATGGTGTCGAGGTAGTACTCGGCCGGAAGATCGAGCACGGCGTTGTACTCGTCGTAAAAGCTGCGGTGGGCTTCGGCGTCATCGGTGTCACCGCGCACCAGGTCGAGGAAAAAGTCGTAGTGCGAGTTGAAGTGCCGATCCGGGTTCATCGCGACGAAACCCGTGTGTTGCAAAAAGCCGGGATAGACGCGACGGCCGGCGCCGGGGTAGTTCACGGGAACACGGTAGATGACATTGCTTTCGAACCATTCGTAGCTTTTGTTCATCGCCAGATTGTTCACCGCGGTGGGCGATTTGCGTGCGTCGATCGGCCCGCCCATCATCACCATGCTGCGCGGCGCGGCTTCCCCAGCAGTTGCCATCAGCGAGATGGCGGCCAGGACAGGCACGGTGGGCTGGCACACCGACATGACATGGACGTCCGGGCCGATATGGCGGATGAACTCCTGCACATAGGCGATGTAATCGTCGAGTGAGAAGCCGCCTTGTTCGGTGGGCACCATGCGCGCGTCGACCCAGTCGGTGATGAAGACTTTGTGATCCTGCAGCATGGTGCGCACGGTGTCGCGCAGCAGGGTGGCGTGATGGCCGGAGAGCGGCGCCACAATCAGCACCGTTGGAGCGTTTTTCAGGCGACCCAGCGTCTTCGGGTCGTCGGTGAAACGCTTGAATCGCAGCAGGCGACAAAAGGGTTTGTCCAGGACCACTTGTTCCTGGATGGCGATTTCGCGCCCGTCCACTTGCAGCGAGGTGATGCCGAAAGCAGGTTTTTCATAGCTCTTGAGCAGGCGGTGCATGAGCTCATAGCTGGCCGACAGGCGCTGGGCACCGGGGGTCTGCGACAGGGGCCACAAGGGGTTGGTGTAGAACTTGGACGCAGCCTCGGCGAACTCGGCCAGGGGGCTGAGCATGGCGCGCTGCGATTCATACCAGTCGTAAACCATGGAGACTCCTTGTGCGATGCACAAATTTTATCGCCGGGCTCGACATTTGCATGCACGCACCCAAGATCCCGCCTGATTCACAGGGTCGGTGTTCCGGGCTGCAGCAGACCGGGCACATGACTCGACCCTTGCCAGGGGGCAGGCGAAAAAGCGCAAGTACCGCGGGTACCGAACCACTCAGACCATGCTCTTTTCAGATTGCATGGCTGCTGCCATGGCCTTGGCAACATAATCGATGTTGCGGGTGTTGAGCGCTGCAACGCAGATGCGACCCGTGCTGACGCCGTAAATGCCGTGCTGCGTGCGCAGCGTTTCCATTTGTTCGGCACTCAGGCCAGAGTAGCTGAACATGCCTTTCTGGCGGGTGATGAAGCTCAAATCGGTCTTGACGCCCAGCGCCCTCAGGCGATCGACCAGGGCGACTCGCATGACGCGAATGCGCTCGCGCATGTTGGCCAGTTCCTGCTCCCACTGCGCGCGCAGCGCGGGGGTGGAGAGCACGGTGGCCACGACTTGGGCGCCATGGGTGGGCGGGTTGGAATAGTTGGTGCGGATGACGCGCTTGAGCTGGGACAGCACGCGGGTGGCTTCGTCCTTGCTGGCGCAGACCACGCTGAGCGCGCCGACACGTTCGCCGTAAAGCGAGAAGCTCTTGGAGAACGAGGTGGAGACGAAGAAGGCCAGGCCGCTGGCAGCAAATTGCTGGATCACGGCGCCGTCCTCCTTCAGGCCAAAGCCAAAGCCCTGGTAGGCCATGTCGAGGAAGGGAACCAGGCCGCGCGCCTTAAGCACGGCGATGACCTGCTCCCATTGCTCAGGCTGCAGATCGTAGCCGGTGGGGTTGTGGCAACAGGCGTGCAGCACGATCACGGTGCCGGCGGCCGCCCGATTCAACGCGCCCAGCATGGCGTCGAAGGCGACGCCGCGTGCCTTGGCGTCGTAATACGGGTAGTTGCCCACGACGAAACCGGCTGACTCGAACAGCGCTCGGTGGTTTTCCCAGCTCGGGTCGGAAATCAGCACCTGTGCAGTGGGGTTGAGGCGCTTGAGGAAATCGGCCCCCAGCTTCAGGCCGCCGGTTCCGCCCAGGGCCTGTACCGTGACCACGCGTCCCGCGCCCAACAGATCGCTGCCGCCACCGAACACCAGATTTTGGACCGCCTGGTCATAGGCGGCGATGCCGTCGATGGGCAGATAGCCGCGCGGCTTTGGGCTTTCAGCCAGCAGGTTCTCGGCTTCCTTGACGCAGGCCAGCAGGGGCAATTTGCCATTCTCGTCGGTGTACACACCCACCCCGAGGTTGACCTTGCTGGGGTTGGGGTCGGCCTGGAATTGCTCGTTCAGGCCGAGGATGGGGTCGCGCGGGGCCATGTCCACGCTGGAAAAAAGCGATGCACTCATGGGTGTTTGTGAGGGGGCTCTAAGGATGGAGGGATGACCGGGCGCAAAATGTTGGGCTAGTGGCTGGCCTCTAGTGGCTGGCCTGGCGCAGACCGGAAGACGCCCGATTTTAGGCCGCCAGTGGATTTCCGGCCCGCGCACACCCCACCCATGTCGGGGATGTGCAACGCCGCTCGCTTTTTCCTCCGAGATCCGCCATGCCCAGTCTCGCCATCGTCGAACCGTCCGTGCAGCCGTCCTTGACGCGCTTTCCGGACTCGCCGTTCCAGTTGCATCAGCCCTACCCACCAGCGGGTGATCAGCCCGAGGCCATAGCCAAGCTGGTGGAGGGCATCACCGACGGCCTGAGCTTTCAGACCCTGCTCGGCGTCACCGGCTCGGGCAAGACCTTCACCATGGCCAATGTCATCGCGCGTCTGGGGCGTCCGGCCATCGTGTTTGCGCCGAACAAGACCCTGGCAGCCCAACTCTACAGCGAGTTCCGCGAGTTCTTTCCGAAGAACGCGGTGGAGTACTTCGTCAGCTACTACGACTACTACCAGCCCGAGGCCTATGTGCCGCAGCGCGACCTGTTCATCGAGAAGGACAGCGCCATCAACGAACATATCGAGCAGATGCGTCTGAGCGCCACCAAGAGCCTGCTGGAGCGGCGCGACGTGATCATCGTGGCCACTGTCAGCGCGATCTACGGCATCGGCAACCCAGCCGACTACCACGCCATGATCATGACCATGCGCGCCGGGGACCGCATGGGCCAGCGCGATCTCATCGCCCAGCTCGTGCGCATGCAGTACACCCGCAACGAGATGGAGTTCGGCCGCGGCACCTTCCGCGTGCGCGGCGACCAGATTGATATCTTCCCCGCGGAGCATGCCGAGCTCGCCATCCGCGTTGAGCTGTTCGACGACGAGATCGAGTCGCTCACCCTGTTCGACCCGCTCACCGGGGTCACGCGGCAGAAAATTCCGCGCTTCACCGTCTACCCCAGCAGCCATTACGTCACGCCCAAGGAACGGGTGCTGGAGGCGACGGTGACGATCGAGGCCGAATTGAAAGAGCGCCTTGGGGAGTTGCGTCGCGCCGGCAAGCTGGTGGAGGCGCAGCGCCTGGAGCAGCGCACCCGCTTCGACCTGGAGATGCTCACCGAGATCGGCCATTGCAAGGGCATCGAGAACTACACCCGGCATCTGTCGGGCGCCGCTCCTGGCGAGCCGCCGTCCACCCTGGTGGATTACCTGCCGCAGGACGCGCTGATGTTCCTGGACGAAAGCCATGTGCTCATCGGCCAGTTCAACGGCATGTACAACGGCGACCGTGCGCGCAAGACCACGTTGGTGGACTACGGTTTTCGCCTGCCCTCGGCGCTGGACAACCGGCCCCTGAAGTTCACCGAGTTCGAGAGCAAGATGCGCCAGGCGACCTTTGTTTCAGCCACCCCTGCGACTTACGAGCAGGAGCATGCGGGCGCCGTGGTGGAGCAAGTCGTGCGCCCCACCGGTCTGGTGGACCCCATGGTGGAGGTGCGCCCGGCCACCGCCCAGGTGGACGACCTGCTGGGCGAGATTCGCCTGCGGGTGAATGGGGGCGACCGCGTGCTCGTCACCACGCTGACCAAGCGCATGGCGGAGCAGCTCACCGAGTACTTGTCCGACAACGGTGTGAAGGTGCGTTATCTGCACTCCGACATTGACACCGTGGAGCGCGTGGAAATCCTGCGTGATTTGCGCCTGGGCCTGTTCGACGTGCTGGTGGGCATCAACCTGCTGCGCGAAGGGCTGGACATTCCCGAGGTCTCATTGGTGGCCATTCTGGATGCTGATAAGGAGGGCTTCCTGCGCTCGGAGCGTTCGCTGATTCAGACCATCGGCCGGGCTGCGCGCAACATCAACGGCAAGGCCATTCTCTACGCCGATGTGGTGACCGATTCCATGCGCCGCGCCATGGATGAGACCGAGCGCCGTCGCACCAAGCAGGTCGCCCACAACCTGGCCCTTGGCATCACGCCGCGCGGCGTGGTCAAGCAGGTGCGCGATTTGATCGACGGCGTCTACGACCAGTCGGGCAGCACCGCCCGCGCGCAGCAACGCGCCGACCAGGAGCATGCGCGCTTCGAAGCCCTGGACGAGAAAGACCTGGCGCGCGAAATTCGCCAGCTCGAAAAACGCATGCTGGAACATGCCCGCAACCTTGAGTTCGAGCAGGCCGCGCGCGCCCGCGATCAACTCGCCGCGTTGCGCCGCCGTGTCTTTGGCGCAGGCGACGATCATGACCTGGACGCCCAGACCGGCTGAGCCTTCTGACTCGCCCAACACCTGCCAACATCGCCGCCGAGCCTGTCCTGGACACCCTTGCCATGTCGGATCCACATGCCCATGATCTCGTCTCCCGTCGCCGGGCCTTGACCCGGCTTGGCGCTGCTGTCAGTTGCGGCGCGCTCGGCGCTTGGGGTGATGGCGTGGTCATGGCCTGGGGCGATGTGCCGTGGTCTTCTGCCTCGCAGCCCCAGTTCCAGGCCGAGTCAGCGCGTGCGGGGCCGAAGCCGCGCGTGACCACCATCGCTTCTGGCCTGATCAATCCCTGGGGATTGGTTGTGCTGCCCGACGGCTGTGCCCTGGTGACCGAGCGCCCAGGTCATCTGCGCGTGGTCGGCGTCGATGGCAGCCTGTCGGCGCCGATGGCCGGCGTCCCCACGGTGGACGCACGTGGCCAGGGCGGCCTGCTCGACATCGCCATCGACCCCGATTTCCAGAGCAACCGGCACCTCTATTTCAGCTTTGCCGAGCCGGGCACGGGTGCCGAGGCCGGCCTGAACGGCACCGCCGTGGCGCGCGCTGTGTGGCGCACCGGCGCTACGAGTCTGTCGGATGTTCAAGTGATCTTCCGCCAGACGCCCAAGGTGGACAGCACCGCGCACTTCGGTTCGCGCCTGGTTTTCGCCCGTGATGGTTCGCTTTTCGTCACCTTGGGGGAACGCTTCAGCCGGCGCGACGAGGCGCAGAACCTGGCCAACACCCTGGGCAAGGTGGTACGCATCCGCAGTGACGGTCGCATGCCGGCTGACAACCCATTCCTCGGCCGGGCCGGCGCCATGCCGGCGATCTGGAGCCTGGGCCACCGCAATGTGCAGGGCGCAGCCATCCACCCCGGCACCGGTGAACTGTGGACCTGCGAGCATGGCCCGCAGGGCGGTGACGAGGTCAACATCGACCGGGCAGGGCGCAATTTCGGCTGGCCACGCATCTCCTTCGGTTGCGCATACGGCGCGTCAGTGGGCGACTGCACGCCGGTGGGCGGGGCCAGCGCCGCACCCGGTCTGGAGCCGCCGCTGGCCACCTGGGTGCCCACCTCCATCGCCCCCAGTGGCATGGCGTTTTACACCGGCAGCATGTTCCCGCAATGGCGCGGCAGCCTGTTCATCGGCGCCCTGGCCGGCAGGGCCCTTTGGCGCTTGAGCCTGGAAGGCAATCGCGTGGTGGCGCGCGAAGCCCTGTTCCGCGAGCTGGGCGAGCGCCTCCGTGATGTCCGCCAGGCACCCGACGGCTCGATTCTGCTGGTGACGGACAGCTCCAACGGCCGCATCCTGCGCTTGCGGGCCTGACGAACCGATATCCACCGGCATCTCGATGCGGAACCCCCGATCTTTCATGCGCCAATTCAATGTGCTGTTCTGTTGCATGGGTAATATCTGCCGCTCGCCCACGGCCGAGGGCGTGTTTCGCGCCCAGTTGCAGGCAGCCGGTTTGGCGGATCAGGTGCACGTCGATTCCGCTGGCACCCACGGCTATCACATCGGCGAGCCGCCCGACGCGCGCAGTCAGCGCCATGCCCTCAAACGCGGCTACGACCTCAGCCGCCAGCGTGCCCGCGAGGTTCGTGCAGCCGACTTCGACGTCTTCGACCTGATCCTGGCGATGGACTTCGACAATCTGGCTCGACTCGGGCAAGAATGCCCGCATGAGCAGCGTCACAAGCTGCGGTTGTTCATGAGTTTTGCCCCGCAAGCCGGCAGTGCCGTGGTACCCGACCCCTACTACAGCGGCGCCGACGGCTTCGAGGTGGTGCTCGATCTGGTGGAGCAGGCGAGCCGCGGCCTGTTGGCCCATGTGCAGCAGGAGTTGCGGGCGCGGGGAGCCTGAGTCGCCGCGTCGAGCGCATGGCACGGCTCCAGTTGTTGGTGCAGGCCGCAGAGCCAGCACCGCGTCAGTCCCGGGCTTCGCCGATATTGTCTGGGCCAGGCGCTTCGGGTGCCGGCCCGGCGGCCGTCTGTGGTTTGCGAAACGGCGCGTGTTCACGCAACTCGTCCATGTGGCCGTCCATGGCCAACGTCTCGCGTCGCAGGAAGTTCTCGATGGCCGCGTTGAAGCGCGCATCGGCCAGCCAGTGGGCCGAGGTGCAGGCCACGGGCAAGAGGCCGCGGGCCATCTTGTGCACACCCTGCGCACCACCTTCGAACCGGACGTATCCGTGCGCGATGCAGTACTCCAACGGCTGGTAGTAGCAGGCCTCGAAATGCAGGTGCGGAACATGGCGCAGCGCGCCCCAATAGCGCCCGTAGGCATGACCCAGCACCGGGTCGAGCAGGATGAGCGAGGCGGCGATCGGCTGGCTGTCCTGCTCCGCCATGAGCAGCAGCACATGTTCCGGCAGATGCTGGCCGAGCGCGCGGAAAAAACCCAGGTTCAGGTAGGGTGACGAGCCGTGCTCGGCGTAGGTCTGGTCGTAGCAACGGGTGAAAAACGCCCAGTCCCGTGCGCTTGCCTGCGCGCCCGAAATCTGGCGAAAGCGCACGCCGGCCTCCGCCACCTTGCGGCGTTCCTGGCGCACTTTTTTGCGTTTGTCGTGGTTCATGCTGCCGAGAAACGCGTCGAAATCGGCCCAGGGCGTCTCGGCGGGTTGTTGCCAATGGAACTGCACGGTCTGCCGTAGCAGCAGGCCAGCCTGCTCACACAGCGAGCGGTCCTCGGGCGTGAGAAACAGCAGGTGCAACGACGACAGGCCACTGCGCTGGGCCAGCCCCAGCAAGGCCGCCAGCAGCGCCTGGCGCGCCGCACGGTCGCGCCCCAGCAGGCGCGCGCCGGTGACCGGAGTGAAGGGTGTTGCCGCCAGCAGCTTGGGGTAATAGGGCAGGCCGTGGCGCTCATGGGCGTCCGCCCAGGCCCAGTCAAACACATACTCGCCCATGGAATGGCTCTTGGCGTACACCATGCAGGCAGCGGCGAGCTGACCAGAGGCGTCGCGCAGTTGCAGCAGCAGCGGCTGCCAGCCTGTTTCAGCCACGGCGCAAGCCTGCGCCTGGAGTGCCAGCAGGTAGGCATGGCGCTGAAACATGGTGCTGCCCGGGGTGGCGGCGGCGAGTTCGTCCCACGCCTGTGCGGGGACCTCTGTCATGCTCTGGGCTATCTCAATGCGAAAATCGCTGTCCATGTCCATTCAAATCGCCATCGCGCAGTTCAACGGCACCGTGGGTGACCTGGCCGGCAACTGCAAAGCCATCGAGGCTATGGCCGCCCAGGCCCATGCCCAAGGCTGCCGTTTGCTGCTCACGCCGGAATTGGCGCTGACTGGCTATCCGCCTGAAGATCTGCTGTTGCGGCCAGCTTTCATGCGCGCTGCTAACGACGCATTGCACCAGTTGGCGCAAAGCCTGGCGCAGTACCCGGGTATGGCCGTGGTGGTGGGGCACCCACATGTGCCGGGCGAGCATGCCGACGTCCGTACAGCGTCGACCCAGCAGCCGTTGCGCTGGAATGCTGCTTCGGTGCTGCGCCATGGTCGCATCGAAGCCACTTACGGCAAGCTGGAACTGCCCAACTACCAGGTCTTCGACGAGAGGCGCTACTTCGCCCGTGCCGGAGAAGCCTGCGTGTTCGAAGTGGGTGGCGTGCGTTTCGGCGTCAATATCTGTGAGGATGCCTGGTTCCCCGAGGCTCCCCGACGTGCGCGCGCAGCCGGCGCCCAGGTGCTGCTGGTGCTGAACGCTTCGCCGTTTCATCTCGGCAAGAGTGGCGAGCGCGAAGCCATCATGCGCGCTCGCTGCCGCGAAACCGGCATGGCCCTGGCGTTCGCCCATGGCGTTGGTGGGCAGGATGAGTTGGTGTTCGACGGGGGATCGTTCGTGATGGACAGCTCGGGCGAGGTACAGGCGCGGGCGCCGCAGTTCGAGCCCTGTGTGCTGACCGCCACACTGGGCGCCGCGGCCCAGCCGATTCAGGGGGATGTGGCCCCGATTGAGCCGCTGCCGGCGCAGGCTTGGCGAGCGCTGGTGAGTGGCACGCGCGACTACGTGAACAAGAACGGCTTTCCCGGTGTGCTTATCGGCCTTTCAGGCGGGGTCGACTCGGCCCTGGTGCTGGCCATCGCCGTGGACGCGCTGGGGCCCGAGCGCGTGCGCACGGTGATGATGCCGTCGCCCTACACCGCCGACATGTCCTGGATCGATGCGCGCGACATGGCGCGGGGTCTTGACGTGCACCATGACGAAGTCTCGATCAGCCCCATGTTCGACGCTTTTCGCGCCACGCTGGCGCCGCTGCTGGGCGCGCACGAGGGCGACACCACGGAGGAGAACCTGCAGTCGCGCATTCGTGGCACGTTGCTCATGGCGCTGTCGAACAATTCCGGCTGGATGGTGCTGACCACGGGCAACAAGAGCGAGATGGCTACTGGCTATGCCACGCTCTACGGCGACATGGCGGGCGGTTTCGCCGTGATCAAGGACGTCCGCAAGACTTTGGTGTGGGAGTTGGCCAACTGGCGCAATGCCCAAGCCGTGCAGCAGGGCAAGCCGCCGGTCATTCCCGAGCGCATCATCACCCGAGCACCTTCGGCCGAATTGCGCCCCGACCAGACCGACCAGGACAGCCTGCCGCCGTACCCCGTCCTCGACGCCATTCTGGAGCGCTCCATGGAGAACGACCAGAGCGTCGTGGAGTTGCTCGCAGCCGGTCTGCCGGCCGACGCCGTGGGCCAGGTGCTGCGCCTCATCAAGCTCAACGAATACAAGCGCCGCCAGGCACCGCCGGGAGTGCGCATCACCCACCGCGCTTTCGGACGCGACTGGCGCTACCCCATCACCTCCCGCTGGCTGGAACCGGCCGATTGCGAGACGTCCTCTGGCCATCGTGGCGATGGGTGAATCAGTTAAGCTGAAGTTCTGGATTACACAAGCACGCATCAGGGTCATTGACGAGGACAACCATGAAACAAATTACCGCCATCATCAAACCCTTCAAGCTCGACGAGGTGCGTGAGGCCCTGGCCGAAGTCGGCGTCACCGGCCTGACCGTGACCGAGGTCAAGGGCTTCGGTCGGCAGAAGGGCCATACCGAGCTGTATCGTGGCGCCGAGTACGTGGTCGACTTCCTGCCGAAGGTGAAGATCGAGGTCGTGGTCAAGAGTGCCGAGGTCGAGCCGGCGATCGACGCCATCGTCAAGTCGGCACGCACCGGCAAGATCGGTGACGGCAAGATCTTCGTCACCAGCGTCGAACAGGTCATTCGCATTCGCACCAGCGAAACCGGCGAAGCGGCGGTCTGATCACCCGGGCATCCGCGCGGCCGGATCGCAGCGCGGTGTCTGCGCGTCAGATTGCCTCGCGCATGCGCCACCAGGGATCGTCCTGCACGGGCTGGCTTCCCACCATGCGGTCCAGCAGCCGATCCGGATCGGTCTCCACCACCAGCGCCGCCAGCACATCGCTTCGGACAAAGCCTTGTCCATGGCTTTGCGCCAGAAAGTTCAGCAGCAGATCGAAGTAACCCTGCACGTTGAGCAGGCCGATGGGCTTGTTGTGATAGCCGAGCTGCCGCCAGGTCCAGACCTCGAAGAGTTCCTCCAGCGTGCCCAGTCCGCCGGGCAGGGCGATGAAGCCATCGGCATAGTCGGCCATCATCTTCTTGCGCTGGTGCATGTTCTCCACGATGTGCAACTCGCTCAGGCCGGTGTGGCCCACTTCGCGCTGCATCAACAACTCGGTGATCACGCCCACCACGCGGCCGCCGCCGGCCAGGGCCGCTTCAGCCGCGGTGTGCATCAGCCCGACACTGCCGCCGCCGTAGATCAGGGTCATGGCGCGGTTGGCAATGGCGCCGCCCATGGTCGAGGCGGCTTCGGCGTAGACCGGATCGGTCCCGGTGCGGGACCCGCAATAAACACAAACGGAATGCATGGGGCAGGAACCTTCAGGACATGCGCGGCAGCAGGATGGACAGCCACACCACGCCACACAGCACGAAGATTAGCAACACAGCCGCACTGCCCATGTCCTTCGCAGTTTTGCTCAGTTCGTGGCGTTCCAGCGAAACCCGGTCGACGGTGTACTCCACCGCTGTGTTGAGCAATTCCACCACCGGAATCAACAGCACGGTTCCTGCCAGCAATGCGCGTTCGACCCCGCCGTGGCCGAGCCTGAATGCCAGTGGCAGCATGACGAGGGTGAGCAGGCCTTCCTGACGGAAGGCCGATTCGGTGCGCCACGCCGTGCGCAGTCCACTGGCCGAATTGCGCAGGGCTTGCACGATGCGGCCCAGGCCCGTCCTGGTTTTGTAGGGATGGGGTGACAAGGCGCTTGGGCTGGCTTGGTGGTTGCCTCAGGCGAGTTGAGGCGCTGCTTAAACCTAACTGGTGGGATGTCGTGGCGGCGGCGCGCTGGCCTCCCGCAGATGCTGCAGGAACTGGTTGGTGGCGCGTTGCCAGGTGAATTGGCGGGCATGGGCCACGGCGTTTTGCCGTGGAATGCGCAAGGCCGCGAGACAGGCGGCACGCAGATCCTCGTCGAGCACGCCGGCGGGCGCATCACCGATCACGTCGACCGGACCGGTGACGGGGTAGGCCGCGACCGGGCAGCCGCAGGCCAGGGCCTCGATCAGCACCAGGCCGAAGGTGTCGGTGCGGCTGGGGAAGACGAACACGTCGGCGCCAGAGTAGACCTCGGCGAGGCGGTCTTGCGTGAGCAAGCCGAGAAAGCGAACGCCGGGATGTTCACGCCGGATACGGTCGAGTTCAGGGCCTTCGCCGACCACCCATTTGGTGCCGGGAAGGTCGAGATCGAGGAAGGCATCGATATTCTTTTCGACCGCGACGCGGCCGACGTAGAGAAAGATGGGCGGGTCGCCATCGAGGCGCTGCCCAGGGCGCGGAAAGAACATGCGCCCATCGACGCCGCGTGACCACAGCGCCAGCCGGGTCAGGCCCTGCGCAGCGAGATCGCTGCGCACCACCGGAGTCGGCACCAGGGTGACGCGCGCGGCGTTGTGAAACCAGCGCAGGTAGGCGTAAGTCCAGGCCTGGGGGATGCCGAAGCGAGCTTTCACATACTCAGGAAAACGGGTATGGTAGGCCGTGGTCAGGGGGATGCCGAGTTGCAGCGCGGCGCGCCTCGCGGCCAGGCCCAGCGGCCCTTCGGTGGCGATGTGCACGACATCCGGACCGAAGGCGGCGATGCGCTGCATCATCCTTTTCTTGGGCCGCCAGCTCAAACGAATTCCCGGGTAGGTCGGGCAGGGGAAGGTGCGGAACAAGCCCGGCTCGATGACGTCGATCACCTCGCCCTGGGCGCGCAAAAGCTCAATGGTGGTCTTCAAGGTGCGAACCACGCCATTCACCTGGGGACTCCAGGCGTCGCTCACAATCAGGATGCGCATGGCACGTGGCTCGTTGGGGTTTGGGCAGGGGCTTCGGGCCGCGCGGCGCTTGAAGTGCCCGGCCATAGGGCGTTGAGGACGACGGGTGCCGAGGCGGACGGCCTCCACATGAGTAATTGCAGGGTGCCGTCCTGCAGTTCGGCAAGTGCCGTCAGGCTCTCGACCCAGTCGCCGCAGTTGGCGTAGATGCAGCCGTCGATGCTGCGCAATTCGGCGCGGTGGATGTGGCCGCACACCACACCCTCGCATTGCCGCCGTGTCGCCTCCTCGGCCAGCAACTGCTCGAAGCTGGAGATGTAGCTCACGGCGTTTTTGACCTTGCCCTTGAGGAATTGCGACAGCGACCAGTACGACAACCCGAGGCGATGGCGCGCCCGGTTGAGCCAGCGGTTGAGCTTGAGGGTGAAGATGTAGAGCACGTCACCGAGGTGAGCGAGCCACTTGGCGTGCATCACCACGCCGTCGAACCAGTCGCCATGCACGACCCAGAGCCGCGTGCCGCTAGCGGTCACATGCACCGTGTCGGACAGCACCTCGATGCCGCCGAAGTGCAGGCCGTGAAAGTCGCGTGCAAAGGCATCGTGATTGCCGGGGATGAACACCACGCGGCAACCCTTGCGGGCTTTGCGCAGCAACTTCTGCGCCACATCGTTGTGCGCCTGCGGCCAGTACCAACCCTTGCGCAACTGCCAGCCGTCAATGATGTCGCCCACCAGGTAAATGGTGCCGGCATGGCAATGGCGCAACAGGTCGAGCAAGGCTTCGGCCTTGCAGTCGCGCGTGCCGAGGTGAATGTCGGACAGCCAGATTGTGCGGAACTGGTAGGCGGCCTGTGCGTCGACGGCACCGTCAGGCGCAGTGTCAGCGGCCAGGGCCTGGGCGAGACGGTGTGCGTCGGTGGGTGTCGGACTGAAGTGGCTGGGCTGCATGGCTGCATTGCAGCCATGTCTTGTGACAGGCGGATGACAAGGACGACATGTCATCCGCCAAGCGGGGAATACATCACAGCGAAGCAAAAAGTCTTGTCGCGTATCGCCTGGCGGCGCGCACTGCGACAGCCGACTCAGCGCGGGCTGTCGATCAGTCGCGTGCCGGCGAAGGCGTCATGCCAGAACTGACGGTCAGGCCGCAAATAGCTTGCCAGCGCCCACAAGATCATCCACCCGAACAGCATGCCCAGCCCGGTGGCATGATTCAGCCCTGCCAACCAAGCCAAGGCCAGTGGAGGGAGCACCCACAGCCAGCCGAAAACAAAACGCAAGCCGGCACGGCTGAAACGCAGTGCATGGCCGTTTGCATCCACCACGCGCAAACGCCAGGCCCGCATCGCCACAGTCTGCCCGGGTCGGAGCCAGAAGCCGATGAAGTAAATCGCCAGTGTCAGAAAAATCACTGCCTGCAAACCATGCCGGTCCATCATGCCGCTGCGCTGGCTCACCGCCAGACCGTAGAGCAGTGCCGCAAGCCAGGTCACACCGAAGAGCACGATGGCTTCGTACAGCAGCGCGGCAAGCCGGCGATGCAGCGAGGGCGCTTGCAAGGGCTTGGGTGGCATGCGGATGTTGTGCGGTGTTCAGGTGGAATGAGGTGGGGGCAGGTTGCACGGGCTTGCCGCGATTTCCGCGTTTGAAGCGCACACTCATCCGACGCAGACCCCAATCCAGACTCAAGGTTTGGGGCCGAGCGGCGGAGGTTGAGGCGCCATAGGCTTGGATGCCGTCGCGGGGGCAGGCACCGGCGGGGCCACGGAACCGGCCACAGGCGTGCTGGCGGCCCGAGGAGGATTGCTGCTTCCCGTCGGGCCCAGGGTTTTGGACTTTTTGAGGCGTTGCTCGGCTTCGTAGCGTCCGACATGACCGGGCGTGTGCGGAGGACGCTTGGCCTCCCGGGCCAGTGCGCGTTTTTCAGCTTCCGGCAGCTTCTTGTAGCGCTCCCAGGCCTGTTTGCGGCTGTCGAGCGGCGCCTTGCCCGTGGCAAGAAAATTTTCGCGGGCTTGTCGGCGTTGCTGCGGGCTCATGCGCACCCACTCGACCATGCGCTGGTGCAGGGTGGTGCGTTGTTCCGGGCTCATGGCCGAATAGCGCGCAGCAATATTCAACCATTTGCGTTTGCGATCGGCGTCGAAATGCGGCCACTCGGCCTGCAAAGGTCCCAGCGCCGCCTGTTGCATGGGGGTGAGTTGTTGCCAAGTCGGCTTGCCGCTTGTGGCCGGGTTGGCCGCTTGCGCAGCGTGCCAGCCGTTGGTCAGCACCAGAGCCAAGCCCAGCAGGAGCACATGGCGAAGGGCCTGGCGCAGCACCGGCAAGCGAGCCCCTGAGCGGCGGCGCATGAACAGCCCGCTCATCCGTCGTTCTGCCGCAGATAGCTGGTGAAGCCCGGGTCGACATAGGCCTGTGGCGGCAGGTTATCGAGCAGCAAGGCGGTATCGATATCGGCAATTTTGCGAACGAAACGTTCCTGCTGGAAATGTTGCAGGGCATACAGGCCGAACAACAAGGTGGGAATCGCCAGCAACAGGCCCAGTCGCAGGCGCCAGGATGACGATTCTCCCGGACCGCGCAGGGTTGCCGTGCCGTCGCGGGTCGATGCCGTGACTTGGGCATGATGCAGCCGATGCAGGCGCCGCCGGTCAGCCACCATATGGCGTATGCCCTTGAGCCGCTCTGCGATGTCCGCAGGCAACTGCTCGTTGCCTTCTGTCAGACGCGCTGCGACTTGATAGCCGAAACGTGCCTCCGCCGCCGTCAAACTCAAATTTTTGTTATGTGTGTCCATGATCGAAACCTTGCGCTTTGAGTGCCTTGGCCAAGGTATGTGTGGCCCTGGAACAGTGCGTTTTGACACTGCCCTCGGAACAACCCATGGCCGCCGCCGTTTCAGCGACATCCAACCCCTCCCAATAACGCAGCAGGAAAGCTTCCCGTTGACGGTCCGGCAGTTTTTGAATGGCGTCGTCCAACATGGCCAGCGTCTGACTGCGTTCGAGCTGGCGATCGGCGCCCTCGAGTTGCTCTGAGCAGGTCTCAATCTCCAAAGTTTCCAGCAAATCGAATTCTTCGCCGTCGCCAGCGCCCTGGAAATCGGACAAATTGCTCATCCAGGCCGAGCGCACCTTCTGCCGCCGGTGCCAGTCCAGGATGGCGTTGGTCAGGATACGCTGGAACAGCATCGGCCATTCAGCGGGATCGTGGTCGCCATACTTGTCAGCCAGGCGGATCATCGAGTCCTGCACCACATCCAGGGCGGCATCGGGGTTCTGCGTGGCAAATTGCGCGCGCTTGAAGGCGCGCTTGTCGACGCTGCGGAGAAATGCGGAGAGTTCTTGTTCTGTGGGCATGGCCCAGGGGGCGCTTGGTTGGCGGAGTCGGCGAAGTGTTGATTATGCAGGCCGCAGCCACGGAAAAGCCCGTTGAGTAGAAGGCTCGGAGCGTGGTTTCCCGACGCGAACCCGCTGCTGCATGGAAGCTGTGGTGTTGACGCCTCAGGCTTGCGGACAAGGTCACGCAGGGGGGGCCGGCGCCTGCGCGGGCATGCTCGCCGCTGGATGGCGCATCCCATGGGGCTTGCGGCGTCGAGGCGATTGGCGCAAGGCGCCGGATTGCCCTCGCGTCATGACTCCTGCGGCTGGAGTTCGGAGGCGATTCGGGCGCAAACCAGATCGCACAACTGAAGGACCTCTTCGCTGTGCACGCGGTAAACCATCTGGTTGCCGATGCGGCGTTTGGCCACGATCCCCGCCAGATACAACATTTTGAGGTGCTGCGAGACATTGGGCTGCGTGGATTCGACCGCCTCGACGATGGCGTTCACGCTTTTACCCTGTGCGCAGATGGTGCCCAGAATGCGTAAGCGCATGGGCGTCGCCAGGGCGCTGAACAGTTCGGCCGCCAGCACGAACACACGTTCGTGAAGTTCGCCCTCGATGGCAATTCGAGCAGGCGGCATCGACGTCGCAATTCGTTGCGCAGACATGGATGGTGTTTCCGGGCAAAGTGTGAACGAGGTGTGAGGCATGGTCGCCGGGGACGGCGTCCAGCGTGACGACGCGTTGGCTTGGAGTTTGGCGCGGCAGCCGTCGGTTAGGTCACGCATCGGACCTCGCCAGACTGCTGCACTCGCCATGTGAGCGAGACATCAATGCCCTGCTGAGGAAGACAGCAGCGCTGCAAGACCGATGCGATCGATGATCTGAACCCGATGCCGTCTCGTCACCTGGATCAGCCCGGCATGCTCGAGCCGCGTGAAGAGTCGGCTGACGGTCTCTGAGTACAAGCCCAGATAGCTGCCAATGTCCTTGCGGGTCATCCGCAGCGCGAATTCACGAGACGAAAGTCCGAGAACCTGGTAACGCTCCGACATGTCCAACAGAAAATGCGCCAAACGCTCCGCGCCCTGCATGCTGCCAAGAACGAGGAGGTTGTGCTGCGCGCGCAGCATGCTCTGGGCAATCAGTGATTGGATCCGTCGTCGCAGCATGGAGTGCTCCCGCGCCGCCGACTCCAGGGCCCGCGCATCGATTTCGCAGGCTTCGCTGGCCTCCATCGCCACGACGTCGCACAGGTAGAGCTGGGCGGCGAAGCCGTCGAGCCCCACCATATCCCCGGAAACGTGAAATCCGAGGACCTGTTGCCTGCCGTCCGCGCATCGCAACACCGACTTGAACGACCCGGCACGGATGGCATAGACGCGATCCAGGGTCCTTCCGGTGGCGAACAGTCGTTGGCCCTTGCCGAGTCGAATGGCGGCTCTAGCCACGCCGCGTCGATCCATTGACCCCTCGCGCAACAAAACGGCCTGCAGGCAGGACCGGCTTTGGAAGCATTGATCGCACGGATCCCCATGGTTCAGGCGATGGCTCGTGGTACCAGGAGCGGATCGCAGCGTGTTGACGACACCGCTGCTGGCACGCGTGCCTTGATCCGCTGTATCGAGCCGGACGTGCCTCTGCAGTTCCAGTTCGATGGGTGTTCGGGTGTGCATGGCATGTCCTGACCGTGCATCTGTGGGGTTTGGGTCGGGGAGTTGCACAGGATCGAGACCCAAGGTGACAGCACCGTGGCGGCGAGCGCTCACGGCCTGCAGCTCCGACGGCCGGGCTCGCAACGAGCCGGTGTGTGCAGACAAATGTGCGTGGGCATCCGCATGGCGAGATCCTCTTGTGGGCATGTGCTGAAAGTGCAGAGAGCATTTTCCGAGCCCCGTGCCCGAGCAGAGTTGACACGCATCAAACAAAGCCGGGTCTCATGGTGCGCGGCACCACCATCACCATGGATCGCTGAGTTACCGGCTGTCGGCACGATCGAACCCTATCGGTCATGCCGACAGCCCCGCAGGCGCGTCTCGATAGCGGTCAGCCGCAGTCCTGCGAGCGTTGCGGCCACTGGCGTTGCGCACGCCTGGGCGTAGACCCGGCCCTAAGCTGGCAGGGCTGGGATCATGCGCTTTTCGGCGACGATCGTGCCGCATCCACTGGTTTCGTAGAGTTCCACAGCGGCCAGTTGGGGCAAATGCACCTTGGTCGTTGCGTAGATCCACTCGGCGATGCTTGCCGTATCGGCATCGCGCAACTCGGCGATCGCGTGCAGGGGCTGATGATCAAGGCGCCTGAACACGGGCTCGAAGAGCGTCTTCACGTCGCCGAAATCGACGGTCCAACCCATGACGGTGTCGATAGGCGCACACAGGTGCAGCCGCAACCTGAATGTATGGCCATGGACTGCACGTTCGCGGCTTCCGATCGGCGCGCGTTGCAGTTGCACCGCACTATCGAGCGTGAAATCTTTCCAGATGCGGTAGTTACGGCCGTCGAAGCTGGCGCCGCTCGACGCCGTCTCGCACAGGTCGATACCGGAGAGTTCCGGCAACGTCGGCTTGAGGCGTTCCCACAGCCACGACGCGATGAGTTCGCTGGTGGGGTTGTCCAGACCCTCCACGTCGTTGAGGCAGGTGTTGTCCAGGATGTTGTGCAACGGTTTCCAGACCTCGTCGAGTCGGTCGTGGTCGATGTCGCGCCCTCGTGATCCCGCAGACGGAGCGGCGTGCACGACGGCCTGAAAGCCATGGCCGTGCATGCGGCCGCATGGGTGCCCCATCGGGGCGTTCGGCAATTGGTGTGCGGCTTCAAACGGGTAGCGCCGCCAGATCTGCGCCATCCCGTCGCGGTCGAGGTGGATGCCCTGGTTCGCCGTGCTTTGGACCGCGAGACGATGGATGCCAGGCAAGACCAGATTTTGGTCAATCCAGCGGGCAATATTCGTATCGGTGGGCTGGTCGATGACCTGGTTCAGGAGTGTGTCGTTCAGCGGCTCGAGAAGCCGCTGCATGCGCGCCTGCAGGGCGGCCACTTCGCCCCCTGGGAAAGACGCCCAAGCCTCAGGCAGTTCCGCGAACACCGAAGCCCGGAAGCCATGGCCATGCAGTTGGCTGCGGCGCTTGCCGCCAGGCAGCACAGCCAGGTGACGGGCGGACTCGAAGCCACCCGTGGCAGCGGTCAAGATGCAAGGGGCCATACGGACTCCGGATGGTTGTGCGCGCCGGTTTCATCGCTCTGCATGAGGCACTTGCCGTCATGAACTGACTGCCGCCCAGGCCGAGAGGCAGTCACAAAGTCATTGACATGGGCCCAGTTGATTACCAAGGTGAATGTTGCAGAACTCCGCGATCGATCTGTTGGATCTCCGTTTTCCCACAAAACGCCATGGTGATGTCCAACTCGTTGCGAATGATCTCGAGGCACTGCTCGACGCCGGCCTGACCCTGGGCACCGAGGCCGTACAGGAATGCACGGCCGATCAGGGTGCCCTTTGCGCCCAGCGCGATGGCCTTGAGCACGTCCTGGCCCGAGCGGATTCCGCCATCGACCCAAACCTCGATGCGCGAACCGACGGCATCGACGATGGCCGGCAGCGCCGAGATCGAGCTCGGCGCGCCATCGAGTTGGCGCCCGCCGTGGTTGGAGACGATGAGGGCATCAGCGCCCGAGTCTGCGGCACGCTGCGCATCCTCGGCGTCCAGGACGCCCTTGAGAATCAGCTTGCCGCCCCAGCACTTCTTGATCCACGCCACGTCGTTCCATGTCAGGCGCGGGTCGAATTGCTGACTCGTCCAGGCCGAGAGCGACCCCATGTTCTCGACCCCCTTGACGTGCCCGACGATGTTGCCGAAACCATGCCTGCGGGTTCCCAGCATGCCCAGGCCCCATCTTGGCTTTGTCGCCAGATTGAGCAGATTGGCCAAGGTCGGCTTCGGTGGAGCCGACAGGCCATTCTTCAAATCCTTGTGGCGTTGCCCCAGGATCTGCAAATCCAGGGTGAGCATCAAGGCCGAGCAGCGGGCCGCCTTGGCGCGGTCGATCAGGCGTTCGATGAAATCGCGGTCGCGCATGACGTAGAGCTGGAACCAGAACGGTGCCTTGGTGTGCGCCGCGACGTCTTCGATGGAGCAGATGCTCATGGTCGAGAGGGTGAACGGCACGCCACACCGTTCCGCCGCGCGCGCCGCCAGAATCTCGCCGTCGGCGTGTTGCATCCCGGTCAGGCCGGTTGGCGCGAGCGCCACCGGCATGGCGACATCCTGCCCGATCATCCGCGACCGCAGCGAGCGCTGCTCGACGTCGACGGCCACGCGCTGGCGGAGCTTGATGCGGTGGAAGTCGTCTTGATTGGAACGGTAGGTCGTCTCGGTCCAGGAGCCTGAGTCGGCGTAGTCGTAAAACATCCGCGGAACCCGTCGCTTGGCGAGAACGCGCAGATCTTCAATGCAGGTCATGGTTGCCATGATGTCACCTTGTGTGGACTGCACAGGGCTCCCAAAGGGGATCCCTGTGCAGGGTCAGGGATGGACGGCCTTGATCGCCGGGATCATCCAGGATAGCCAGTGTTGTTGGGCGAAGACGAGCAGGCCCAGGAGCAGGGTCAGCAGCACACTGTGCCAGAAGGTGCGGGCGAACACCACACCCTCCTGGCCCTTGAGGTCGGTCGTGGACACCCCGGTGGCGATGTTCTGCGGCGAGATCATCTTGCCCATCACGCCCCCCGAGGAGTTGGTCGCTGCCATGAGCACCGGATTCAGATTCAGCTGATGTGCCGCCACCACCTGCAAGTTGCCGAACAGCGCATTGCCCGAAGTGTCGCTGCCGGAGAGAAACACCGCGATCCAGCCCAGGAACGCCGAGACCAGCGGGAACAGCGCACCGGTGGCGGCCACGCCCATGCCCAGCGTGTAGCTCATGCCCGAGTAGTTGAGCAAGAACGCCAGGCCCACGATCATCATCACGGTGGCGATGGCGATGCGCGTCTGCACCCAGGTGCGCCTCACGCAGTCGAGGAACGCCCCCAGGCCGGTGCTTGTCCAGACTGCCGCAATGATGGCCGACAGCAAAATTGCCGTGCCCGTGCCCATGGGCTGAAAGTCCCACAGCGCCTCATACGGCTTGTGATACAGGGTGATGTACACCGCCTTGTTCAGTCCGGGCCACAGCACCTTGGTGTCGCCGATCAGGAACAACTTGAGGTTGACCCAGACGATGACCACCACCGAGACCACCACCCACGGCATCCAGCCGCCGTAGCCCACGCGCGCCGTGCCCTTGGCTGCAGCCTGCGTGCGCACCACGGCAAAAGCCGGATCGGGTTCGGGTTTCCAGGTCTTGAGAAAGGCCACGGTGACGATGAGCGAGACCAGCGAGGCCAGCACGTCGGTGAGTTGGTAGCTGATGAAGTTGGAGGTGGCGAACTGCGTGAGCGCAAAGCTGCCGCCCGAAACCAGCAGGGCAGGCCATAGCTTGGCGATCGATTTGAGTCCGCCGTACAGGCCGACGACATAGAACGGTAGCAGGAAGGCAAAAAACGGCAGTTGTCGCCCCACCATCGCCCCCAGGGTGTCGGGGTGCATGCTGGTGACGGCTCCCAGCACGGTGATGGGCACACCCAGGGCGCCGAAAGCCACCGGAGCAGTGTTGAAGATCAGGGTGTAGGTGAGGGCCTCCAGTGCCGGAAAACCCAGGCCGATGAGCAGCGCGCTGGTGATGGCCACCGGGGTGCCGAAACCGGCGATGCCCTCGAGCAGGCAACCAAAGGAAAACGCCACCACCAGCAGCACCAGGCGGCGGTCGTCGGGCAGGTGGTCGAGCATCCATTGGCGAAACTGCTCGAAGCGCCCGGACCGAACCGCCACGTTGTACAGCAGCAAGGCGTTGAAGACGATCCACATCACGGGCGCCAGCGCCAGTGCCATGCCCGCGGCCACGGAGTTCAGGGCCAGACCCATGGGCATCCCCCACACGGCCACGGCCACGAGCAGGCCCACGAGCAGCCCGGCCAACGAGGCCTGCCAGGCGGGGCGTCGCAGCACCCCGAGCAGGATGAGGGCCACCGCGATGGGAATGGCTGCCACCACGAACGACAACAACAAGGAGCCGGCAACAGGCGTCAGCGGCTGTGCGAAAACGATGCCCGCAGGCAGGGCGGTCGAGGCAATCATGGAGTCTCCTTCCAGGGAATTGGATGCATCGGGACTGGCTTGCGCTCTTGTGTGGCGTCAACCCGCACGCATGTGCTGCGTGGGCGACTCTCGGCGCAACCCCTGGTTGGAGTCTTTATAGCCACGTTTTTAACTCAAGTGGTCATTTGGTAAGACCAATTGATATTAGAAATGCGTTCGTTTTTTTCGTCAAGAAATCGGAAAACAAGACGGATTCAGTCGGGATTTGGATCGCGCCTTCATTCTCAATAAAATTGGTCATACCAAACAACCCCAAGAGGACGGGCATGAACATCATCCGACTGTCGGATTCGATCGCCAACGATCTTGAACGCCGCATCCTCGAAGGCTCCTTGAGAGTCGGAGATCGTCTGCCACCCGAGCGTGAACTGGCCGAGCAACTCGGTGTGTCACGGCCCTCCTTGCGTGAAGGGCTGCAGAAATTGGTTTCCAAAGGTCTCATTCGCACGCGTCAGGGCGGCGGCACGGTCGTGACCGACCGGTTGCAGGCGGGTTTCGTCGATCCGTGGAGGGATATGCTCACCGGACATCCGACCCTGCAGCAAGATCTGCTGGAATTTCGCCACATGCTGGAAAGCCAGGCGGCGCTGCTGGCGTCGGAGCGAGCCAATGACTTTGACCTTCAACGCATCGGTGCGGCGTTCGATGCGCTGGAACTGGCGTATGAGCAGGACGATCTTCAAGCCTGCATCAAGCAGGACGTCGAATTTCACCAATCGATCGCCGAGGCATCCCACAACGTCCTGATCGCGCATCTCAGCGCAAGCCTGCATCGACTGATTCAGGATCATGTGGAACAGAACCTGCACTACCTGCATGCCCATCCCGAGAAGTGGCAGCAGGTGCGTGAGCAGCATCGTGAGATCTGGGACAAGATGCAGACCCGCAATGCGCAGGCCGTGGCGCAGGCCGCGAGACAGCACATCGCTTTTTTGCAGAAAAACATGTCCGAAACGGCCTTGGAAGCCTTGCGCATCGAGAGTGCGAAGCGTCGAATTCAAACGGGGGCGATCGTGTCGCCGGAGCACGGAGTCGCTTCGTAGTCTCCAAGCGCACGGGCCTGAGGTGCGCTCAACGCCTGTCCGGAGCCGGACCGGCCGGGCTCGCATCGCGACAACAATTTTCCTGGAACATTCGATGAAGGTGGTCGTGCTCGGCGCCGGTCTGATCGGTATTGCATCGGCATATTTCCTGCGCCAGCAAGGACATGCGGTCAGCGTGATCGATCGCCAGGCCCAACCAGCTGCGGAAACCAGTTTTGCCAACGGGGGGCAGATCTCCGTCAGCAACGCCGAGCCCTGGGCCAACCCGAGCGCGCCGTTGCAACTGTTGAGGTGGCTCGGAAGGGCTGATGCGCCGCTGCGCTTGCGCTGGCGCATGGACCCAAGGCAGTGGCGCTGGGGCATGCAGTTTCTGTCGGAATGCCGACCCGGGCGAACGCACCACAACATGGCGCAACTCATTCGCCTCGCCACCTACAGCCGCGAGGTGCTGCGGCAGCTCCGCCGGGAGCGCGGTATGGCCTATGACCAGCGCGCACAGGGCATTTTGCATTTCTACAGCAGCCAAAAAGGATTTGAGGCTGCGACGGCAACTGCCGCCCGCATGCGTTCCCTCGGCTGTGATCGGCGCGTCATTTCCGCCGAGGAGGCCGTGCGCATCGAACCCGCATTGAGGGCCCTGGGCGCCCGCCTCGCCGGGGCCACCTTCACGGCCGAAGACGAGTCGGGAGACGCGAATCGTTTTGCCCGCGAACTGGCCCGATGCTGTGAAGCCGACGGCGTGCAGTTCCTGATGAGCCACACCGTGACTGCCCTGCGCGAAGCGGGAGGCCAGATCGATCACGTCGAGGCGACCGACGGGGATGGTTGCTTTCAAAGCCTGCGCGGCGATGCCTATGTGCTCGCGTTGGGATGTCCGAGCGCCGGGCTCGTCAAGCCGCTGGGCATCGAGCTGCCCATCTATCCGCTCAAGGGCTATTCGGTGACCATGCCTGTGAAGGATCCCGCGTTGGCATACCAGGTATCGTTGACTGACGAGGCCCACAAGCTCGTGTTTTCGCGCCTCGGCGATCGCTTGCGCATCGCCGGTACGGCCGAGTTGAGTGGCCATGAGCGCAGTCTCGACCGTCAGCGTTGTCAGGCCATCCTCAAACGGGTCGAGGAACTCTTTCCGGGTGCTGGAGACACGACACAAGCACGCTTCTGGACCGGTCTGCGTCCGGCGACACCGGGCAATATCCCCATCATCGGCCGCAGTCGCTTGCGCAATCTCTTTCTGAATACCGGTCACGGCAGCCTGGGCTGGACCTTGTCTTGCGGTTCGGGCAAGAGCATTGCGCGCATCCTCAGCGGGTTCAAGCCGGAAGACGATGGCATGTTCGTCGACGGTCCCTGACGCATGCGTGCCAACCACCTGGTAATCGCTTGGCTGGGCGTAATCGCGTGCCGCCTTCGGCACGGGCCGAGAGCCGCCACCACCGCGCGCGGCCCGAGATCGCCCGGCGTGCATGCGCAGGTGACGGTCTGGGCCATGTGGCAGGCAAGCGGCGCTGCGGCGCCGGCACGGCGCCACCACGCACGCCATGGCCGCAGGCACGGCAACCCTGCAGGCGCCACCGGGCGTTTGAGTTAACCAACCACCCGCTTCAAACCGACACAGGATTTAGGCCATGCATCGAGACTCAACGGCTGACACAGGTTGGCAGGTCGCGGGCGTCAAGCTCCAGAGCCGGTTCCTGCTGGGCAGCGCCAGCTACCCATCGCCGCAAGCCCTGCGCGATTCGATCAGCGTCTCCGGCACGCAGGTCGTAACTGTCGGTCTCAGGCGGGTTCTCGCTGCGCAGGAACCTGACGGCTTCGTCGCCGTGCTGCGTGAGGCGCTGGCGGCATGCGGGGCACATGTGCTGCCCAATACCGCCGGCTGTTACAACGCGCGTGATGCGATCGACATGGCGCACATGGCACGCGAGCTCTATCAAACTCCTTGGATCAAACTCGAAGTGATCGGCGAGGCACACACCCTGCAGCCTGACCCTGTCGAACTCGTGGAAGCCGCGCGCGAGTTGGTGCGCGAGGGGTTCGTCGTCTGGCCTTACTGCACGGATGACCTGTTGACCTGTCGTCGGCTGCTGGATGCGGGCTGCGAAGTGTTGATGCCCTGGGGCGCGCCCATCGGTTCCGGACAGGGCCTGCTCAACCCGTTCGCCCTGCGCACGCTGCGCGAGTGCCTGCCGAACGCCACCCTGATCGTGGATGCCGGCATCGGAACGCCCTCGCATGCTGCACAAGCCATGGAGATGGGGTTTGATGCCGTGCTGCTGTGTTCGGCGGTGTCGCGCTCACGCGATCCGGTTGGGATGGCGCGAGCCTTCGCGCTGGCGATCGAGGCTGGTCGCGGGGCTTGGCATGCCGGCGCCATCGCCAAGCACGATCGCGCCATTCCGAGCACGCCGACAGGCGCGAAGTCCCGGACTCCCCAAGTCTGCGTTTAGGCCCGCGCCGCACGGTTCGCTCACGCGCATGGTGTCCGCGCGTCGGCTGCCGCACAGCGCAGGGGTGTTCAGCGTCGCTGGATGTCGGACCGTTGCCGACGCGGTGCTTCGGCGGCAGGGCATGAGACTGTCGATGCGTTCGGACCGGCCGGAGCCGACAACCGCCGCACGGCATGCACATAGCGCTCAAGGGTGTGGGACAACGCCCCTGGAGCCAGCCGAATGTCCAGCAACTGAAAACGCCCTCGCGAGGCGTGGGCATGTTCCAGCGCGTATTCCAGTTCCTGGCGCGTGCGCACCACGACGCCGTCACCACCCATGCCGCGTGCCATCGACGCCAAATCCCAAGTCGGCAATGCAGTGAAGTGCGCGCCGGGTTCGAACACCCGGAGCATTTCCCACGCCGAATTGTTGAAGACCAGAACGATGGGATCCCAGCCATACTTGCAAGCGTTGCCTAATTCCCACCCCGTCATCTCGAAAGCCCCGTCACCCACCAGGATGATGGGGCGTTGCCCCGTGGACGCCTGCAAGCCCATCCCTGCCGGAACGCCATAGCCCATGGTCGCGTAGTAGCCTGGGGCGATCAGCTCGCTCGGCCCGATGTCCATGGCCGTGAACAGGCAATCCCCGACATCGCTGGCCAGGGGCATGGGGCCGTGCCGTTGCATCAATGCGTTGACAGCGGCCGCAATGTCGGGCGGGCTGACCGGCGCATCTTCAACGTCTTCAGCACAGCGTGAAACGATCTTCGCGCGTTCGTCGATCCGTTGAACCTGCGCCGCCGGAACCCGTTCCAGCAGGGCATCGATCAGCGCCGCGAGCGGGACATCGGGGTAGACGTGATGCCCCATCACCACACGACCCTCGAGCGCCTGGATCGCATGTCGAAGATCGATGCGTTGGGCCGATACGGCGAAATTGGTGTCCGACACGATCACGCCGAGCAGCAGCAGCCCGTCGGAGTTTTCAACCTCGGCGGCGATGGCCGGGTCTCCAGCCACACCGAGATAGGTGCCGCGCAGCGCCACCTCGGCTGCGGCCAGCAAACCGCGCCCCATGAAACTGGTCACCACGGGCATCCCCAGCCTGCGTGTGAGTTCGGCCACGCGGGATTCCAGCCCGTAGCGCCGCACTTCCACGCCCACCATCAGGACGGGGCGCTGCGCGGCTTGCAGGCGCGACAGCAGTTCATCGGCGCAGGTAGCCAGGGCCTCCTCATCCTGCCTGGGCCCGGGAAGGGTGGGGACCGCTTCGCAGATCCGCCCTGGCATGTCTCGCGGGATCTCGATGTAAACCGGGCGCGATGCGCGCAACGCTGTGTCGAGCACCCGGGCCATCTGCTCGGGGGCGGAGGCCGGATCATCCAGTCTGGCGCGATCGACGGTGATCTCCTGATAGATCTTCCACTGCGAATCCAGGGTCTTGACCTGATGGTGCAGCAGATAGCCGCTGGCGGCTTCGTACGTGGCGGGTGCTCCGGAGATCACGACCACCGGGACCCGTTCGGCGTAGGCGCCAGCCACGGCGTTGACCATGTTCAGTGCACCGGCCCCGTAGGTGACGGCCGCCACACCCAGGCCGCCGCGCACGCGGGCGGCGGCATCGGCCGCGAAACCGACACCGGGCTCGTGGGACAAGGTGTAGAGGGGCAGGGTGGCGCAGCGCTCGAATTCGCGAAAAAGCGGGAGGGCGAAGTCGCCGGGAATCCCGAAAATTTCAGTCGCCCCGCGTTGTTTCAGGGCCTGGAGCAGGCGTGCGGTCAGTGTGGTCGTCATGGTCGGACTCGTTGGGTTTCAAAGCGTTGCCTGTGGGCAGTGGCCCACCCATCGGCCGGGTGGCCAGACCCGGTTCGTCGGCTCGCGCAGGTTGCAGGTCTCGCTGGCGGGACTCAGCTCCAGAGGGGGCCGATGGCGTCGAGCGTGTTTTTCACCATCAATCCGAATTCCGTGTCGCCTTCCATCACCAACTCGCGCTCAAAAAACAAGCGGTCGGCGTCGTCGATGCCGCGCGCCAGTCGCCAGAGGCACGCGCTCGTGCTGCGGATGGTGATGGCAACGGGGGAACCGCCTGGTGCCACCCCGAACCCCTGAGCGTTCAGCCGCAAACGAAGCCGCAGTCCGAGGTCCTTGAGATCCAGGCAAACCGTTCGCCCAGACCACGCCGAATGCGTCTCGGAATCCAGGTGCGGGAGCAGCACGCGATTCAGCAGGCGGGCCAGCGCAAACGACGGGGGTTGCATCGGCAACGTGCGAACGACCCGGCGCAAGGGTTCGGGAAGGGAGGCGGCGATTTGCACGGCGGCATTGCCCAGGGCATCCAGCCAATGGGCAGGAACGCCCGGGTGAGGGTCACGCGACATCGCGGAATCGTGCTTCGACATGGACATGTTCAACATTCCCGGATGGAGTTCTGCGAGAGCTCTACCGCTTCAGCGTCAGGCACGGTTCAGAACAAATTGCATGCCGGGCTGGCGGTGGACGTAACCATTGACCAAGGTTCCCGGCAAACGCATCGCGCGCAGGGTTGCCAGTGCGTCATCGGCCGGGGCTGCCTGGTTGTAGACGGCGTCGAACTGTGCGAGCACCTCCGTGAAGCCCTGGCTGCAAGGCGACAGTCGAAGACGTGAGACGCCGGCCTGTCGCAGGGCCTGGGCCTCCCCGATCAAGACCTGCACGCCGGCTGACTGAACCTGGGTTCCATTCAAGCAAAGGAAGGGCTGGCCCTCGCTGCTGCTGAGCAGGAGCCCATCGGCGTCATCCAGGCAGCGGAACGCGCAGGAATCCTTGTGCAAGTGATGGTGCCGCGCGGTGAAGCATCGCGCTGAGAATGCAAGTGGCAGGCGCCCAAAAGCCCAAATCTCGGTGGGGATCACGTCGCCGCTGACGGCGCGCACCGGGTTGTCCCTTGGGTTCACCCAGGCCATGGCATCCAGGGACAACTCCACTGGGGCAACCCATCGCCCAGCGCCCCACGCGGCATGTTCCACAAGCGCCTCGCGGCTGTAGATATTGAGGTGCGGGCTGAGAACGAAGGGCTGGAGATCACGCGCCCCACGCCGTGCCTCGACCAGGGCCTGGATGGCCGACATGTCGCCGGCCTCGACCGCGAATTCGTCTTGTTTCACCAGATCGCGCGCGGAGCGCAACTCGCTCTCGCTCATCACCAGGGCCTGTGAAGCCAGGATCACCTCCTTGCCCGCAGCCTGCAATTCACGCCCCAACGCCATCCAGTCGGCAAGTTTCATCTCGTGGCGGCGTGAGCAGACCATCTCTCCCAGCACGACCGTATTCGCAGCGCTGTCGGCGACCTGCGCATAGAACTGCATCAACGCAGGCCTTGGCCACCAATACTGAACAGGGCCTACTGTCAATGCGAATCTTGGGGTGGTGACGAGGTCAGCCATGGCGTGCATCCATTGAGGGGGGCTGCGCGGGTTGCTAGCGCCAGGGCCGGTCATAGGCGCCAAGCGTGTGCTGCTGCCCTTCAGCCCACCGCGCGAGTTGCGCCGACCATGTGGGCAGCACCGCGTAGCGATGGGACGATACGGCCAGATCGATGGCGGCACGCCAAACCCGGGTGACCTCGGCAACGTAGCTGGGGCTTCGCTGTCGGCCTTCGATCTTGATTGCCTTGACCCCCGCCTCGATCAACTGGGGCAGCAGTTCGAGCGTGTTCAGGCTGGTGGGTTCTTCCAGTGCATAGTCGCGCACGCCGCCGACATCGAACCGGCCCTTGCACAGGGTTGGATAAGCGCGTGACTCATCGGGCGCGTAGCGGTCGATGAGGACGTCGTTCAGGCGCGCTTCGACACTGTCGTGACGATCGACCCAGCGCACGGCTGAAGGTGGCGAGCACACGCCGGCTTGGTTGGGCGACTGTCCGGTTGCGTAGGAGGACAGGGCGCAGCGTCCTTCCACCATCACGCAAAGGCTTCCAAATCCGAACACCTCGATGTCAACGCTGGTGTGCCGGATGACCTGCGCCACTTGCGACAGGGTCAGGACGCGGGGCAGAACCGCTCGTTGAATGGCGTATTGCTCACGGTAGAACTCGATCGCTGCGTAGGACGTTGCCGAGGCCTGCACGGACAGATGCAGGCGCATGCCGGGGTGATGGCGCCGCGCATGGGCCAGCATCGCGACGTCCGCCACGATCAGCGCATCGGCGCCGAGCTCGACGGCGCGATCGACTGTTCGAAACCAGGGCTGTGGGTCTTGCCCTGGGGCGAAGGTGTTGAGTGCCATCAGGACCCGGGCTCCACGTCTGTGGGCGTAGTCAACGCCGGCACGAATCTGTGCATCATCGAAGTTCAGACCAGCGAAGTTGCGCGCATTGGTGGCTCCGCGCAAACCGAGATAGACCGCATCCGCGCCGGCGTCCACCGCCATTTCAAGGGCCCGCAGGGAACCCGCCGGACAGACGAGTTCGGGTGGCTTCCTGGTCGTCGAAATCATCGATTCCATGAACGGTCTCAACTTGGATTCAGGGTGGATGGGGGGAGTCGAGTGGTGCTGACAGCGTCGCCGCGCAGCTTGAAACCTGGCCGCTGCAGGCCCTGGATCCGCTGGCTCAAGGCGCTGCGATTCAGGCTCGATGCATGAAGCCGTGTTTGCCCGGGCAACCGGCAGTCTTGCACCATCCATTGGTGCACGCCCAGGTCGGCCAGCATCGTGCCCAGCGACAACAGCGCTGCTTCGCTGAAGAGTCCCGCATGCCAGGTCGTTCGGCATTCGAAGGGCACTCCCGAAGCCAAAAGATGATCCAAGGATGACCTTGCGCGGCGGCCGCTGCCCGGAGTGCCGGTGATGGTGTCGTAGAGACTCCACGGAGCCTTCACATCGAACCCCACCCAATCGACCAGAGGGAGCAGCGTTGCGAGGCGACGGGGATACATGCCGGCCGTGTGCAGCGCAACCTCGAAGCCCAGGCCCCGCACCTGCTGCATGGCCTCGGCCAGTCCGGCTTGCAGTGTGGGCTCTCCCCCGGAAAAAACCACGCCGTCCAGCAACCCGCGGCGGCGTTCCAGGAAGTCCGTCACCGAAGGCCAGGGCAAGCCCACTGGAACCCCGGCCTCGAGCAGGTGCGGGTTGTGGCAGTAACCGCAACGCCAGGGGCACCCCTGGCAGAAGATCACGGCGGCGAGCCTGCCGGGGAAATCAATGCTGGTCAGGGCGGTGATGCCGCCTACACGCAACGTGTTCATCCGTCGGAGCGCTTCAGGCGCCGGACATGCTTGGCCGTTCGGCGAAAAATCGCCGCTCCAGATGTTCGCCCTGCTTGCCGATGTTGAAGCTTGACACGGGCCTGTGGTAGCCCATGACGCGGGTCCAGACCTCGCAGGGCTGGCGCTCCTCGTCGAGTAGTGGTGGCGGCATCAGGTTGGTGTCGATAGGGTGGTCGGGCTGAGACAAGGTCGTTCTCCAGATGGGTTGGTGTGAGCGTGAAGACCCCGGGTGCGGTCACGCCGCGAGCAGGCTCTGCTTGCGCGTGAGGATTTCCGTATCGCACTTGGGGCAAAACGTGTGTTCGCCCGGCAGATACCCATGCTTGGGGCAAATGGAAAAAGTGGGCGTGACGGTGATGTAGGGCAGGCGAAAGCGCGTCAGCGCGCGGCGCACCAACTCTTTGCATGCCGCGCCGCTGGACAGTTGCTCGCGCATGTAGAGGTGGAGCACGGTGCCTCCGGTGTACCTGGACTGCAAGGGTTCCTGCCGTTCGAGCGCCTCGAACGGATCGTCCGTGAAGCCGACAGGCAATTGCGACGAGTTCGTGTAATAAGGGCGCTCCACCGTGCCGGCCTGGAGAATGTCCGCAAAGCGCTTGCGATCTTCCTTGGCGAAGCGGTAGGTGGTGCCCTCAGCGGGGGTGGCTTCCAGGTTGTAGAGATGCCCGGTTTCTTCCTGAAAGGCCACGATCCGGCTTCGGACATGGTCGAGGAGGCGCACGGCAAAGGCATGGCCCCAGGGCGTGGTGATGTCCTGCGCGTCGGCGGTGAAGTTGCGGATCAATTCGTTGATGCCGTTGACCCCCAGCGTCGAAAAATGGTTGCGCAGTGTGCCGAGATAGCGCTTGGTGTAAGGGAACAAGCCTTGATCCATGAGGCGCTGGATGACCTTGCGCTTGATCTCGAGGCTTTGCTTGCCCATCTCCAGCAGCACGTCCAGCCGGTCGAGCAGGCCCGACTCGTCGCCGCGGTGCTGATGTCCGAGTCGAGCGCAATTGATCGTGACCACGCCGACTGAACCGGTCTGCTCCGCCGAGCCAAAGAGGCCATTGCCGCGCTTGAGGAGTTCGCGGAGATCGAGCTGCAAGCGGCAGCACATGGACCGCACCATGTTGGGAGTGAGGTCGGAGTTGATGAAGTTCTGGAAGTAGGGCAGCCCATACTTGGCCGTCATCTCGAACAGCCGCTGGGCATTCTCGGATTCCCACGGAAAATCTGCCGTGATGTTGTAGGTCGGGATCGGAAAGGTGAACACGCGCCCTTTGGCGTCACCGGCCGTCATGACATCGATATAGGCGCGGTTGATCAGATCCATCTCGACCTGCAACTCGCCGTAGGTGAAGGGCATCTCCTCGCCTCCGATCAGAGGAATTTGGCCGCGCAAATCCTCAGGGCAAGTCCAATCGAACGTGAGATTCGTGAAGGGAGTCTGCGTTCCCCAACGGGAGGGAACGTTGAGGTTGTAGATCAGCTCCTGAATGCACTGCCGCACGGCGGGATAAGACATCCGATCCCGGCGCACGAAGGGCGCCATGTAGGTGTCGAACGATGAGAAGGCCTGAGCGCCGGCCCATTCGTTCTGCAGGGTCCCCAGAAAATTGACGATTTGCCCAACGGCAGATGTCATGTGTCGCGGGGGGCCGGCTTCGACCTTGCCAGGAACCCCGTTGAGCCCCTCGTTCAGCAAGGTGCGCAGTGACCACCCGGCGCAGTAGCCCGACAACATGTCGAGGTCATGAATGTGGAGGTCGGCGTTGCGGTGCGCCTCGCCGATCTCGGCGGGATAGACGTGCGAAAGCCAATAGTTGGCGGTGACCTTGCCCGCCACGTTCAGGATGAGGCCTCCCAGAGAGTAGCCCTGGTTGGCGTTGGCATTGACACGCCAGTCGGCTCGGCTGAGGTACTCGTTCACCGAACTCTCCACGTCAACCAGGGCTTTGTAGTCTTGCCGCAGTTTGGCATGCTGCTCGCGATAAACGATGTAGGCACGCGCACTCTGAATGTCATTGGCGGCGATGAGTGTGTGCTCGACGACGTCCTGGATCTGCTCGACGGTTGGCGCCTGATTGCCGAAGCGGTGGATGAGGACCTTGATGGCATCATCCCCCAGTGCCTGGGCCTCATCGGGTCCGAACTCGCCAGTGGCTTCTCCGGCCCGGCGCAAGGCTGAAACAATCTTCTGCGGGTCGAAGCTCACGCGAACGCCATTGCGTTTGACGACCTCGCGGGGAAGGCTCAGGTGGTGCTCCGCTGCTCGATGGCTCATTGTGTTCTCCTGGCGACATCAACACTATATCTAGCGTTTCGAGGCCGGGTTAACGACTAGATGTAGTCATGACCTGGGTCAAGAAAGATGAAGATTTCGGGGCGGGTGTTGGGTGCGCGGTGTGGCAATTCGCCGATACGGCGCGAGCCGCGCATCAGGGCAGGACGGGTCCATCGCAGTGCGGGCGCCGAGCCGGCGGCGCGGCCAGGCGGTGTCGCGACAACCAGCGCAGCCTCATGCCGCGCGGGTTCGGTGGGCTTCAAATGGTCTTGCCGGGACTTGCCGCTGAGGTATCCCGAACGGGGGTTTGTTCGGCTGATCCAGCATCACGAGCGGCGGCGGCGTCGAGGCCGAAATCGAGCCAGTCCTCCCCCAAAAGCTCGACAGGATGTTGCGTGCGCTCGGACCCGTTGCCGCAGCGCATGGAGTCTGCGGCGCAGTATCTCTCGCAACCCCAGCAAATGCGCTCGGGGTGAATCGGGTGAGTCGGGAATTTCTTGACCATATCCGATGGCCCTGCATCCCAGCACAAGGCGCGACTGCCGGCTGGGTTGCGGGCATGGCGGATCGGGATGGTGCCGGGCAAGTGGCTGATTCACCGCATGGGCGGTTGTCCTGGTTCTGACTTGGTTCGGCGGTCGGCTCGAGCGGCGGAATGCGGTCCGGCAGTTTGTGCTTCGTCCGCTGTCGCGCATGCATGCGGTCGTTCCTTGTGGCAAATCTTGCGCATAACAAGTACTGCCAATACCACTATAAGATGCCTTTGCGATCAACACAAGGCCTCTTGGGCAACCACGCATGAAACTCACAGCATTCTCCGATTTCGGGCTCCGTGCCCTGCTCGTGCTTGCCGGCAGTGCGCGGGCGAACTGGTTGACCACCGAGTTGGCGGCCAAGCTCGATGTATCGCGAGATCACTTGATCAAAGTGCTGCAGCGCCTGGCCGCCGGAGGCTATGTACAAACCATGCGTGGGGCGGGCGGTGGGGTGCGACTGCTCGGTGAGCCAACGGCCATAAGGCTTGGTGAAGTGCTGGCCTGGCTGGAAGACGATCAGGCCTTGGTCGAATGCTTTCGCGAGGACGCAGGACACTGCGTGCTCACGGGCTTTTGTGCCTTGCGTCCCAGGCTGGACCGCGCACGCCGTGCGTTTTATGCGGAACTGAACACCAGCACGCTGGCCGACTGCGTCAATCCAGCCCTGCGTCGCTTTGTGGAAAGCAACGCTCCCATGGCCTGACCGGCCCAAACGCCAGAGCCTTCAGGTCAAGCCCGCGTTTCGACGAAAAGCCCTTTTTCTTCGCGCTCGAAATGATGTTCGAGCAGATGCTGCAACGGCAGGGTGGCATCGACCAGGGCCAACCGTGTCTTGTCGTCGCGGACCCACGCAGGCATGGTGAAGAGTGCCTCGCGCCATTCGGCGAGCATCGCTGAAAGTTTGCCGTGCTCGGCCAGATAGACCTTCGCGGCCCATCGCGCCGAGGCCGGAAGCCTTGGAATCAAAGTGCCCTCCTCATGGGCGATATGGGCTTGCTGCTGGTCGTGCAAAACCTTCAGCGACTCGCGTGCCCGGGCGATGTCGCCGACCAGCAGCGCCATGCGGGCCTGCTGCATCATGCTGAGCATGTGCTCATGTTCCACAACCAGATCCTCGGGCATGGCCGCCGGCATCTCACGCTCCACTTGATGGCACGGCAGCATGGTACGGGTCACGGTGCCCGGCTTGTTCACCGCAGGACGATGTGCCGTCGATCGTTCAATGATTCATGGATCTCGGCCGTGGTTCGATCCCCCGTTCGTCGCGGCCGGATTCGTGGGGATCGCGAGCGTCGTGAGATTTGAACGCATGGAGTCCGGGCTCGGCCTCGTCGCCCTTCGAGCGCTTTGGTCGGCCCGAATGGCGACAAGGCCCACACGTCATTGCGGCAGTTCCTGGCCTTTCGTTTCCAGGGCGAACGGAATGATCGCGAGACCGGCGATGAAGGCCAGCGCCGTGTAGGCAACAGGTGTGCCGAGCGTGCCCATCGCGCTGACCGAGGCGGCGAGCGCGAAGTTCACACCCGCGCCGATGAAGCGGCCCACCGAGGTGTTGAAGGCGAAGGCCGTTGCACGCACGCGGGTTTCGTATTGCTCGGGTAGCCACAGGCTGAACATCGCAAAATTGCCACCGAAGAATCCCAGGAAGAACAGGGTCACGATGAAGGTGTCGAGCCCGTTGGGCAGATAGAACGCCCAGCCGAAACTCAGGGCGATGAAGACGGCCATGCCGAGAAAATAAATGGCCAAGGTATTTTTGCGACCGAAGCGCTCGGCCAGTGGGGGAAGGGCCAGGCAGCCGAGAATGGTGCCGATGGAGAGGATGCCGGTGCCGATGGATGCCATGTGCACCGCCTGGATGAGCGTCATGCCCTCCTTCTTGGCCAGGAAGATGATGGCCGCGGGCTCGTACACCGCGCCCGCCCACAGGCCGATGATGGCGACGGTCAGAAGCGTGGAATTCACCAGCGTGCGGCGCAGGTATTGCGGGCTGAAGATTTCGCGCAATGGGCTGCGCTGCGCAGCCTTCTTCCCGGCTTTTTCCCAGCGCTCGGGCTCGCGCACTTTCAGCATCGTGTAGATGGAGACAACCACGGGCACGAGGCCGCAAAAGAACATCGCCCGCCAGCCATAGTGCGCGCCGACGGTGTAGTTGAGCGCTGCGGCGATGAAGAACCCGGCGTAATAGCCCGTCTGGAGGAATCCGGCGCCCATCTTGCGGCGATCTTCCGGCCAGGATTCGGCGACATAGGTTCCCGCAAGCGCCCACTCGCCACCGATGCCGATGCCGGCGAGCATGCGGAAGATCGCGAGTTCCCAGACATTCTGGGACAACGCGGCCAGGCCGGTGAACAAGGCGTAGCCGAAGATCGTGGCGGCAAGCACGCGTGTGCGGCCGAATCGGTCGGCAATGGGCCCCCAGATGAACGACAGTCCCCAGCCGACGAGGAAGAGTGCAAACAGGATTGAGCCCGCCAGGCCGATGTTGCCGGGCGTGGCGGCGATCCCGGACTTGGGTAGCAATTCGGTCAGTGCCGGAACCAGGACCAGGGCGTAAATGATCGAATCCATGCCGTCCAGCGTCCAGCCGAACCAGGCAGCCCAGAAGCCTCGAATCTGGTCCCGGTTCAAGGGTGTTCGCGTTGGCCGCGCTGTGGCGGCCAGGGTGTTGCTGTCCATCGCTTGTCTCCTTCGATTGTTCCGGGTCGTGGATCCGGGGTAGGTGATGCCGTGCAAATTGGCATGAGCCGGACTGACCGGCGCATGCCAGGGGTTGAACCCGTGCCGCATGGATGTTCAAGTCCTGTTGCGTCGATCCTCCATGTTGGTCTGGAACCGCCGCGCGCCGAGAACCAGGGAGTGCAGGTCGGAACCCTCCGCGGAAACGGCTCGTACGTTCTCGAAAGCCGCCTGCGCCAGTTGCGTCAGTGTCTGCCCAGGTGGCAATTCGATGAATTGGCGTACCCCATGCTCGTACAACACCGTGGTGCCGTCATGCCACCGCACGGGAGCCATGACGTTGTCCGCCAGATCGGCAGCGATGGCCTCGGCAGACCCGAGCAGGCGCCCGCTTCGATTGCCGACATAGGGCACCCGCGGGGCCTGGGCAGGGCATGCGAGCAGCGCGTCGCGCAGGCCCTGCGCGACACCGGCCAGCAGCACGCAGTGCGAGGGCACGGCCACGTCGAGCCGTTCGGCGCGGCGCACGCCGAGGTTGCGGGCGGCGCGCAGAGCCTGTTCCAGCGCAGCGTCGGCGCCGGCGATGACGAATTGCGCGGGCCCGTTCAAATTGGCCAGGTAAACCCGCTGCTCGGCGGTGGCACCGGCCGGTGCCACCGCGTGCAGGATGTCCTCGACACTGCGTTGGCCAAGGCCAACGATCACGGCCATGCCGTAGCCCTTGGGGTAGGCGCGCTCCATCAGCGTGGCGCGCAACAGCACGATGCGCAGGGCCTGGTCGAACGCCAGCGAACCGACGATCACGGCGGCGGTGAAAGCGCCCACCGACAAGCCCGCGACCGCGTCCGGCCGCAGGCCTTGCGCATCCAGAGCACGCGCCAGGGCAACGCCGGCAATCACGATGGACAGTTGAGCTGCGACGGTGGAGCGCAGTTCCAGGGCGCCGTCCAGGCGGCGCACGTCGCGTTGCAGGATGCGGCTGGCCTCGTCGAGGGTGCGCTCGACCTCGGCGTGTGGCGGCAGAAGACGTAGAAAACCGGGCGACTGCGCGCCTTGTCCCGGACAGAGGAAGGCCAGCTTCATGCGACTTCGGCCCATGGATCGGGCGTCAGTCGCGCGCCATGGGCGCTGCGCAACAACATGGGGCCAGCGCCCATCGCGTACTCGGACAGCGCCACGGCGCCGGCTGGTGTTTGCAGTTGCACGTCCATGCGAACCTGTCCCTGGCGCGGCAGTCGTGTCCAGAGTGCCCGGGCTTCGGAGCGGGAGATGGCGTGCTCGAGCGGCACCACCAGATCGAGGTCGCTGTCGTTGCCGACGCTGGCGAGGCCCGACGCCAGCTCGAACCCCACGCTGCCTCCCGGGCCCCAGCGCAAATCCGGCCAAGCGTTCCACGCCTGTTCCACGGCTGCGAGGGCTTGCATCGCCGGCATGGCGAGGCGCGATGCATCCAAGTCGCTGAGCCGGCCACGCAGATCCCACGGCGCCAGTCTGCATTCGACCTGCAGTGGATCCAGCCAGGCTGCAGTGCGCTGGGTACGGGTGCCGCCGCGAATGCCAACGGGCACGCGGTTCGCGCGCCAGGGTGCACGCCGCACGACGACCCACGGCGCCTGCGACAAGGAACGCGCAACCCAATCGGGTGGCAAGCTGTCGAAGGCGAACGCCACAAGGCTTCGGTCGCAGCAAACCAGGACTGATCCAGATCCTGCATTGCATGGGATTCCTCGCGAAGCATTCGTCTGCGGGCTGTCGGGGGCGGTCCCAAGAACGCGAAGGGCCGCTCCCGAGGGTTCTTGGCCCCCTCGGGGGGAGCCCGCTTGCGGGCTGTCGGGGGCGGTC
>JABEVE010000051.1 GCA_013044035.1 Burkholderiales bacterium
GCTTTCACCGTTCGCCATGGGCGTGCGCACCTTGCACACCACGAAGGGCTTGCCAGCCTGGCCGGTTTTCTGTTCAGCGGCGGCGTGCAGCGTGCCACCTATGAGAGCGTCAATCATGGGGGTTGCCTCCTTCGGGGCGGGTTATAGGGTTCAGGACTTCACGGATTTGCGCCACGTCCAAGCCCAGGTGCAGCGCAATGGCTTCGATGCTCAGGCCACGGGCGCACAAGTCATAGATGCGAACCATCTGGGCAAAGCTCGGCAGGGCGCTCATGGCGCGTCTCCAATCGGCAAGGCGGTGCTGTAGCGCAGGGACTGCATGATTTCCGTTCGCGTCGTCGGTGCCGTGCAAGTGAGCGTCGTACAGCCCAGCGGCGTGACGACAAGCCAGTGCCGTGACGCCTGAACATCGGCCACCAGTTTGGTCAACGCCCAGCCCACGCCACCAGCTGACGCATCACCATGACGCGCCAGCAGCTCGGCAATCGGCGCATCGATGCCGCCATCAAAGTGCTGGATCGCGGCGCGCTCGGATTGCACTTCGTCGAGGTCGTGGGCGTCGTTTGTCGCCTGGACATTGCTGATTTGCGGTGTTCCGGGTGTTCCGGGTGTCCAAGCCAATGTTTCTGCGGGTGTAGCCGGAACACATGCCGGTGTTCCGTGGTGTTCCGGTGTTCCAAAAAGCCTTGCGAACGCGAGTTCAAGCGCCATCGTTGCCTCCCGGTTGAATGACATAGACGCGCATGCGCCGCCCATCGATGTGCATGAGGCTTGCCGTTTTGCCATCTGCGCCGGGCCGGGCAAGCATTCCAGCTTGGATGAGGGCGTGCGTTGCGGCCTTGAAGTCGAAACCCTTCAGCGCCTCGCGTAGACCGTCTGGCGTGAACAGATACTCGCGGCCATCAGTGCCGGCGCGCCACCAGCCGGCGCGGTCGCGCACCATCGTGTCGTGCGTTGCATTCACATCCGAAAACCGGGAATCACCATGCCGCGTGATGAACCCGTTCACGGCCTCAACGATTTGATGGTGCTCGGCATTGGTCGCGCCTCGATGGTCGCGCCATGCGTTGAACGCCACGATTGCCGATTCAACAGCCGCGCCGGGCTCCCAGCCGGTCAGCCCGTAGTCTGTGGCGAGTTCACCCGCCATGCCGATGAGAGCGAACCGAGCGGCGGCGCGTTTGATCTGACCATCGCCACATGCGGCGAACGCATCGAGCGATTTCACCTTTTCCCACAGCGCGGCCATGTCGGACTTGTCGCGTGTCAGTCGCGCCAGAAAAGCCCGGCCTGCATGCCCGTAGTGGGTCGCTGCGCATTTCGCCAGCGCATCCGAGAACGCCGGGCCATCGTTGAAACCGTGCAGGTCGTCCCAGGCTCCAAACTTGCGCGCCACCGGCACGTCGAGCAAGCGCACCCCATGCCCGGCTTTGGCCTTGATGCCACCCTCGGCCATCGCGGTGGCAACCGAGCGTTCACCACTGGAGAGGACGAACGTGCGCCACCGCGCCACGGCTCTGGCTGCACCCGTGCGTGAGGCGCGCTGCTTGCCGACGCCGTTGCCAAGCGCATAGATGATGGCTCCCACGTCTCGCGGGTCGGCTTGGTTGATCTCGTCAAGCACCAGCAGGCAGTCGTTGGACTGTGATGCAGCACCCTCCAGACCATTCGCCGTGCCGTTCCAACTGCGCTTGAATTTGTCGCCACCCCAAACGGAACGGGCGGCTTCAACGCCGGTTGTTTTGCCAGTGGAGGAATTGCCAACAAGATGAACGCCACCGCTTTCCGCTCGTACCAGGTGCATGACGGGGCCAGCAAAAGCGGCTGACAGCGCCAGCATCAAGACCGGGTTGCCCACGGCCATTGCTGCAATGCCATCGCGCCAGCCCTTCAGTGTGCCGCCCGTGCTGAACTCGCCATCGGTGTGGTCACCAGACTGATAGGTCACTGCCGAAGCGCCTGGGCCGTAGCAGGCGTCGGGCAGGACGAACACCTTGCCGAGCCAGCCGGTTTGTGTTGCACAGGTCACGCGCTTTTCCGGGACGCGAGCTTGCAGGTAGCGCGCAAATTCCCGGTGCCCGGCTGGGTCGATCATCACCCCCATTGCCAGCAAAGCGCCGCGCAGTTCGTCGCCAGCGCCGCGCAGCAGTTCCATCGGCATGGCCCAGGCGCGCCACCTGCCCGCCGTGTTCTTGAACCTGAGCATGCGCCCGTAGTTGTTGTCGCCCGGGTCGGCTGTGACGGCTTCCAAATGCAGCGGCGAGCAAATCCATTGCTTCGTCAGCGTGGCCGGGGCTTCATCTTTGCCGGGCTTGATGCCGAAAAACCAGACACCGGGCCTGAACTTTTCGCCATCTTCCAGCCAGTTGTCGAACACGCGATAACAGGGGCGTTCAGCTTCCGGTGGAACACCAGGAACACCTGGAACACATGCCGGTGTTCCGGCTGGAATCCCGCATTCATTGGGCTGGACACCCGGAACACCTGGAACACCGGGTTTTGCAATGGCCGATGCAACATCTTCGATTTCGAGCAAGTCAGGCATTGTTGGCCTCCAAGTACACAGCAACGTCGTTCAGGTCGCTGGCCTCAAGGGGAATGCCTGGCGGCCATACTGGACGGCAGAGCTTGCCGTGAACAGCAGCGGCAGCAGCGCGAGCCTTGGTCAATCCCGGATTGCCATCGGTGCATCGGTCGTCGTCTGCACAAATCACGATTTCAGCGGCTGGATATTTGCCACGAATCGCCAGCGCCACCGGCTCCAAATTGCCCGCGTCAACAGCAGCCAGGGTGCAGGCTCCGGGGAACTGTGACGATGCGGTCATGGCCGTGGCCCAGCCCTCGGCTATCACCACAATGGGCGCAGGCAGCAAACCGGCCACGATGATGAAGTGCCCACGTTTCGCGCCGCCTGACAACATGCGCTTGACGCCATCCGGCCCGATGTATTGCAGGCTGCGGGTGTTGCCGTTCACGTCCTCAATCTTGAGCACCAGCAGATCACCAGCCTGGCGAGCATGGCCCGGTGGAATGCGCTTCTTCACCAAGTACGGATGCTCGGCCATGGCTGGCGTCGCTTTCGCCCACAGCATCGATGCACGTTCAGCGGCGGCTTGATGATCGGCTTCGCGCTGGCGCTGCGCTGTGGCTTGAGCTTGGCGAACCCTGGAATAGTGTTCGTCCTTTTCCTGCCGCGTCATCTTGGCCGTGGCCTTGGCGCTCCAGGTGCAGGTGACGCCAGACTTCCACGATCCAGCCGCGCCATGATCTTGATGCAGGACTGCCCAGCCGTTGCGACTGCCGCGCTTGTCGCCTTCGATCTGGAAACGATGCAGGACGCCATCGGCAACGACTTCGCCAGGGTCGGCAGGCTCAATGCCGTGGGCGCGCAGGGCGTCGAGAAGCCCTTGATAGGCCGGTGCCATCGGTGCCATCGACAACATCGCAGCGCGGCTTGCGGCGGCAGTGATGCTGTTGCTGTGCGGCCTCATGGACGCGCCCCGAGCAGTCGAGCGGTATCAGCTACCGGCCAAAGAAGACGGCCTGCCACATGGCGCGGCTTGATGCCGAAGCAATGCCCGGCGATGCACAGATTCTTGCGCACCGTCTGCGGCGCACGATTCAAGGCGCGGGCAAATTCACCCGTTGTCAGAAAGTCCCGGCCCGATGCGATGCGGGCCAGTTCGGGCGGCATTCCTTGCGTTTCCATCGTCGTTCACTCCATCCCGGTTTATTCCGGGGCGATGTGAACTGTCTTGCAGCAACGGGGGGTTGCGTCAACTGTTGCGCTTTGGCGCAGGCAGAAACCTAGGTTTCATGCGGCTTCCAGGTCGATTCTGGAAACGATGATGCAACGGTTGCATTGCCGTTGCGCAACACCGTTGCAAGGCGCTGGCGCGTGATTCCAAAGGTTTCGGCTGCCTTGGCTTGCGTGCGGTGCCGCTCCAACGCTTCGATCGCCAGTTCGTGTTTACGCTCAGGACTGGCTTGCTTCCATTCCTCGGCTTGCGCTACGGGTTCGGCAAACTCCTGTGCGTGCTCGGCCAGCCAGCGCAGTCCTTCGTTCTTGCGGACGACGTAATCATCTCGCAACAGATCAAGCGGCGGTTGCGCGAGCAACTCGCTGCTCAGCAAACGCAGGGGCAGGGTGCCCGACTGGTCTTGCACCAAGCGAGACAACCTGTTGAGGAATTCCCAGCCGTCATCACTCCAAGGCTCGATGCCGCGTCGCACGGCAGCGCGTTCTGCCAGCGCCTGAATCCACATGGACAGCGGAATGTGAGCGCCATCGGGTAAATCATCGGTATAGGTAAAGCGACCGTTCTGCCGGAACGCCTTGGCGTAGTCGTCAGCGTCAATGCCCGGTTCGCCAAGTTTCAGTAGGAAGTCATGCAGCTCGCCAATTGAGCAAGGAAAAGCCAGCAGCGGCACCGTCAGCACTCGCGTGCCCATTCCCAGCGTCACAGCATCAAGCTCGTCCGTGCTCAGCATTTCCAGGCCATGTCGTGTGGCGTTGAGGAATATGCCGCCATCTTCAATGCGCCAGCCCATTCCACACTCGGCGCGATTCTCAACCTTCATCAGGTGGCAATACTTGTCGGCTGTGATGTTCTTCATGTGCACTCCTTCTGTGCTCGGCTTCATTCAGGGGCACCAGGCAGGCGGGTGAAGGTTCCCGCTTTTCGGCTTTGGGAGCTACCCTCGGCCTATCCTGGCGCGAAACGGTTACGCGGCGCGCTGCATGGGCTTGATGTTCGGTAGGCGCACCTTGCGGGCTTGCCACTAGTCCCAGGTGGTTTGCATACCCATCCATGATTCGGGCGAAGTGCCCAGCCATGCGGCAAGGCGTCGCGCCATGACGGCGGAAATGCCAGCTTGCCCGTTCAGCACCTTGGAAAGCGTCACGCGGGCAATGTGCAGCTCTGTGGCGGCCTGCGTTACCGTCATGCCTTCAGGCAGCCATTCGCGTAGCACCTCGCCGGGGTGCGCTGGGTTGTGCGGGGTTTTGCCCGAGCGGGCTTCGGCAAGGGCTTGCATGCCCTCGGCAATCTCAGCAAACAGCTTGCGTTTCATGCGTGCGCCTTTTCCACCCGCAGGCGCAGGCCAGCGGCATGTGTCACGGCCATGAGCGTGCGCAGCGTCGGATTGCCACGCGGCGAAAGCGTGCGATAGAGCGTTTCACGCGAAAGCCCGGTTTCCTCGGCAATGGCGCGCATGCCCTTGGCTTCGGCAATGCTGCGTAGGGCGGCTAGCAGTGCTTCGCGGCCTCCGGGTTCGTCGGCTTCGTCAATGGCTGCATTCAGCAGTTCCTCCGCAAAGCCTTCATCCTGCCGCAGCAACTCGACGATGGTTTGATTCAGGGGGCGTGATGCGTTCATGGTGCGTTCCTTTGTTGCCAGTCTGTCCAATAGCGCCGGGAGGTTGCGATGTCGGCTTGCTGGGTGCGCTTGTCGCCACCGGCCAGCAGCAGCACCAGGCGGGCACCGGCGCGGGCGTAATACACCCGGTAGCCCGGCCCCCAGTCAATGCGCAATTCCCACAGTCCACCCGATAAGGCTTTGCTGTCTCCCGGATTACCTGCCTCCAGGCGTAGCAACCGGGTTGCAATGCGGGCGCGGGCTTGTCTGTCGGGCAACGCGGCTAACCAGTCTTGTACGGGGCATTCCCCTTCGTCTGTCAGGTAGCTTTGCACTTCAAACATGGGTAGATTGTAGCGCAAAAGCTACTGATTCACTGCACCCGGCGCAGCGTCGGCAGGGCTTGCGTGGCTTGGAAGTCGATGCCGGCCTGCTCCAATATCCACGCCTCATACTTGCCATGCCACACGGCCAGAAGTTCGAGCGGGCGGTTGATGTAGTGGCGCTCGGCTGTGGCGTTCGGTGCATGTCCCATGACTTGCGCCACCACACCGGCGGGCATTTCCACCCATTCGGCAAGGCTGGCGAAGGTGCGGCGCAGGCCGTGCAGGCTCACATGCGGCAAGCCCGCGCCCTCCAGGGCTCGCACATGGGCAATACGCGGCTCGGCCAGCTTTCCATCCTTGGCTGTGGGCGAACTGAACACCCAGGCACTGCGGCGTGGCAGTGCTTGCACCAGGTTGGCAAGGTAGGGCGTCAATGGCACCTTGCGGCCTTCGGGCCTGACCTTGTCTTTCAGCCACATGGCACCCAGCGAAAAATCCACATCGGCCCATTTCAATTCGGCCAGTTCTTCGCGGCGGGCACCCGTCAGCAGCAGCCCTTGCAGGTAGGCGGCAATCACGGGGTTGCCAATGCCTCGCACGGCGGCGAACCAGGGGGCAAGGTGCGCACGCTCCAGCACATCGAAACGCTTGCTTTTGCGGCTGGGCACATCGGCGCGCATGTCCCGGCTTTCCACGGCGCGGGCGTCGATGATGCCCGCATATTCGGGCCTGTCTCCACACCAGCGCCAGAAGGCCCGGAAAAGCTCATAGCCCTGCCGAGCGTTGTTTGCCCGTGTCTCGGCTTCCCGCACCACCCAGGCGGCCAGCACATCGGCGGTTATCTCGGCCATGCGCATGTCCAGCACAGGGCGCAGCACACCGGGCACTGTCACCCCTGGCCCGCGCTTCTTTCGCACGCCTCCAGTCTGGGCAAGCGTCGCATGGTCGCGCATGTGGCGGGCACCCCAGCGGCGGGCATGGTGCTCTAGGTAGGCGTCCCAGGCTTCGGCAACCCGCAATTGCTGGCGCTGTGCCTGCGCCTCTGCTTGCATCGCGGCGACGGCCTTTTCCGCCTTGGCACGCACTTTCGCTTCGTCCTGTTCGCGGCGCTGCTCGGTTGGGTTGATGCCGCTGTCCACCAGCACCTTGAGACGTGCGGCCTCTTTGCGTGCGGCGTCGATTGTCCACGCGGTAGGGTCGCCAATGGTCACACGCATCGTGCGGCCCTGACTCCAGGCCTCAAAAATGTAGGCGCGGGCGTTTTTTGCGGTCACTCGCAAGCCTAGACCGCGTTGCTTGCCGTCCCAGTAGATAGCCTGTTGCTTGCCTTCGGGGCATGTGAATTCCGCTACCCGCCCTGCTGTGAAGTTTTCCCGCTTGCCCACGTCCCAGCCCTCCTAGGCGGCCCATGTAGGGGTCATGTAGGGGAATTATAGGCATATTCGGGAATAAGCGGGAACATTCTTATGCCCCTTGTATCGCGTAAGTGCATGATTTAAATAGAAACAGTATCATCCGTCAACACTTGGAAATGCCATTTTGCGCGGGCTCATAACCCGAAGGTCGCAAGTTCAAATCTTGCCCCCGCAACCACATTTACTAACTTGGAATTCTTGCGTTGAGCAAGGGCCTTGATAGTTAGAAGGCCGGTCAATTGACCGGCCTTTTTAATTTCTACAGAGCACTTGCC
>JABEVE010000052.1 GCA_013044035.1 Burkholderiales bacterium
AGCCTTCGAGCAGGCCTTCGGCCCCCATGCGCAGCAGATCATGGCCGACCTGCCCAACTTCACCAACCTCATCCCCACCATCCAGATCAATGAGGTGGTCATCGAATGAGACGATGCGCTGGTGCGGATGCCAGCGCGGACGCCCGAGCGGATTGGCGCTGACGGATGCGGACGACGTCGGCGCGGTCTGCGCTGAGCGCGCTGTTGCTCGGCGCCCTGACTTGGGCAACAGCGCACGCCGCAGACCGCGGTGATGTCAGCGCATGGTTCTTCAATCCACCCGTCCGTCACGCCGCGCGTGCCGCCTCGAGCAAGCGTTGCCGCAACCCCTCCAATGCGAACCGCGCCGAGGCCAGGCGTACGGCCTCGCGGTCGCCAGGGCAGATGCAGGATTGGGCCTCGGCGCGCACCTCGGCCGGTTGCCGCGCATCCCGCCAGGCCCAGCCGAACCAGACCAGTCCGACGGGCTTGCCCGGTGTGCCGCCACCGGGTCCGGCGATGCCGGTGATGGACAGCGCCGCCTGCACGGGGGCGCGCGCCAGAACCCCTCGTGCCATGGCCAGCGCTACTTCGCTGCTGACGGCGCCATGCGCGGCGAGCAGGGTTTCGGGCACGCCCAGCAACTCGGTCTTGGCACGGTTGCTGTAGGTGACGAAGCCGCGCTCGAACCAGTCGCTCGAACCGGCGAAGCAAGTGACGGCCGCGGCCACCAGTCCGCCCGTGCAAGACTCGGCGCAGCTCAGCATCCAGCCGCGCTCGAGCAAGATTTCACGCAGCGCCTGCGCGGCGTCGAGCACGTTCTGCCAGGGTGTGCGCGCCTCATGCGCCATGGCTTGCGCTCCATGGAAGCAGATGCATGGCGCCGAACACCACCGCCAGGGTGAGCAGGGCGGCCACGAGATCGTCGAGCATGATGCCCAGGCCGCCTTTCACATGCCGGTCGCACCAGCCGACCGGGCCGCGCTTGATGGCGTCGAACACGCGAAACAGGACGAAGCCCGCCGCTTGCAGCCACCACACGGTGGGGGTTTGCGGCGCGGGCTGCAGCAACCACAGCACCAGCCAGATGGCGACGATTTCGTCCCACACCACGGGCGAGGGGTCGTCGGTCTGCAAAGCCTGCGCGGTGCGCCCGCAAACCCACACGCCGAGGGCAAAAACGCCGAGCAAAAACGCGGCCCAGGCGCCGTTGGGCAGCCATGGCGCAAGGAGCAGGTAGCTGGCCCAGCCGAACAGGCTGCCCGCCGTGCCGGGAGCGATGGGCGCGAGCCCCGAGCCGAAGCCGAGGGCGAGGCAATGCACCGGGCTTGAGAAGGCGAAGCGCCAGTTGGGCTGCGGCGCGGTGGAGCTTGCGGAGGTTGGAGAGGATGGGCTCATGGGGTGCGGAAATGGTCGAACGCGGCGTAATGCGCGGGGAGTTCCTGGCCTTGTGCGTCCAGCAGGGTGACGCCGGGCGCAGCGGTGATGCGGCCGATGCATGCCACGGAAGTTTGCGCCTTGCTGGCGGCAGCGAGCACCGCCTCATGCCGCTGCGCGGGCGCGGTGAACAACAACTCGTAATCGTCGCCGCCGGCGAGCTGGCAGGCGCGGCGGCGTGCGATGGGCTGAGCCTGCACGACGCGACTGGCTGGAATGCGATCGGCTTCGATGCACGCACCCACGCGACTTGCCCGCAGCACATGGCCGAGATCGCCGAGCAGGCCGTCGGAGATGTCGATGGCGGCATGGGCGATGCCGCGCAGCGCCTGCCCCAGCGCTACGCGCGCCGTGGGCCGGTCCATGCGCACGCGCATCGTGGTGAAGTCGTCGGCAGCCAGGCTCCACTCGCCGCGGAGATGGCCAAGCGCAAGGCGAGCGTCTCCAGGAGTGCCCGACACCCACAGCGCATCGCCAGCATGCGCTGCGTCGCGACGCAAAGCCAAGCCCGGCGGCACCAGCCCCAACACGGTGATGCAGATGTTCAGCGGGCCCTTGGTGGTGTCGCCGCCAATCAGGTCGATGACCTCCTCCTCGGCGAGCGCGAACAGCCCCGCGCTGAAGCCTGCGAGCCAGGCGGCGTCGGCCGCAGGCAAGGCCAGTGCCAGGGTGAACGCCAGAGGCTGAGCACCCACGGCGGCCAGATCCGACAAGTTCACCGCGAGCGCCTTGTGGCCAAGCGTGCTGGCATCAGTCCCCAGCAGAAAATGGCGGCCTTCGACCAGCATGTCGCTGGACACCGCGAGCTGCTGGCCAGAAGGCATGGCGAGCAGGGCGCAATCGTCACCCACGCCAAGGACAGCGTTGCGCGCTGGGCGGGTGAAGTAGCGCGCGATGAGTTCGAATTCGCCGAGGGTGGAAGCCATGCAGGTATTGTCGTCGCTGCCCAAACAGGCAACACCAGCGCGTAGGCTGCTGTGCGACACACTTGCGAGGCTGAAACCCCCCGGGGGGCCGGACTCCTAGAATGAATTCCAGATCATCAGCAGTCATTCACAAGCACATCATCACAAAACGCGCGCGGCCCCAAACCCGGCGCAAACTCTTGACGGAGACCGTTCATGTCCACCCCCGATGCCAAGGCCGAGTTGCGCCGTGCCGCGCTGGAATACCACGAATTTCCTCGTCCGGGGAAGATCAGCGTCACCCCGACCAAGCAACTCTCCAACCAGCGTGATCTGGCACTGGCGTATTCCCCCGGGGTGGCGGCGGCCTGCGAAGACATCGTGCAGAACCCGGGCGATGCCGCGCGCTACACAGCACGCAGCAATCTCGTGGGCGTCATCACCAACGGCACCGCGGTGCTGGGCTTGGGCGACATCGGACCGCTGGCGGCCAAACCGGTGATGGAAGGCAAGGCGGTGCTGTTCAAGAAGTTCGCCAACATCGACGTGTTCGACATCGAAATCAACGAGAAAGACCCGGTCAAGCTCATCGAGATCATCGCGGCGCTGGAGCCGACCTTCGGCGGCATCAACCTGGAAGACATCAAGGCTCCGGAGTGTTTCCAGGTGGAGCGCAGCCTGCGCCAACGCATGCGCATTCCGGTGTTCCACGACGACCAGCATGGCACCGCCATCATTGTCGGCGCCGCCGTGCTCAACGGTCTGAAGGTACTGGGCAAGCGCATCGAAGACGTGAAGCTGGTGTGCTCGGGCGCGGGCGCCGCGGCGCTGGCCTGCTTGCATCTGCTGGAGCATCTGGGCCTGGCGCGCGAACACGTCTGGGTCAGCGATCTGGCCGGCGTGGTCTGGGCCGGGCGCACCGAGTTGATGGACCCGGACAAGGCGCGTTACGCCCAGGCCACCGAAGCCCGCAAGCTGGGCGACATCATCGCCGGCGCCGATATTTTCCTCGGACTGTCGGCCGGTGGCGTGCTCAAACCCGAAATGGTGGCCCGCATGGCCGCCAGGCCGCTGATCCTGGCGCTGGCCAATCCCACGCCTGAAATCCTCCCCGAGGAGATCAAAGCGGTGCGCGACGACGCGGTGATCGCCACCGGCCGTTCGGACTACCCGAACCAGGTCAACAACGTGCTGTGCTTTCCCTACATCTTCCGTGGTGCGCTGGACTGCGGCGCCACCACCATCACCACTGAGATGGAAGTGGCCGCGGTGCACGCGATTGCCGCGCTGGCGCAGATGGAGCAAAGCGACGTGGTGACCACCGCGTACGGCATGCAGGAAGCCGGCTTCGGCCCCACTTACCTGATCCCCAAGCCGTTCGATCCGCGCCTGATTCTGCACATCGCCCCGGCCGTGGCCCGGGCGGCTGCGGCCAGCGGCGTGGCGACGCGGCCAATTGCCGACCTCGACGCCTACCGCGAGCAACTGCAGCAATTCGTCTATCAGTCGGGCGCCATGATGCGGCCGATTTTTTCCATCGCCAAACGCGCGCAAAAAAAACGCATCGTCTATGCCGAGGGCGAGGACGAGCGCGTGCTGCGTGCCGTGCGTGTGGTGATCGACGAGCAGCTTGCGCGCCCGATCCTGGTGGGCCGCCCGGCGGTCATTGCGCAACGGGTCGAGCGCTTCGGCCTGCGCCTGCAGGAAGGGCGTGACTTCGACGTCGTCAACACCGACAACGACGAGCGCTACCGCGACTTCTGGCAGAGCTACCAGCAGCTCGCGGGGCGCAAGGGCATCACCCCGCCGTTCGCCAAGATCGAAATGCGCCGCCGCCTCACCCTGATCAGTGCGATGATGTTGCACAAGGGCGAGGCCGACGGCATGATCTGCGGCACCTGGGGCAACACCCATCTGCACCTGCACTACATCGATCAGGTCATCGGCAAGCGCCCCGGCGCCAAGGTCTATGCCGCGATGAACGGGCTCATCCTGCCGGGCCGCCAGGTCATGCTGGTGGACACGCACATCAATCTCGACCCCAGCGCCGAGGATCTGGCCGAAATCACGCTGATGGCCGCCGAGGAGTTGCGTCGCTTCGGCATCACGCCCAAGGTGGCGCTGCTGTCGCATTCCAATTTCGGCTCGAGCAATGCGCCCAGCGCACTCAAAATGCGCCAGGCCCTCGAGTTGCTGCGCCAGCGCGACTCCGCGCTGGAAGTCGACGGCGAGATGCACGGCGATTGCGCCTTCGACGCCGGGCTGCGCACCAGCCTGCTGCCGCAGACCACTCTGTCCGGTGAAGCCAATCTGCTGGTGTTCCCAGGCCTGGACGCCGCCAACATTGCCTACAACCTGCTCAAAACCACCGCCAGCAACAACGTCGCCATTGGCCCCATGCTGCTCGGAGCGGCCAAGCCGGTGAACATCCTCACCGCATCGAGCACCGTGCGGCGCATCGTCAACATGACCGCGCTCACGGTGATGGACGCCAACTCGACGCGCTGAAGTCCAGCTCGCGACAGGTCTTCCATCCCTCGTTTTCCGAGGGTTTTCCGGCTGAGTTCGCGCTCACTTCAGTCGGCTGTGCTGCACAAAAAATAGGCGCAATTCTTGCTTTCAGCCGTCGATTCCAATACGCTTTGGGTTTGACGCGCTGCATGATGCGCCTTCCGCAGCATCGGGCTTGTCGCGACGCAACATCGGTTGGACTTGTGGGCATGGTGCAAACCTGACGCATCGCAAGCGATTGCAGGCCAAACTGCAAACCGGAATCGCAGGCCAATCACGCATTTCATCCACCCCCGGTGGCGTTTTTCCATCGGGGTTTTCGCAAACTGACCCATTCATCGTTCGTGTACAGGTTCGCAGCCCCGATCCAATCCACCGTTCAACCGGGCCGGCGCATCACCCGGGCATTGACATTGTGTATCGCGCTGTTTGGCCTTCAACTTGCGGCTTGGTCCGCAGGCGATGTCCAAGGCTGGGGCTGGGCCCAGGGACGCGAGCGCTACACCGAAAGCCGGCGCGATCAGGCGATGCCCAGTGTGCGTACCGGGGAACTTCCACGCGAAGCCCAGCACACACTGCAGTTGATTCGGCTGGGAGGGCCCTTCCCCTACGCGAAGGACGGTATTGTTTTTGGAAATTATGAACACATCCTGCCGCAGCGGCGACGCGGCTACTACCGCGAATACACAGTGCCCACTCCGGGAAGCCGCAACCGGGGAGCACAACGCCTTGTCTGCGGGGGACCTCCACGCACCCCCGATCTCTGTTACTACACCCATGATCACTACGCAAGTTTCCAAGCCATCGCTCACTGAAGCCGAAGGCGGAGTCAATCTCGAACTTCTGCGCCCGAATATCGTGCAGTCGATACGCGCGTTTCGCGTGCCTGCGCTCATGTCCGCAGCACAGGACGCCGGCCAGCACTTTCTTTACGCGAATCTGGCCGAAGCCACGACCAAGCAGGAAGTGCTGGACATCGTGGCGCGCTCCTTCACCTTTCCCAAACATTTCGGCAAGAATTTCGACGCCCTGCGCGACTGCCTGACCGACATGATCCAAAGCTCGGGCAAACAACCGGGCTTCGTCATCGTGCTCGAGCAATTGCCCATGACCCAGCGCTTCGACAAGGAAGCGCGCGAAACCCTGCTCGACGTCTTCCGCGACGCGGCTGATTTCTGGTTTGAGCAGGGCGTGGAATTCAGGGTTTTCTATTCTTTTCTGTAACCCGCACGCCGGACCGGACGGCGTTGCGGGGCGAAGACGAACCGGGTTCCCGACTCAGCGGCAAGCTGGCCTACGCGCCGCCCGCACCGTGGTATGGCGCGTGGGTGGCCGAAGCCGCATGACATGAACCGGGCGGGTTCTGAGGCTTTCGGAAGCGGCCTCCGCCCTTGCACGAACAACCCTGGCCTCAGCCGGGGTTCAATGCCACGGCCAGGCGCACGTACTCGCTCACGCTCACTTCCTCGGCGCGACGATTGACGTCGAAATCTCCGGCGTAACCCCGACTGGCGAGCCAGGGCTCCAACGCATGGCGCAGCAGCTTGCGGCGTTGCGAGAATGCTGCGGCTGTCAGGGCTTGCAACACAGAGGGGTCAAGGCCCGACAGTTCAGCCTGCGCGCGCGGGCGCATGCGCACCACGGCCGAATCCACCCGGGGCGGTGGCGAAAACGCCTGCGGGCCCACGCTCAACACATCCCACATGGCGTAGCGCCACTGCAGCATGACCGACAGCCGGCCGTAGTCGCGGCAGGCCGGGGGTGCCACCATGCGCGCCACCACTTCTTGCTGCAGCATGAAATGCTGATCCTGCACCGCGCTGGCCGCCTGCATCAGATGGAACAACAACGGGCTGGAGATGTTGTAGGGCAGGTTGCCGAAGACGCGCAACCCGGACCCGAGACCGGCAAAGTCCAACGCCAGTGCATCGGACTCGATGACGCGCACACGCTCGGGTTCGCGCGTGCGCCAGCGCGCCGCGAGGTCGCGGTCGAGTTCAACAACGGTCAATTGCCGGGTACGGTCGAGCACAGGCCAGGTGAGCGCGCCCAGGCCGGGGCCGATTTCCACCAGCGTCTCTCCGGCACGCGGGTCGATGAGGCCGACGATCTCGGCAATCACGCCGGTGTCGGTGAGAAAATGCTGGCCGAATCGCTTGCGTGCGGTGTGCCCGGCGATGCGGGTCGGGCCCACCGCCGTGCCGTGGCGGCTAGAACCAGCCATGGCGGCGGTGTGGCATCGCACGAGGGCTCGGGTGCCGGGACGGCATGACCCGCGGCGCGCTCATCGGGGCATCAGGAATCCGCATCCGGGATCCGCACATAGGTGCGCGCGCGCACGTCTTTCACCAGTTCGTTGAAGTCTTTCTCTTCTTTTTGCTGCAGCAGGATGTTGCGCGCCACGGCGCGCTCCTGATCCTTGCCAAGGGCGTGCTCGCGCCGATCCACCAGTTGCAGCAGCACCACCTTGCCGGGCAGCGTGATGGGCTGCGACACCTGTCCGGGGTTCAAGCGGTTGAGCGCGGCATCGAGCGCCGGGGGCAATTGTCCGGGCAGCACCCAGCCGAGATCGCCGCCTTGCTTGCCCGTGGCCACATCCTGCGACAGCTCACGCGCCTTGTCGGCGAATTGCACCTTGCCCTGCTCGACGGCATCGCGAATGCTCGTCAACTCCTTCAAGGCCGCCTGGCGTGACTTGCCGCTGTTGACGTCGAGGACGATCTCGCTGACCCGGCTTTGCATCGCCGTGGCCGCGCCAAGCTGCCCGCCCCGCTCGGCCACCAGCTTGAGAATGTGGAAACCGGCGGGGCTGCGGATCACACCACTGATCTCACCCGGTTTGAGGCCGCGGATCGCGTCCATGAACAGGCCAGGCCATTGGCTGGCGGGGCGCATGCCGAGGTTGCCGCCATCTTTCGCCTCGGGGCCCTGCGAGTCTTCCATCGCCAGCTTGCTGAAATCGCGCCCCTGCCTGAGTTTGCCGAGCACTTCGTCGATGCGCGCCTTGGCCTGCGCCACCTGCTCGGGCGTGGGCTGACTGGGCAGGGGAATGAAAATTTGCGCGAGTTGAATCTGGGTTTGTGCAGTCAGCGGCTGATGGGCCCGCTTGGCCAGATAGTCGTCCACCTCCTGGTCGCTGATCTTGATGCGCGCGGCTACTTCCTGCTGCCGCAGCCGGCCGATCAACATTTCACGCTTGACCTGCTCCTTGTATTCGCTCCAGCCCAGCCCTTCGGCACTGATCTGCTTGCGAAATTGCTCGGGGCTGAGCTTGTAGCCGGCAGCCACCTGGGCAATGGCGCGGTCGACCGCATCGGCACTGACGACGATGCCGCTGTCCTCGGCGTACTGCGCCATCGCCACCTGGTCGATCAGTTGGTTCAACAACTCGGCGCGCAACTGCGCGATGGGCGGCATTTGCGCCCGTTGCTCCGCAATCTGCTGCTCGGCCGCGCGCACCCGCAGGTTCAGGTCGTACTGGGTGATGACTTGACTGCCCACCACGGCGGCAATGCCGTCACCGCCCTGCTGCGATCCGCCCTCGGACAGCGCCGCTTGCGGCGTGGCGGGAAGTTGTGGGGTTTGCATCAGTGCCGAGCTTCGGCCCGAAAGTCCGGGGCCGGACTTCAAGCCGAGACCTTGGGCGCCGGCCGCACCGCTGAGCAGCAAGGCGAGCAGGACAGTGGCGCGGCACAAGGAGAAATTACTCATAGTTGAGATAACGGCTGGGAGGCGCCGTGGGTTGGTTCAGCAATTGGTAACCGGGGATATTTTGCTCGAATGCCGACAACGGATTGCCGATCACGCTCAGGCGGGAAAAACCCGTGAGTTCGAGCTGGAAAAGCAAGCGAGTGGACGCCGTGAACGTGGAGAGCGAATTGCGCTGCACTGCGATGCGCGCCAGCCAGCAGCCGCCGTTGTACTCGAAACCCAGCAGGCCATCGTTGAACTGCTTGTCCAGAATGCTGTAGTTGGCCTGGCCGACCGAGTACCAACGGTTGGACAACTGCCACTGCCAGGCGGTGTTGACGTATTTCAACGGAATCTGCGTTGCCGTGGCGCTTTGCACCTGGTAGGACACGCTCACGCGCTTGAACGCATCGGGGTTCCATTGCGCGCCCACGGCGGCCTGCACCAGTTGGCGCAGGCGCGTGTTGTAGTCGATCGCGGCGTTGGCGCTCCAGCGCGGATCGAGCGAAACGCTGGCCAGCGCGAAGCTGTCGTTCAGGCCGGCCGGCACGGGCGGGCCGGTGAGGGTGACCCGCTGCTCGCGCAGCAGCACGCGTTGCGCCAAGGTCAGCCGCGCATATTCCGCGCCGGTGGCGTTGTCGAGAAAACGGGTGGTGATGCCTCCGGTGATGTTGTTGGCGTCGGCGATGCGGTCGCTGCCGGAAAAGACGTTGCCCACATAGATGGTGGACAGGTTCAGATCCAGGGGCGCGCTGTCGAAATTCGGCAGGTATTGCTGGTTGCTGTAGGGCGTGTAGACGTAGTAGAGCCGCGGCTCCAGCGTCTGCGTCACGTCATGACCGAAGAAGCGCGTCTTGCGCTCGAACACCAGCCCCGAGTCCAGGCTGAAGGTGGGCAGATTGCGCGTGGCCGTGGTGGCGCCGTTGGCCATCGCGGTGTCTGTCTTGTAATAAGTGCTGTTGAACGACAGCTTGGGCGTGATGAAGCCCTCCGGGGCGATGAACGGCCGGCTGATGCTGGGGTTGATGTACACCCGGTCGCCCGACAGCAGCCCGGGCGTGGAATTGGTGAAGCGCGCGGCTTCGGCCTGCAACTGCCATTGCAGGCCGGTGTAGTTGTCGCTATGCCAGGTGCCGTACAGCCGGGGCTGGGTGTTGTAGGGCACGCCGATGGGCGAAGCCAGGCTTTGCAAGGTCTGCCACTGGTTGAAACTGGCTTGAATGGAGCCGTTGGGCTGGCTCCAGGTGACCTGGCCTTGCTGCGGCAAGATGCGGTTGGCGCCGATGACGGGGTCCACACCACCGAAATCCTGCCACCAGTTGTTGTCCGAGACACGCTGCAGGTTCAGGCCGTAGCTCACGCTGGGCGCCAGGACGCCGTTCTGCTGGAACACGCCGGCCCAGCGCTGGCTGCCGCCCGCCGCGCTGTCGGACGGCATGTAGTCGATGAAACTGCGGCCGGAGAAACTCGGTTCCAGCCAACGCAGTTCGGCGCTGCCCATGACACCCCGGCGCTGCAGCAGCCTGGGGGTCAGGGTGGCGTCGTAGTTCGGCGCGATGTTCCAGTAATACGGTTGGGCGTAATCCAGTCCATTCTGACTATCCAGGCCGATGGTCGGCGGCAGGAAGCCCGACTTGCGCGCATCGCTCAGCGGGAAACTGGCATAGGGCAGCGGCAAAATGGTGACGCCCTTGAACACCACGCGCCCGTCGCGCGCCACGCCGGTGTTGTCGGCCGAGTCCAACTCCAGGTCGGTGGCCTGCATGAACCAGTCCAGCGGGCTGGCGGTGCAGGTGGTGTAGGTCGCATTCTTGGCCTCGATCCGGTCATGGCTCAGAAACGTCACCACGTCGGCCTGGCCATGGCCTTGTGTGCGATTGAACGCATAGTGCGCCTGTGGCATCTGTCCGGTGCCCAGGGCCAGGTTGTATTGCAGGCTGGGGCCGCTGAAGACATTGCCGTCGCGCACGACGCGCACATCGCCCCGCGCATCGATCGCGTCCTGGGCTATGTCGTAGTGCAGGCGCTCGGCCTTGAACACCACGCTGTGCTTGCGCAGTTCCACGTTGCCACGGGCGTTCATGTCGATGTCGGCCTGGCCAGAAAGCTGGTCGGCCCAGATGAACAGGGGCTCGCGCATTTGCGCCGACGGTGAAAGCCGTTGCGCCAGATCCAGACTGGGTGCGAGTTGCAGTGTGTCCGCCCCCTGCTGCGGCGCAGAGGGTGGCGCAACGGCTTCGGGGGTTTGCTGCGCGCCAGCTGGCGCCAACTCCATCAGCGCCAGGCCCAGCGTCGCCACGAGTAGCCGCAGGCGCGGCCTGCAGGGCAGGCGCAAAGGGGTCGGTGGAGACTTGGGCACAGGACTGGGGCGAACGGTTTGGACCGGCGTGGGATGAATGTTGCAGGACGGGCGACGCGGTTGCTTGGACGCGGGCCGAAGACTGCGGACCGGACGACGGGAGCCGGGGCGTTCGCAAGCGGGAAGCGAGCTACAAGCGCACCCTAAAATCCTCGCGGATTATAGGAAGCCATCCAGCGGGCGCTTGCCGTGCGCCCGCCCTGCGCCCCACTCCAGCGTCCTCCCCTGCGCCCCATCCAGCAACCCGTACCTGATCTCGAACCGCATCCCGCCCGCGTCAAGGGTCTTTGCGTCGACGCCCAGTGCCCACACGACCTTGAGCCCCATGCCCCAGCCGCACCCCATGCCGTTCAAACCCCAGGCAGCCGTCGCCCTGGAGGATGCGCGCCTGCAAGCCCTCAATGCGTGGCTTGCAGACGCTCCTGACGGCCTGCAAGTCGATCCCGCCAGCCTGCAACCCGCCTCCAGCGATGCCAGTTTTCGGCGTTACTACCGCGTGCAGTTCGCGGCGCCCACGTCCGGCAGTTGCATCGTGATGGACGCGCCGCCGCCGCAGGAAAACATCCGCCCCTTCCTGCAGGTCGACACGCTGCTGCGCGCCGGCGGCATCTCGGCGCCGCAGGTGCTGGCGAGCGATGCGCAGCAGGGTTTCATCCTGCTGTCGGACCTGGGCTGCACCACTTATCTGCAGGCGCTGCAAGATGCGCGCGCGGCCGACAACCCGTCCCGTTGCCACGATCTGATGCTCGATGCGATGGACACGCTCGTGCGCCTGCAGTCCATCCCTGCGCCCGAACTGCCCGCCTATGACGCGACGCGGCTGCGCACCGAGTTGGAACTCTTCCCCCGCTGGTATGCAGGCCAGCACTTGGGCGCGACGCTCACGGCCGATGAACAGGCCGGGCTCCAGGACGTTTTCAATGCCCTGCTGGCCAACAACCTGGCGCAGCCGCAAGTGCTGGTGCACCGCGATTACCACAGCCGCAACCTCATGCTGCTGGACGCGCGCCAGGAGCATGGCAACCCCGGTGTGCTCGACTTCCAGGACGCCGTCGTCGGCCCCATCACCTACGACCTCGCCTCGCTCTTGCGCGACGCCTACATCGCCTGGCCCGAAGAGCAGCAACTCGACTGGGCGATTCGCTACTGGGAGCGCGCGCGCAAGGCTGCCCTGCCGGTGGACGCCGACTTCTCCGTCTTCTACCGCGACTTCGAGTGGATGGGCCTGCAGCGTCACCTCAAGGTGCTGGGCATCTTCGCCCGGCTGTGGCACCGCGACGGCAAGGCGCAATACCTCGACGACCTGCCCATGGTGCTGGCCTACACCCGCGCCACAGCGGCGCGCTACCACGACTTCAACCCCCTGATGCGCCTGCTGGACCGGCTGCAGGGCATGCAGCCGCGCAGCGCCTACACGTTTTGAGCGCCGCGCAAGTTCGGAGTCGCGCCGACGTGTCGAACCACTCCCAACATTTGCCCGAGCCCGGTCTGCGCGCCCTCATCCTTGCAGCCGGGCGCGGGCAGCGCATGCGCCCGCTCACCGACCACGCGCCCAAACCCTTGCTGGCTCTGGCGGGCAAACCCATCATCACCTGGCAGATCGAGCGCCTGCGCGACGCGGGCATCGTCGACCTGGTCATCAACCTTGGCTGGCTGGGCGCGCACATTCCCGCCGCGCTGGGCGACGGCCGCGCCCTGGGCGTGGACATCGCCTATTCCGAAGAACCCCAGGACGCGTACGAGACCGGCGGCGGCATCGCCACCGCGCTGCCGCTGCTCGGGGGCGCGGGCGCCGCACCGTTCGTGGTGGTGAGCGGCGACATTCACACCGATTTCAACTACGCCCGGCTGCATGCCGCCGCCGCGCGCATCGCCGCCGCGCCGCAAACCACGTCTGCGCATTTCGTCCTCACCGACAACCCGCCGCACCACCCGCAGGGCGACATGGCGCTGGACGCCTCGGGACGGGTGCGGCGCGACGGCCAGCGGCTCAACTACGGCAACATCGGCGTGTTCCACCCCGCGCTGTTTGCCGGTCAACCGGTACGCCAGGCGTGGAAGCTGTTTCCCTGGATGTTTGCGCAAGTCGACGCCGGTCGTGTCAGCGGCGAACATTTTCGCGGCGCCTGGCACAACCTCGGCACACCCGAGCAACTCGCCACGCTCGACGCGGAGCTGCGTGCCGCTGCGGCAAGGCGCTGACCGAACGGGTTTGGAGCCGCAAAGCCACCGAGACGCCACGGCCAAATCCTGCGGATTAAGCTGTCACAAGACTTGATCGAACCATGACTTCGGCGCCACACGCTGCGCATCCCTCCCGACCCATGAACACACCCGACCCCCAACTGCTCGCGCGCTGCGCCGAGCGACGCGCACGGCTGGCGGCGCGCATGGCGCACGCCGGCGGCGGCGTGGCCATCGTGCCGACCGCGCCGGAAGTCCTGCGCAACCGCGACGCCGACTATCCCTACCGTCACGACAGCTACTTCTACTACCTCACCGGCTTCACCGAGCCGCAAAGCCTGCTGCTGCTCACCGTGCAGGCCGATGGCAGCCACCAGGCCACGCTGCTGTGCCGCGAAAAAGATGCCGAGCGCGAAATCTGGGATGGTTTTCGCTTCGGCCCCGAGGCGGCGAAGGAAGCCTTCGGCTTCGACGCCGCCCTGCCCATTGCCCAGCGCGATGCCGCACTGCCGCCCTTCCTCGCCGACCAGCCTGCGGTGTGGTGGCCGTTCGCCGTCCACGTCGGTTTCGAGACCCAGGTGGAAGGCTGGCTCGCCGCTGTGCGCGCCCAGGCCCGCGCCGGCCGCCGCGCCCCCGCCGCGCAGTACGACCTGTGCGCGGTGCTCGACGACATGCGCCTGTTCAAGGACGACTTCGAGCTGGCCGTGATGCGCCGCGCGGCCGCCATCTCGGCGCATGGCCACCGCCGCGCCATGCGCCGCTCGGCCGCAGGCAGCCGCACCCCGCCCACCGAAGGCCTGCGCGAATACCACCTCGAAGCCGAGTTGCTGCACGCCTTCCGCGACGGCGGCGCGCAGGCGCCGGCCTACGGCAGCATCGTCGCCGCCGGGGCCAACGCCTGCATCCTGCATTACCGCGCGGCAGACGCCACGCTGTCGCCCGGCAGCCTGTGCCTGATCGACGCCGCCTGCGAGCTCGACGGCTACGCCAGCGACATCACCCGCACCTTTCCGGTGGACGGGCGCTTCAGCGGACCACAGCGCGCGCTCTACGACATCGTGCTGGAATCACAGCGCGCCGCGCTGGACGCCACCCGCGCCGGTCAGCGCTTCAACGATCCGCACGACGCCGCGCTGCGCGTGCTGGCCCAGGGCCTGCTCGACACCGGCCTGATTGCCCGCGACACCGCGCCCGACGTCGACGCCGTACTGGCCACCGGGGCCTACCGCCGTTTCTACATGCACCGCACCAGCCACTGGATGGGCATGGATGTGCACGACTGCGGCGACTACGCCGAACCCGGTGAAGCGCCGCAGCCGCAGCCCGATGGCAGCCTCAAGCCCGCCTCGCGCGTGTTGCGCCCCGGCATGGTGTTGACCATCGAGCCCGGCCTGTACGTGCGCGCGGCGGACGACCTTCCCGCCGCCTTCCACGACATCGGCATCCGCATCGAGGACGACGTGGTGGTGCGCCCAGGCGGCGCCGCCTGCGAGGTGCTGACCCATGCCGCGCCCAAGACCGTGGCCGAGATCGAGGAGCTGATGCACGCCTGAGGCGGCTGAACGCAGCCGCCGCGACGGCTGCGGCCGACGCCCTTCATGCGGCCCGCGCCACGCTGCCACCTCGGACGCAACCCAACCGCAGCCGCACGCCAGCCTCAAGCAACCGCCGCCCCCATGGCCGCCGCCCAGTTCCATGGCGTCCTCACGAGCACCGAACCACCAAGCGCACGCTGCGCATGAACCCATGAACCCGCCTGCGATCTCTGACCTCCCGCTGCACGACCCGCAGCGTCGGCACGGCACGCCGCTGCGCGTTGCCATCATCGGCGCAGGGCCGGTGGGTTTGAGCGTGGCGCTGCAACTGCATCACCTCGGCGCGGCGCTGCAGGTCGAGGTGTTCGACGCCCAGCCCGACGCCAACGCCGCCCTGGCCGACCCGCGTGTGCTGGCCCTGTCCGAGGGCAGTCGGCAGTTGCTGGCGGCGGTGGGCGCCTGGCCCGAGGCCGCGGCCACCGCCATCCGCCACATTCATGTGTCGCAACTGGTACCCGGCCTGGCCGCGCTGCCGCGCGTGCTGCTGCAAGCCGAAGACACCGGCCTGCCCGCGCTGGGCTACACCGTGCGCTATGGCGAACTGCTGGCCGCGCTGCAAACGGCGGCGCTGCAAGCCGGCCTCCAGGTGCAGTACGGCCAAGCCGTGCAGGCCGTTCCGGGCGCCGATGGCGAATCCGTGAACCTCGTCCACCAGGGCGCCGCAGCCATGGCTTCGCCAGACCAGGCCGGGGCAACCATCCACGCGCCCACTGCCGCGCTGTCAGCGCCAAGCCCGGTCGATACTGCGCCTGCGCCACCCACGATAGGCGCGAGCCAAGCCGTGCCTGCAAGCGCAGCCCCCTGCTACGACCTCGCCATCCTCGCCGAAGGCGGCGCTTTCCACACCCAACCGGCGCGTGCCCTGCGGCGCGATTACGGCCAGCAAGCGCTGGTCGGCCGGGTGCGCTGCGACCGCCCGCATGCAGGCCTGGCGGTCGAGCGCTTCACCCCGGGCGGCCCCGTGGCGCTGCTGCCGCTCGGCGCGGACTACGCGCTGGTGTGGTGCGCCCCGCCCGCCGAGGCGGATGCCATCCGGCAATGGGATACCGCAGCGCAAATCGCCGCACTGCAAGCCCTGCTGCCCGCCGCCTGCGGCCGTGTGACCGAGTTGCACATCGCAGGCGGCTACCCGCTGGGCCTCAATGCCCAGTGGCGCGCGCGCCAGGGCCGCATCGTGCAACTCGGCAATGCCGCGCAAACCCTGCACCCGGTGGCCGGCCAGGGCCTCAACCTCGGCCTGCGCGACGCCGCCGCGCTGGCTCGCGCCCTCGCCCCGGCAACGGCCGTCACCACGTCAACCTCTGCCGGCCTCGACGCCCTGCTGCGGCGCTACGACCGCGGCCGCCTGCCCGACCGCGCCATGCTCCTCGGCCTCACCGACCTGCTGGCGCGCAGCTTCACCTGGCAGGCCCCCGGCGCCGCCCCCTTGCGCGCCGCCAGCCTCGCCGCCCTCAGCCTGCTCCCACCGCTGCGGCAACACCTGCAGCGCCGCATGGTGTTCGGCTGGCGCTGAGGCGGGTGGTCATTGGTGGCGGCACTTGGCCCACTTCATGTCAGACTGCAGCCACGCCGGGCTATCAGGCAGCGGCGTTTCAAATGAACACGGATTCAACCGGACTCCTCGTTTATCCTGGGTGCACGTCAATCGATGCGGTTTGCGGCCAAGCTTCGGCTGCATGGCGCTGGATTCGTCGTGGCTAAACAGAATCAACAGAGAATAAACAGAGAGAATAAACAGGAATAAGCAGGGACAGACCCCTTCCCATCTCATTCACAGCAGCTAGCACCAATATCAAAGCAACATTGGGCAGTGAAAAACCGCTACGGTGGTCTACCTCGAAAAGCGAGTGTTGACGATGGCACACCGCCGCAAGACCAAGAGCCTTGGCGAGATGGGGGCCACGTTGCTCGCCATCGGCGTGGGCGTGCTGGTGGCGCTCGCTATCTTGAAGACCAGCCCGCTGACAATCATGCTGCAGGCATTGCGCCCATGGGCATGGTTGGCCGTTGCGCTCGGGGCGTTTCTCCTGGGCTTGCATGTCCTGCCGTCCAAGCGGGACAACGGTATGGACTGGTCGCCTGTGGAGCCGGTCTTTGGAAGCCGTCGATCAGCGCGATCGCGCCCTGCCGATCAGCCCAGCGGCGTGCTGATCGACGACGATATGCGCAACCGCTGGCGTCCACCCGATACCGCAACACGTCCCACAGCCTGGACGCTGGCCGTGTTTGATCGGATCGAGTGGCGGCGCTTCGAAGCTTTGTGCGAAACCCTCCTGCAGCACGAAGGGCACATCACATCGGCCCAAGCGTTTGGCGTCGATGGTGGCATCGACATTCGGCTCTACAGCGATGCATCCAAGGCGCAGTTGACCGGCATCGTGCAATGCAAGAATTGGTCAGGGAGGAAGATCGGTGAAGTGCAGATTCGCGAATTCCTCGGTCTGAAAACAGATCACCAAGTCACCACGGCGATCTACATTACCTCGTCCACGTTCATGCCGGCTGCGCAAGAGTTGGCAAGCAGGCACGGGCTCACCTTGCTCGACGGATCCCGTTTGCTTCATCGCATTCAGGCCCAGCCCGCCGAAGTCCAACAGCATCTGCTCGCCATTGCAACGGAGGGCGACTTCTCGCGCGCCACCTGTGTGAACTGCGGTTCCAAGATGACCCTGAAAACGAACACCACCCGTGGAAACCGTTTCTGGGCCTGCGGACGTTGCCGTCACACCCTGCCTACGCGCCAGAACGAGAGAGGGGCATGAACCGCATCCCGTGGGCCGCGGTTGCCTGGTTCAGTTTCTCCGCGAGCGCGCTGGTCATGGCGATCAGCGCCTTCCGGTCGCCCTTGCACCGGACTGGACTGCAAGCTCCGCAAAGCCTGCTGCCACCCCGACCAGGGGTGCAGTTCAAGCAGGCACGGCCCAGCCAGACCCATCAACCAGATTCTGCTGGCATCGTTCATCACCCTTCTGGAACGCTCCTCCAGCAGAGCGTGGCGGGTGTGCGCTTGCTGAAGTGCGTGGTCAACGGCCAGGTGACCTACACCAACAATCCACAAGACTGCCCCACCAAAGCGGCATCCAGTGTGACGGTGTATCCCACACAGGGCTATTTGCCAACGAATCCGTAGCCCGTTCTCCCGGGCCGACGCCGACTATGAGGAGAAATAGTGAGGAGAAATAGAGAGAAATAGGGACAGACCCCCATTTCGCACGTTTTTCGGGGGCAAGGTCAGGCAATCTCCACAGTCCGACCCCTCAATCACCACAATCAGTTCTCCAAAACGGTGGTTTCAGCAGATCGGCACACTCCGCATCTAGGGCTGTGCCACGACGACAGAGAAGGGGGTGATTCCTGCTGCGAACGGACTACCTGCAACCGGCGTGAGCGCGCCCGTGGCGGCATTGATGCTGTAGGCCGAAACGGTGCTGCTGCCAGAGTTCGCCACATAAGCAAAAGTGCCAGCGGGGTTGACCGCGACGGACAAGGGCGCAACTCCGGTGGCAAACGGACTACCTGCGACCTCCGTGAGCCCGCCCGTGGGGGCATCGATGCTATAGGCCGAAACGGTGTTGCTGCCAGAGTTCGCCACATAAGCAAAAGTGCCAGCGCGGTTGAGCGTGATGGCGTAGGGGAAACTTCCTGTAGGAGTTGTGCCATTCCCACCAACGACCGCACCGGTGAAAACATTGAAATTTTGTTCTAGGACGTTGGAGTCGTTTTGGTTTACCTCATAGAAATAGCCATAGGGGAAGCATGTAGTGACATTGCATGGGAAGAAATTGGGATCGACCGCGACGGAGATGGGACCCTCTCCTGGGTTGCCGGCGACATCATCGTCCCAAGTGAGCGCTCCCGTGGTGGTATTGATGGTGAAGACCGAGATGGTGTCGCTTCGATTGTCCGCCGCGAAGAGGAAGAAGTTGCCCCCCGGGTTTCCCGCTGCGGACGTTGCGACGGAGACTGGGTACATCATGGACGCTGAGGTAAACGGGCTACCTGCGACCGGCGTGAGCGCACCCGTGGTGGCATTGATGCTATAGGCCGAAACGTTGTTGCTGTAAGTGTTCGCCACATAAGCAAAAGTGCCAGTTGGGGGAACCGTGACGGAGGCTGGCGTACTTCCCCCTGTGGCAAACGGGCTACCTGCGACCGGCGTGAGCGCGCCCGTGGCGGCATCGATGCGATAGGCCGAGACGGTGTTGCTGCCAGAGTTCGCCACATAAGCAAAAGTGCTAGTGGGGTTGACCGTGACGGAGACGGGCGCACCTCCTGCGGCAAACGGGCTACCTGCGACCGGGGTGAGCGCACCCGTGGTGGCATCGATGCGATAGGCCGAGATGGTGTTGCTGTCCCGGTTCGCCACGTAGACGAATTGAGTGTCAGCACATGTCACTGCCACATTGCTCACACTGGCCGTGACGCCAGCACCTGAGCCATGGGAGACCGTGCAAGTCTGCCCGGTGGGCTGCGTGCCGACGGTCACGGCGTAGCTGCCGTTGTAAGCCACGGGGGTGGCGAAGGTGAAGC
>JABEVE010000009.1 GCA_013044035.1 Burkholderiales bacterium
CCTGGATCGTGTCCCCAGCCTTCACCAGCACCTCGATCACTTCCACATCCTTGAAATCCCCAATGTCGGGAACCTTCACGTCCATCACTGCCATGGTCTAGTCTCCAAATGGTTCTGCGCCCCGCGAATCCCGCCATGTGTCCGGCGGTTTCCGCGATGGGTTGCGGGCTCAGGCCAGCAAGGGATTGATGCGATCAGCGTCGATGCCGTATCGGGCAATCGCCTCGGCCACCTTGGCCTGGGGCACGGCGCCCTCGTCGGCCAGGCTGCGCAAGGCAGCCAGGGCAACGAAATGGCGGTCGACCTCGAAATGCCGGCGCAACTTGGTGCGCGTGTCGGAGCGGCCGAATCCGTCGGTGCCGAGGACACGGTAGTTGCGCCCCTTGGGCAGGTAGGGACGAATCTGCTCGGCGAACAGGCGCACGTAGTCGGTCGAGGCCACCACGGGGCCGGTGTGCTTGTCGAGCTGCTGCGCGACGAAACTCTGGCGCTGCGTCTCACCGGGGTGCAGAAGATTCCAGCGCTCGACGTCGCGACCGTCGCGCGCCAGCTCGTTGAAGCTCGGGCAGCTCCACACATTGGCGGCAACACCCCAGTCCTTCTCCAGCAAGTCGGCTGCGGCAATGACCTCGCGCAAGATGGAACCCGAGCCCAGCAATTGCACCCGTGGCGTCAGCTTCGGGCCCTCCCGCAGCAGATACATGCCCTTGAGAATCTGCGCCTCGGTGCCGGCCTTCAGTCCCGGCTGAGCGTAGTTTTCGTTCAACAGGGTGATGTAGAAATAGACGTCTTCCTGGTGCTCCACCATGCGCTTCAAACCACTGTGCAGGATGACGGCAACCTCGTGGGCGAAAGTCGGGTCATAGCTGATGCAGTTGGGGATGTTGGCCGCCATGATCTGGCTGTGACCGTCCTCGTGCTGCAGGCCTTCGCCGTTGAGCGTGGTGCGCCCCGAGGTGCCGCCCAGCAGGAAGCCACGCGCCAGCATGTCGCCAGCAGCCCAGGCCAGATCGCCGATGCGTTGAAAGCCGAACATCGAGTAGTAGATGTAGAACGGAATGGTGATGCGGTTGCTGTGCGAGTACGACGTGGCCGAAGCGATCCACGAGCACATGCCGCCCGCCTCGGTGATGCCTTCCTGCAGGATCTGTCCGGCCTTGTCCTCGCGGTAGTACATCACCTCGCCACGGTCCACCGGGGTGTACTTCTGTCCCTCGGGCGCGTAGATGCCAATCTGCCGGTACAGCCCCTCCATGCCGAAAGTGCGGGTCTCATCCACCAGGATGGGTACAACACGCGGCCCCAGGGTCTTGTCGCGTAGCAGTTGATTGAGGCAGCGCACATAGGCCTGGGTGGTGGAAATTTCCCGCCCCTCGGCGGTGGCTTCCAGCACGGGTTTGAATACATCGGCCAAGTCTGGGATGGGCAAGTGCTCATCGGCCTTCATCCTGCGCTGTGGCAGATAGCCGCCCAGCTCCTTGCGGCGCGCGTGCAGATACTGCATCTCAGGGGTGTCGTCGGCCGGCTTGAAAAAGGGCAGGCTGGGCAGGTCGTGATCGGGAACGGGGATGTTGAAACGGTCGCGGAATTCGCGAATGTCCTCATCGGTGAGCTTTTTCACCTGGTGTGCCACATTGCGCGCTTCCGCCGCCTGGCCCATGCCATAACCCTTGATGGTCTTGACCAGCAGCACGCTGGGCTGACCCTGGTGATGGGCCGCAGCATGAAACGCAGCGTAGACCTTTTGCGGATCGTGGCCGCCGCGGTTGAGGCGCCAGATGTCCTCGTCGCTCATGTTCTTCACCATCTCCAGCAGCTTGGGATGACGGCCGAAGAAGTGCTTGCGCACGAAAGCTCCGTCATTCGCCTTCATGGCCTGGTAGTCGCCGTCAAGCACGTCCATCATCACCTGGCGCAGGATGCCCTCCTTGTCGCGCGCCAAGAGAGGATCCCAATAAGAGCCCCAGATCAGCTTGATGACGTTCCATCCCGAGCCGCGGAACTCGGCTTCGAGTTCCTGGATGATCTTGCCGTTGCCGCGCACCGGTCCGTCCAGCCGCTGCAGATTGCAGTTGACGACGAACACCAGGTTGTCGAGCTTTTCACGCGCCGCCAGCCCGATCGCGCCAAGCGATTCCGGCTCGTCCATTTCGCCGTCACCGCAAAACACCCAGACCTTGCGCTTGGAGGTGTCGGCAATGCCGCGCGCATGCAAGTACTTCAGAAAGCGCGCCTGGTAAATCGCCATGATGGGTCCCAACCCCATGCTCACGGTGGAGAGTTGCCAGAAGTTCGGCATCAGCTTGGGATGGGGATAGCTGGACAGGCCCTTGCCGTCCACCTCCTGGCGGAAGTTGAGCAACTGGCCCTCGCTCAGCCGCCCCTCCATGAAGGCGCGGGCGTAGATGCCGGGCGCACTGTGCCCCTGGAAGTAGATGAGATCGCCGCCGTGCTCGGTCGTGGGGGCATGCCAGAAATGGTTGAAGCCCGCCCCCAGCATGCTCGCCAGCGATGCGAACGAGGCAATATGACCACCCAAGTCGCCGCCGTCCTCAGGGTGCAGGCGATTGGCGCGCACCACCATGGCCATGGCATTCCAACGCATGTAGGCACGCAACCGCTCCTCGATCTCGACGTTGCCGGGATTGCGCTCTTCCAGGTCAGTGGGGATGGTGTTGACGTAGGCGGTGTTGGCCGAGAACGGCATGTCCACCCCGTCCTGGCGCGCTTGATCGATCAAAGCCTCCAGCAGAAAGTGGGCGCGCTCACGCCCTTCCGCGGCAATCAGCGCCTGCAGCGCATCGAGCCATTCACGGGTTTCGAGCGGATCGCCATCGTTGGCGGAAGCAGGCACGGGGAATTCAGGAACAGCCGACATGGTGCATCTCCTCGTCTTGGTTTGGCGTGAGTATTGCAGATAATTTTTCGAATCACAATATTGTTTTTTATATTATGGAATTTGCAGATCAATTGCTTGAATCTCAGTAGCCACTCATCCGTGCCCGGCCGATTTGCACTGAAGTTGTGGGCAAACAAGTCGAAAGTCATCCGAGCCATGTCGTACAGGTGCAGGCTGCAAGGCTCACAGCGACACCGGGAGTCCATGATCGTGCAAATCCGCCGCGCCTCCTAGATGGGTTGCGTCGGGCATACCCGTAGAAGCCATATCGCATGGCGGGATCGCAGCACGGCGCGCAACTTGCATAGACTGAAGGCGTGAACCACTCCGATACTCCACCTGTGCTGCGCCGCATGCTTACAGTCCTGCGGCGACTGCGCCTGCGCACGCAGGCCGCGTTGCGCGGGCGTAACGCCGATCGTCTGTTGCTGTTCGGCCCATTGTTGTCCCTGGTGCTGTTCCTTGGCGCCGCCGCCGCGCTGGTGCGCTACACCCAGCAAACCGAGGTGCAGCGCGAGCGCGATACCCTGCAACGTGACAGTGAATGGGCGCAGCAACGCATGAGCCTGGAGATGGGCTTGATGCAGGAGCAGTTGCAGTCCTTGGCCAATACGCTGGAGGCTTCGCCGCGTGGACCCGCTCGCTTTGAGTTCATGGCACGCAGCTTTTTGCGGCAACATGCCAGTGCCGTGCTGGTCTATGTCACCGACGCACAAGGCCTGGTGACGCAGCTGGCGTCGAGTGCGGTGTTGCCGCATGACCTCGAGTTGCTGGCCAAGGGTGAGCCCGAAGACCAGCCCCTGGCCTTGCGTACATTCGACCAGGCGGAGATCACCCTCCACACGGCCTACTCCATACCCTACCAACTGCCCCGGATCGGCTGGGTCGTGCAGTCAGCCACGCCCTTGTTCAGCGCGCTCAAAACACCGGCGACGAAGGCCACATCCGAAGGATCGCTGGAGTCCAGCCAGCAGTTCGCCGGAACAGTCAATGCCGTGTTCAGCATCGACGGCCTGTTGCGCAGCGACGTGGTGCAGGAGCTCAGCACGCGTTATGCCGTCGCGCTGGTGAGTCGTGCACAGAACGTTCTAGCCGGTAGCGCAACGGCGGACATCCACAGAAAGCCACTGCAGTATGTGGTCGCCATGCACCCCTTTGACGCCGGCCTGTTCATGCGCGTGAGCAGCTACCACTCGGCCCCGAGCTGGATGGTGCGCGGCCTCTACTGGGCGGTGTTTATCTTGTCGGCGCTGATGCTGTGGATGCTTTGGGGCACCTGGCGGCAGATGCGCCAGCGGTTGCAGACCCAGGAGAGCCTGACGCGCGAGACCGCCTTCCGCCGCGCGATGGAAAACTCGCTGTCGACTGGCATGCAGGCCATTGATCTCAAAGGACGCATCAGCTATGTCAACCTGGCGTTCTGCAAGATGACCGGATTCTCGGAACAAGACTTGTTGGGCAGCGCCCCGCCCCATCCCTATTGGCCACAGCGGCGCACGGCGGAAATGGCGCTGGCGTTGCAGCAGACCATCGACGGGCTTGCCCCCCCATCGGGCTTCGCCCTCAAGCTGCGACGCAAGGACGGCAGCGAATTCGACGCCCGTGTCTACGTCTCTGCACTGATCGACGCGCGCGAACGCCAGACCGGTTGGATCACGTCGATCACCGACATCACCGAGCCCACGCGCATTCGCCATGAGCTGGCAGCATCGCACGAGCGCTTCGTCGCTGTGCTGGAAGGTCTGGACGCGGCGGTGTCGGTGCTGGCCATCGACCGCAACGAACAGCTCTTCGCCAACAAGCTCTACAGGCAGTGGTTCGGTGCCTCGGCACACGGCCACCACCTGCTCAGCGGCCAGGACCCATCCCCCACGACGGCACAAGATGTCGACGATGAGGTTGATGCCTTTGCCGGCCTGCCGACTGGCGAGATCATCAAACCCATGGCGCAGGTGCACGAAATCCATGTCGCCGCCTTGGACCGCTGGTTCGACGTGCGACAACGCTACATCCAGTGGGTAGACGGGCGCATCGTGCAGATGCTCATCGCCACCGACGTGACGGCGCGCCATCAGGCTGACGACGTCACACGCAACCAGGAAGAGAAGGCGCAGATCACCAGCCGGCTGATCGCCATGGGGGAAATGGCATCGTCACTTGCGCACGAACTCAACCAGCCGCTTACCGCCATCAACAACTACTGCTCGGGCATCATCGCGCGGCTAAAAAATCACTCCATACCGCCGCAAGAACTGCAGGCGGCGCTGGAGAAAACCGCGCGTCAGGCGCAGCGCGCAGCAGCGGTGATCCGCCGTGTGCGCGACTTCGTGAAAAAAAGTGAGCCGCACCGCATCGACTGCCGCGTGCACGACATCGTGCAGAACACACTGGAATTGGCCGAAATCGATCTGCGGCGTCGCAATGTGCGCCTGTTCACGCATATCGCCCCGGGTATTCCGCAACTCTGGGCCGACCCCATCCTGGTCGAGCAGGTGCTGCTCAATTTGCTGCGCAACGCCGCCGAGTCGGTCGACAAGGCGCAGCGCAAGGGTTTGGCGCGCAGCATCGAACTCAACATCAGCGTCGACGCCCACCAGGCCATCTTCTCCGTGCGCGACAACGGCACTGGCGTGCCGGAGGATGTGATGGCCCATCTGTACGAGGCCTTCTACACCACCAAGGCCGACGGCCTGGGCATTGGCCTGAACATTTGCCGCTCCATCATCGAGTACCACCAGGGCCGGCTTTGGGCGGAGAATCAATACAATCAAGAGCTTGTATGCGGTTGTACGTTCAGCTTCACACTGCCCTTCCAACCCTTGTCGCAGGAACTCCCGGCCGCCGCCACATCCATGCCCGCCATCGAGCACGCAGGCGTGGTGGACAGCCAGTTCGGCCAGCCTTAGCCGGGGTATGGCCGCCACCGCACCCACCCTCTGCACCTCACTATCAAGCCCATGAAACCAGCAAGCAAAGGTACGGTTTATGTCATTGACGACGACGAGGCCGTGCGCGACTCACTGCAATGGCTGCTCGAAGGCAACGATTACCGCGTGCGCTGCTTCGACTCCGCTGAAGCCTTCCTCACCCGCTTCGACCCGCGCGAGGTCGCCTGTCTCGTGGTGGACGTGCGCATGCCGGGCATGAGCGGCATCGAATTGCAGGACCGGCTGATTCAACGCGGCGTGAGCATGCCGCTGGCCTTCATCACCGGCCACGGCGACGTGCCCATGGCGGTGGCCACGATGAAAAAGGGCGCGGTGGATTTCATCGAAAAACCGTTCAACGAGCATCTGCTGCGCGATCTTGTCGATCGCATGCTGCAAAAGGCGCGTGTCGACCTGGAAGAACACACCCAGAACGCCAGCCGTGATGCCCTGCTGGCCAAACTCACCAGCCGTGAATCGCAGGTGTTGGAGCGCATCGTTGCCGGGCGGCTGAACAAGCAGATCGCCGACGACCTCAACATCAGCATCAAAACGGTGGAAGCGCATCGCGCCAACATCATGGAAAAGCTCGGCGCCAACACCGTCGCCGACCTTCTCAAGATCGCCCTGGGCGCGAGCAAATAGGGCCGCGTCTGCTGAGCGCGGCAGCCCTGTCGCACCCTGCTTGTCGCCACGCGATGACCCAACATCACCATACCCCATGACCGCTCAACGCATCGATGGCAAAGCTCTGGCTGCACAGGTTCGCGCAGAGGTCGCCGTACGCGCCGCCGCTCTCACAGCCGCAGGGCGCCAGCCGGGTCTCGCGGTGATCCTGGTCGGAGTCAATCCAGCCAGCCAGGTGTATGTTCGCAACAAAGTTGCCGCCTGTGAGCAGGCCGGCATGCGCTCCATTCTCGAAACCTATCCGGCCACCCTGCACGAGGCCGATTTGCTCGCACGCATCCACAACCTGAACCTGGATGAGACGGTTCATGGCATCCTGGTGCAACTGCCGCTGCCTGCGCATATCGACGCCCACCGCGTGATCGAAGCCATCTCACCACGCAAGGACGTGGACGGTTTCCACGTCTCCAGCGCCGGCGCGCTGATGGTGGGTCAGCCCGGCTTTCGTCCTTGCACGCCGTTGGGCTGCATGCGCATGCTGGAGCACATCGGCATGGGCCGGCTGCGCGGCAAGCACGCCGTGGTGGTAGGCCGCTCCAACATCGTCGGCAAGCCGATGGCGATGATGATGCTGGCAGCAGACGCCACAGTCACCCTCGCCCACAGCGGCACAAGCGACCTCGCTGCCATCAGCCGACAGGCCGACGTGCTCGTGGCTGCCGTGGGCAAGATCGGATTGATCACCGCCGACATGGTGAAACCCGGCGCGGTGGTCATCGACGTCGGCATGAACCGCAACGCCGAGGGCGCCTTGTGCGGCGATGTCGACTTCGGCGCGGTGGAACAGGTTGCCGGCTGGATCACACCCGTGCCCGGCGGTGTCGGCCCCATGACCATCGCCATGCTGCTGGCCAACACCGTGCAGGCCTGCGAACAATGCTGAACCGAGGGAGTGCCGTCATGTCCGCGTCGGAGCAAACCAGCAGCCCCATGGCACTGCAACCCCACAACAACCCGCTACTTGATGGTGCCGATCTGCCCTCCTATGCCCTGGTTCGACCGGAGCATGTAAAGCCAGCCATCACCCTGCTCATCGGTGAGGCCCGCGCCGCAGTGGCCAGGGTTACCAACCCGGCTGCACCTGCCACATGGAATGCCATGGTCGACCCACTCAACCTCGCCACGGAGCGGCTCTCGCGTGCCTGGGGCATGGTCGGGCATCTGAATGCCGTGGCCGATACGCCCGCGCTGCGCGAGGTCTTCAACGCCTTGCTGCCCCAAGTCACCGAGTTCTGGACCGAGCTGGGCCTGGACGCCAGGCTCTATGCCCAATACAAGCGACTGAGCGCAAGCGCGGAGTTCACCTGCCTGAGTGTCACGCGCCAGCGCATCATTCGCCATGCTCTGCGCGACTTCCGCTTGAGCGGGGCCGAATTGCAAGGCGAGGCGCGGCGGCGTTATGCCCAGATTCAGGAGCGCAGTGCCGAGTTGGCCCAGACCTTTTCCGAGCATCTGCTCGATGCCACCCATGCAGCCCGCATCGAAGCCAGCGCCGCCGAGGTGGACGGCATCCCTACCGATGTGCTGCAGGTTGCGCAAGAGGCCGCAGCCGAACTTGGCAAGTCCGGCTATGTGTTCACGCTGCACCAGCCCAGCTATGTACCGGTGATGCAGTACGCCAATAATCGCGAGCTGCGCGAGCGCCTCTACCGCGCTTACGTCACCCGGGCCAGCGACCTGGGCGACGCGGCGCTCGACAACTCGGCAGTCATGACCGAACTGCTGCAGTTGCGCGACGAGGAGGCCCGCCTGCTGGGTTTCTCCAGCTTCGCCGAGTTGTCACTCGAACCCAAGATGGCCGACAGCCCGGCTCAGGTCGAACACTTCCTGCTCGACCTGGCACGGCGCGCCCGCCCCTACGCCGAGCGCGACCTGGCTGATCTGCGCACCTTTGCCAGCGAAAACCTGGGCCTGCCCGAACTGGCATCGTGGGACATTTCCTTCGCCTCCGAGCGGCTGCGCGAACGCCGGTACGACTATTCCGAGCAGGAGGTCAAACAATACTTCACCGAGCCGCAAGTACTGACGGGACTGTTCACCCTGGTGCAGACCTTGTTCGGCGTACGCATCGCCGAGGCACAGACGCAACGTGGCGTGTGGCATCCGGAGGTCAAGCTGTGGGATGTGCTGACGCCTCAGGGCCAGGAAATCGGCCAGTTCTACACCGACCTCCACGCTCGCCCTGGCAAGCGTTCCGGTGCCTGGATGGATGATGCCCGCTCCCGCTGGCTGCGCCCAGGCCAGGCTGACGCGTGCATGCAAACGCCGATCGCCCTGCTCACGTGCAACTTTGCCGCCGGCGTCGGCGGCCAGCCTGCGCTGCTGACGCACGACGATGTGCAGACCCTGTTCCACGAGTTCGGCCACGGCTTGCACCACCTGCTGACGCAGGTGGATGAACTCTCCGCATCCGGCATTGCCGGCGTGGAATGGGACGCGGTGGAGTTACCCAGCCAGTTCATGGAGAACTTCTGCTGGGAATGGGACGTGCTGCAACAACTCACGCGCCATGTCGATACCGGCGCCACCCTGCCACGCATGTTGTTCGAGCGCATGCTGGCGGCGCGCAACTTCCAGGCCGGCATGCAGACCCTGCGGCAGATCGAGTTCTCGCTGTTTGACCTGCACCTGCATCACAACCTGCGCAGCTTCACGCCACAAACCGTGGCCGATGTCGCTGTCGCCGTGCGCCAGAAAGTGGCCGTGCTGTTCCCACCCGACTTCTACCGCTTTCAACACAGCTTCTCGCACATCTTTGCCGGCGGTTATGCCGCGGGCTACTACAGCTACAAATGGGCCGAGGTGCTGTCAGCCGACGCGTACGCCCAATTCGAGGAAAACGGCGTCCTGGACCCGCAGACCGGAGCCCGCTTCCGCGATGAAATCCTCGCCCGCGGCAGCAGCCGGCCGGCGCTCGAATCCTTCCGCGCCTTCCGTGGACGCGATCCGCAGATCGACGCTCTGTTGCGCCACCAAGGCATGGTCGACGCGGCCTGAAGTCAGCGCCGCCCGCACCAGGAGCTACCCTGTACTCGTCGCCCATCACCGCCGCCGATCCGGAGCCAAGCCCATGTCCATGTCCATGCGTCCCATCTTGCACCAACTCCTGTCGCTCACCCGTCCTGCGTTGTTTGCAACCGTCGTGGCGCTGCTTCTGACACCTCCAGCCTGGGCGGTCTACAAGGTGGTCGGACCCAATGGGCACATCACCTTCACCGACATTCCACCCAGCCGCCCAGGTGAGCAGGTGCAACACATCGGCGTACCCGCGCAGGTGCCGTCCGAGCAGGGCGCAAACCCGGTTCCGGCGGACCTGCAGCCCGTTGTGCGCAAATATCCGGTGGTCATCTACACCACGCCGCAATGTCCGGCTTGCGACGATGGCGTGCAGTTGCTGCGCCAGCGCGGCATTCCTTACAGCGACAAGAGCATCACCACGCCAGCCGATGTCGTGGCCTACAAGCGCATCAGCGATGGCTCGGAGAAATTGCCGCTGCTGACCGTGGCCGGCATGCACCTACCTGTGGGTTTTGCGCCCGACGCCTGGAACCAGGCGCTCACGGCTGCGGGCTATCCCCTGCAATCCCACCTGCCGAAAGATTTCGCCTTCGCCGCGCCGGCTGCACTCGTGCCGGTGACCACGGCACCACGTCCCGCCAAGAAAGCCAGCACCCCCGACAGCCTGCCAGCAGCCCCGGTCCTGCCACCGCCCAACCCGAAAGCACCGCCCGGATTCCAGTTCTGAGCCCGGGCGGCCGTGGCCTAGAGGTAAGCCCGCTCCTGCACGCCCGTCGTGGTTCCCACCAGCGCCAGATCGGCGCCGCGATGGGCGAACAGTCCCACCGTGACCACGCCCGGAATCTGGTTGATGCTGGATTCAAGTTCACGCGGGCCGGCAATCGCCAAGCCATGCACGTCGAGGATGATGTTGCCATTCTCGGTCGTGTAGCGCTCGCGCAAACGCGGCTGGCCACCGAGCGCGCGCAGACGGCGCGACACCAGCTCGCGTGCCATCGGCACGACTTCCACCGGCAGCGGAAAGGTGCCCAGCACCGGAACCAACTTGCTGGCGTCGACGATGCAGACAAAGCGATCTGCCACTTCTGCGATGATCTTCTCCCGCGTCAGTGCACCACCGCCGCCCTTGATCATCGCCCCGGACGGGTCGATTTCATCGGCCCCGTCGACATAAACCGGAAGACGCTCCACCACGTTCAAGTCGAACACCGTGATGCCATGTGCCTTGAGACGCTCGGTGCTCCGCTCCGAACTCGACACCGCACCACGCACATGGCGCTTCATGGTGGCCAGGGCGTCGATGAAAAAATTCACCGTCGATCCGGTCCCCACGCCAATGATTTCACCTTGCGGCACCTGCCGCAGCGCGGCGTGAGCCACGGCTTGTTTGAGTTCGTCCTGGGTCATGCGTAAGCTCGCGAGAATGGTGGCTTTATTATCGCCGCTCGCTGCAGTACGCCCTGTCGATCGCAGCCTGCCATCCACGTCAAGCCAAGTCCGCAATGCCCTTGCCCTACGCGCTCATCCGCCCACTGCTCTTCAGTCTGGACCCAGAGACGGCGCATGGCTTGACGCTGCGCAGTTTGCGCCTGTTGCATCAAACAGGGCTGTCACGACTGTACGCGCAGGCGCGCGTACATGATCCAGTGCAACTCCTGGGCTTGAACTTTCCCAACCGCGTCGGCCTCGCTGCCGGGCTGGACAAAAATGGTGAAGCCATCGACGCCCTGGAGGCCATGGGCTTTGGTTTCATCGAGGTCGGCACGGTCACACCCCGCGCCCAGTCCGGCAACGCCAAGCCGCGTATGTTCCGCTTGCCGCAGGCGCAGGCGCTGATCAACCGCATGGGTTTCAACAACGCCGGCCTGGACGCTTTCTTGCAGCATGTGCGCCTCAGTCGGCACGAGTTGCCCTTGGGGCTGAACATCGGCAAAAACGCAAGCACCCCGATCGAGCAGGCGCTGAATGACTATGCGGTCGCACTGCGCGCTGTCTATGCCCATGCCGATTATGTGACCATCAATGTCTCTTCACCCAACACGCAGGGGCTGCGGACTTTGCAGACCGATGCCGCGCTCGATGCCTTGCTGACGGGGCTAGCGGCGGAGCGTGAGCAACTGACGCAAACACAAGGCAAGCGCGTACCGCTGTTGTTGAAAGTGGCACCCGACCTGCAGCCTGAGCAGATTGCCGCCCTGGGCGACGCGCTGATGCGTCACGACATCGACGGTGTCATTGCCACCAACACCACGATTGCGCGGGGCGCGATCGCGGCGCTACGCCATGCGGACGAAGCCGGGGGCTTGAGCGGCGCTCCGCTGCGAGAGCAGTCCAATCGGGTCATTGCGCGATTGCGTGCACACCTGGGGCCGAGCTACCCCATTGTCGGGGTCGGTGGCATTGTGCAGGCTGGCGACGCTGTTGAGAAAATCCAGGCCGGCGCCAATCTGGTGCAGCTTTACACCGGGCTGATTTACAAGGGCCCGGAACTGGTGAACTGTTGCGCCCAGGCGCTTGCAGGAATGAACAAGCCCCATTGACACGGGCTTGACCGGCACATGCATGGGGCTTGGATTTTTTCGCTGCGTAACACGCCCTGCAACATGGGGCGATGTTCTAAGGCGCAGAAAAGACTTTACTTTTGCTTAAGCCGCGTCTTGTTCGCGGTGATGTGTTCGTAGATTTCACGGGACCGCTGGGACAGCGGCCTACCGAAACCTTCGCGCCAAGGAGAAGAGACCTTGACTTGCGGACGCTTGCGGAATGTCGAAGCCACTTCGGCCGCATTTTCCAGCATGGCATCCCAGGGATTGGCCTCTTTGGATGCCTGTGGCTTCGTCGCCAGGGCATCGGTGTCGGAGTCCACGGATTTGCGCGTAGTAGTCGTTTTTGCCACGGCTCGCCCTCTAGCGGAACTTGGTAGATCAAGACAGAAATCAAAGGGCGCCAAGTCAAACAGCCCGATTGATCATCACCTGCAATTGTAACTCAAAACGTCGCTAAGGCGCAACAGGCGGACCTGTACAAACATCTGCTGCCGCGCCCAATCCAGCGCTTGCGGCAAGTCGTTGCAGCACTGTGTCGCGCGCGAACAAAGCCAGCACTGCATCGACTGCTGGCGTTTGCGAGCGCCCGGTCACGAGCAGGCGCAGCGGCATGGCCAACTGCGGCATTTTCAGTTGGTGCGCCGCCAGGACCCGCTTGATGGCGGTGCCGATGGCCGCCGCATCCCAACCTGGCAATGCCTCGAGCGCAGTGCGCAAATCGGACAGGCCAGACCTGGCCGGCGCAGTGAGATGCTGGGCCAGCAAGGCCGCATCAGGCCGCGGCTGGACGTAGAACATGCCGCAGAGTTCGGCCACCTCGAGCAGCGTGTGGGCGCGCTCACGCAGCAGTGCCACCGCGCCGGCAAGATCGACTCCCTGCTCTTGCAAACCCAGTTGCCGCAGAAACGGACGCACGGCTTCGGCCAGTTGCAGCGGGGGCATGGCGCGCAGGTAGTGCGCGTTCACCCATTTGAGTTTTTCGCCGTCGAACTGCGCGGCAGAACGTCCTAGATGGTCAAGGTCGAACCACCGCACGAACTGCTCACGCGAGAAAATCTCCGCGTCGCCATGCGACCAGCCCAGTCGCGCAAGGTAGTTCACCATGGCATCGGCAAGATAGCCTTCATCGCGGTACTGCAGCACGCTTTTCGCCCCGTTGCGCTTGGAGAGCTTCTCGCCCAGTTCGTTGAGCACGGTGGGCAGATGGGCGTACACCGGTGGCTCGTGGCCGAGAACGCGGAAGATGTGGATTTGGCGCGGCGTGTTGTTGACGTGGTCATCACCGCGAATCACGTGGGTGATGCGCATGTCGATATCGTCGACCACGACGCAGAAGTTATAGGTCGGAGTGCCATCGGAGCGGGCGATGACCAGATCGTCGAGTTCAGCATTGTTGAACTCGACAGGCCCCTTCACCCGATCGTTCCAGGCCACGGCACCGGCAAGTGGCGTGCGAAAGCGCAGCACCGGCGCCTCACCGGGAGGCACTGGCGGCAGGGTCTTGCCCGGCTCGGGTCGCCACGTGCCGTCGTAGCGCGGCTTGAGACCGGCTGCCATCTGCCGCTCGCGCAAGGCCTCAAGCTCCGCTGTGCTCATGTAGCAGGGGTAGACATGGCCACTGTCCTGCAATTGCTGCAGCACCTCACGGTAACGCGGCATGCGCTGCATTTGGTAGAACGGCCCTTCGTCGTGGTCCAGGCCCATCCAGGCCATGCCGTCGAGAATGACTTGCACCGCCTCCTGTGTCGAGCGTTCGACGTCGGTGTCTTCAATCCGCAGTATGAAGGTGCCCCCATGATGTCGGGCAAAAGCCCAGGGATAGAGTGCAGCACGGATATTGCCAAGATGGATGAAGCCGGTCGGGCTCGGGGCGAAGCGGGTGCGGACGGGAGGATTTGTGGCGCTCATGCTGGAGAAAACGACGCAATCGATTGGTGCCGGATTGGCGGACAGTTGGTGACCTGCTGACGACCGGACGGTTCAAGCAAGCGTGCCGAGCCCGCGTGCCAAGTCAGCCTGAATGTCGGCTTGATGTTCCAGCCCGACGGCCACGCGGATCAAGCCCTGGCCGATGCCGGCGACTTGCCGCTGCTCGTCCTTGAGCCGGCCGTGGGTGGTGGTGGCGGGATGGGTGATGGTGGTCTTGGTGTCACCCAGATTGGCGGTGATGGAGCACAGTCGAGTCTGGTCGATGACATGGAAGGCGCGGCGCCGTGCCTCTTGCGGGTTGGCGGCAGCCAACTCGAAAGCAAGCACCGCACCGCCCTGCCCGTCTTGCTGGCGCATGGCCAGGGCGTGCTGGGGATGCGAGGCAAGTCCCGGGTAATGCACCCGGGCCACGCCGGGCTGGGCTTGCAGCCAGAGCGCCAGTTCAAGTGCGCGTGCACTGTGTGCCGGCATGCGCAGGCCTAGCGTTTCCAGGCCCTTGAGCACCACCCAGGCATTGAATGGCGACAGGCTGATGCCCGCACTGCGCTGCACCGGCAGCAACCGGGTTTCGATCAGTTCGGTCGTGCCGCAAACGGCGCCGGCAATCACCCGACCCTGGCCATCGAGATACTTGGTGGCGGAATGCACCACCAGATCGGCGCCGAGTTCATGTGGACGCTGCAGCACAGGCGTGCAAAAGCAGTTGTCCACCGCCAGCAGGGCTTGGCAGTCATGGGCAAGATCGGCAAGGGCGCGGATGTCGCAAACCTCGGTGAGCGGATTCGTCGGTGTCTCGGCGAACAGGAGCCGCGTCTTGCCCGGACGAATGGCGGCTTTCCAGGCAGCGATATCGTCCTGCGGGACGAAGCTGCTGTCCACACCGAAGCGTGAGAACTCGCCGCCGATGAGCTTGATGATCGAGCCAAACACGGAACGCGAACACACCACGTGGTCGCCTGCCTGCAGCAGCCCCAGCATCAGCAGCAGGATGGCCCCCATGCCGCTGGCGGCGCCGATGGCATCTTCCGTGCCTTCGAGTGCTGCCAGCCGGCGCTCCATGCTGGCCACGGTGGGATTGGAAAAACGCGAGTAGAGAAACCCGTCCTCCTCGCCGGCGAAACGTGCGGCGGCGGTGGCGGCGTCGGGGTGGACGAAGCTGCTGGTGAGGAACAAGGCTTCGCTGTGTTCGCCGTACGCCGTGCGGGGCAACGCCTCGCGCACGGCCAGCGTGTCGATGTGCAAGCCCTTGCCCAAGGCCTTGTCGCTCGTGTTCACGATTGGGACTCCTCCTGCTCCACGCTCTGCAGGTTCAAGCGGCTGCCGAAGTCCTCACCCCGGGTGGCTCCTGCACCCATGAGCAAAGCCGCGTCGACATCTCCGGTGATGTAGCAGCCGTCGAAACACGACGCCTCGAAGGTGTCGATATCGGGACGCTCGCGGCGTACGGCGCGCTTCATCGCCTCCAGATCTTGGTAGATCAGCGCATCGGCGCCGATGATCCGGCGCACCTCCTCAATATTGCGCTCATGCGCGACCAACTCGCGACCCGTGGGCATGTCGATGCCGTAGACATTCGGGTAGCGCACCGGCGGCGCGGCAGACGCCAGATAGACCTTGCGCGCTCCAGCTTCGCGCGCCATTTGCACGATCTCACGCGAGGTCGTGCCACGCACGATGGAGTCGTCCACCAGCAGCACGTTGCGTCCGGCGAATTCCTGGGTGATGGCGTTCAACTTCTGGCGCACCGATTTCTTGCGCACGGCCTGGCCGGGCATGATGAAAGTGCGCCCGACATAACGGTTCTTGACGAAGCCCTCGCGGTAGGGCCGCCCCAGCTTCCATGCCAGTTGCATGGCGGAGGGCCGGCTGGATTCGGGCACCGGAATCACCACGTCGATTTCACTCGGCGGCATGGTGGAGATGACGCGCTGCGCCAGGGTCTCCCCCATGTTCAGGCGCGCCTGGTAGACCGAAATGCCGTCGAGCACCGAGTCGGGACGCGCGAGGTAAACAAACTCGAAAATACAGGGGTTGAGCGTGGGGTTCTCGGCGCACTGCTCGCAATGCAGCCGTCCTTCAAGATCGACGAACACGGCCTCCCCGGGGGCAACATCACGCACCAGCCTGTAGCCGTTGCCCTCCAGCGCCACAGACTCGCTGGCGACCATGATGTCACCGTCCTCGTCCTGTGAGCCGAAGCACAGCGGGCGAATGCCATAGGGATCGCGGAACGCCAGCAGGCCATGGCCCGCAATGAGCACGACCACGGCGTAGGAGCCGCGAATGCGCCCGTGCACCGCGCGCACGGCCTTGAACAGATCGGCCGGCTTGAGGGGCAATCCATGCGAGGCCGCATCGATTTCATGCGCCAGCACATTGAGCAGAACCTCGGAGTCGGACCCGGTATTGATGTGCCTGTGATCGTGGGTCTTGAGTTCCTCGCGCAGGACTTCGGTATTGGTGAGGTTGCCATTGTGGGCGAGTGCCAGACCGAACGGCGCACTCACGTAGAACGGCTGAGCCTCCTCCTCACTGTCTGCGCTGCCAGCCGTGGGGTAGCGCACCTGGCCAAGACCGTAATTGCCGGGCAGACCACGCATGTTGCGGGTGCGAAAGACATCACGCACCATGCCGCGCGCCTTTTGCATGTAGAGCTTGCCGGCCTGGCCGGTGATGATGCCGGCCGCGTCCTGACCCCGGTGTTGCAACAGCAGCAGGGCGTCGTAAATCACCTGGTTCACGGGCTGCTTCGAAACGATGCCGACTACTCCACACATGATGCGCGTACTCCAGGACTGAAACGCTCAATGACTCTGAATCGGGATGGTTAGGGCTTCGGCGGCGCAGGCATCGCCGGAACCACGGCTGCGGGCAGGAGAGGGAGCACTTCAGCTACCGCCGCTGCCGCCGGCGGGATCAAGAATGAAGTCTGCCACATCGCACTATGCGGCAATTCTGTGTAGCCTGCAGCGAAAACCGCCAGCATCAGCAAGACCAGCCCGCGGACCAGGCCGAAGACGGCTCCCATGCTGCGATCGAGAATTCCCAACCCCGTCGAGCGCAGCAGCAGCCGCATCAACGTGGCCAACAACCCCGCAGCCAGCAGCGCGAGCACGAAGCTGGCGAACCAGGCCACACCGTAGCGCAAATCGGCGGCACCCAGACCCAGCAAATAATGCTCGGCCAGCCAGGGAGAGCACTGGCGCGCCACGACGAATGCGATGATCCAACCTCCGAGGCTGATGAGTTCGTAGGCTGCCCCCCGAAGCACGCCCACCAGGGCCGAGAGTCCGAGACCCGCCAGGACGAACCAGTCCAGCGCGTTCACAAGGTCAGCACGACCGCGCTGAGCCCCAGCGCCTTGATTCGGGCAAGCGCCTTGTCCGCCTGCTCGCGCGTGGTGAAGGGGCCGACACGAACCCGGATGCGCTTGCCAGCCCGCGTATCCACCACCTGGGTGTAAGTCTTAAAACCGGCGTGCTCGATTTTCTGGCGCACCTCGTGAGCGGCCTTGGTGTCGGCATAGGCACCGGCCTGGATGACATAGCGAGCCGAACTGGACGCCTGGTTGGAAACAAGGGAGCCGTGGCCTGACTGGGCAATCGCCGCTTCAGCCTGGGCCGTCGTGATCTGGTCCGGCCGTTTGCCCTCGAGTGCTGCAAGCGCCTGTCGTGCACTGGCGATTTGATGTTGTGTCGGCTGCGGTTCGCGCGGGGGCAGCGGTGAGATCTGCGCTGTGGATGAGCCTGGTGGGGCGGCTGTTCTTTGCGCAGGTTTCTGTTCTGGTTGTTGCGCCGACCTGATCGGCTGCACTGCGGCTTGCTGGGTTGGCGCCACGGGAGCGGGTGCAGGGGCGACCATCGGGGTCCGCAGCGCAGCGGGGGCAGCTGCTTGCGATCCGCTGGAGGATTTTGGTGCCGATTCGGCCACCGCTGCAGCCGCTTTGGCATCGGTCCGCGGCACACTGCCCGTTGGCGCCGGCACGATGCTCGCCTGGTTCTGCGACGGGATCACCAGGGACATCGTCGAGGCCACGGGCTTGGGCTGGGTCTCGAAAATCAGCGGGAACACCACCACGCCCGTCAGGACCAGGGCGACCGCGCCGATCAGACGGCGGCGCGCGCGCACCCGCAAGACCTCCTCGCTTTGCGCTTGGCCGTCCGTCTGCGCCGAGGCGTTGGAATCGTCCTTGCCGCGTTTTCCGGAGATTTTCATGGGGATGGATGCGTCGCGTGGCGGCCCTGCATGTGCGGCACGCCTTGTGCCAATACACCGCCGACTGTGAAGAACGAACCGAAGATCAGGATTCTATCGGCCGGCTCGGCGCAACTCGTCGCTCGTGCGAAAGCCGTCCGGGGATCGGCATACAAACCCGACACGGTGTGATCCGGCGGCAGCAGCGGACGCAGCACCGCGTCGATGTCCGCTGCCCGTGCCGCCCGCGGGGTGGGCAAATCGCACAAATACCAGCGATCGACCAGCGGCACGATGCGTGCAAGCATCTGCGCCACATCCTTGTCGGCCATGACGCCAAAAATGGCATGCGTGTGCGGGGCGTAGCCCATGGCATCGAGGTTCTCGGCGAGCACGGCCACCGCATGCGGGTTGTGCGCCACGTCGAGCACCACTGTGGGCTGGCCGGGGAGAATCTGGAAACGACCGGGCAACTCGGCCCGGGCCAGACCCTGACGCACGTCCTGCGCGCTGGTGGGCAGACGTTCGTGCATGGCCTCCAGCGCTGCCAGGGCGGCACTGGCATTGAGCAGTTGGTTCGCCCCGCGCATGGCCGGATAGGCAAGACCGGGGCGGCGCAGCGCGCGCCCGATGTAGTTCCACTGTTGTTGGCCGGTGGCGGTGTAGCCGAAGTCATGGCCCATGCGCCAGAGCTTGGCACCCACCGCAGTTGCACGTTCGATCACGCTCTGCGGCGGCGCCGGATCGGCAACGACGACCGGTCGCCCGGAACGCATGATTCCCGCCTTCTCGAAACCGATGGCCTCGCGATCGGCACCCAGGAACTGGGTATGGTCGAGAGCGATGCTGGTCATGATGGCGCAATCGGCGTCGACCACATTCACCGCGTCCAGACGGCCGCCCATGCCCACCTCCAGCACCACGGCGTCCAGTTCCGAGAGGCTGAGCAGACGCATGATGGCCAGGGTGGTGAATTCAAAATAGGTGAGTTCCACTGCGGGTTGCACACTGCAGCGCGCTTGTTCGACGGCGAACAGATGGGGCAGCAAGGCGGCTGCCTCCACCATGGATCCATGGATGCGGCAACGTTCCTCGAAACGCACCAGATGTGGTGAACCATAGACGCCGACACCGTAGCCCGCCGCCAGCAGAATCTGCTCGAGGAGGGCGCAGGTCGACCCCTTGCCGTTGGTGCCGGCCACGGTGAAGACCGGGCAGGTGAAACGCAGATCGAGCGCCGCGCGCACCCGCTCCACCCGCTCCAGCCCGAGGTGGATGGCCTGCGCGTGCAGGCGTTCGGCATGCGCCAGCCACTGCTGCAGGGTCCAGTCCTGCATGGCTGGGGCGGAAGCCGAAGTCGGCATGGTGAGCAAAGGCTGCGGCGCGGCTGAAGGTGCGAGCGGCAAAACGGCCGCGTCGTCGCTCACGGCGTCAACCGGCAACCGCGTCTGCCGGTTGACGCTGCAGTATGGCCAGCATGTGGGCCAATTCGGCACGCAGTTCGCGGCGATCGACGATACGGTCGATAGCGCCCTTTTGCATCAGGAATTCGGCGCGCTGGAAACCCTCCGGCAGCTTCTCACGCACGGTGTTCTCGATTACGCGCGGACCAGCAAAGCCGATCAGCGCACGGGGCTCGGCCAGCACCACATCGCCAACGAAGGCGAAGCTGGCGGAGACTCCGCCCATGGTCGGGTCGGTCAGGACACTGACGTAAGGAATGCGCGCCTGCGCCAGGCGCGCCAGGGCGGCGTTGGTCTTGGCCATCTGCATCAGGCTGAGCAAACCTTCCTGCATGCGCGCGCCGCCGGTGGAGGTGATGCAGAGAAACGGCACCTTCTGCTCCAGCGCGGTTTCCACGCCGCGCACGAAGCGCTCGCCGACCACCGAGCCCATGGAGCCACCCATGAACTCAAACTCGAAACAGGCCACCACCAGGGCGATGCTCTGAATCGCACCACCCATGACCACCAGGGCATCGGTCTCCTGGGTGTTTTCCAGGGCCTCCTTGAGCCGTTCGGGGTATTTGCGGCTGTCCTTGAACTTGAGCGCATCGACAGGCAGCACCTCCTGCCCGATTTCATAGCGGCCCTCGCCGTCCAGCAGCGCATCCAGGCGCATGCGGGCACCAATGCGCATGTGGTGCGCACACTTGGGGCAGACATACTGGTTGCGCTCCAGATCCGTCTTGTAGAGCACGGTCTCGCACGACGGGCATTTGATCCACAGTCCCTCGGGCATCTGTCGGCGATTGGCCGATTCGGATTGTTGAATCTTCGGGGGAAGCAGTTTTTCGAGCCAACTCATGATGCACTCCTGTGCTGTCCAGATGCGCTTAGGACGCGGTGGATACCGGCCTGGCAGCGTCGATCGCAGTGCGAAGACCCCGCACGAAATCCGCCGCAGCCTGCATGCCCGCAGCCACGGGCTGATGTTCCATCAGTTCGATGATGCGCGAGCCAATCACCACGGCATCAGCGCACTCCGCCACAGCGGCGGCGCTGGCGCCGTCGCGAATGCCGAAGCCCACGCCCAACGGGAGGTGCACATGCCGACGCAGGATCTGCAGCCGCTCGCACACGGCTCGCGCATCGAGATTACCGGCACCGGTCACGCCCTTGAGCGATACATAGTAAACGTAGCCGCTGGCCAGTTGGTTCACCTGCTGCATGCGCGCCTCCGTGGATGTGGGCGCGAGCAGGAAAATAGGATCCATCGCGGCAGCACGCAGGCGGAAGGCAAAGTCCTGGGCCTCTTCCGGCGGGTAGTCGACCACCAGCACGCCATCCACGCCGGCTTGCGCCGCATCGCGCACGAAGGTATCGACGCCAAAGCGCTCGATGGGATTGGCATAGCCCATGAGCACCAGCGGCGTGGCCTGGTCGCGCAAGCGGAATTCGCGCACCCAGGCCAGCACCTGCGCCAGGTTCACGCCACGCGCCAGGGCGCGCTCGCTGGCACGCTGGATGACAGGGCCATCGGCCATCGGGTCGGAAAACGGGATGCCCAGTTCCAGCACGTCGGCGCCAGCCTCGACCAGCGCGTGCAGAAGCGGTACGGTGGCCTCAAGGGCGGGGTCGCCAGCGGTGACATAGGGAATCAGCGCTTTGCGACCGGTCTGCGCCAGGCACCCGAAAACGGAGGCGATACGGCCCATCACAGCACTCCCTGACGGCAAGACGGGCGGCAGAAAAACTGCGCGCCAGTAAGATCGGCGATATTGCCGATGTCCTTGTCGCCACGGCCGGACAGGTTGACCAGCAGGGTCTGGCTGCGACCCATTTCAGGCGCCATTTTCATGGCCTGCGCCAGCGCATGGCTGCTCTCCAGCGCAGGAATGATGCCCTCGGTGCGGCACAGCCGGTGAAAGGCGGCCAATGCCTCGGCATCGGTCACGGCGACATATTCCGCCCGGCCCATGTCCTTGAGCCAGGCATGCTCGGGCCCCACGCCGGGATAGTCCAGCCCGGCCGAGACCGAATGGGTTTCGATGATCTGCCCGCCAGCGTCCTGCAGCAGATAGGTGCGGTTGCCATGCAACACACCGGGTGAGCCCGCCGACAGCGAAGCGGCGTGCCGGCCCGTGCTGAGGCCTTCACCACCGGCCTCGACGCCGACCAAGCGCACCTTCTCGTGCTCGATATACGGATAGAAAATGCCCATAGCGTTGCTGCCGCCACCGACACAGGCCAGCACAGCATCGGGCTGGCGACCGATCATCTCAGGCATTTGGGCGATGCACTCGTCGCCGATCACACGCTGGAAGTCGCGCACCATCATGGGGTAGGGGTGGGGACCCGCCACGGTGCCGATGATATAGAAGGTGTTTTCCACATTGGCCACCCAGTCGCGCAGGGCTTCGTTCAACGCGTCCTTCAGGGTCTTGGAACCGCTTTCCACCGGCACCACCTTGGCACCCAGGAGGTGCATGCGGTAGACATTGGGCGATTGGCGTTTCACGTCTTCAGAACCCATGTACACCACACAGTCCATGCCATAACGCGCCGCCACGGTGGCGGAGGCGACGCCATGCTGCCCAGCACCGGTCTCCGCAATGACGCGCGGCTTGCCCATGCGCCTGGCCAGCATCGCCTGGCCAATGGTGTTGTTGATCTTGTGCGCCCCGGTGTGGTTGAGATCTTCGCGTTTCAGGAAAATCTGCGCGCCGCCAAGTTCGCGGCTCAGGCGCTCGGCGTGGTAGATGGGGCTGGGACGTCCAACGAAGTGTTTGAGTTCACTTTGGTATTCGGCCATGAACTCGGGGTCGGTGCGGTAATGCGCGTAGGCCGCCTTGAGTTCGTCGAGCGCCTTGACCAGGGTCTCGGCGACAAAGGAGCCGCCGTAAGGGCCGAAATGGCCGCGGGCGTCGGGGTAGGCATAGTTCAGCATGATGGTGACTTCGGGAGCCTGAAGCTTGGGCTTGCGCCGGGAAACCGTGGCAGGCGGGTCAGGCTTGCACGGCGGCATCTGCCTCGCACACCGCCGCAATGAAGCGGCGCATGGCGGCAGCGTCTTTCACGCCCTTGGATAATTCGACGCCAGAGGAGACGTCAACCGCCCAGGGCCTGGCTTGCGCAATGGCCCGCCCCACATTTGACGCATGCAACCCACCAGACAAAACGATGGGAAAGTCGGCGTTTTTTGGAATCAGTGACCAATCGAAGACCTCGCCGCCGCCGCCGTAAGACTCGATATACGTATCGAGCAAAAGCGCTTGGGCATCCGTGAACTGAGCTTTGAATTTTATCAAATCCAGACCCTGCTTCATGCGGGCGACGCGCAAATAGGGGTATGCGTAGCGGGAGCAGTCGGCGGGGGACTCATCCCCGTGGAACTGCAACAAGGTTGGATGCACCGCGTCGATCACCGCGTTCACCTCCACCTCGGTGGGGTTGACAAACAGCGCCACGGTGCTGATGAACGGTGGCAGGGCACGGGCAATGGCTTGCGCCTGCTGCATGGCCACAGAGCGTGGACTTTGCGGGTAGAAGACCATGCCGATGGCGTCGGCTCCGGCTTCGGCGGCAGCCAGGGCGTCACCGATGCGGGTGATGCCGCAAATCTTGATGCGGGTGCGGTGGGGAGGGTGCATCGACATGGCGGCTTCAGGCGAAAAGCTGGGGCAGGCCACAAGCCGGGTCGGGCAGATCGAAACTGGCGGGGTATTGCGGCCCGAGGAAATAGAGACCGTCCGGCATGAACGTGGGGGCGGCCAGGCTGCGGTCGCAGGACTGCAGTACATTGTGCAACCAGACGCTGTCTTGCGCCCCGCTGCCCACAGCGATCAGGCAGCCCATGATGTTGCGCACCATGTGATGCAGAAAGGCGCTGGCGTGAAAATCGAACGTCCAGGCGTCACCTTGCCGGTCGATGTCGATGGCATGTAGGGTTTTGACCGGGCTGCGGGACTGACAAGAACTGGCACGGAAAGCCGAAAAATCGTGCGTCCCCAGAAGGACCGCGGCGGCGGCTCTCATGGCGCTGTCATCGAGTAACTGGTGTGTCCAGCCGACAAGTCCGTGCAACAAAGCTGGTCGCACCTTGGTCTGCACCAGCATATAGCGGTAGCGGCGGGAAACCGCACTCTTTTGCGCGTGAAACGCATCGACCACTGGCAGAGCCCAGCGTACGGCGATGTCGGGTGGCAGGAAGTTGTTGGTGCCACGCACCCAGGAATACGGCACACGACTGACCGGCGAGTCGACATGCACGACCTGCTGAAGAGCATGCACACCAGCGTCGGTACGTCCAGCGCAAACCACACGCACCGACACCCCGATGAAGCGCGCCAACGCGGCTTCCAACTGATCCTGCACGGTATGCCCACCGGGCTGGCTCTGCCACCCCAGGTAGGCGCAACCCCTGTAACTCAGCCCGAGGGCAATGCGCATGGACGCCGCGATCGCCCTCTGATCTCAGCCGATTTCAGCCAGCATCCGCTGGGCGCGCATCTTGGTTTCCCCATCGCTTTCGGCAATGATCTCGCCCAGCAGATTGCGCGCCGTGTCCACGTCCCCCATGGCGCGACACTCTTCCACCAACGCCAAGCGTGTATCCAGCCCATGCGATGAATCCGGCGAGTGTTCGTCCTGTGGCTGCACGGGCGCGGACGGCTCTTGCCGCTGCGCAATGCTCGGGGTGACGGGCGCGGCCGGGGTCACAGGGGCCACACTGGAATCGTTCGGGGGCAAATCCAGCGAGAGCGCACTGAGATCGAACTCCAGCGGCTTCTTGTCCGAGGCATGCGTGCTCTCGGGCTGAGCAAGCGGTAAGTTTGAGTCCGGCGCATGGAAACCGGAAAAATCAAAGTTCAGGACCGAGTCGGCCTTGTCGGCCGGAACCGGCTCAGCATGAGCGGCGCTGACCGGCTGCGAACTTTGCGGCGCCATCGCCGTGGCGCTCTTGTTCGTCGCGGCCGGCATGGCGGAGGGGGCGGAAAGGTTCAAATCGAGGTCAAGGCCGGAACCGGCGGCAGCAGAGGCGGCGGTCGTCGCGGGAGTCATCAGCGACGGCAGGCTGGTGAGCAATTCCGTCGCCGGCAGGGTTCTTGGTGCCGTCAGCATCGACGAACCGGTGGGCGCGAAGTCGCTGACAGGCATGGTGGTCGGCGAGTTGATGGCGCTCGGCGGCACGGTGTTGTGATATAGAGGATTGATGGGATCGAGGTTGCGTCCCAGATCCTGGGCCTTCTTCCAGTCGTCGCCAACACCTTCGGTCAGGGCGAACAACTCGGCCGCGGTCATTTCGAATGAACGCACATCCTTGCGCTTGGCATAGATCTCGAGCAGTTTGAGCCGTGCGGCGTTGCGATCGGGATGATTTTTCAACGATTCTTTGAGAATTTCCTCAGCCTGCAGATCGCGACCATAGGCGAGGTAGACATCGGCTTCAGCGACCGGGTCCACGTCCCCCGTGTCGAGTTGGCTCGGCGAATAGGCAACCGAAGAACCCAGGGTGCTGTTGCGCGTGTCGACGCGCTCTCCACCTGTGCCACCAAAGAAACTGTCTGCGGCGCTCAGGCGGCTGTCGAACACTGAGGAGTCGCGCGGCGCCCCCCCCTTTTTGCGGCGGCGCAGAAAAGCCCAGGCTGCCAGCAGCAAGGCGATGAGGCCAGCAGCCGGCGCGAAATAGGGATTGGCCAAGAGGCCGGAGAGCCAGCCGGATGGATTGGCCACCTCGACAGGCGGCTTGGACACAGCAGGCGGCTGGACCACAGGCTTGGGCTTGGATGCAGCCGCGGCCAATGAAGACTGGGCATTGGCCTGAGCCGCAGGCTTGGTCACCGATGCCGGCAAGGCAGCGCTGGCTGCCGCAGAAACTTTCGCGAGAGGTGCGGTCGCGGCAGATGGCGCAGTGGCTGGAGGCGCGCTCAGCGTCGCAGGCGTTGCGGCTTTGACAGCCGCGCTGGCGCTGGCCGCTAACTTCGACAGCGCGGCGACATTTGCCTTGGCCTCAGCCAGCTTTGCGGCAGCAGCTTGTGCCTCGTTTTGCGCTGCGATTTTGCTGGCCTGCTCGGCCTGGCCCTGGGTGGCGGCGCCGACTGCAGCCTCGCTCAATTTCAGCTTGGACTTGGGGCTCGACGCCGTCGACACAGGCTCCTGCACTTGCGCCTGAATCTTGCCGCTGGTCTGGCGCGCGTTCGTCGATGCCTGCGGCGTGGCCTGCCCAGTCATTTGTGCCAGACGACGGCGGTAGGCCTGGAAATTCCGACTCTGGGCGATGACAACCTCGCGCGCTTTGGCCGGCGCAATGCCCTGCACCTCTTGCGCGCTGGGGATGTGCAGAATGGCGCCAGCTCGCAGCAAATTCATGTTGCCGTCAATGAAGGCGCCGCTGTTGGCACGGTAGAGCGCCGTGAGCATCTGATCCAGCGAAACCGTTTCCACGCCAACTTGCTGGGCAATGCTGGAGAGCGTGTCGCCCTTGCGCACGGTGTAGGTTTGAGCCGGCGCCGTTGAACTCGGGGTCGGGACCGCAGCGTGCTGCCGCTGCGCTGCCGCGGGCTTGACAGCTTTGGCGGTGAAGCCATTGCCAACCGGGCTGGACGGGGCTTGCTGAGCCTGTGATGGTTGCGTGGGCGCAGCGGGGGGCGCCATCTGCTGGCTGGACTGCGGTGCGACCTGGGTGGCCGCTTGGGGCTCCTGGAAATTGGGAGGATCGAACAACAGCGTGTAGTCACGCGTCAACTCGCCATTGGCCCAGTAGGCGCGCAGCAGCACGTCGACAAAAGGCTCCTGAACCGGGCGGGAACTGCTCAGGCGCAAGTAGGGCTGTCCATCGGGACGGCGCTCCAGGGTGATGGTGACTTCCGGCAGGATGCTGCTGTAGTTCAACTTGCGTGACTGGAAAGCCGAGGCTGGCGCCACCGCCACCTTGAGCGAGGAGGCTTCGTCTGGAGTGATCTGGGTGATGTCGATATCGGCGCGCAGAGGCTGGCCGAGCGCAGATTTGACCGTGGCATGGCCGAGGCCGAATGCATAGGCCTGCGAAATCGCACCTGGCAATGCCGCCAGACACACCAAGCCGATTGCTTGACGCCATTTGGCCACGTTGCACCCCCTCGTTTGATTGGCTTGTTTCACAGCGCGCCGCTATTGAATGATTGTCGAATCAACATAGCATCCGATAGTTAGCCTGACAAGCTCGGCCAATGGGTGAAGATGCTGCGAGCCCTGAACTGTCGCGCGCAAACCATATTCTGGCAACTGCCGGGTCTGCAGACGGCGCGCAGCCGTCTCAAGCGTCCAGCACGATACGCAGCATGCGGCGCAACGGTTCGGCCGCTCCCCACAGGAGCTGATCCCCGACGGTGAACGCGCTGAGATACTCCGGCCCCATGGCCAGCTTGCGCAGCCGGCCAACGGGAATGCCAAGCGTGCCGGTCACCGCGACAGGTGTGAGTTCACGCATGCTGGCGTCGCGCGTGTTGGGCACGACCCTCACCCAGGCGTTGTCGGCGGCGATCATGGCCTCGATCTCGTCCAGCGGCACATCGCGCTTGAGCTTGAGCGTGAGGGCTTGGCTGTGGCAGCGCATGGCGCCGATGCGTACGCACAGGCCATCGACTGGAATGGCTTGACCTTCGGCGAGACCGAGAATCTTGTTGGTCTCGGCGCCGCCCTTCCATTCCTCGCGCGACATGCCGTTGCCCAGATCCTTGTCGATCCAGGGAATGAGACTGCCGCCGAGCGGTACCTCGAAATGGCGGGTTTGTCCGGAACTGAGCGCTCGCTGCTGGGCAATGACGCCACGGTCAATGTCGAGAATGGCCGAGGCCGGATCGTCGAGCAGCGGCCGGACCGCCGAGTTGAGCGTGCCAAACTGGGCCAGCAACTCGCGCATGTGCTGCGCGCCGCCGCCCGATGCGGCCTGATAGGTCATGCTGGTCATCCATTCCACCAGCCCTGCCTTGAACAAGGCACCCACGCCCATGAGCATGCAGCTCACGGTGCAGTTGCCGCCGATCCAGTTCTTGCCACCGCGCGCCATGGCCGCGTCGATCACCGGGCGGTTGACGGGATCGAGAATGATGACGGCGTCGGCGCGCATGCGCAGCGTGGAAGCGGCGTCGATCCAATGCCCGGTCCAGCCACAGGCACGCAGTTTGTCAAACACCGCGGTGGTGTAGTCGCCGCCCTGTGCGGTGAGGATGATGTCGCAGGCGTGTAGTGCCTGCAGGTCATGCGCGTCCATCAGCGGGGAGCCGTTCGATGCCCACTCTGGTGCCTGGCCGCCAACATTGCTGGTGGAAAAAAAGACCGGATCGATGTGCTTGAAATCGCCCTCGTCGCGCATGCGCTGCATCAGCACCGAGCCCACCATACCGCGCCAACCGACCAAACCCACGCGCTTATTCGCCATTTTGAACCATACGTTTTGATTGTGATTGCTGCCAAAAGCGGCGGCATGCTCAGCCGAGTGCCGCCACCACCGCATCACCCATTGTCGCCGTACCCACGCTCTTCGCCCCCGACTCGGCGATGTCCGCGGTACGCAGGCCCTGGCGCAATACGGTCTGAACGGCCAGTTCGATGCGGGCTGCGGCCTCGGGTTGACGCAGCGAGTAGCGCAGCATCATCGCTGCGCTCAGGATGGTGGCCAGTGGGTTGGCCACGCCTTTGCCAGCGATGTCGGGGGCGGAACCATGCGAAGGCTCGTACAGCCCCTTGTTGTCGGCGTCGAGGCTGGCCGAGGGCAGCATGCCGATGGAGCCGGTGAGCATGGCTGCCTCATCGCTCAGAATGTCGCCGAACATATTGCCCGTGACGATGACGTCGAATTTCTTCGGCGCCTTCACCAATTGCATCGCGGCGTTGTCCACATACATGTGCTCGAGGGCAATGTCGGGATACTGCGCATGCACCTCGATCACCACGTCCTTCCAGAACTGGAAGGTCTCCAGCACATTGGCCTTGTCCACGCTCGTGACCTTGCCCGCATGGCCAGCCACCTTGCGCGTGCGCGCCGCCTGGAAGGCGACGTGGGCGATGCGCTCGATTTCCGGGCGGCTATAGCGCATCGTGTCGAAAGCCTCCGGTGCGCCGGGAAAATGACCGTCGGCGGCGATGCGGCGACCGCGCGGTTGGCCAAAATAAATGTCGCCGGTGAGTTCACGCACGATGAGGATGTCCAGGCCGGACACGACTTCGGGCTTGAGGCTGGACGCTGCCGCGAGCTCGCCATACAAAATGGCCGGACGCAGGTTGGCGAACAGCCCGAGGTTCTTGCGCAAACCGAGGATGGCCTGCTCGGGGCGCAGATGGCGTTCAAGCGCGTCGTAGCGTGGATCGCCCACGGCGCCGAACAACACGGCGTCGGCCTGTTTTGCCAGCGCCAGGGTGGCTTCGGGCAGGGGATGACCATGGTTGGTGTAGGCGGTGCCGCCAACGTCGGCAAACTCCAACTCGAAACGCAAGCCCAGGGGCTGGTCCGCCTGCAGACGTTGGAGAACCTTCACCGCTTCGGCCACGATTTCCGGGCCAATGCCGTCTCCCGGCAGGACTGCAATCTTCATGCGTGGATCCAGTGTTGGGGTCAGAGAACGCGATGCGCCAGCCAGGGCATGCGGGCGATGCGCTCGACTTCGAAGGCCCGAATCTTGGCGGCTTTTTGCAGGGTCAGGCCGATTTCGTCGAGGCCACCGACGAGGCAATGCTTGCGAAAAGGCGTGATGTCGAACGGCAGTTCGGTGCCATCGGGTTTGATCACGCGCTGGCGCGGCAGGTCCACGATGAGCTGGTAGCCGACGAAGGCATAGACCTCGTCGAACAGCTTGGCCACTTCCTGTTCGGCCAAGGCGATGGGCAAGAGCCCCGCCTTGAAGCTGTTGTTGAAAAAAATATCCGCGAAACTGGGGGCGATGACAGCGCGCACGCCATATTGCTCGATGGCCCAGGGGGCATGCTCGCGCGAAGAGCCGCAGCCGAAGTTCTGCCGCGCCAGCATGACGCTCGCGCCCTTGTAGCGCGGCTGGTTGAGAACGAAGTCCGGGTTGGGCTTGCGCATGGCGGGATCTTGACCCGGTTCGCCGTGGTCGAGATAGCGCCATTCGTCGAACAGGTTGGGGCCGAAGCCGGTGCGACGAATGGACTTGAGGAATTGCTTCGGAATGATGGCGTCGGTATCGACGTTTTCACGGTCGATGGGAACGACCAGCCCCTGATGAATGGTGAAGGCTTGCATGAGAGGGACTCGGATTCAGAGTTTGCGCACATCGACGAAATGGCCGGCGACGGCAGCCGCCGCGGCCATGGCCGGGCTGACGAGGTGGGTACGCCCGCCCTGCCCTTGCCGGCCTTCGAAGTTGCGGTTCGAGGTGGAGGCGCAACGCTCACCGGGCTCGAGGCGGTCGGCGTTCATCGCCAGGCACATGGAGCAACCCGGCTCGCGCCACTCGAAACCGGCCGCCATGAACACCTGATCCAGCCCTTCATGCTCGGCCTGGGCCTTGACCAGGCCGGAGCCGGGCACGGCCAGCGCCAGCTTGATGTTGGCGGCGATGCGCTTGCCGGCCAGCACCCGCGCCGCATCGCGCAGGTCTTCGATGCGGGAATTGGTGCACGAGCCGATGAACACCTTGTCGACAAAAATATCGGCCAGTGGCTTGTTCGGCTCCAGGCCCATGTACGTGAGGGCGCGCTCCATGGCCGAGCGCTTGACCGGGTCCTTCTCCTTGTCGGGGTCGGGCACGCGGGCGTCGATGTCGGCCACCATCTCGGGCGATGTGCCCCAGGTCACTTGCGGGCGAATCTGGCTGGCATCGAGGTCCACCGTGACGTCGAACCTCGCGTCGGCGTCGGAATGCAAGGTGAGCCAGTGCGCCTCGGCCTGCCTCCACTCCACCTCACTGGGGGCGAAAGGGCGGCCCTTGACATAGCGCAGGGTGGTGTCATCCACCGCTACCAGACCGGCGCGGGCACCGGCTTCGATGGCCATGTTGCACAAGGTCATGCGTCCTTCCATGCTCAAGCGCCGCACCACCGCGCCACCGAATTCGATGGTGCTGCCGGTGCCGCCCGCCGTACCGATGGCGCCGATCACAGCCAGCGCCAAGTCCTTCGCCGTGCAGCCGCGCGGCAACTCGCCGCTCACGCGCACCAGCATGTTCTTCATCTTGCGCGCCAGCAGGGTTTGCGTCGCCAGCACATGCTCCACCTCGCTGGTGCCGATGCCGAAGGCGAGTGCGCCGAAAGCGCCGTGTGTGCTGGTGTGGGAATCGCCGCACACCACCGTCATGCCCGGCAGCGTGGCGCCCTGTTCCGGGCCGATGACGTGGACGATGCCCTGACGCCGGTCGGACATCTTGAACTGGGTGATGCCGTTGGTGTCGCAGTTCTTGTCCAGCGTGTCAATCTGCAGGCGCGAGATCGGATCGGCGATACCGGCCGAGCGGTCGGTGGTCGGGACGTTGTGGTCGGATACGGCCAGGTTGGCGCTGATGCGCCAGACCTTGCGGTGCGCCAGTTGCAGCCCCTCGAAAGCCTGCGGGCTGGTGACTTCGTGTACCAGATGCCGATCGATGTACAGCAGCGTGGTGCCGTCGGCCTCGACGTCCACCACATGGTCGTCCCAGAGTTTGTCGTACAGCGTGCGTGACATGCCAGATTCCTTCCAGACCTTGCCATTTTAAGTGGGTGAAGATGCGCACCGCGCAGCACAACAACAAGGCTCCCGGGCGTCGACATGGCAGGCATCGAGTCCGCAAGGGGCCACGCAGACTGGTGCGCAAGCGTCGGGGCCCATACACCATACTTGCGCCATCATCCTGTGACAAGATGATGATTGATCCTGGTATAAAAAAGCCCAGGCAAACATCGCCCGGGCTTGCGCCCGGCCATGCGGGCGGGAGGTCGCCGGCGTGTCAGCCGCGTTGGGCGAGCGGCACCACGTCGCGCTTGACGGCGCCGGTGAACAATTGGCGCGGACGGCCGATCTTGTATTCCGGGTCGGTCAGCATTTCGTTGAGCTGGGCGATCCAGCCCACGGTGCGCGCTAGGGCGAAATTAGCTGTGAACAGCGAGACCGGCACGCCGATGGCTTTTTGCACGATGCCGGAGTAGAAGTCGACATTGGGGTAGAGCTTGCGCTGAATGAAGTAGTCGTCTTCGAGGGCGATTTTTTCCAGGGTCATGGCCAGCTTGAACAACGGGTCGTCGTGCAAGCCCAGAGCGTCGAGCACTTCGTGGCAGGTTTCACGCATGAGCTTGGCGCGCGGGTCGTAGTTCTTGTACACGCGGTGGCCAAAACCCATCAGCCGCACCGAGGAATTCTTGTCTTTGACATTGGCGATGAACTCGCCGATCCTGGCTACCCCGCCCTGCGCCTGAATGTCGTCGAGCATGTTCAGGCAGGCTTCGTTGGCGCCGCCATGCGCCGGGCCCCACAGACAGGCCACGCCAGCGGCAATGGCGGCAAACGGGTTGGTCCCCGACGAGGCGCACAGCCGCACCGTGGAGGTCGAGGCGTTCTGTTCGTGGTCGGCGTGGAGAATGAAAATGCGGTCGAGCGCGCGCTCGATCACCGGGTTGGGCTCGAAGTCCTCGCACGGCGTGGCCCACATCATGCGCATGAAGTTGGCGGCGTAGCTCAACCTGTTCTGCGGGTACATGTAGGGCTGGCCCATGTTGTACTTGTAGGCCATCGCCACCAGCGTCGGCATTTTGGCAATCAGGCGGATGGCCGAAATATTGCGCTGCTCGGGATCATGGACGTTGATGGAATCGGGGTAAAACGCCGACATCGCGCCCACCAGCCCGGTGAGCACGGCCATCGGATGGGCATCACGACGGAAACCGCGCAGAAAAAATTGCATCTGCTCATTGACCATCGTGTGCTGGGTGACGCGGGTCAGGAAATCTTGCTTCTGCGCGGCGTCAGGCAGTTCCCCGTAGAGGATAAGGTAGCAGGTTTCCATGTAGTCGCAATGCACCGCGATCTGCTCGATGGGATAGCCGCGGTAGAGCAACTCACCCTTGTCACCGTCGATGTAGGTGATGGCCGAGCTGCACGAGGCGGTGGAGAGAAAGCCCGGGTCATAGGTGAACTTGCCGGTCTGGGCATACAGCTTGCGAATGTCGATCACATCCGGGCCCACGGAGCCTTTGTGGATGGGCAGTTCGACACTGGGAGAGCCGTCGGAGAACGACAGCGTGGCTTTGACATCGGATGGGATCATGAGGCAGCTCCGGATGAAGGAAAGTGAGTGCTGTGTCGGGGCTTGTCGCGCCCCAATCTCGTGCATGCGGTCAAGAGGTACAAGCAAGTTTCAAGCCGCCCTGAGCCAGTGCAGAACATGCATTTGCGCAGGCGCCAGTTGATCTGGGGTGGGTTCGACATGGCCCAGCAGCATGTCCAGTAGCAGGTTGTCATCGAGCTCGAGCAAGGCTTGCAAGGCTTGCCAGTCGGCCGGCTGCAGCGTTTTGGCGTGGCGCTCGAAAAACCGGCCGAGGATGAGATCGTTTTCCAGCAGACCCCGCCGGGCACGCCATCGCAGGCGACGCAAGGCGGCATCGTCGATGGGCGTGGCGTCTGGCTGCATGGGCTACGGCTGCAAGCTCAGACGGCGCGACGCACCATCAAATCCTTGATATTGCCGATGGCGCGCGTGGGGTTGAGCCCCTTGGGGCAGACATCGACGCAGTTCATGATGGTGTGGCAGCGAAACAGGCGGTAGGGATCTTCCAGATTGTCCAGGCGAGCGTTCGTGGCTTCGTCGCGGCTGTCGGCAATGAAGCGGTAAGCCTGCAGCAGGCCAGCAGGGCCGACGAATTTATCCGGATTCCACCAGAAGCTGGGGCAGGAGGTGGAGCAACTGGCGCACAAGATGCATTCGTACAGCCCGTCGAGCACCTCGCGCTGCTCGGGACTTTGCAGCCGCTCCTTTTCCGGTGGCGGCGTGTCGTTGATGAGGTAGGGCTTGATCGAGTGGTACTGGTTGAAGAACTGGGTCATGTCGACGATCAGGTCGCGAATGACGGGGAGTCCCGGCAGGGGTTTGAGCACCACAGGCTCCTTCAAGGTCAGCAGGTTGGTGGTGCAACTCAGGCCGTTCTTGCCGTTGATGTTCATGCCGTCGGAGCCGCAGACGCCTTCTCGGCAGGAGCGGCGGAAAGCGACGGTCTCGTCGACGTCGGACTTGATGCGCATGAGCGCGTCGAGCAGCATCTTGTCGTTGTGCTGCAACTCGACCTCGTAGTCCTGCATGTACGGCTTGGCATCCTTGTCCGGGTCGTAGCGGTAGATGGAAAACTTCATCTTGCGTGTCATGGTGGTCTCCTGGCCGCGCGTCAGAACGTGCGCGCCTTGGGTTTGAAGGTGTCGACGCTGAGGGGCTTCATCTGCACCGCGCGGTAGCTCAGGCGGTTGCCTTCGCTGAACCAGAGCGTGTGCTTGAGCCAGTTCACGTCGTCACGCTCGGGATGGTCGCGATGCGAATGGGCGCCACGGCTTTCCTGCCGCGCCTCGGCCGAGACGATGGTGGCCTTGGCCGTCTCGATCAGGTTTTCCACCTCCAGGGCCTCGACACGCGCGGTGTTGAACACCTTGGATTTGTCCTTGAGGTGGATGTTCTGGGCACGCTGCGCGATCTCGCCGATGGCGCCGACGCCCTCGCGCAACAGTTCGGAGGTGCGAAACACGCCGCAATGCTTTTGCATGCTGGCGCGAATGTCGTTGGCGACATGCTGGATGGACTCGCCCGAGGTGGATGCATCCAGCCTGGCCAGGCGCGCCAGCGACGCATCGGCAGCGTCCGTCGGCAGCGGCTTGTGGCTGTGCTTGAGCAGGTCGCTCGAGCCGATGTGGTTGCCCGCAGCGCGACCGAACACCACCAGGTCGAGCAGGGAGTTGGTGCCCAGGCGGTTGGCGCCATGCACACTGACGCAGGAGCATTCGCCGATGGCGTAAAGCCCTCCGACGATGCGCTCACTGCCGTCGGCGCCCACGGTCAGAACCTGGCTGTGAAGATTGGCAGGCACCCCACCCATCTGGTAATGGATGGTGGGCACCACGGGAATGGGTTCCTTGGTGCAGTCCACATTGGCGAACTTGAGCGCGATTTCGGCAATCGACGGCAGGCGCTTGTGGATGGTCTCGGCGCCGAGATGGTCGAGCTTGAGCAGAACGTAGTCCTTGTTCGGCCCGGCGCCACGCCCTTCCTTGATCTCCTGGTCCATCGAGCGCGAGACGAAGTCGCGCGGCGCCAGGTCTTTGTAGGTCGGGGCGTAGCGCTCCATGAAGCGTTCGCCGTTGGCGTTGAGCAAGATGCCGCCCTCACCGCGCACACCTTCGGTGATGAGCACGCCGGCCCCGGCCACGCCGGTGGGGTGAAATTGCCAGAACTCCATGTCCTGCAGCGCAATGCCGGCGCGTGCGGCCATGCCCAGCCCGTCACCGGTGTTGATGTAGGCGTTGGTGGACGCGGCAAAGATGCGCCCGGCTCCGCCCGTGGCCAACACCGTGGCCTTGGCTTCGAGGATGGTGACCTCGCCGCTTTCCATCTCCATCGCCACCACGCCGAGGACATCGCCATCGGCGTCGCGGATCAGGTCCAGCGCCATCCACTCGACAAAAAAGTGCGTGCGCGCCGCGACGTTCTGCTGGTACAGCGTGTGCAGCAGGGCGTGGCCCGTGCGGTCGGCAGCAGCGCAGGCGCGCTGCACCGGCTTCTCGCCCAGGTTGGCGGTGTGGCCGCCGAAAGGGCGCTGATAGATGGTGCCGTCGGGGTTGCGGTCGAACGGCATGCCCATGTGCTCCAACTCGTACACGGCGCTGGGCGCTTCGCGGCACATGAACTCGATGGCGTCCTGGTCGCCGAGGTAGTCTGACCCCTTCACCGTGTCGAACATGTGCCAGTACCAGTGGTCTTCGCTCATGTTGCCGAGCGAGGCACTGATGCCGCCCTGCGCCGCTACGGTGTGCGAGCGCGTGGGAAACACTTTGGACAGCACCGCCACATCGTGCCCGGCACGCGCGAGTTGCAGCGCACAGCGTAGCCCCGAGCCGCCGGCGCCAACGATGACCACATCGAATTTGCGTTTGTTGACCGCCATGCTCAAGTCCTCCACAACACTTGCACGCCCCAGCCGGCACAAGCCACCAGCCAGACGATGGTGAGCACCTGCAACGACAGGCGCAATGACACGGACTTGATGTAGTCCATCCAGATGTCGCGCACCCCCACCCAGACGTGGTAGGTCAGGGCGATCACGGCGACGAAACTCAGCAGCTTCATCCACTGCGCTGCATACAGCGCCTGCCAGCGCGCGTAGTTCAGCGGCCCCGGCCAGATGAAATACCCCAACAGCACCAGGGTGTAGACCGCCAGCACGACGGCCGTGACACGCTGCGCCAGCCAGTCACGGAACCCGTAATGCGCACCCACCACCAGACGGTGTGCGCCGTAGTTCGTCGAACTCATTGAAACCCCCTTGGCGCGAGACGCCTCTCGTCCGGGACGGATGAACCCGCCTTCGAGCCGCTGTGTAGTGTGCCCATGTCAAGCTCCCACGAACAGATGCGCCGCGAAAGCCGCGGTCGCCAACAACGAGACGGCGAAGGTGGCCACGGCCAGCTTGCGTCCCTGCTCCTTGCTCACGGTCTGGAACGCGTCCATCACCAGGTGCCTGACACCGGCGGCCAGATGGTGAGCCAGGGCCCAGAACAGCACCAGCAGCAGCAGTTTGACTGGCCACAAGCCGAGAAATTGGGCGAGTTGCGCATAGCTCTGTTCGGAGCGCAGGCTGGTGTCGAGCATCCAGAGCGTGAAGGGGAGCAAAAAAAACATCAATGCTCCGCTGACACGGTGCAGGATGGACACCAGTCCAGCCAGCGGCAGCCTATAGCCGGCAATCTGGGAAATATTGATGTTGCGGAATTCGGGTCGTTTTCGTGTGTGAACGGTTGACATGATTGTTGGATCTCCACCGGATGGATGACGAGTTTATTGCGCCGCAATAACCCTGGATTTCTGCGCCTGTTTGTCAGCTCAACTCAGCGCGTTACGGTAGTGATGATGCGCTGTGGAGTACAGCCCCCGGCGTAATTCTGCGGGTTGGTCGCCATAGCTGAACGCGAGGCGCTCGACCGACAGCAAGGCCTGCCCCACGGGAACCTTGAGTAGCTCGGCTTCTTGCGGGCCGGCGCTCACGGCGCGGATTTTTTCCTCGGCCCGCACCATGCGCGTGCCGAACTCGGATTCAAACAGGGCGTAGAGCGGCCCTTGGTAACGTTCCAGACGCTCGGCTGTCAGACCACGAAACGGAGCGCCTTGGAGATAAATGTCCTCGTAGACCAGAGGCTCGCCGCCGATGTGCAGGATGCGGCGGATCTCCAGCACCATGTCTCCAGGCTTGATGGCCAGCAATCGGGCCACATCCGCCGCCGCGCGCATACGATGGCACTCGAGAAACTGCCGTTGCATGCGCAACGCCTGGCCGGACTCGCTGTCGGGCACCATGCGCAGGAACCGGAACTTGACCTGCTCTTCGTGGTGGGTGGAAACGAAGGTGCCGCGTCCCTGGCGGCGCAGCAGCAGGTTTTCAGCGGCAAGTTCGTCAATCGCCTTGCGCACCGTGCCCTGGCTGACGCCGAAGCGCAAGGCCAGTTCAGCCTCGCTCGGGATCAGTTCGCCGGGCTTCCATTCGCCACTTTGCAGACTGCGTGTCAGTAACGCCTTGATCTGCTGGTAGAGCGGGCTGAAGACGGGACTGACGCCTGTGGCGGCCGTTGCCGAGGGAGCGTTGCCGGAATGGATCGGGGTGACCATGCGCTGCATTGCAGCACACGACCACGACCTTGTCCACCATGACCTAATAGATATCTTATATATGACAGATGTTTATTGACGCCCCCATGCTGGACGCCTAAACTTCTTGATGCACCGCATCATCAGCCTGTCTAATGCAAGCTGCATCAAGCATGGTCAGCGCCGGGCTTGCATGCTTCACACTCTGCGGCCATTGGCTGCAACAGTTCAGTTCCGCACCTCACCGGAGTCCACCATGTCCAAAGCCCCCATGCGCGTCGCCGTCACTGGCGCCGCCGGCCAGATCGGCTACGCCCTGCTGTTTCGCATCGCCTCGGGCGAAATGCTCGGCAACGATCAGCCCGTGATCTTGCAACTGCTGGAAATTCCCGACGAAAAGGCACAGAAAGCGCTTCAAGGCGTGATGATGGAGCTGGAGGATTGCGCCTTTCCGCTGCTGGCCGGCATGAGCGCCCACGGCGACCCGAACACCGCGTTCAAGGACATCGACGCCGCCCTACTGGTGGGCGCACGCCCACGCGGCCCCGGCATGGAACGGCGCGACCTGCTTTCGGCCAATGCGCAGATCTTCACCGCGCAAGGCAAGGCGCTGAACGCCGCGGCCAAGCGCGACGTGCGCGTGCTGGTGGTGGGCAACCCGGCCAACACCAACGCCTACATCGCCATGAAGTCGGCCCCCGATTTGCCGAAGCAGAATTTCACCGCCATGCTGCGCCTGGACCATAACCGCGGCCTGTCGCAAATCGCTGCCAAGCTGGGCAAGCCGGTGGCCTCGATCGAGAAGTTCTGCGTCTGGGGCAACCACTCCCCCACCATGTATGCTGATTATCGCTTCGCCACGATCGACGGCCGCTCGGTGAAGGACATGATTGCCGACGACGACTGGAACCGCAATGTGTTCCTGCCCACCGTGGGCAAGCGCGGTGCCGCCATCATCGAGGCCCGTGGCCTGAGTTCCGCGGCCTCGGCGGCCAATGCCGCCATCGACCACATGCACGACTGGTTTCTCGGCACGAATGGGCGCTGGGTGACCATGGGCATTGCGTCCGACGGCTCCTACGGTATTCCTGAAGGCACCATGTTCGGCGTGCCCGTGACCTGCACCCCCGGCAGCTACACCCGCGTGGCGGGACTGCCCATCGACACCTTCTCACAGACCTGCATCGACAAGACGCTGGCCGAGTTGATGGAAGAACAAGATGGCGTGAAGCATCTGCTGTAAAACCTGCATCCAACCGGTCGGGAGACAACATGCCGAGCCTCAGCAGCAACCCAAAGACCACCAGCCCCGGGCAGCGCCTGCGTCAGGCCGTGGGGAAAGAATGCCCGCTCCAGGTGGTTGGCGCGACCTGTGCTCAGCATGCCTTGTTGGCGAAGCGCGCCGGGTTTCATGCCATCTATCTGTCGGGCGGCGGCGTCGCGGCGGGCTCCCTGGGCATGCCCGATCTGGGCATCAACACGCTGGACGACGTGCTCATCGACGTGCGCCGCATCACCGATGTCTGCGACTTGCCGCTGCTGGTGGACGTGGACACGGGGTTCGGGCCGAGCGCCTTCAACATCGCCCGCACGGTGCAAAGTCTGATCAAGTTCGGCGCTGCCGGCATGCACATCGAAGACCAGGTCGGAGCCAAGCGCTGCGGCCACCGTCCTGGCAAGGAAATCGTCAGCATCTCGGAAATGGCCGATCGCGTCAAAGCCGCCGTGGACGCGCGCACCGATGAGGCCTTCGTCGTCATGGCCCGCACCGATGCGCTGGCTGTGGACGGACTGGACGCGGCGATCGAGCGTGCCGTGGCCTGCGTCGAGGCCGGCGCCGACATGATCTTCCCAGAAGCCATGACCGAACTCGTCCAGTATCGCCGCTTCGCCGACGCGGTGAAGGTGCCGGTGCTGGCCAACATCACCGAGTTCGGTGCCACGCCGCTCTTCACCACCGACGCGTTGCGCAGCGCAGGCGTCAGCCTGGCGCTCTACCCGTTGTCGGCTTTCCGGGCGATGAACAAGGCGGCTGAGACCGTTTATGGCGCCATCCGCCGTGACGGCACGCAGCAAGCCGTGGTGAACCAGATGCAGACCCGTGCCGAGCTCTACGAAGTCATTGGCTACCACGCCTATGAACACCGGCTGGATGCCTTGTTCCAGCAAGCCAAGAGCTAGGCTGAGCCGGGCTCGACGCATGAACCCGACCGAGCCGGGACATCAAAACCACGGCCCCCATCAACGCAGGAGACCCGCATGAGCGAAGCCCAGGCAGCATCCGCCACACCGTCCACGACGCCCAAGCCGAAGAAGTCTGTGGCCCTCTCCGGCGTCGTCGCCGGCAACACGGCGCTGTGCACCGTCGGGCGCACCGGCAACGACTTGCATTACCGCGGCTACGACATTCTCGACATGGCCGACGTCTGCGAATTCGAGGAAATCGCCCATCTGCTGGTGCACGGCAAGCTGCCCAACAAGGCCGAACTGGCCGCTTACAAGACCAAGCTGCGCGCCCTGCGCGGCGTGCCCATGCAGGTGCGCGCGGTGCTGGAAGCGCTGCCGGCCTCCAGTCACCCGATGGACGTGATGCGCAGCGGCGTGTCGGCCCTGGGCTGCGTGCTGCCGGAGAAGGATGACCACAGCATCCCAGGCGCGCGCGACATGGCCGACCGGCTCATGGCCAGCCTCGGCTCCATGCTGCTGCTCTGGTACCACTACAGCCACAACGGACGACGCATCGAGGTGGAAACCGACGACGACTCCATCGCCGGCCATTTTCTGCATCTCTTGCACGGCAAGCCGGCGTCCGAGCCCTGGGTGCGGGCGATGCACACCTCGCTCAACCTGTACGCCGAGCATGAGTTCAATGCCTCCACGTTCGCCGCACGGGTCATTGCCGGCACCGGCAGCGACTTTCACTCCTGCATCGCCGGTGCCATCGGCGCACTGCGCGGCCCCAAGCATGGCGGCGCCAACGAAGCCGCGTTCGACACCCAGAACCGCTACGACAACCCGGATGAGGCCGAGGCCGACATCGTGCGGCGCGTGGCGGCCAAGGAAGTCGTCATCGGCTTCGGCCACCCGGTCTACACCATCGCCGACCCGCGCAACGAGGTCATCAAGAACGTTGCCCAACGGCTGAGCATGGCTGCCGGCGACATGAAGCTGTTCGCCATAGCCGAGCGGCTGGAAGCGGTGATGCGGCGCGAAAAAAACATGTTCCCCAACCTCGACTGGTTCAGCGCCGTGAGCTATTCGCTCATGGGCGTACCCACGGCCATGTTCACGCCGCTATTCGTGATTTCCCGCACCAGTGGCTGGAGCGCACATGTCATCGAGCAGCGGGTGGACAACAAAATCATCCGTCCGAGCGCGAATTACACTGGTCCCGACGATCTGTCATTCGTGCCGCTGGCGCAGCGCCCCTGAGTCTGCCGAACGCGGCTTTTCTGCGATTCGGAGACTTCATCATGCCCCACGCACTGTTCGTATCCCGCCTCACCCCCTGGCTCTGCGGCATTTCACTGGCCGGTTCATCGTGCCTGCTCACCATCCAGGCGGCCGAGCCGGTGTCGCATCCTGCCGGTGAAACCACCAAGCTGCACAGCATCTCGTCCAAGGCTGACGCCACCGAAGTTGCCGAAGCCGAAGCCAAGCCGCTGCTGGGCCGCAGTCACGCCGCCCCAACACAGGCACAGCAGGTTGCGGCCACCGAAGCGGCGCATCAGGCCGTGAACCCCATATACCAGATGAAGTGGGGCCACATGGAATGCGGTTCGCACGAGTTCATGGACATCAAGCAGGAAGGGACGAACAACCAGTCCATTCTCGTCACCTGGAAAGGGCGGCGTTACCTGCTCGCGCGCAAGCCCACCACCACCGGCGCCTATCACTTCGACGACGCCAAGGCCGGTCTGGTGATGATTCAGATTCCTGCCAAAAGCATGCTCTTCGACAAGAGGAACATGACCCGCCTGGCTGACGACTGCAACCCCATCGTCGCCAACCGGTAACTTCACATCCACATCCACCCCGCTCCATGTCTGCCGCCATCTCCAACACCCGCCCCGCTCCCGATCAGGTCCTCGCCGACATTGCCGACTATGTTCTCGACCAGACCCGCTTTGACGGCGTGGCCTTCGAAACCGCGCGGCTCTGCCTGATCGACACTCTGGGTTGCGGGCTGGAGGCGCTGGAGTACCCGGCCTGCACCAAGCTGCTCGGACCGGTGGTGCCCGGCACCGTTGTGCCGCATGGCGCCAAGGTTCCCGGCACGCCTTACCAGCTCGACCCCATCCAGGCGGCGTTCAACATCGGCACCATGATCCGCTGGCTGGACTTCAACGACACCTGGCTGGCAGCGGAATGGGGCCATCCGTCCGACAACCTCGGCGGCATCCTCGCCGTGGCCGACTGGCTGAGCCGCAACGCCGTGGCGCATGGTGAGGCGCCGCTCACCATGCGCGACGTGCTCAACGGTATCATCCAGGCGCATGAAATCCAGGGCGTGATCGCGCTGGAAAACAGCTTCAACAAGGTAGGCCTGGACCATGTGGTGCTGGTCAAGGTGGCCACCACCGCCGTGGTGGCGCGCCTGCTGGGCCTGTCGCGCGACGAGATCATCAACGCCGTGTCGCTGGCCTGGGTCGACGGCCAATCCCTGCGCACCTACCGCCATGCCCCCAACACCGGCAGCCGCAAGAGCTGGGCCGCGGGCGACGCCACCAGTCGCGGTGTGCGCCTGGCCCTCATCGCCAAGACGGGCGAGATGGGCTATCCCTCGGTGCTCAGTGCCAAAACCTGGGGCTTTTACGACGTCAGCTTCCGCGGCCAGCCGTTCAAGTTCCAGCGCCCTTACGGCAGCTATGTGATGGAAAACGTGTTGTTCAAGATCAGCTTCCCCGCCGAATTCCACAGCCAGACCGCGGTGGAAGCGGCGATGACCCTGCACCAGCAACTCAAGGCCGCAGGCCAGCGTGCCGAGGACATCGCGTCCATCACCATCCGCACCCACGAAGCCTGCATCCGCATCATCGACAAGCAGGGTCCGCTGAACAACCCGGCTGACCGCGACCATTGCATCCAGTACATGGTGGCTGTGCCGCTGCTGTTTGGCCGGCTCACCGCATCCGACTACGAAGACAGCGTCGCCGCCGACCCCCGCATCGACACCCTGCGCGACAAGATCCGTTGTGTCGAAGACGCGCAGTACACACGCGACTACCACGACCCCGACAAGCGCTCCATCGCCAACGCGTTGACCGTCACGATGAACGACGGCACGGTGCTGCCCGAAGTCGCGGTGGACTATCCCATCGGCCACAAGCGCCGCCGCACCGACGGCATCCCCCTGCTCGAAGCCAAGTTCCGCACCAATCTGGCGCGCCGTTTCGCCGCGAAGCAGCAGGAACGCATCGTGCACGCGTCGCTCGACACGGCCCGCCTCGCGGCCATGCCGGTGCACCGCTATGTGGACTTGTACTGCCCCGACTGAATGGACCGCAGCCGCACCGCGCGACTGCGGCGCGCTCAGCCGCCTTTCCATTCGCCCTGATTGTCCTCATTCGCCCTGATTCGCCTCACCTCGCGCCGTACCGGCGCCGATCTTCACCGACCACCCGCCTCACACCAAACCCCACCGGAGTTCGCCATGGCCACCGCGACCAAAACCACCAAGATCCCTAGCGCTGCGAAACCCCCGAAGCATGCCTTCGCCCGCACGCTCAAAACCTTCAAGACCGCCAGCGGCAAGGCCGGCAAGTTCTACTCCATCCCGGCGCTGGGCAAGGAGCTGGGCGTGGACGTGTCGCGCCTGCCGGTCTCGGTCCGCATCGTGCTGGAGTCGGTGCTGCGCAACTGCGACGGCAAGCGCGTCGGGCGCGAGCATGTGCAACAACTCGCCGGCTGGAAGCCCAACGCCCAGCGCACCGATGAAATCCCTTTCGTCGTTGCCCGCGTGGTGCTGCAGGACTTCACCGGCGTGCCGCTGCTGGCCGATCTCGCGGCCATGCGCAGCGTGGCCGCCGCCATGGGCAAGAGCCCCAAGGCGATCGAACCACTGGTGCCGGTCGATCTCGTCGTTGACCACTCGGTGATGATCGACCACTACGGCAATGGCAAGGCACTGGACCTGAACATGAAGCTGGAGTTCCAACGTAACCGCGAGCGCTACCAGTTCATGAAGTGGGGCATGCAGGCGTTCGACACCTTCGGCGTCGTGCCGCCGGGCTTCGGTATCGTCCACCAGATCAACCTGGAATACCTGGCGCGCGGCGTGCACAAGGACAAGGGCGATGTCTACTACCCCGACACCCTGGTGGGCACCGACAGCCACACCACCATGATCAACGGCGTGGGCGTGGTCGGATGGGGCGTGGGCGGCATCGAGGCCGAGGCCGGCATGCTCGGCCAGCCGGTGTACTTCCTCACGCCCGATGTGGTGGGCGTGGAGCTCAAGGGTGCTTTGCGCGGCGGCGTCACCGCCACCGACCTGGTGCTCACCGTCACCGAAATGCTGCGCAAGGCGAAAGTGGTGGGCAAGTTCGTCGAATTCTTCGGCGAAGGCACGGCCTCCCTGAGCGTGCCCGACCGCGCCACCATCGCCAACATGGCCCCGGAGTACGGCGCCACCATGGGCTTTTTCCCGGTGGACGACAAGACCCTGGCCTACTTCAAGGGCACTGGTCGCAGCAAAAGCGAAATCGAGGCGTTGGAGGCTTACTTCAAGGCGCAAAAACTCTACGGCGTGCCCAAGGCCGGAGAGATCGACTACTCCGTCACCCTCTCGCTCGACCTCTCCAGCGTCGCACCGTCGCTCGCCGGGCCAAAGCGGCCGCAGGACCGCATCGAACTCGGCGCGGTGAAATCCACCTACGCCCAATTGTTCTCCGCGCCCATGGACCAAGGCGGCTTCAGCCAACCGGCGGCGCGCTTGAGCCAATCGACCACGACCACCGAAGGCACCGAACTGCACGACGGCGACGTGCTCATCGCCGCCATAACCTCCTGCACCAACACCTCCAACCCCAGCGTGCTGCTGGCGGCCGGGCTGCTGGCGAAAAAGGCGGTGGAACGCGGCCTGAAGGTGAAGAAGCACATCAAGACCTCGCTGGCCCCGGGTTCGCGCGTCGTCACCGAATATCTGGAGCGCGCGGGTCTTTTGCCCTACCTCGAAAAGCTGGGCTTTTACCTTGCCGGCTACGGCTGTACCACCTGCATCGGCAACGCCGGCCCTCTGGCCCCGGACATCGAAGCGGCCATCACCGCCAACAACCTGGTGTGCGCCGCGGTGCTCTCGGGCAACCGCAACTTCGAGGCGCGCATCCACCCGAACATCAAGGCCAACTTCCTGGCCTCGCCGCCGCTGGTGGTGGCCTACGCCATCGCCGGCACCGTGAGCCGTGACCTGATGACTGAGCCCGTGGGTACCGGCAAAGGCGGCAAGCCGGTGTACCTCGGCGACATCTGGCCGACCACGGCCGAGGTCGACAAGCTGCTCAAGGTGGCGCTCGATCCCAAGGCCTACAAGGCCAACTATGCCCTGGTGGACAAAAAGCCCGGCAAGCTGTGGAACCAGATCGCCAAGTCCACCGGGCAGGTCTACAACTGGCCCGACAGCACCTACATCGCCGAACCGCCGTTCTTCGAAGGCTTCGGCATGACGCCAGCCGCGGCCCCCTCCAGCGTGCAAGGCGCACGCGCCCTGGCGCTGTTCGGCGACTCCATCACCACCGATCACATCTCCCCGGCCGGCTCGATCAAGGACACCTCGCCCGCTGGCAAATGGCTGCAGGAGCACGGCGTGATCAAGGCCGACTTCAACTCCTACGGTTCGCGCCGTGGCAACCACGAGGTGATGATGCGCGGCACCTTCGCCAATGTACGCATCAAGAACCTGATGATTCCGCCCGCGGCCGACGGCTCGCGCGAGGAAGGCGGCGTGACCGTATTCCAGCCCTCCGGCGAAAAGACCTTCATCTACGACGCCGCCATGCGCTACATCCGCGAAGGCACCCCCACCGTGATTCTGGCCGGCGAGGAATACGGCACCGGCTCCAGCCGCGACTGGGCCGCCAAGGGCACGCAGTTGCTGGGGGTGAAGGCCGTGGTGGCGCGCAGCTTCGAGCGCATCCACCGCTCCAACCTCATCGGCATGGGCGTGCTGCCCCTGCAATTCCTGGGTGACGACTCCTGGCAGAGCCTGGGCGTGAGCGGGAGCGAAACCTTCGACGTGCTACTCGGCGACAACATCAAGCCCCAGCAGGACGCCACGCTGGTGATCCGCCGCACAGGACAGCCGGACCAGCGGGTGAAGGTGAAGCTGCGCATCGACACCCCGATCGAGGTGGACTACTACCACCACGGCGGCATCCTGCCGTATGTGCTCAGGCAATTGCTGGCGGCTTGACACGAACGAGGTAACCACCCCACCTGCTGTTCAGCGCAACAGATGTGACAAGGCCCGCTACAAAGCGGGCCTTGTCACATCTCAAGGCAGCGCAGGTCCAGGCTCGACACAGTACGGTCCCAGGGCACTCAAAACCGCCAGATTAGGGAAAAGTTGCGCTCCAGGTACCGCTAGTTGGTGGGTTAGTTGTTTTGTTTGACCACGTGCCGTTGTTCACCGAACCGCCCCCGCCACTCAGCACGAACGTGCCGTTGTATGTCGCGCCTGTCTGCGCGTTTCCGGAAAAGGTTCCGTTATTTGGAGTACTGGCGTTGGTTTGAAGTACACCGCTCAAGGTGAACTGCTGCGAACTCGGTAGAGTTTGTGTACAAGAGGCTTGCTGTATTGCTCCGGTTGAAAGCACGCTGATGGTGCAATTCCCTGACGAGCCGCCCGTGTATGTAGCGTGCCAGGTGCCTACAAAGGGATGGATTTGCTCAGTTGTGGCCGGAGACAAATTGCATGGACTTGGCCCAACGATACAAGTGTTTGTTGCAACTGAGCCCGATGCATTCTTGATGGCCGGCGCCGTCATGACTACGCTCGGCGGGTTCGTACAGCCCGGTGTTGTCGACAAGCCCGATGTGGGCAACACATAATTTCCATTGCTATCGGTGTAGGCAACTGCGCAGACTATTGCAGACGAAGGGTCGGTCGCAGTGACTTCAGTGTTGTTAGGCACCGGGGTGGAACCGTTACTGACTGTTCCGGTCATTGACAGAACTGATCCGCCAGAAGCCGGGTTTGGCGGAGCAGACGGACCTGCGTTCCCGCCCCCACCGCCACCCCCACACCCAGCCAATAAACCAGCCGTCACGATGCAAACCAAAACCAGACCTTTGTGCATGTTGTCCTCGTGCTGTCGTTGATGTTCGGGGCGTTGCCCCTTCCTGGATTGGACACTCTTTCGATGCCCCGCAGTCCCCCTGGTTCAAGTGGCGTCATGTTCGCGCAGGCGTCCATCTGTGTCGCTGCCGCGCTCCAGCAAGCACAGCAGCGAGCTGATGTCGTCCTGACCCAGGCCCAGCGCCATCAGTTGCTCCAGTTGCTGGCGCACCACCTGTAACGCCGGGAGATGAAGGCCCGCTTCTTGCGCTATGGCGGCAGCGAGGCCGAAGTCCTTGGCATGCAGCCGGGCCTGGATGCCAGGGGCAAAATCGTGCGCGACCATTTTCGGACCCATCCAATCCAGCATGCGGCTGCCGGCCAGGCCAGCGGAGATGGCGGCGAGCACGCGCTGCAGGTCGGCGCCCTCGGCCTGGGCGAAACGCAGGGCCTCGGCGATGCCTTCGATGTTGATGACCTGCACGATCTGGTTGCACAGTTTCGTCACCTGCCCACTGCCCACCGGGCCGATATGGGTGATGGTGCGGCCGAGCAGGCGCAGCAGCGGCAAGGCAAGCGTGAAGGTGGCTGCCTCGCCACCGACCATGATGGACAGGCTGGCCTCGATCGCGCCTTTCTCGCCACCTGAAACGGGCGCATCGAGAAAACCGACATCCTGCTCGGCCAGTACCGCGCCGATGCGCCGTGCGCCCGCCGGGGCGATGGTGCTGTGGTCGATGCAGACGACGCCTGGCCGGGCGCCCTGCATGGCCCCCTGCGGCCCGATGAGCACCTGCTCCACATCGGCCGTGGCGGTGACGTTGCTGAAGATGAAAGCCGCGCCCTGCGCCGCTTCGGCGGGGGAATTGCACACGACCATGCCGGCCTGCGCGGCGCGCTCGCGCTTGGCCGCATCGCGCGCGTGCACGCGCAACGCATGGCCGGCGCGCTGCAAATGCTCGCACATGGCCCAGCCCATCGCCCCCAGACCGATGAAGGCCAGGGTCTGCGACTGTCGGGATGGTGCTGAGGTGTCGATGCCGGATTCGGCTGCGAAAGATGGCATGGCGATTGCGAGCTGGAATGAGCGCAGATCTTAAAACCAGTCTTGGAAACCTGTCCCGAGGCGATCGCATGCATTGACCAGCCTCCGGTGGCGCCCCTTCATCGCTGAGCCTGCCTTGTGGCTTGCAGATAGCGAAGCCCTATGACCGGGATTGCAAAGCAGCATTGGACAGCGTGCTGCTCGCCCCCTAAATTCGCGGGTGCCGCGTGCAGCGGCAAGATCGTGTTCAGCGTCTGCACCCTAGGAGAAAACGATGTCATCACTCAAAGGCTCGAAAACCGAGCAAAACTTGAAGGACGCCTTCGCCGGCGAGTCCATGGCCAACCGCCGTTACCTGTACTTCGCCAACAAGGCCGACGTGGAAGGCCAGAATGATGTTTCGGCGCTGTTTCGCTCCACCGCCGAGGGGGAAACCGGGCACGCGCATGGCCATCTCGAATTCCTCGAAGCCGTGGGCGATCCGGCCACCGGCCTGCCCATTGGCCCCACGCGTGACAATCTGAAAGCCGCCGTGGCCGGCGAAACCCACGAGTACACCGACATGTATCCGGGCATGGCCAAAACCGCCCGCGATGAAGGGTTCGACGAAATCGCCGACTGGTTCTCCACCCTGGCCAAGGCCGAGCGTTCGCACGCCAACCGCTACCAGAAGGCCTTGGATGCGCTGAGCGACTGAGCCGCTTCCCGGCCTGCTTCACATCCACCCACGGCAGCCTCGCGCTGCCGTGGCACATTCTGGCCTGCTCGTTCCAGCCGTGCTGCGGCAAGCCCGCATCCACCCTGGGAAAATGGCCGCGCGACACCACCGTTTCAGACCACACGAGGCATGAACCATGTCCACGCACGAAGGCAATCTCGAAGCCCCCACCCGGCATCCGCTCGATTGGCTGAACCCCAAGTTCTACGACGAGCAAGACTGCATGCACGAGCTGGAGCGCATCTTCGACATCTGCCACGGGTGCAGACGCTGTGTTTCGTTGTGCCAGTCCTTCCCCACCTTGTTCGACCTGGTGGACGACAGCAGCACCGGCGAGGTCGACGGCGTGGACAAGCAGGACTTCTGGAAGGTGGTGGACCAGTGCTACATCTGCGACTTGTGCTACATGACCAAATGTCCTTATGTGCCGCCGCATCCGTGGAACCTCGACTTCCCCCACACCATGCTGCGCGCCAAGGCCATTCAGTTCAAGCAGGGCCAGGTGTCCAAAGCCAACCAGTTCCTCGCATCGACCGATGTGCACGGCAAGCTGGCCGGCATTCCGGTGGTCGTTCAGGTGGCCAACGCCGTGAACAAGCTGCCAGCGACCCGAGCCCTGCTGGAGAACACCTTGGGGGTGGACCGCAAGGCCTGGCTGCCGGATCTGGCAAGCAAGAAATTCCGTTCGGCAGCGCCCAGGGCTACGGCCACGTCGGCAATCGACGGCGAACGCACGCCGGGCAAAGTCGCCGTTTTCTCCACCTGCTTCATCAACGCCAACGAGCCCGGCATCGGCCTCGATCTGCTCAAGGTGCTGGAGCACAACGGCATTGCCTACGAGCTGGTGAACAAGGAGCAATGCTGCGGCATGCCCAAGCTGGAACTGGGCGATCTCGACGGTGTGGCCCGTGCCAAGGAAGCCAACATTCCCGTGTTGGCCAAGTACGCCCATGCCGGCTACGCCATCCTCACCGGCGTGCCGTCGTGCACACTGATGTTCAAGCAGGAGCTGCCGCTGATGTACCCGGTTGACTCCGACGTCAAGGCCGTGCAGGAGGCGATGTGGGATCCGTTCGAATACTTCGTCGCCCGCCACAAGGACGGCCTGCTCAAGACCGATTTCAAGCAGGCCCTGGGCAAGGTGTCTTACCAGATTCCGTGCCACAGCCGGGTGCAGAACATGGGGCGTAAGACCGAGGATCTGTTCAAGCTCATCGGTCAGAGCGTGGCGGTGCAGCTCACCACCATCGAGCGTTGCTCGGGTCATGCCGGCACCTACGGCGTGAAAAAGGCCCACCATGCCGACGCCATGAAAATCGGCAAGCCAGTGTTCAAATCCATGGCCGCGCCGCAGCCCGACTTCATCAGCTCCGACTGCCCGCTGGGCGGCCACCACATTGCGCAAGGTATCGCCGAGCTCGGCGATGCCTCCGGCAGCTCACCCCATCAACCCAAACTCGTGCATCCTTTGAGCCTGCTGCGCATGGCCTACGGGCTGTAAGCACGACAGGACCGCAACCGGAGATCAAACCATGACCCTGACCCGCGACAGTCTGCTGACGCTCGAGGCCTATGCCAAGGCGCGCAAGCAGATGCGAGCCGACATCATTCCCCACCGCCTGCTGCGTTCAGTGCGCCTGGGCGAGTTCATGAACCTGCAGTTCGAAGACGAGCACACCATTCGCTACCAGGTGCAGGAGATGCTGCGCATCGAGAAAATCTTCGAGGAACAGGGCATCCAGGACGAACTGCAGACCTACACGCCCCTCGTGCCCGACGGCCACAACTGGAAGGCCACCATGCTGCTCGAATATCCGGATGTGGAACAGCGCCGCGTGGCGCTGGGCCAGCTCATCGGCGTGGAAGGCAAGGTGTATGTGGAGGTTGCCGGGCAGCCGCGTGTCTACGCCATCGCCGATGAAGACCTGGAGCGCGACAACGCCGAAAAAACCGCATCGGTGCACTTCCTGCGCTTCGAGTTCGGCCCGGCGATGATGGCCGTGATGCGAACCGGCCCCGGCATCGTCATCGGCTGCGATCACCCCCACTACGATATGCGGCAAGTCATCGCGCCAGCCACGCGCGATGCGCTGCTGAAGGATCTTGCAGCGACCTGACGACGCGCCTGCAACGGCAGGCTCGTCCGCCCCGGTCGCCGCACCCCGTCCCGCGCTTGCATCGCCCCTGCCTCACGCCCTGCGCCGGCCGCTCTCCACGACCCATGCTCATCGTCCTCTCCCCCGCCAAGACACTGGACTACACCAGTCCGGTACCCGAGCTTCCCGTCACCCTGCCACGATTCATTCCGCAGTCCGCGGCGTTGATCAAGCTGCTGCGCGGCCAAAGCCCGGCCGAGCTTGCCAGCCTGATGGGCATTTCCGACAAGCTCGCCACGCTCAACGCCAACCGCTATGCGGCATGGTCCAAGCTCTTCACCGCCGACAACAGCCGCCCTGCCATCCTCGCCTTCAACGGCGACGTCTACGAAGGCCTCGATGCCGCGCACCTCAAACCCAAAGACCTGCAGTGGGCGCAAGACCACATCGCCCTGCTCAGCGGCTTGTACGGCGTCCTGCGCCCGCTGGATCTGATGCAACCCTATCGGCTGGAAATGGGCACCAAGCTGCCCAACCCCAAGGGTGCGAACCTCTATGCCTACTGGGGCAGTCGTATCGCCAAAACCCTGCGCGATCAGCTCTGCACGCAGTCCTCCAGGGTGCTGATCAACCTGGCGTCCGATGAATACTTCGGCGCCGTGGACACCAAGGCCCTCGCCCTACCCGTCATCCAGCCTGTGTTTCAGGAGAGCGAAAACGGCCAGCACAAGGTCATCAGTTTCTACGCCAAGCGCGCCCGCGGCCTCATGGCCCGCTACGCCATCATCCACCGCATCGCCGACCCCGAGCGCCTCAAGGCCTTCGACGCCGAAGGCTACCGCTACGCCCCAGAAGCCTCGAGCCCATCCCGCTGGGTGTTCCGCCGCCCCAAGCCCGCTGCGGCTCGGCTATGATTCTAGGATCGTTGGGGGGGTAGCTCAGCTGGGAGAGCGTCGCGTTCGCAATGCGAAGGTCGGGAGTTCGATCCTCCTCCTCTCCACCAACAGACAGTTCGCTAGTGTGCATAGAAGGCCGCAAAGCTCAGAGAAATCAAGGCTTTGCGGCGTTTTTTCATTCGTGGCCGTGCGCAGGGATGCGTTGACAGCCGGGGGTACACGGGGCTGTAAATCGGTGGCATTTCCCAAAGCGAGGGGATAGAAACCGCCTGGAAGCCCACCATGCCCCTGACAGACACCGCCAGCCTGGGCACCACGTACAACCACACCCGCTTCATCGCCACCCGCCGCAAGATGATGCAGGACTGGAGCGACGAACTGGACAAGCTTAAATTGACTGGTTAGTCGCTCTTTATTAAACTGGGTAGATGGCACGTCCACGAAGTGAAGACAAGCGCAATGCAATCCTTGCGGCGGCAACGCGCGTGATCGCCGCACAGGGACTAGGCGCCCCCACGGCACTGATCGCCCAGGAAGCGGGCGTCTCAAACGGTTCGCTGTTTACATATTTCAAGACGAAGACCGATTTGTTCAACGACCTCTATCTCGAACTGAAATCGGGGATGGCCTCTTCTGCCGTGGATGGTCTGCCTGCAAGGGCATCGCTTCACAGGCAGCTGTTCCACACCTGGTCCAACTGGATGCGCTGGGGATCCGAACATCCCGAAAGGCGGCGGGCCCTGACCTTGCTCGGTGTGTGCGATGAGATCACGCCACAGAGCCGTGCTGCCGGCCACACCGTCATGGCCGGGTTGGCCGAATTGATGGAACGATGTCGAGCACATGGATCCATGCGGAACGTTTCGATGCCGTTCTTCGCCTCGATCATGACCTCAGTGGCCGATGCCACCATCGACCACATGATCCAAGACCCCGGTCAGGCGGAGCAGCATTGCAAAGTGGGCTTCGATGTGCTTTGGCGTGCCATCGCATGATCTTTTTTCCGCCTTAGAAGAGTGACTAGACAAACATGATGGAGAGCCTATCCATGGCCAGGCAGACTGACAAGCCTTCCGATCGGAAGACGTATGTCATCACCGGTCCCACGTCGGGGATAGGTCGAGCGACAGCGTTTGAGCTCGCGAAGCACGGTACCGTCATCCTCGTTGGTCGCGACCGACGCAAGCTCGAGGACGTGCGCAAGATCATCGAGCGTCGAGGTCGACATGCCCTGCACGTCGTGTGCGACGTCTCCGAGCCCCTAAGCGTCCGGAACGCGGCCGCTGAAATCCTCAAGCTGGGTCTTCCCATCACCGGCCTGTTGAACAATGCAGGCGTCATGCAACTGCGTGCGACAACGAACGCACTGGGTTGGGATATGACGTACGCGACGAATCACCTTGGCCCGTTCGCGTTGACGGAGGCGCTCATGCCATATCTGCCCGATGGCGCGAATGTTCTCTTCGTGGCCTCTGCCGTGGAGGATCCGGAGCGAAAGCCCGCAGCGGCGGCTGGCTTTCGAGGCGGACGCTACATCTCGGCCGAAGCAAGCGTGCGGGGGGAGTGGGTGCCAGGCGGCTCTGCGAAGCCAGGCATGGATGCCTACGCCACGTCCAAGCAAAGCGTGCTCGCTGCTGCAATGGCATTGGCTCGGGAGACGCCACGCCTGCGCATCAACGCGGTCGAACCTGGCTTGACACCGGCGACCGGTCTTGGCTCGCGCGATGCAAATGCGTTCGTGCGGCTGCTGGTGAAGACCGTCGTGCCCGTGCTGGTACCTTTGCTGATGCCGTTCCTGAAGATCCTGAGCACGCCGAAGCGGGCTGCGCGCGTGCTGACGGGAATCCTGACCAACGCATCGGGGCCCACCGGGGTCTACTTCGACGAGCGCGGGAATCCTATGCAAGGCTCTTTGCTAGTGCGCGACCTGAAATTCCAAGGCCGAGTTGTCGCCGAGACGCGTGCGCTCCTGGCAACGGTTCGGTCGTGAAAGGAGGAGCAAGTGAATGCATCGACACACGGCCAGTCCAGGAAGCTGGCGCTTGTCACGGGCGCGTCCTCTGGCATCGGGCGCGCCTTTGCCCATCGTCTGGGCTCTGATGGGTACGACCTCATCGTCGTCGGTCGACGTCGAGACCGGCTCGATGAGCTCGTTGCAGCATTGCCGGATGTTGTGGTCCGCCCGCTCGTAGCCGATCTCGGCACCGATGTGGGTATTCAGGTGGTCGCCAACCTGTGCGCGGGCGAGGAACTCTCACTCCTTGTCAACAATGCCGGAGTTGCGCACTACATGCCCTTTACCGAACTGCCAGCGGAGAAGGCGAATGAACTCCTTCATGTCAAGGTTGTAGCGCCGACGATGTTGGCGAGGGCAGCCGCGCCCGGGATGGCGAGCAGAGGGGCAGGAGCAATCATCAACGTCGCGGGCATGCTGGCGTTCAGTGGTCCCGCGTCACTCGAAAAGCTCCCACTTCGCCGAGCCGTCTACACCGGCGCGCTTGCCCACATCGTTGCGCTGTCGCAAGTGCTGCATGAGGAACTGAAGCCCTACGGACTGCGTGTGCAAGCACTGTGCCCCGGGGTCGTCGCCACGGAGTTCCACCAGCGCCAGGGGATCGACTTGAGCGCCATCCCACGCATGTCCCCTGAAGACGTGGTGACTGCGAGCCTGTGTGGCCTGGCTCTCGGCGAGGTGGTCTGCGCTCCCGGCGTCGAACGGGCCGAACTGCTGGAGGCGGTATCGAGCGCTGGACTCGCAGCGTTTGCAGCGCAGGCGCCGCGGTTGGCGGAGCGGTATCGAGCCTTCGGCGTTCCCTGACGAACGGGACGTTGCGCTCTGACACTCGCGAGCAATGTTCATGGACGCTATCGAATTCGCCGCGATGCATGGAGGCTCGTTGACCGGCTTTCAGACCAGCCCCCTCAAACCAAGCGGCAGCCGCCACTGTCGGCACTACCGCCGCAAGTTCCGTCGGGATCGAAGAGGGGACGGCCACCGCCTGTTCGGCAGCAATGGCCACCTTCTCGGCAATCGCGTCACCGGCCGGGGCGACGCTGCGCGCGACAGCCCTCTTGCCGGGATTCCGTCCGACGACAGCGGAACCGACGTCCTCAAGGACACCGGCGCTCGTTGGTGCCGAGCGTGCACGGAAAGGCGATTGGAACGAGGTGCTGGTGACCGCCCGCTGTGATCTTACAATCGAAAGCGTTGAGCGAAGCGGCTCTTACGAGGATGCGGGCTGCATGCTCGCCACACGAGGTCGCCGTTATCTCGGTCGCTGTCGGTCTTTCGGCCTCGCCGTTGATTTGCAAAGCTTTCGCAGTCTGCTGCCCAGAGGACTGTCGGCAAGACCGAGCGCAGGACGCCTTGAACCACCGGTCAGCCGACAGCATCACGAGCGGGAAACCACCATCGGGCATGTCGGCATCGTAGTGGCCACCCTTGAGGATGGCAGTTCCTTGGGTATGTGCACCGACGCATGGAAGACCACGTCCGAGTCGTGCCGCCACCGTGCGGCCCTCGCGGGCAACAAACATCGTGAGCGGTGTCAGGCCGATGTGCTTGGCAGACTGTGGAACGTCGCAGTTGAAGGCAGAATCGAGCGAAAGCAACATGAAACCAGGCGGAGCCGGAATTGCTCGCCAGCGCCAACGCGTCGATGCGGCCTCCATCGGGCTGAATCCGATGCTGCAGCCTCAGCCTGCTGGGGGCATAGCCGACCATCAATCTTCGTTTGCATCATGAATCAGTCCGATCGACGATTTGTTGGATCCTTCTCCTCAGCGTCTGTCCTGGTCGTTGTCGGGCCTTCAAGTCTCTGCAGCTCCCGCCGCAAGCCGACCCTGGTCGGGCACAACGCGCGGCTCATGACTACCATGGATCTGTGCGTTGTTTCGCTGCGCCGGCTGCAACGGCGAGCGCACGACGAGCACGCATCACTGCGCCGGTTCCGTGCCGGCACCATCCCCGACACATCACGCACTCAGGAGTAATCATGGCTCAAGTCACCCTTCGCGGTTCCCACATCCAGGTTGATGGCCATCTGCCACAGCCGGGCAGCAAGGCGCCAGCGCTGAAGCTGACCAACAAGGAACTGGCTGACGTCGGGCTCGATGCGTTTGCCGGCAAGCGCAAGGTGCTCAACATCGTCCCCTCGCTGGATACGCCCACCTGTGCGCAGTCGACCCGGCATTTCAATGCCGATGCGAGCAAGCTGAACAACACCGTGGTGCTGGTGATCTCGGCCGACCTGCCGTTCAGCGCCAGCCGCTTTTGCAGCGTCGAGGGGTTGAACAACGTCGTCACCCTGTCCACCTTTCGCAATCCCGATTTCATGCAGGCCTATGGCGTGAAAATCGCGACCGGCCCGCTGACGGGTGTGACGGCACGCGCCGTGGTGGTGCTGGACGAGCATGACAAGGTGCTGCATTCCGAGCTGGTGCCCGAAATCGGCCAGGAACCAAACTACGCCGCGGCGCTGGCCGTGCTGCAGTGAAGATGCCTCAAGCCGCCAGTGCCTTGCGCACGGCGTGCTCCCAGGACTGCTGGCGTGACGCCGCCTGCGACGCCGACATGCGCGGCAGGAAGCGGCGGCTGTCGCGCGGCTGCGCCTCGATCTCGGCCCAACTGCTGTAGACCCCGCAGCTCAGCCCGGCCAGGAGCGCGGCGCCGAGGGCGGTGGTCTCCAGCACCTGCGGGCGCACCACCGGGATGCCGAGCAGGTCCGCCTGGAATTGCATCAGCAAGTCGTTGGCGCTGGCGCCGCCGTCCACGCGCAATTCGGTCACGAGATTCCGGAGGTCGCCCGGCGTTTCCCCGGCACCCGCAGCACGCATGTCGGCGTTCATGGCCTGCAGCAACGCGGCGCTCTGGAAGGCTATGCTCTCCAGCGCCGCCCGCGCCACATGGGCCACGGTGCTGCCTCGCGTCAGGCCGGTGATGGTGCCGGTGGCATCGGCCCGCCAGTAGGGCGCGCCCAGACCGGTGAACGCGGGCACGAACACCACGCCGCCGCTGTCGGGCACGCTTTGCGCCAGCCGCTCGACCTCGGTGCTGGCGCGGATGGCGTTGAGGCCGTCCCGCAGCCACTGCACCACCGCGCCGCCGACGAACACGCTTCCCTCCAGGGCATATTGCGCGGCGCGCGCGGGCCCGCCGTGCGGGGTGACCTCGCTGCCGATCTGCGCCGCGGCCGTCGTCAGCAAGCCGTTGCCGCTGGCCAGCGCTGTGCCGCCGGTGTGCAGTAGTAAAAAACAGCCGGTGCCGTAGGTGTTTTTCGCCAGCCCGGGCCGCACACAGCCCTGGCCGAACAACGCGGCCTGCTGATCCCCGACCAGCGCGCCGATGGGCAGCACGGCCGGCAGCAAGCCCGGGGCCGTATGGCCGTAGACATGGCTGGATGGCAGCACCTGCGGCAGCAGTTCACGCGGAATGCCGAGCGCGGCCAGCAAGGTGTCGTCCCATTGCTGCGTGTGGATATTCCACAGCAGGGTGCGGCTGGCGTTGCTGACATCGGTGGCATGCACGGCCTGGGCGCGGGTGGATGCCGCAACGCCGCCAGACAGCAGCCACAACAGCCAACTGTCGATAGTGCCGAATGCCAGTTCGCCGCGCTGCGCCCGCGCCCTGGCGCCGGGAATGTGATCGAGCAGCCATTGGAGCTTGGTGCCGGAGAAATAGGGATTGAGCAGCAGGCCGGTGCGCGCCCGCACCTCGGCTTCCAGCCCCTGGGCGCGCAGCGTGGCACAGGTCTCGGCGGTGCGACGGTCCTGCCAGACGATGGCCGGATGCAGCGGCTCGCCGCTGGCGCGGTCCCACAGCACCGTGGTTTCGCGCTGGTTGGTGATGCCCAGAGCGGCCACGCGTCCGGCATCCGTCGCGGCCAGCGCCTCGCGCGCGGTGGCGAGTTGGTCGTCCCAGATGCGGCGCGCATCATGCTCCACCCAGCCGGGCTGCGGATAGCTCTGCGGCAACTCGCGCTGCGCCACCGCGGCGAGACCGCCAGCGTGATCGAAAACAATCGCACGCGTGCTGGAGGTTCCCTGGTCGAGGGCGAGGATGGACGAGGACGGGTCGGTGGTCATGGCGGCACTGGCAGCAAACAGGGTGGGAAAACAAGGCGGGAAGCTCGAAGGATGATTCAGCATAGCCAGTGACGCCGCAGCCGGGCAAACCAGGAGTGGACGAGTGCCGGGAAGGTCGGAAAGCGGACCATGGGTGGCGCCGAGCGCGCGCCATGGCGCTGCCCCGCTACAGTGCTGGGTTTCCCGTTCGCTCAACCCGCTTCTGACCATGTCCAGCCTCATCTGCGGTTCACTCGCCTTCGACACCATCACCGATTTTCCCGGCCGCTTCGCCGAGCACATCCTGCCCGACAAGGTGCACATGCTCAACGTGGCGTTCCTCGTGCCGACCTTGCGGCGCGAGTTCGGCGGCTGCGCCGGCAACATCGCCTACGGCATGAAGCAACTGGGTGGCGAACCCGTCATCCTGGCCGCTTTGGGCGAGGATGGGGTGGACTACGAGGTTCGCCTCGACCGCCTCGGCATCTCGCGCGAACATGTGCGCGTGGTCGCCGGCAGCCACACGGCGCAAGCCCACATCATCACCGACCGCGACAACAACCAGATCACCGCGTTCCACCCCGGGGCAATGAGCCAGGCACATGAACAGACGGTCCCTGCCGACACAAGCCTGCGCCTGGGCATCGTCGCTCCCGACGGCCGCCAGGCCATGCTCGACCATGCCGCACAATTGGCCGCACGCGCCCTGCCTTTCGTCTTCGACCCCGGCCAGGGCCTGCCGATGTTCGACGGCGCCGAACTGCGCGCCTTCATCGCCCAGGCCGCGTGGGTGGCGGTGAATGACTACGAAGCCGCCATGCTGGTGGAGCGCACCGGGCGGAGCCTGCAGGACATGGCCGTACAGTTGCGCGGCCTGGTGGTGACCCAGGGCGCCGAAGGTTGCACGGTGTACGAGACCGGAACCTGCGTGCAGGTGGCTGGCCTGGAGGCCAGCGCCAGGGTCGACCCCACCGGCTGCGGCGACGCCTTTCGCGGCGGGCTGCTGTGGGCGCTGGAGCAGGGCTGGAGCCTGGCCGACGCCTGCAAGCTGGGCAATGTGATGGGTGCGTGCAAGATTGCCTGCGCCGGGTCGCAGAACTACACCATCACGCGCGACGCGGCGCTCGAACGTCTGCGCCTGGCCTATGGCGCCATTCCTGCCAGCCAAGGTGCATGACGGCGCAGCGAAGCGTTTCATGTGTGACGAGGTTTGTCCCCGGCTTGACCTCGTGAGGGGCCGCAACTAGCCTGGGTCGACCCACTACCGCAGGCAGCACCATGGGCAGCAAGCTCCTCATTTTCATCCTCGCCGTTCTCACCGTCGGGCTCATCGGCCTGGGCCTTTTCATCGGCTACAGCCAGGTCTTCAGCATGGCAGCGCCCGCGCAGGGCCGTACCCAGGCCAGCACACAAGCCAGGACGTCAGCCACGGACGCAAAACCCGCCATGGGCTAGGGCCTGTTCACGCTCTTGCCACACCCGCGCCGGGGTCTGGGCGGAGTCCTTGCGAGGCGCCGTCCGCGCCGTGGTGGCCTGCACCGCAAGCGCGCGGCAACACGGCCCTGCGCCGCCCAGGCCTTGAGCGCGCGCGGTGCGGGGCGTTTCGCGGCGCTGCAAAAAAACACATCCAGGCGTACAGTTTTGCTCTGCGCCGCAATTGTTGGCGCCTTGCCAACCCGCCCCGTCATGTCCACTCCATCCTCTGCGCTGGCCCCCACGGCCAGTGCTGCCGAAGGCACGCGCTATCCCGTGCTCGGCGCCATCAGCTTCTCGCACATGCTCAACGACATGATGCAGTCGCTGATGCTGGCCATCTACCCGCTGTTCAAGGCAGGGCTGCACCTGAACTTCGCCCAGATCGGACTCATCACCCTCACCTACCAGATCACTGCATCCATCCTGCAACCGCTGGTGGGGATGTACACCGACCGCAAGCCGCACCCCTATTCCCTGTCCATCGGCATGGGCTTCACCTTCGTCGGCCTGCTGCTGCTGTCACGTGCCGACAGCTTTCCGCATGTCCTGGCGGCGGCGGCCTGCGTGGGGATGGGCTCGTCCATCTTCCACCCGGAATCGTCGCGCGTGGCGCGTATGGCATCGGGCGGCCAGCATGGCCTGGCGCAATCGATCTTTCAGGTCGGCGGCAACGCCGGCACCGCCATCGGGCCGCTGCTGGCCGCGGCGTTCATCATGCCGCACGGGCAAGGCAGCATCGCCTGGTTTTCAGCCGCCGCGCTGCTGGCCATGGTCGTGCTGGCTTTCGTCGGCCGCTGGTCGGCGCACCAGATGCGCCCAGGCAGACGCAGGCCCTCCGCGGCACCGGCGCAGGCCCATCCGCCAGGTCTGGTTCGCAAGACCATGGCGGTGCTCATGGCGCTGGTGTTCTCCAAGTTTTTTTACCTGGCGTCGATCAACACCTACCTGATCTTCTACCTGCAGCACCGCTTCGGCATCAGCGTGCGAGACGGTCAACTGCACCTGTTCATCTTCCTCGCCGCCGTGGCTGCCGGAACCCTGCTGGGCGGCCCGATCGGCGACCGCATCGGCCGCAAGCGCGTGATCTGGGCGTCCATCCTCGGCGTGGCGCCCTTCACCCTGGCCCTGCCCTATGCCGGTCTGGAAGTGTCAGCTGTCCTCACCGCCATCATCGGCTTCGTGCTGGCCTCGGCCTTCCCGGCCATGGTGGTGTACGCGCAGGAGTTGATGCCGGGCAAGGTCGGCGCGGTGTCGGGCCTGTTCTTCGGCCTGGCCTTCGGTCTGGGGGGTATCGGCGCGGCGGCACTGGGCCAACTGGCGGATGTGATCGGCATCGTCGGCGTCTACAAGGTGTGCTCCTTCTTGCCGCTGATCGGTCTGCTCGCCACCTTCCTGCCGGATTTGCAAACGCCGCCAGCCAAGCCCAAGCCCGCGGCGCCAGTTGCCGCCTGAGGGCGCAGCGGCATGGAGCGCGCAACCCGCGTGCTGGTGGTGGGAGGTGGCATCGCCGGCGCCTCGCTGGCGAGCACGCTGGCCGTGCAGCCGGGCTTGAGCGTGACCCTGCTGGAACGCGAGGCGCAATGTGGCACGCATGCCACCGGCCGCTCGGCTGCGCTCTACATGCCGTCTTACGGGCCACCGGGCATCCGCGCCCTCACGCGAGGCAGTGGCGCGTTCTACACCAGCCCGCCCACGGGTTTCGCCGAGCACCCGCTGCTCACCCCGCGGGGCGCCTTGCATGTGGCCTGGGCGAGCGACGACATCGGCCCGACGGCCGCGACAAACCGGCTGGACGCGCTGGAGCAAGAAACGCGCGCCAGTGGCGTGACGGTGCAACGGCTGTCGCCCGCGCAATGCCTGCAACGCTGCCCGGTGTTGCGCCCGGAGGGGCTGGCGGGCGGCGTGTTCGAGTCTCAGGCGCTGGACATGGATGTGGACGCCATCCTGCAGGGCTTCCTGCGCAGCGCACGACGGGCGGGTGCCAGGATCCACACCGACGCGGACGTGCTCGGGTGCAGCCGCACCGACGGGGGGTGGCAGATTCGCAGCAGCGCGGGCCCGTTCTCGGCGGACATCGTGGTGAACGCCGCCGGCGCCTGGGCTGACATGGTGGGGCAGCTTGCCGGTGCGCAACCCATCGGCCTGCAGCCGCGGCGCCGCAGCGCGTTTATCTTCGATCCGCCTGCAGGCCTGGACTGCCACGCCTGGCCGGCGGTGATCGACGCCTTCGAGCGCTTCTACTTCAAGCCTGACGCCGGCGCCCTGCTCGGTTCGCCGGCCAATGCCGACCCCATGGCGCCGCAGGACGTGCAGCCGGAGGAGTTGGACATCGCCACCGGCATCTGGGCCATCGAACAAGCCACCCTGCTGTCCATCCGTCGCCCGCGCAGCACCTGGGCGGGGCTGCGCAGCTTCGTTGCCGATGGCGAGCCAGTCTGCGGCCACGACCCGGATGTGCCCGGCCTGTTCTGGCTCGCGGGCCAGGGCGGCTACGGCATCCAGACCGCCCCTGCGCTCGCGCGCGCGGCCGCGGCCTTGTTGCTCCACGCCGATCTGCCTGCGGATTTGCAGGCGCTGGGCTTGCGCGCCGCGATGCTCGATCCGCAACGGCTGCGCCGCAGCGCCCCGGACTAGGGCCAGCCGGGGCACTGGCGCAGGACTGGGTTTTGCGCGCTGGCAGCGCTTCAGGTGATCGCGGGTTGCTGCGCGGATTCCAGCGCCGACCCCGGCGCCACCGGCTGATCGCGCACGATCATGCCGTCCACCAGGTTGAGGATGCGGTCGCAGCGCCGCGCCAGGCGCGGGTCGTGGGTGACGACAAGCACGGCGCAACCGAACGCGTGGTTGAAGCGGCGCAGTAACGCGAACACGTCGTCGGCACTGTGGGTGTCGAGGTTGCCGGTGGGCTCGTCCGCCAGCACCAGCGGCGGACGCGTGAGCAAGGCACGGGCGATGGCCACGCGCTGCTGCTGCCCACCCGACAACTCGTTCGGCCGCTTGTGCGCATGCGCCGCCAGGCCCACGGCGTCGAGCAACGCCAGCCCTTGCGCCTCCAGTTCGCGGCTGCGGCGCACGCCTTGCACCAGGGCCGGCATGAGCACGTTGTCGAGCACCGCGAAGGCCTGGATCAGATGGTGGAACTGGAACACGAAGCCAATCGCGCGGCCGCGCAGCGCGGTGCGCTCGGCGTCCTCCAACGCGCGTGTGGGCGTGCCCTGCAGGAACAGTTCGCCACCGGTGGGGGCGTCGAGCAGGCCGATGAGATTGAGCAGGGTGGTCTTGCCTGAACCCGAAGGTCCGACCAGGGCGGCAAACTCGCCGCGCCGCAGCGTGAAGCCCACGCCATGCAGGACCTCGGTCTCCAGCGGCGTGCCGATCTGGTAGGACTTGCGCAGCCCCTCCAGGCGCAGCACCGGGACGACGTCGCCGGTAAAGGGGTTGCTCGGCACGGGTTCAGACATAGCGGATCGCCACCACGGGATCGAGCCCGGCTGCGCGCATCGCCGGCAGGGCCGCGGCGGCGATGCCGGCGAGCGTGGCCAGGACCACGGCCTCGATCACCAAGGACAAGGCCACGGGCACATAAAACAAGGCCGGCCCATAGGTGTTGAAGACCCACACCATGCCGGCACCTGCCACCGCGCCCAACACCGAGCCGGCGAAGCCGACCGCAGCGCCTTCGTACAGGAAGACGGCGAGAATGCGTCCGCGCGTGGCGCCCATGGCGCGCAGGATGCCGATTTCACGCGTGCGCTGCACCACGCTCACCGCCAGCACGCTGGCGATGCCGAAGGCCACCGAGAGCGCGACGAAAAAACGGATCAGCGCGCTGGAAAGCGTCTGCGACTTGAGGGCATTGAGCAACTGGCCGTTGGTCGTCATCCAGCTCTCCGACTTCAGTCCGGTGAGCCGGTTGATGCGCGCGGCGATGGCCTCGGCGCTGAAGATGTCGCGCACGGTGAGGTCAATCTCGGTGACGCCGCCGGGCAGGCCCAGCAGCGCCTGCGCCGGTTTCAAGCCCATGTAGACGTAACGCTGGTCGAGGTCGCGCACGCCGAGCGAGAACACCCCGGCGACGTCGAACACCTGCGAGCCTCCGGATGCGCCCTGCACCCGCAGCTTGTCGCCCACGCGCAGGCCGAGGTCCTGCGCCAGCCGGTTGCCGATGAGAATCTGGCTGGCACCGACGTTGAAGCGCCCCTGCACCATGTCCTGGTTCACCGGAATGACCTGCACATAGCGCTGCGGCACGATGCCGATGACGGCCACCGCACGCACCGCAGCGCCGCGCTGGGCGAACGCCGGACCGGTGACCACCGGCGAGGCCGCCGTCACGCCATCGAGCTGCTGCAGCACGTCGAGCACGCCAGGCCAGTTGTTGATCGAGCGCAGGCGCTGGGGGCGTGCATCGGTGCTGCGCAAATCGACCGTGCCGGGCGGCACCGCCTGGGCCAGCGGCAGCAGGTCCGGGCTGCTGACGACGATGTGCGCCTGCGTGCCGAGGGTGCGTTGCACGATATTGCCCTGCAACCCGTCCACCAGCGCGGTGATGAACACGATGACCGCAGCGCCCACCGCGACGCCGACGATGATGAGCAGGGTCTGCGCCCGCCCGTCGCGCAGGAAGTTGTAGGCGATACGCCAGGACAGTCCCATGGGCTTTGCGTCGGCGTTGGTGGCTTGGCGAGCGGCTCAGCGCGGCGCGCCGGCCACTTCATTGCGGCCGCCGCCAGCGTTGCCCACGCCACCCACGGGAAGGCCCTGCAAGACCGCCCGCACCCGCTGGCCGGGCTGCGCATGAGGGTCGTCGATCACCACCTCTCGGGCCTGCAGGCCCGAGAGCACCTCGCTCGCCACCAGCCCCTGCAGACCGAGCGTCACGGCCTGCGCCCGGGCATGGCCCGCGCGCAGCACCAGAACCTGGGCGTGCTCTCCTGACTGGGCACGCAGCGCATCGTTCGGCACTACCAGCGCTTCGGCACGCTGGCCGGTGGTGATGTCGCACGACGTGGTCATGTCCTGCCGCAGCCAGTCGGGCGGCAGCGGCACGGTGAGGCGCAGTTCGATGGTGCCGCTGGTGGTGTCCACCGCCGGGGCGATGAAACTGAGCCGCGCGCCGAAACTGCGGTTCGGATACGCGTCGGTGAGGCATTTCGCGGTCTGGCCGAGTGCCAGATGCTCCAGGTTCTGCTCGTCCACCGGCAACGCCACCTGCGTGCTGCCAGTGCGTGCCAGGGTGAACAGCACCTGCCCCGGTGTGATGGTGTCGCCCGCCTCCACACTGCGCGTGAGCACCTGTCCGGCCACTTCGGAGCGAATGACGCTGCGCGCCTGCACCGCCTCGGCGGCAGTCAGCGCGGCGCGCAGTTGCGATTCGGCCGCACCACCGGGGCGCACTGCATCCCAACCGGCGCGGGCACTGCGCACCTGGGCCGCGGCTGCAGCCCGGGCCTGCTCGGCCTGCTCCAAGGCCTGCTGCGACAACGCGCCTTGCTGCACCTGGACGCGGGCGCGTGTTTCCTCGCTGCGCGCCAGCTTCAACGTCGACTCGGCATTCACCAGGGCGGCCTGCGCCTGCGGCCGGGTTTGCGTGAGCAGTTGCTGCAACGCGGCCTGAGCCTGCGCCCGCTGCGCGCGTGACTGGTCGCTGCGCAACTCCAGCAGCACTTGCCCGGGCTGGACGCGCTCGCCACGATCGACCAGGCGCTTGATCACCACGCCGGTGATTTCGCTGGCGATGTTGACGCGTGAGGGCGTGATGATGCGCCCCGTGGCCACCACGTCCTGCACCAGCGGCCGGCGCTCGACGCGATAAGCCGCCACCAGCGGTCCGCGCCACCAGTCGAGCAACCAAATGCCCGCAGGCACCAGGACGATGACGGCAAGAATGAACCAGAGAAGACGACGGCGCATGGGCAAGCAGGGCATGGAGCGTGGGGCTGAGCCGTCATCCGACCGGCCACAAGACAGGGATTGTCCGACATGCTCGAACCCATGAACTTGCGTGTGGTCAAGCCGCCGCGGCGGGGCCGGATCACGCCATCGATGCCCCCGCAGGCCCTGCGACGCGGCGTCAGGCCGTCACCCCGCCCCGGCTGTCGACGACGTCCCCGGCGCGCAGGGCCAGCACCCGGCCCTCGGTCAGCGGCTGCCAATGGCCCACACCCAACGGCACGCTCGCCAGCAGGGTCAGGGCGTGAACCTCATGGTGGTGGCTATGAACTTCCAGGCCGCCAGCTTCCTGCAGATGCACGCCCGCCGCGCGGCGGCGCAACTGGTACAGGCCGGGCGGGCGGATGCTGTCATCGGCCTGGCGGCGGCGGTGAGCGTGGGCAAACAACACGTCGCCATCGCTGTAGAGGAAATTGGCCGGGCCGATGGGACGCAGCCGCGCGGCGAATGCCGTCACCACGTCGAGCCGGGCCGCCACGCTGGGCACGCCGTTCGCCGCGAGCCAAAGCGGCGCGAGTTGACGCAGCAACTGGCAGAACACATGCTCGGAATCGGTTTGGCCGATCGGTTGGCAACATGCCCGCACGCCATCCACCTCGAGCGGCCAGCGCGACTGGATATCGGGAAGATCGCCGTTGTGCGCGAACACATGGCGATGACCACCGAGCTCGCGCGAGAACGGCTGGGTGTTGGCCAGCGCCACCGGTCCGCGCGATGCTCGGCGCACATGGGCAAGCACCAGAGGGCTGTGGAAGTCGTGGTCTTCCAGCACGCGCGCGAACGCGCTTCGCACCGCCGGCAGCGGCTCGCGCAGCACATGCGCCTCGGGGCCATCGAAATACGCCGCGCCCCAGCCGTCGGGGTTGCCGCCGTGGACCGGGGCGCCATGGGTGGCGAATTCGGCGAAGCGCAGGCGCACCCGGGCCGGGCGGGCGCTGCTGACGGCGAACAACTCGCACATGATGCTGACCTAGCTTGCGCGGGGCGTGGGGAAGCCGGCGTGGTCCATGGCCAGTCTCAGCGCTGCAACTGCACCGAGCCGGACACGGTCACGCCCAGGGCCTGCACTCCAGCCTCGATCGGAACCGCTTGCTCACCCAGGGGCACCGCGGCCATGGCGCGGAACATGGGCCTGGGCGCCGGGGAGGCGCCTTGCAGGCTGCCGATGCTCACCTCGCGTAACGCGTAGCCGGCGTAGCCGAAATCACGCGCCGCGGCCTGGGCCTGGTTGCGGTACTGGGCAATGGCCTGGTGCGTGAGCCTGGTCAGTTCTCGCGCCTGCAGCTCGGGCGAGATTTCGGTGCCGGTGCTTTGCACTTGCAGGCTTTGCGCAAGCTTCCCGGCAAGGCGGCCGACAGCGGCGAAATCCACCGACTTGAGCATGATTTGGGCACGCACGCTCCAACCGTCCTGCTGGCTCTGCCCGGCCACCACCTTGTAGCGTGGCTGGGTCTGGAAGTTGCCGGTCTGCACTTGCACACCCGGCGTGGCGCGTGCCGTTTGTACCGCGCTGTCGAGCAGCCTGGTGACTTCGGCGTTCAGGACGGCGACATCGCTGCCCTGGCGCTCGGCAGCGAGCACCACCACGGCGCGGTCGGGCGTGACGTCGGCATGCGCCGTGGCTTCGAGTTGCAGCACACCGGCAGGCTGGATGCCGCAGTTCGCCAACGGTGTCTGCGCCAGCGCGAGTGGCGCCGCCATGAGGCAAACCGCACACACCAACGCGGCGGGAACCTGCCGCCGCAGGCCCGACCCACACTGGGCCGGGTTGGAAGCACATGAGCGTGAGTGCATGCAGGGCCTCGCTGCGCCATGGAGTTGAATCAACGCAAACACCATAGCGCACGACACGGGCCACAAGCAAACGGTCTGGCACGCTCAGCGCCGTTCGTCGTCATCGCCCCAGCGGTGATACCAGCCGCCTTGAAACACGCCGTAGGGCTGAATGTAGACGCCAGCGCGGGGCGGCACGACGATGCAACCCGAGAGACTGGCCGCAAGCAGCGCGGCAAGCAGAATGAAGCGCATGGAAGTTCCTTCAGCAGACCGGGCCCAGCCTGCATGGTGATGGGTTGATGGAATGGCACATGGCCGTTGCTGCCGACTTCAGCGGCACAGGCCCCAATGTCCTGGATGCCAGCCCCAGGGGCCCCACCAGCCGGGATGCCAGCAACCATGCGGAGCAGGGCGCACCACCACGGCGACGGGTGGCCCGGGCTGCGCCAGGGGTGCGACATAGCAGCCGCTCAAGACCGCAGTCGTCGTGAGTCCCAGCAAACCCAGGCGCAGGGACCGTGCCCAGGCACACGACGCTGCGCGCGGCCCCTCCGGGAGGGGCTCGCCCCGCTTCGGACGGCCGGGCGCGAGGTCTGGCCTGGGCTCCCCACGCGCTGCGCGCGGCCCCTCCGGGAGGGGCTCGCCCCGCTTCGGACGGCCGGGCGCGAGGTCCGGCCTGGGCTCCCCACGCGCTGCGCGCGGCCCCTCCGGGAGGGGCTCGCCCCGCTTCGGGCGGCCGGGCGCGAGGCTCATGGCCCGACCCTCCGGCTGATCGCGTTTTGCTGCTGGTTCAGGCCCGCTTGTTGCACCCTGGTGATGTAGCCGCCATTGGTCTGGGCCATCGCGCGTTGCTCCAGGCGGGTCTGTCGCACCTGGGTGTGCAGGTTCTGGGCCTGCGCCGCGGTGAGTTCGCCTTCGCGACGCTCATGCATGATGCGACGGTTGAGATGCTGGGTGCGGTCGAGGATTTGGTCGCGTCGCGGATGCACGTGCTCCCAGTGGCTTTGCGCTTGTGCCGATGTGGCAACGAGCAGGGTGCCCAGGGCGAACGCGCCGAGCAGGGTTTTGTGCAGCGTGGTGGTTTTGGTGTTCATGGTCAAAGTTCCGGTTGCGAGCGCCCCCAGTCGTCCGCAAGCGGACTCTCCAGCATGGAGATGAGCCAACCCGGGGCGGCCCTGCGTTTTCACACGAGATCGAAGCGAACATTGCTGCATGCAGTGCCGGCGATATCGGAGTCGCCCTCCACGATGGCGACAGTGCCGACTGCGCAAATGTCAGCAGATGTATCGCCACGCCGGCCGCGCGTCGTGGTCCGGAGTCTGTCCCCACACCACGCCCCGTCACTTAAGACAGGCCTAAGTTCGTGCATGGATCATTCACCACAGCGCAATTTCGATTCCATCGGATTTCTTCACGGAGGTGCATCATGAAATCCAGAAAACTGTGGGCAGCCCTGGTTGCCGCCGGCATCATCGGAGGCAGCGGTTTCATGGCCTACCAGATGAGCTATGCCGGCATTCCGGCCCATGTGGAACTCAACAACAAGACAGTGCCCCTGTTCAACAACCCGCCAGGCGCGCCAATGCAGACCGCTGCCGTGGGCGGACCGAATTTCGCCGCCATCGTCAAGCAATTCGGCGCCACGGTGGTGCACATCAATGTGCGCGGCGAAACCAAGAGCACCGACGCACCCGACATGTCGCAGGTGCCGCCGCAACTGCGCAACTCGCCCTTTTTCCAGTTCTTCCAGCAGTTCCAGAACCAGCAGCCGCGCGAGGTGCCGACCGAAGGCTTGGGCTCGGGCTTCATCATCAGCTCCGACGGGCTCATCCTCACCAATGCCCACGTCGTGAAAGGCGCCAAGTCGGTGATGGTGACACTCACCGACCACCGCAGCTACAAAGCCAAGGTCCTGGGCTATGACACCAAGACCGACATCGCCGTGGTGAAAATTCCCGCCACCAATCTGCCCACGATCCGCGTGGGCAACCCGGCCAACCTGGAGCCTGGCGACTGGGTGCTGGCCATCGGTTCGCCCTACGGCTTCTACAACACCGTGACCTCGGGCATCGTCAGCGCCAAGAGCCGCTCGCTGCCCGATGACGACATGGTTCCCTTCATTCAAACCGACGTGGCCGTGAACCCCGGAAACTCGGGCGGCCCGCTGTTCAACACCAAGGGCGAGGTGGTCGGCATCAACTCGCAGATCTTCACCCAGACCGGGGCGTTCGAGGGTCTGTCCTTCGCCATCCCGATCAATGTGGCCGTGACGGTGGCCAAGGAGATCATCCAGAGCGGCCATGTGGAACACGCCAAGCTGGGCATCGCGGTGCAGACCGTGTCGCAGCAACTGGCCAACTCCTTCGGCCTGCAAACGCCGCGCGGTGCGCTGGTCGCCAATGTGGCCAAGGACAGCCCGGCGGCCAAGGCGGGGCTGAAGGCCGGCGACATCATCCTGAGCGTCAACAACGAGCCGGTGAACGACTCGGCTGATCTGCCGATGATGATCGGCCTGATGCGGCCGGGCCAGGCGGTCAAGCTCGGCGTCTGGAGCAACCATCGCGAGTCCACCATCACCGCCACCCTGGGCAGCTTCAGCAGCAACACCCTGGTGGCCGATGCCGGTGGCAGCGCCGAGGGCGGCCACGGCCTCGGCTTGGCCGTGCGCCCACTCAAGCCGGCCGAGGAGCAACAGGCCGATGTGCACCACGGGCTGCTGGTGGAGAGTGTCTCGGGTCCTGCCGAACAGGCCGGCGTGCAAACCGGCGACATCCTGCTGGCGGTGGATGGCAAGCCGGTGGACAACATCGACCAGGTTCGCAGCATCCTGAAGAAAGCCGGCAAAACCGTGGCGCTCCTCATCCAGCGCGGCAGCAACCGCATCTTCGTCCCGGTGGAAATGGGCTGAGTGCCGGCCCCGATTTGGCCGCAGTTCTGACTCTCTGGACTGCAGCCACTTGGCGGCGGTAACGGGCCGCCGCCTTCATCCGCCCTGGCGCTCATGCTCCGGGGTGTTCCTCAAGCAAGCGAGCAGCACTTCCAGCGGGCCTCGGTCCGCTTCTTTTTTCCGCGCTCGATCTTGCGATGTCGGCGCGTCCTCGCGCTTATGCTTGCTGCAGCGGAAATCATCCCGCAAATCAGCACGTCAAGAACCAGGAGAATCCAGATGCAATCTCGATCGAAAAAGTCCTACGCGGCCCAGCTCTGCGCCAGTCTCATCGTGCTCACGGCGCTGAGCAATTTGCCGGCCCAGGCGAGCGACAGCAGCCTGACGCAAGGCGCGAAAAAGGTGGGCACCACCGTTGGCACGGTGGTGCGGGACGTTGGCAAGGAGGGCAAGAAAGTGGGGCTGGCCGTGGGCCATGAAGCCAAGCACGTCGGCCTGGCCGTGGGCCATGCGGCGGAGGCCGGCGGTGTGGCGGCCTGGCATGCGGTGAAGGGCCAGAAGCAGTGAGGTCATCGCCTGGCGCCGGGAGGGCTGAGGGCACGGGCTGACGAACCAGCGGTTGGCACTCTCGGTTCCACAGAAAAGTCGCCGGCGCGTGACGCGGGCGGCTGATGGCGCCGGGTCCTGTTGCCGCCCTCGGCCAGTCCGCTAAGCTGAGTGCCGAAGCCGCAGCCCCTTCGGGCTCCGTCGGCAAGATAACCTCAGACCACGAAAACCATGGCGCAATATGTGTTCACGATGAACCGCGTCGGCAAGATCGTTCCGCCGAAGCGTTCCATTCTCAAAGATATTTCCCTGAGCTTCTTCCCGGGCGCCAAGATCGGCGTGCTGGGATTGAATGGCTCGGGCAAATCCACCGTGCTGAAGATCATGGCCGGGGTGGACAAGGACATTGAAGGCGAGGCCGTCGCCATGCCCGGCATTCGCATGGGCTACCTGCCGCAGGAGCCGGAACTCGACCCCGACCAGACCGTGCGCGATGCGGTGGAGGCCGGGCTGGGTGGCGTACTGGCGGCCAAGAAGCGGCTGGATGAGGTCTACGCCGCTTACGCCGAGCCCGAGGCCGATTTCGACAAGCTGGCCGAGGAGCAGGCCCAGTTGGAGGCCATCATCGCCACCGGCGAGGGCAGCAACACCGACCTGCAACTGGACATCGCCGCCGACGCGCTGCGACTGCCGCCCTGGGACGCGCGCGTGGGCGATTTGTCTGGCGGCGAAAAGCGCCGCGTGGCATTGTGCCGGCTGCTGCTGTCGCGCCCGGACATGCTGCTGCTCGACGAGCCCACCAACCACCTCGACGCCGAGAGCGTGGACTGGCTGGAGCAGTTCCTGCACCGCTTCCCCGGCACCGTGGTGGCCGTGACCCACGACCGCTACTTCCTCGACAACGCCGCCGAGTGGATTCTGGAACTCGACCGCGGCCACGGCATTCCGTGGAAGGGCAACTACAGCACCTGGCTGGAGCAGAAGGAGGCGAGGCTGGAGCAGGAGTCGCGCGCGGTGGACGCCCACATGAAGGCCATGAAACAGGAGCTGGAATGGGTGCGGCAGAACCCCAAGGGGCGCCAGGCCAAGAGCAAGGCGCGCATGGCGCGGTTCGAGGAACTGTCGAGCCAGGAATACCAGAAGCGCAACGAGACCAACGAGATTTTCATTCCCTTCGCCGAGCGCCTGGGCAACCAGGTGGTGGAATTCCACGAGGTGAGCAAGAGCTATGGCGACAGGCTGCTGATCGACAAGCTGAGCTTCGCGGTGCCGCCGGGCGCCATCGTCGGCGTCATCGGCCCGAACGGCGCCGGCAAGTCCACGCTGTTTCGCATGCTCAGCGGGCGCGAGCAGCCGGACTCGGGCAAGGTCGTCATCGGCCCCACGGTGCGCCAGGCGTTCGTCGACCAGAGCCGCGACGCCCTGCCCAATGACAAGACCGTGTGGGAGGCCGTGAGCGGCGGGCACGACATCATCACCGTGGGCAAGTTCGAGATGGCCAGCCGCGCCTACCTGGGGCGCTTCAATTTCAAGGGCGGCGACCAGCAAAAGCTGGTGGGCCAGCTCTCCGGCGGCGAGCGCGGGCGCCTGCACCTGGCCAAGACCCTGCTGTCGGGCGGCAACCTGCTGCTGCTCGACGAGCCGAGCAACGACCTCGACGTGGAAACCCTGCGCGCGCTGGAAGACGCGCTGCTGGAGTTCGCCGGCAGCATCATGGTCATCAGCCACGACCGCTGGTTCCTCGACCGCATCGCCACCCACATCCTTGCGGCGGAGGGCGATTCGCAATGGAATTTCTTCTCCGGCAACTACCAGGAATACGAGGCCGACAAGAAGAAACGCCTCGGCGAGGAAGGCGCCCGCCCGCACCGCCTGCGCTTCAAACCGCTGCGCTGAAACTTCGGAGGCTTCGCTGTGGACACCGCCTCGCCCGCGCTGATCGTCGCCTGCCTGTGCGCGCAGTGGTGTGGGGTCTGCCGGGAGTGGCGGCCGAGCTTCGAGGCTCTGGCCACGCATTATCCACAGGCGCGTTTCGTCTGGATCGACGTGGAAGAAGCCGCCGAGACCCTGGACGATGGCGAGGTGGACAACTTTCCGGTGCTGGCTGTGCAACGCGGCGCATGGCTGCTGCATTGCGACGTGCTGCCCCAGCAGCCCGGCACCTGGGCGCGGCTGATCGACACGCTGGCGGCGCTCGATGCCGCGGACGCCGCCCAAACCGCAACGCGCCGGCGCCAGCTGGGCGGACTCGACATCGACCTGCGCAGGTTCTTGCGCTGAAGGCGCTCCGGATGCCGCGCGTGCGCCGGGGGCTGGAACGGCCGGCGCAGGGTGCGGCTTACGGCGCGGGCTGCAACGGCGGCACACCGCCACAGTCGCCGCTCACCCAATGCGCCTTGGAAGTTCCGGATACCGTGCCTTGCGGGGTGACGGCAGTGAACTGCGTCGTGTACGCCGTGGGGCTTGCGAGCACGATATGGCCCTTGCCGCTGGAAGTGGGCCCGGTGCAGGCATAGCTGAAATCCCAGTCATCCTGGGTTGGCTGGCTCCAGTGCATCGTGCACTGTCCGCTCAGATGCAGCGGCGGTCGCTTGGCCGCGACAAACGCCGGGCTCAGGCATAAGCGCAAGGTCTGGTTGCCCAGGTTCATCGCCATGCCGCGCGCCTTCATCTGCGCCTCGATCTCGGCCTTGATCGCCGGGGAGACGTTATGCATCATCTGCGACAGATCGACCGGCGGCGCGCCGTTGGTGGAGCTTTGCACGCTGTAGTCCCACAGCCCCGGTTTGAGCCCCACGGCGTGTGCCTGGGCCGCAAGCAGCAGAGTCGCGGCCAAGACTAGGCCAGCCCGACGGCACAAGGGTGGTGGCAACAGCTTGAGCATGGTCGAACGGCACCTTGACATGCCTTCAAGCCTAGATCAGACCGGCCGCAATTACCGTTTCCAGTTGTGAACCGCCGACCGAGCTATTGCGCTGCCACCATGCCTTTTAGATTCGGCCTGTTGATTCCAGAGACAAACTGAGCCAGATTCCAATCGAATACTGAGCCACTCGGTTAAAGGTATTTTGGGCTACTCGATTGTGGATAAGTCTACTTCCTGGTCGTCTCCTTTCTGGGTTTTGGTTTTGTTGATCTTGCGTGATGGAGGCGCCAGCGCGCTGGAATGCTTGAACCTCCAACTTTCGTTGCCAGTCTCCACGATGTGACAGTGATGGGTCAGTCGGTCCAGCAACGCTGTCGTCATCTTTGGGTCTCCAAACACATTGGCCCACTCCGAGAAGCTCAGGTTGGTGGTGATCACCACGCTGGTGCGCTCATACAGCTTGGACAGCAGGTGAAACAGCAACGCTCCACCAGACTGGGTAAAGGGCAGGTATCCCATTTCATCGAGGATCACCATATCCACATACATCAGCCGGTATGACCTGCCCCCTGCCAGCCATACCAAGCTGAAGTAGCAGGAGTCTGCCAACTCAGGAGAATGGCGGACATGAGGAAGAGCAAATTCACAGAGGAACAG